>NZ_JBVKCG010000012.1:0-278677 GCF_055634995.1 Streptomyces sp. NPDC111744
AACGCCCGGTTACATTCCGAACCCGGAAGCTAAGCCTTACAGCGCCGATGGTACTGCAGGGGGGACCCTGTGGGAGAGTAGGACACCGCCGAACAGACATTGAAAGGGTGGTACCCGGAACTTCCGTTCCGGGTACCACCCTTTTTTGGCTTGCGTAACGCAAAGTTCACGTTGCGCGCAGAGCATCCCAGCATGGGTACTGCTGCAATGCTCAGGGCCGCCGGCGTCGGAGTCGGTGCCGAGGTGATAGTGCCGGCCTTCGGGAACGTGGAAGTCGCCGAGGCCGTGACACTCGCCGGCGCGCTTCCGGTGTTCGCCGACATAGATCCGGTGACCTACTGCCTCGACGTCTCGGCGGTGGAAGCGGCGGTAACTGCCCGATCCGCGGCCGTGGTTGTCGTCCACCGCTTTGGACGGTGGGCCGACATCCGTCGGTTGCGTGAGCTGGGGCAGCGGCACGGGCTGCTGGTGCTGGAGCAGGGCGAGTCCGAGGCGCCGTACGACGAGATCGCGCAGCGGCGGCAGCGGGCCGCTTATCTCGATGCGAAGCTGCGCGGTGTGCGCACGCCGGACGGTGGTGACGGGCACACCTACCAGCAGTACGTCGTGCGGGTGCCGGGGAACGGCCGTCCCGACCGGGACGCCTTCGCACGGGCCCTGCGGGGCAAGGGAGTCGACTGCCGGGTGCCGGTGAAGACGCCTCTGCACCGGCTCCCGGAATTCCGGCGCTGTGTCTCGCTGCCGGAGACCGAGCGGGCCGCCGACGAGACGCTGGCGCTGCCGGTGGACGCCTCGTTGACGAAGCGGGAGATGCAGCGGATCGCCTCCGCCTGCAACGCCCTCGGCGGACTGCTGCAGCCCGCCTTCTGAACGAGTTTGGGAACTCGGGTCCGTTCAGGGTATGATCTATTCCGTTGCTGCGGGGGAAACCTCGAAAAGGCAACAGGCCCCTATAGCTCAGTCGGCAGAGCGTCTCCATGGTAAGGAGAAGGTCAACGGTTCGATTCCGTTTGGGGGCTCCAAGAAGAAAGTCCCGCCCTTTTCGGGCGGGACTTTTTCGTTTCCTCTTCCGTCCCCGCCCTCAGTCCGTCTGAAGGCCGGGGACCCGCATCGCCAGAATCGCCATGTCGTCCGACGGAGCGTCCGACGCGAAGCGTTCCACCGCGCGCATGATGCGTGCGGCGACCGCGCCGGCCGTCAGGCCCGTGCATGTCGTCAGGACGTCCGCGAGGCCGTCGTCGCCCAGCATGCGCGTGCCCTCCCGGCGTTCCGTCACACCGTCCGTGACGCACAGCAGGACGTCACCCGGGTCGAGGATGACCGTCTGCTCGTAAAGCTCCAGCTCCTCAATGACGCCGAGGAGCGGCTGGGGTTCGGCGGCGGCCTCCACCGTGCCGTCCTGGCGCAGGCGCAGTGGGAGCGGGTGGCCGGCGCACACCACCTTCATCTCCGCGCTGCCGTCCTCCTGCGGGCGCATCTCGCCGTACAGGAGGGTCAGGAAGCGACTGCGGGAACCCTCGTCCAGGATGGCCGAGTTGAGGCGCTCCAGGACCGCGGGGCCGCTCAGGCCCTCCCGTGCCAGGAGCCGGAGCGCGTGCCGCGCGAGGCCCGTCACGGCGGCCGCGTTGGGGCCCGTACCGCAGACGTCGCCGATGGCGAAGCCATAGGTGCCGTCGTCGATGGGGAAGACGTCGTAGAAGTCGCCGCCGACCTCGTTGCCCTCGCCGGCCGCGCGGTAGATGACCTCGACCTCGATGCCCTCGATGTGCGGGGTGCCCGGGGGTAGGAGGCTGCGCTGGAGGGCCTGGCTGATGGCCGTGCGCTCCGAGTAAAGGCGGGCGTTGTCCAGGGCCAGGGCGGCCCGGCGGGACAGGTCCTCGGCCAGTTCCAGGATCTCCTGGCGGAAGTGTTCGTCGGCGGGCTTGCCCAGGGTGAGCATGCCGATGACGCGGTTGCGGGCCACCAGGGGGAGCACCACGGTCTCGCCGGCCACGGCCGAGGCCGTGGCGAGCGTCGGGCCGATGGCGGAGGAGACCTGGCGGGCGGGGCCACCGGTCAGGCCGAGGCTGCGCATGGAGCTGCGCAGGGCGGCCTGGTGGGCGTGCTCACCGGGGGCCGTCCAGATGCGGGCGCCCGGGGTGGGTACCGGGTCCGGCGGGGGCACCTTGGAGAGCAACGACTTGATTCCGTCGATGAGTTCCTCGTCCTCGTGCAGGACGTACGACAGATACGGCTCGGAGGCCTGGTCGGCGATGGTGTAGACCGCGCACCAGGTGGCGAGGGTCGGGACCGTCATCTGTGCCATCAGGGCGAGGGTCTGGTCGCGGTCCAGGGTGCCGGCGAGCAGGTCGGAGGCCTCGACCAGGAAGCTGAGCGAGCCGCGGCGCAGCCGTTCCAGCTCGCCCAGGCGGGCGGACTCGACGGCCAGGGCGATGCGGTCGGCCGCGAACTGGAGGCGCAGCGCCTCCTCGTTGGAGTATCTGCCGGGCGCTTCGGCCGCGACGCCCAGGGAGCCCGTCAGACGGCCCTCGACCTTCAGCGGGACCGTGACCACTGAGCGCATGCCAGTGCCGCCCAGGAGGGGTACCGCGCCCGGAACGGCGGCCAGATCGTCGTGGACGGCCGGCATGCGGGCCGAGCCGTAGCGGCCGGGGCCGGCTTCGACGGGCACGCGCGCGAAGCGCTGACGGGCCGACGGCAGACCCGTGGATGCACGGACCTCCAGCTCGGTCTCGTCGTCGGTCGCGAGGAGCAGGAACGCGGAGTCGCCGTCGAGCATGTCGCGGGCGCGCTCGACCGTGCGCTGGAGGAGGCCGTCGAGGTCGTCCGGGGCCGGCGAGCCGATGAACACCTCGAAGGGGTCGGTGCTCTGGCCGTCGGAGACACCCCCGCCGTCGGAGGCGGGGAGGCGCAACGGGGTCTGGAGGACGGCGCGTTCGTGGTCGCGTACCAGCAGGCAGACGGTGGAGGGCTCGCCGCCCGTGTCGCGGACCCTCAGGTGCGAGGCGTAGACGGAAGTGACACGGCCGTCGGCGCCGCGGATGCCGTAGCTGCCCTCCCAGCGGGAGAGCTGGAGGGCCTCCGCGACGCCGGTGCCGGTGCCGGGGGTGTGCGGCCAGGCGGCGAGGTCGGTCAGCGGCCTGCCGGTGACCTCGGCGGCGGTGTGGCCGAAGAGTTCCTCGGCGTCCTCGTTCCAGGCGGTGACGGAACCCTTGCGGTCGATCTGGATGACCGCGACCCGGACCCGGCCGTCGGCGAGAGGCAGCAGCTCGGCGGGGAGGGACGGTCCGGCGGCGCGGGTGCCCACCGGGCGCTCGGGGAGATCGAGCTGGAACCAGACATTCTTGTGCGTGGGCGTGTACTCGACACCCCAGCGGGCGGCGAGGGCCGCGCAGAGCTGGAGGCCGCGGCCGCCCTCGCGGTCGGGGCTGCCCATGTTGACGGCGGAGCCCTGGATCGGGACCTCGCGTTCCGGGTAGCGGTCGGTGACCTCGATGCGCACCCCGTCGTCCGCGCGCAGGCACAGGACGTCGGCGTGGGTGCCCGCGTGCACGACCGCGTTGGTCACCAGTTCGCTGGTGAGGACCACGGCGTCGTCGACGATGTCCGCGTAGCCCCAGCCCTGGAGGGTGTCGCGGACGAAGGCCCGGGCGGTCGCGACCGATCGCCCGACGGGCTCGAAGCTGGCGGCCGCGCGCGCGGTGATCACAGAACTCCTCGACCGGTTCTCGACATACGGGCTTCCCAGGCCGGCCGGCTCATGCCGCTGCTGCGGCATCCGCTCGCCCGTGGGCCGTGGCTCAGGGGTGTGCCCCCCGGGGATCACTCCGGTGGTCATGGTCTGCGGCCGCCCCTCCGAATGCCCGCTCGTGCTCGTGCCACCGCCCAGGCCGGACGAACCGGTGTGGCTGGACAGCCGTATGCAAGGTTACTTACCTTCGCCGTCCGAGCGGATGCCGGTCGCCGGTGTTTACGCCCCCAGGGTGTGCGGACGATGTGCGAAGCTGCCGAACTGTTATGGCCTGGTTCGGCCAGGGTGAAACACTGGGCAGGCTTCTGATGAAGGTCCGGCCAGGCTGAGTGGGTCGTGTGTACGGCGGGCAGCAGCCCCTGGTGTGGCCGGATCCGGTCTGGCAGAAATACGCAGCAGTAACAGGTACGCCGAAGTAAGCGGTACGCCGAGTATGGCGGTAACCGAGCACAGTGGTACGAGCACAGTGGTAACGGTCGACCCCTGCGGGAGGGACACAGTGGAGTCTGGCGCAGCGGCGCGGGGCACTAAGGCGCGCGCGAAAGGCGGACCGTCCCTGAGCAGGCAGCGGGGCGGTGACGGGACCACGGAGGTGGACACGGCTGCCCTGAACAGGCTGCTGGTGGCTCTCGTGGCGATGCGCGACGGGAACTTCCGGAAGCGGCTCACGGTCTCCGGTGACGGCGTGATGTCGGAGATCGCGGCGGTCTTCAACGAGGTCGCCGACCGCAATCTTCACCTCACGGGTGAGCTGTCACGGGTACGGCGTGTGGTCGGACGTGAGGGAAAACTCACTGAGCGGCTGGAGACGGGGGCCTGCGAAGGCTCCTGGGCGACGGCCGTGGACAACTCCAACGCTCTCGTCGACGACCTCGTACGGCCGGTCTCCGAGGTGGGCAGGGTCCTGACGGCGGTGGCCGAGGGAGATCTGTCGCCGCGTATGGATCTGCGGTCGCCGTCGGTGGACGGGACGGGGCATCCGCTGCGCGGTGAGTTCCTGAAGGTCGGCAGGACCGTCAACAACCTGGTGGACCAGCTGTCGACGTTCACCGACGAGGTCACGCGCGTGGCCAGCGAGGTGGGTACCGAGGGCAAGCTGGGCGGGCAGGCCCGGGTGCGCGGTATGTCCGGTTCGTGGCGGGATCTCACGGACTCGGTCAACACGATGGCGTACCGGCTGACGGCCCAGGTGCGGGACATCGCGCTGGTGACGACAGCGGTCGCCAAGGGTGATCTGTCCCGGAAGGTCACGGTTCAGGTCGCCGGCGAGATGCTGGAGCTGAAGGAAACCGTCAACACGATGGTGGACCAGCTGTCCGCCTTCTCCTCCGAGGTGACCCGGGTCGCCCGTGAGGTGGGTACGGACGGCATCCTGGGCGGCCAGGCGCATGTGCCCGGGGTCGCCGGTACGTGGAAGGAGCTCACCGACTCCGTCAACATCATGGCCGGCAATCTGACGGCCCAGGTGCGCGGGATCTCCGAGGTGACCACCGCGGTCGCCAGCGGTGACCTGTCGCGCAAGGTGACCGTTCCGGCGCGCGGCGAGGTCGCGCAGCTCGCCGAGACGATCAACCAGATGACCGAGACGCTGCGGATCTTCGCGGACGAGGTCACGCGCGTGGCCAACGAGGTCGGTGCCGAGGGGCAGCTCGGCGGGCAGGCGAACGTGCCGGGCGCCGCGGGCACCTGGAAGGACCTGACGGACTCCGTCAACACGGTCTTCCGGAACCTGACCACCCAGGTGCGGGACATCGCCGCGGTGACGACGGCGGTGGCCAACGGTGACCTGTCGCAGAAGGTCACCGTGGACGTGGCCGGCGAGATGCTGGAGCTGAAGAACACCGTCAACGGCATGGTCGACCAGCTGTCGTCGTTCGGTGCCGAGGTCACCCGTGTGGCCCGGGAGATCGGGGTCGAGGGTGAACTGGGCGGCCAGGCGCAGGTGGCCGGGGCCGCCGGTACCTGGAAGGACCTGACCGACTCGGTCAACACCGCGTTCCGCAACCTCACCGGCCAGGTGCGCAACATCGCCCAGGTGACGACGGCGGTGGCCAACGGTGACCTCTCCCAGAAGGTCACGGTCGACGTCTCCGGCGAGATGCTCCAGCTGAAGAACACCGTGAACACGATGGTGGACCAGCTCTCCAGCTTCGCCGACCAGGTGACGCGGATGGCCAGGGACGTGGGCACGGAGGGCCGCCTGGGCGGTCAGGCCCGCGTGGACGGGGTCTCGGGCACCTGGAAGGAGCTCACGGACTCCGTCAACTTCATGGCGGGCAACCTCACCTCGCAGGTGCGGCAGATCGCCCAGGTGACGACGGCGGTGGCGCGGGGCGACCTGTCCCAGAAGATCGACGTCGACGCGCGCGGCGAGATCCTCGAGCTGAAGAACACCATCAACACGATGGTCGACCAGCTGTCCGCCTTCGCCGACCAGGTCACCAAGGTGGCCCGCGAGGTGGGTACGGAGGGCCGGCTCGGCGGTCAGGCGCAGGTGCCCGGTGTGGCCGGTGTGTGGCGGGACCTGACGGACTCGGTGAACGGCATGGCCGGCAACCTCACCGCCCAGGTGCGCAACATCGCCCAGGTGGCCACCGCGGTGGCCCGGGGTGACCTCTCCCAGAAGATCACCGTGGACGCCCGCGGTGAGATCCAGGAGCTGAAGAACACCCTGAACACGATGGTCGACCAGCTGTCGTCGTTCGCCCAGGAGGTCACGCGTGTCGCGCGCGAGGTGGGCACCGAGGGCATCCTCGGCGGCCAGGCCGAGGTGCAGGGGGTCGCGGGCACCTGGAAGGACCTCACGCAGTCCGTGAACTTCATGGCGAACAACCTGACCATCCAGGTCCGCAACATCGCCGAGGTCACGACGGCCGTCGCCAAGGGCGACCTGTCGAAGAAGATCACTGTTGACGCGAAGGGCGAGATCCTCGAACTCGTCACGACGGTCAACACCATGGTCGACCAGCTGTCCAGCTTCGCCGAGCAGGTGACCCGGGTGGCCCGTGAGGTGGGTACCGAGGGCATCCTGGGCGGCCAGGCGCACGTTCCGGGTGTCACGGGCATCTGGAAGGACCTCAGCAACAACGTGAACCTGATGGCCAACAACCTGACCATGCAGGTGCGGAACATCTCCCAGGTGTCGGCGGCGGTCGCCAACGGCGACCTGACCCGGCAGGTCACCATCGAGGCGCGCGGTGAGGTCGCCCAACTCGCCGACACCATCAACACGATGGTCAAGACGCTGAGTTCGTTCGCCGACCAGGTCACCAAGGTGGCCCGAGAGGTGGGTACGGACGGCATCCTGGGCGGCCAGGCGCACGTACCGGGTGTGGCGGGTACGTGGAAGGACCTGACCGAGTCGGTGAACGGCATGGCGTCCAACCTGACCGGCCAGGTGCGCAACATCGCGATGGTCACCACGGCCATCGCCAAGGGCGACCTGACCAAGAAGATCGACATTGACGCCCGCGGCGAGATCCTCGAGCTCAAGACGACGATCAACACGATGGTCGACCAGCTGTCCAGCTTCGCCGAGGAGGTCACCCGGGTGGCCCGTGAGGTGGGCACCGAGGGGCAGCTGGGCGGTCAGGCACGCGTGCGTGACGTCGACGGCACCTGGCGGGACCTCACCGAGTCCGTGAACGAGATGGCCGGGAACCTGACCCGGCAGGTGCGTGCCATCGCGCGCGTGGCGACCGCGGTGACCCGCGGTGACCTGAACCTGAAGATCGACGTGGACGCGTCCGGCGAGATCCAGGAACTGCAGGACTACATCAACAAGATGATCGCCAACCTGCGTGACACCACGGTCGCCAACCAGGAGCAGGACTGGCTGAAGAGCAACCTGGCGCGTATCTCCGCGCTGATGCAGGGCCGCCGCGACCTGGCGGACGTGGCCTCGCTGATCATGAGCGAGCTGACGCCGGTGGTCACCGCGCAGCACGGCGCGTTCTTCCTGTCGGTGCCCCTGGTCGACGGCAAGGACCTGGGCGCCGAGACCGAGGACGCCTACGAGCTGCGGATGCAGGGGTCGTACGGCTACTCGATGGGCTCCATGCCGACGTCGTTCCGGCCGGGTGAGGCGCTGATCGGCACGGCCGCCAAGGAGAAGCGCACTATCCTGGTGGAGAAGGCGCCCACGGGTTATCTGAAGATCTCCTCCGGGCTCGGCGAGGCCCCGCCGGCGCAGGTGATCGTGCTTCCGGTGCTGTTCGAGGGCAACGTCCTTGGTGTGATCGAGCTGGCGTCCTTCACGCCGTTCACGCAGATCCAGAAGGACTTCCTCAACCAGATCGCCGAGATGATCGCGACCAGCGTCAACACCATCTCGGTCAACACCAAGACCGAGGTGCTGCTGAAGCAGTCGCAGGAGCTGACCGAGCAACTGCGCGAGCGGTCGGCGGAGTTGGAGAACCGGCAGAAGGCGCTCCAGGCGTCCAACGCCGAACTGGAGGAGAAGGCCGAACTGCTGGCCCAGCAGAACCGCGACATCGAGGTGAAGAACACCGAGATCGAGGAGGCCAGGCAGGTCCTGGAGGAGCGTGCCGAGCAACTCGCCGTCTCCATGCGCTACAAGAGCGAGTTCCTCGCCAACATGTCGCACGAGCTGCGCACTCCGCTCAACTCGCTGCTCATCCTGGCCAAGCTGCTCGCCGACAACGCCGAGGGCAACCTGTCCCCGAAGCAGGTGGAGTTCGCCGAGACCATCCACGGCGCCGGCTCCGACCTGCTCCAGCTGATCAACGACATCCTCGACCTGTCAAAGGTCGAGGCGGGCAAGATGGACGTCTCCCCGACGCGTATCGCGCTGGTCCAGCTGGTGGACTACGTGGAGGCCACCTTCCGGCCGCTGACCGCGGAGAAGGGTCTCGACCTGTCGGTGCGGGTCTCCCCGGAGCTGCCCGCCACCCTGCACACGGACGAACAGCGGCTTCTGCAGGTGCTGCGCAACCTGCTGTCCAACGCGGTGAAGTTCACCGACTCCGGCTCGGTGGAGCTGGTGATCCGGCCGGCCAGTGGCGATGTGCCGCCGGGGATCAGGGAGCAGCTCCTGGAGGCCGGCTCGCTCAGCGATCCGGACGCACCGCTGATCGCGTTCTCCGTGACCGACACCGGTATCGGCATCGCGGCCAGCAAGATGCGGGTCATCTTCGAGGCGTTCAAGCAGGCCGACGGCACGACCAGCCGCAAGTACGGCGGTACGGGTCTCGGTCTGTCGATCTCGCGGGAGATCGCGCAGCTGCTCGGCGGTGAGATTTACGCGCAGAGCGAGCCGGGCCGGGGCTCGACGTTCACGCTGTATCTGCCGCTGCACCCCAGCGAACCGCCGCCGCAGGGCTACCAGCAGTCCGTGCCGGCCCTGGAGGCCGGGGACCTGGTCGCCTCGCGGAACCTCAGCTCGGAGCTGTCCGGCGTGGAGATCGAGACGCCGGCCGAGGTGAAGTCGTACCAGGAGACCCAGAACGGTGCCGCCGCGCTCTTCCGGCGCCGCCGCCGGGCCACGCCTCAGATGGACGAGTCGTGGCCGGTGCTGGCCGAGCAGGAGGGGACGGCACCGGCGCCGCGCCGGGGCGTGCGGTTCGGCGGGGAGAAGGTGCTGATCGTCGACGACGACATCCGCAACGTCTTCGCGCTCACCAGCGTCCTGGAGCAGCACGGTCTGTCGGTGCTGTACGCCGAGAACGGCCGTGAGGGCATCGAGGTCCTGGAGCAGCACGACGACGTGGCGGTCGTCCTGATGGACATCATGATGCCTGAGATGGACGGCTACGCGACGACCACGGCGATCCGTCGGATGCCGCAGTTCGCCGGGCTGCCGATCATCGCGCTGACCGCCAAGGCGATGAAGGGCGACCGGGAGAAGGCGCTCGAGTCCGGCGCCTCCGACTATGTCACCAAGCCGGTCGACCCCGATCACCTTCTGGCGGTGATGGAGAAGTGGATGCGTGCGGAGTGACCGCAACGACCGGGTGTGATGTGAACGTTGTGGGAACCTTCCGTGTGCACGGGGAGTTGCTGACTCAGGGTGGCCGAACCCGTGTAGAAGTGCGGGATTGGGGGAACCTTCTGGTCCCCGGCTGCGTTTCTGCTACGTGCACAGTGACATCGCGGTGACAGGGTGTGGCGACAGGCGGGGTGCGGCTACCATGACCGGCACAAGGACGGGCGGCGAAAGGGAGTCGTCCCCTGGGGCGGCGCCCGGTGCACATCCGGGGCGAGGAGGGCGGGCCATGGTGCAGAAGGCCAAGATCCTCCTGGTCGATGACCGGCCGGAGAATCTGCTGGCGCTGGAGGCCATCCTCTCTGCGCTCGATCAGACACTGGTACGGGCATCGTCCGGGGAGGAAGCGCTCAAGGCACTGCTCACGGACGACTTCGCGGTCATTCTGCTGGACGTCCAGATGCCGGGCATGGACGGTTTCGAAACCGCGGCGCACATCAAGCGACGGGAGCGGACCCGGGACATCCCGATCATCTTCCTCACCGCGATCAACCACGGCCCGCACCACACCTTCCGGGGCTACGCGGCCGGCGCGGTGGACTACATCTCCAAGCCCTTCGACCCGTGGGTGCTGCGCGCCAAGGTCTCGGTGTTCGTGGAGCTGTACATGAAGAACTGCCAGCTCCGTGAGCAGGCGGCGCTGCTTCGGCTCCAGTTGGAGGGCGGCGGCAAGGGCGCGGTCGCCGGCAAGGAGTCCGCGGGGCTGCTCGCCGAGCTGTCGGCGCGGCTCGCGGCCGTCGAGGAGCAGGCCGAGGCGCTGTCCAAGCAGCTGGACGACGAGTCCGCGGACGCGGCGGCGGTGGCCACGGCGGCCCATCTGGAGCGCAAACTCACCGGCCTGCGCCGGGCGCTGGACGCCCTCGAACCGGGCACCGGCGGCGGCGCTCCACCGCTTCCCTCGCAGAACTGACCACGACAGCGGCCGCTGTTGCCCATGAGTACGCGTCAGTTCCGCGCCCCGGCAAGGGCGACACGAACGGGTGAAGCGGTGGGCACACGTGTCCCCTGTCGCATCCCCCGGTAACCTCACACCCATGGCCTCACGTCCCTCGGCAGCCAAGAAGCAGCCCCCGAAGAAGGCCGCTCCCTCGAAGGCTCCGGCGAAAAAGGCCGTCGCCAAGAAAGCCCCGGCCAAGAAGGCGCCCGCCAAGAGGGCCGCGGCCAAGAAGTCCGCGCCGGCGCCCAGGCCGGCGCCCAGCCCCACCGGGGGCCTCTACCGCCTGGTGCGCGCCCTCTGGCTCGGCCTCGCGCACGCCGTCGGCGCCGTCTTCCGCGGCATAGGACAGGGAGCCAGGAACCTGGACCCGGCCCACCGCAAGGACGGCATCGCGCTGCTCCTGCTCGGCCTGGCCCTGATCGTCGCCGCCGGCACCTGGGCCGACCTGCGCGGCCCGGTCGGCGACCTGGTGGAGATCCTCGTCACCGGTGCCTTCGGCCGCCTCGACCTGCTGGTGCCGATCCTGCTCGCGATGATCGCCGTACGGTTCATGCGCCACCCCGAGCAGCCGGAGGCCAACGGCCGGATCGTGATCGGCCTGTCCGCGCTCGTCATCGGCGTGCTCGGCCAGGTCCACATCGCCTGCGGCTCGCCCGCCCGCACCGATGGTATGCAGGGCATAAGGGACGCCGGCGGCCTCATCGGCTGGGCGGCGGCCACCCCGCTGACATACACCATGACCGAGGTCCTCGCCGTACCGCTGCTGGCGCTGCTCACGATCTTCGGGCTGCTCGTCGTCACCGCGACCCCGGTGAACGCGATCCCGCAGCGGCTGCGCGCGCTCGGCATCAGCCTCGGGCTGCTGCACGACCCCGAACCCGACGAGTACGGCGAGCACACCGACGACGAGCGCTACGACGACCAGTGGCGTGAGGCGCTGCCCGGGCGCTCCCGCAGGCGCTCCAGCGCCCCCCAGGACTACGACCCGGACGTTGCCGAGCAGGAGGCCCTCGCCAAGCGCCGGGGCCGCCCGCGGCGCTCCGCCGTGCCGCAGCCCGAGGTGGGCCGTCAGATGGACGCCGTGGACGTCGCCGCGGCCGCCGCGGCCGCCCTCGACGGCGCGGTCATGCACGGCATGCCGCCCTCGCCGCTCGTCGCCGACCTCACCCAGGGCGTCAGCGTCGGCGATCGCGAGGACACCACGCCCACCCCCGTGCCGGCCCCGAGTACGGCCCCGAACCCGACTCCGGTCCCGGCCGCGCGGCCCAAGCAGGAGAAGCTCAAGGCCGAACCGGTCGTCGCCGACCTGACCAAGCCGGCCCCCGAGGAGCCCCGCGACCTGCCCCCGCGCGCCGAGCAGCTCCAGCTCTCCGGCGACATCACCTACTCGCTGCCCTCCCTGGACCTGCTCACCCGGGGCGGGCCGGGCAAGGCGCGCAGCGAGGCCAACGACAAGGTCGTCGCCTCGCTCACCACCGTGTTCTCCGAGTTCAAGGTCGACGCGCGGGTCACCGGCTTCACCCGCGGTCCCACGGTCACCCGGTACGAGGTCGAGCTCGGGCCCGCCGTGAAGGTCGAGCGGATCACCGCCCTCACCAAGAACATCGCGTACGCCGTGGCCAGCCCGGACGTGCGGATCATCAGCCCGATCCCCGGCAAGTCGGCCGTCGGCATCGAGATCCCCAACACCGACCGGGAAATGGTCAACCTCGGTGACGTGCTGCGGCTCGCCGAGTCCGCCGAGGACGACGACCCCATGCTGGTCGCCTTCGGCAAGGACGTCGAGGGCGGCTACGTCATGCACTCGCTGGCGAAGATGCCGCACATGCTCGTCGCAGGCGCCACCGGCTCCGGCAAGTCGTCCTGCATCAACTGTCTGATCACCTCGGTCATGATGCGGGCGACCCCGGAGGACGTACGGATGGTCCTGGTCGACCCCAAGCGGGTCGAGCTGACCGCCTACGAGGGCATCCCGCACCTGATCACCCCGATCATCACCAACCCGAAGCGGGCCGCCGAGGCGCTGCAGTGGGTCGTACGCGAGATGGACCTGCGCTACGACGACCTGGCCGCGTTCGGGTTCCGGCACATCGACGACTTCAACCAGGCGATCCGTGACGGCAAGGTGAAGCTGCCCGAGGGCAGTGAGCGGGAGCTGCAGCCGTACCCCTACCTGCTGGTGATCGTCGACGAGCTCGCCGACCTCATGATGGTCGCCCCGCGCGACGTCGAGGACGCGATCGTCCGTATCACGCAGCTCGCGCGTGCGGCCGGAATCCACCTGGTACTCGCCACCCAGCGGCCGTCGGTCGACGTCGTCACCGGTCTGATCAAGGCGAACGTGCCCTCCCGGCTCGCCTTCGCCACGTCCTCGCTCGCCGACAGCCGCGTCATCCTCGACCAGCCGGGCGCCGAGAAGCTCATCGGCAAGGGCGACGGCCTCTTCCTTCCGATGGGGGCCAACAAGCCGACCCGTATGCAGGGCGCGTTCGTGACCGAGGCCGAGGTCGCGGCCGTCGTCCAGCACTGCAAGGACCAGATGGCGCCGGTCTTCCGGGACGACGTCACCGTGGGCTCCAAGCAGAAGAAGGAGATCGACGAGGACATCGGCGACGACCTCGACCTGCTGTGCCAGGCGGCCGAACTGGTCGTCTCCACGCAGTTCGGTTCCACCTCCATGCTCCAGCGCAAGCTGCGCGTGGGCTTCGCCAAGGCCGGCCGGCTCATGGACCTCATGGAGTCGCGCGGCATCGTCGGGCCGAGCGAGGGGTCCAAGGCACGCGACGTTCTGGTGAAACCCGATGAGCTGGACGGAGTGCTCGCTGTGATCCGTGGCGGCTGAAGGGGTAGGTCTCTCCCAGGGCTTCGGGCGCCTGTAGACCGGGAGGAGTCGCTGTCGTGATCTACCCGTTAGAGACCGTCGGGCAACCGTTTCCCTTTGACGTACGTCAAGTTGAGCGAGAGGAAAGGCGGGTACCCCACCCTGGGGCGCACGCCCGACCCGTCATCGGGATGCCCGGCCATACCGATGGCGTACACAGTCCCATCGCCCGGTTGCCCCACCCTTTCGTACCCCCCCTAGACTGAACTTCCAGCACAGGTGGCTACACGCTCGAAAGGCGCCCCCGTGTCCATCGGCAGCAACTCCCCTGAAGACGAGCGTCCGTTCCCAGACGAGTCCGAGGAAAACCGCCCCTCCGTAGGCCGAGCCCTCAAGCAGGCCCGCATCGCCGCCGGGCTGACCGTCGACGACATCAGCGGGAGCACCCGGGTCCGCATCGCCATCGTGCACGCCATCGAAGCCGACGACTTCGCCCCCTGCGGCGGCGATGTCTACGCCCGCGGGCACATCAGGACCCTCGCCAAGGCCGTAGGCCTCGACCCCGAGCCGCTGCTGGCGCAGTTCGCGGCCGAGCATGGTGGTGGGCGGCCCGCGCCGACGCCCGCCGCTCCGCTGTTCGAGGCGGAACGTATCCGCCCCGAGCGCCGAGGACCCAACTGGACGGCGGCCATGGTCGCCGCGATCGTCGTCGTGATCGGTTTCGTCGGCTTCACCGCCTTCAAGGGCGGCGGCGGAGACGACGCCAAGCAGTCGGTCGCCGGGGGAGCCACCCCGACGACCAAGAAGCCGGCCTCGCCGACCCCGAAGGAAAGCAAGCCCGGCAAGACCCCCGAGCCCTCCGACAGCGCGATCGCCGCCGCACCCCAGGACAAGGTCACCGTCCAGGTCAGCGCGATGGACGGACGCAGCTGGATCTCGGCCAAGGACCACAACGGCCGGATGCTGTTCGACGGGCTGCTGAAGAAGGGCGAGTCCAAGACCTTCCAGGACAGCTCCAAGATCAACCTGATCCTCGGTGACGCCGGAGCCATCCAGCTCTACGTCAACGGCAAGAAGATCGAGGACCAGTTCCGGCCCGGAGCCGTGGAGCGCCTGACGTACACCAAGGGCGACCCGGCAGTCGGATAACCGTTCGGATCAAGCACGGACGCAGGGGGTTGGCCATGATCGGCCAGCCCCTTCGACATGGGCTGTCGGTGAGACGAAGTAGTCTTGAGCCCATGCCTGAACGCCGTACCGTCGCACTAGTCACTCTCGGCTGCGCCCGTAACGAGGTGGACTCGGAGGAGCTCGCAGGCCGTTTGGAGGCGGACGGCTGGCAGCTCGTCGAGGACGCCGAGGACGCGGATGTCGCCGTGGTCAACACCTGTGGTTTCGTCGAGGCCGCCAAGAAGGACTCCGTCGACGCCCTCCTTGAGGCCAACGACCTCAAGGGCCACGGCAGAACCCAGGCCGTCGTGGCGGTGGGCTGCATGGCCGAGCGGTACGGCAAGGAACTCGCCGAGGCGCTGCCCGAGGCGGACGGCGTGCTCGGCTTCGACGACTACGCCGACATCTCCGACCGGCTGCAGACCATCCTCAACGGCGGCATCCACGCCTCGCACACCCCGCGCGACCGGCGCAAGCTGCTGCCCATCAGCCCGGCCGAGCGACAGGAATCGGCCGCGTCGGTGGCGCTGCCCGGGCACGGCCCGTCCGACCTCCCGGAGGGCCTGGCGCCCGCTTCCGGCCCGCGTGCGCCCCTGCGCCGCCGGCTGGACGGCTCCCCGGTCGCCTCGGTCAAGCTCGCCTCCGGCTGCGACCGGCGCTGCTCCTTCTGCGCCATTCCCTCCTTCCGCGGCTCCTTCATCTCACGCCGCCCGAGCGATGTGCTGAACGAGACCCGGTGGCTGGCCGAACAGGGTGTGAAGGAGATCATGCTGGTCTCCGAGAACAACACCTCCTACGGCAAGGATCTGGGCGACATCCGCCTCCTGGAGTCCCTGCTGCCCGAGCTGGCCGAGGTCGACGGCATCGAGCGGGTGCGCGTCAGCTACCTCCAGCCGGCCGAGATGCGCCCCGGCCTGATCGACGTACTGACCTCCACGCCGAACGTCGTCCCGTACTTCGACCTGTCCTTCCAGCACTCCGCCCCGGGCGTACTGCGGGCCATGCGCCGCTTCGGCGACACCGACCGCTTCCTGGAGCTGCTCGACACCATCCGGGCCAAGGCGCCGCAGGCCGGTGTCCGCTCCAACTTCATCGTCGGCTTCCCCGGCGAGTCCGAGTCCGACGTGGCCGAGCTGGAGCGCTTCCTGAACGGCGCGCGGCTCGACGCGATCGGCGTCTTCGGGTACTCCGACGAGGAGGGCACCGAGGCGGCGACCTACGAGAACAAGCTGGACGAGGACGTCGTCGCCGAGCGGCTCGCGCGGGTCTCCCGGCTCGCCGAGGAACTTGTCTCGCAGCGGGCCGAGGAGCGCGTCGGCGAGACCGTGCACGTCCTCGTGGAGTCCGTGGACGACGAGGACGGCGTCTACGGCCGTGCGGCCCACCAGGCGCCGGAGACGGACGGGCAGGTGCTGCTCACGAGCGGCGAAGGGCTGCGCGCCGGCCGTATCGTCGAGGCGAAGGTGGTCGGTACGGAGGGTGTCGACCTGGTGGCCGAGCCGCTGCAGGGCGCGCCCGCGTGGAGTGAGGAGGCCGGCAGATGACCGGAGTCCCGGCGTCCGCCGCAGGCGGTTCCTCCGGCGCACAGGGCGCCCCGGGCTCCGCCGCCGCCCCCGGTGCCACTCCGGACGTCTCCGGTCCGCAGACCGCCGGTGCCGCGGGTTCCGATGCCGGAAGTTCCGGTTCGCGTGACGGCGAGAGGCCGGTGCGGGGACGGAAGATCGCCGCGGCCGCCGTCAACCAGGCCAGCGTGTGGAACGTCGCCAACCTGCTGACCATGCTCCGGCTTGTCCTGGTCCCCGGCTTCGTCGCCCTGATGCTGGCCGGCGGCGGATACGACCCGGCCTGGCGCTCGCTCGCCTGGGCCGCCTTCGCCATCGCCATGATCACCGACCTCTTCGACGGCCATCTGGCGCGCACCTACGACCTGGTCACCGACTTCGGGAAGATCGCCGACCCCATCGCCGACAAGACGATCATGGGGGCGGCACTGATCTGTCTGTCCTCGCTCGGCGATCTGCCCTGGTGGGTGACGATCGTGATCCTCGGTCGGGAACTCGGGATCACCCTGCTGCGTTTCCTGGTCATCCGTTACGGCGTGATCCCGGCCAGCCGCGGCGGCAAGCTCAAGACCCTCACCCAGGGCGTCGCCGTGGGGATGTATGTGCTGGCACTGACGGGGTGGCTGGCGACTCTGAGGTTCTGGGTGATGGCCGCGGCCGTCGTGCTGACGGTCGTGACGGGCCTTGACTATGTGAGACAGGCCATTGTGCTGCGGCGGCAGGGAATCGCCGAGCGCGCAGCAGCGTTGGAGGAGCCGGAAGCGTGAATTCCACGTCCGCCGAAGTGGTGCGACTACTGACGGTGCGGGGGCAGACCCTCGCTGTCGCCGAGTCGCTGACCGGTGGCCTCGTGGCGGCGGAGATCACAGCGGTCGCGGGCGCCTCCAACGCCTTCCGGGGCTCGGTCACCGCCTACGCGACCGAGCTGAAGCACGAGCTGCTGGGCGTCGACGCCACCCTGCTGGCCCAGCGCGGCGCGGTGGACCCGCAGGTCGCGGCCCAGATGGCGGCCGGGGTGCGGAAGGCGCTGGGCGCCGACTGGGGCATCGCGACCACCGGAGTGGCCGGCCCGGAACCCCAGGACGGCCGCCCGGTCGGCACGGTTTTCGTGGCCGTCGACGGACCCTTCGGTGCCGGATCCGGTTCTGCCGCTGGCGGAAAAGTAGAGGCCCTGCGGTTGAACGGCGACCGTGCGGAAATTCGTAGAGAGAGTGTACGGAGCGTACTCGTGCTGCTCCTGAGGGAGCTTGCGAGCGAACAGACCGGGAATGAGCGGACACAGGATACGGAACAGAACGGGGGGTTTTGATGTTTGCAGCCCTGAGTGAACACGACATCGCTCCCCGCACGGCCGCGGCGCAAGGCGGTACGGTGGGGCGTGAAGGATGCGGCTACGCGGTCCGAGGAGGGAGCCACCGATGATTCTGCTCCGTCGCCTGCTGGGTGACGTGCTGCGTCGGCAGCGCCAGCGCCAGGGCCGTACTCTGCGCGAAGTCTCCTCGTCCGCCCGAGTCTCACTCGGCTATCTCTCCGAGGTGGAGCGGGGGCAGAAGGAGGCTTCCTCCGAGCTGCTCTCCGCCATCTGCGACGCGCTGGACGTACGGATGTCCGAACTCATGCGAGAAGTGAGCGACGAACTCGCCCTCGCCGAGCTGGCCCAGTCCGCTCAGGCCACCGAGTCCGTGCCCACGCCGGTTCGCCCGATGCTGGGAACCGTCTCGGTGACCGGTGTGCCACCGGAACGGGTGACCATCAAGGCGCCGGCCGAGGCAGTGGACGTGGTCGCCGCGTGACGCCTGTGCGGGCGTAGACCGACGTGGCGCCGACCCGGCGTCGAAAGAAGTGTGCGAGGCCCCGACGGGCCTCTCCAGGCAGACCTGGGGAGGCACGGCCGGGGCCTTCGTATGCCCGTCGGCGGTGTGCGTCCATTTGCCGGTGCCCGGTGGTGCGGTCATGGTGGAGGGACCGACAGGGGGCGAAACGACCGGAGAGACACCATGTACGTCGTGAAGAGCCCGCTGTCCGACGCGGACCTGAAGACCGTGGCCGAGGCGCTGCAGGGCGCTCTCGTCGATCTGGTGGACCTGGCGCTGGTCGCCAAGCAGATCCACTGGAACGTGGTCGGCCCTCGCTTCCGGACCGTCCATCTCCAGCTCGACGAGGTCGTCGCCACGGCCCGGACGCACTCCGACACGGTCGCCGAGCGGGCCTCGGCGCTGGGTGTCTCACCGGACGGACGCGCGACCACGGTGGCCGCCGGCAGCGGCATCGCCACCGCACCCGGGGGTTGGGTCAAGGACTCGGACGCGGTGGGCGCCCTGGTGGACGCGCTGGGCGCGGTGATCACCCGGATGCGGGAGCGGGTCATGGCCACCGCGGAGCCGGATCCCGTCTCCCAGGACATCTTCATCGGGATCACAGCGGATCTGGAGAAGCATCACTGGATGTTCCAGGCGGAGAACGCGTAGCAGTGGCCGACGCCGGCCGACGGCCGTTGCATCGGTGAGCCCTCGGTGCGCCTCCCCGCTGGACCGGGCGGCGTTCTAGCGTCCGGCTGGAGGTGGCGGCCATGGTGGGGCGGATACTGCGCTGGGGGGTTGCCCTGGGGTTCGCGGCGGTGTGGTGGTGGGCCGTGCTGCGGATCACCTTCGCCGGCGGCGCCGGGGCACTGGAAGGAACTGTGGCCGCCGGAGGATGGGGACTGAGCCTGCTGCCGGTGAACTGCGTACCGAGAGCCCGGGCGGCGGGGGCCCTGGGCCCCGGGCGGTGGCGAGCCGCCTGGCGGGCGCAGGGCGCTACCAGGGCATCGCCACCCCTCCGTTCGGGCGCAGGATCTGGCCCGTCGTGAACGAGGAGGCGTCGGACGCCAGATACAGCACGGCGTGCGCGACATCCGACGCCTCACCGACCCGGCCCAGGGGCGACATCCGGGCCATCCACGCCTCCGTCTGGCGTTGTTCCTCCCCGTCGTCGCGGTCGGTCATGGGGGTGCGGGTCCAGCCCGGGGCGACCGCGTTGACGCGGATGCCCTGCCGGCCGACCTCACCCGCGAGCGTCTTGGTCAGCTGGACCACGGCTGCCTTGGCAGCGCCGTAGCAGAGCAGGCCGGGGCCGCCGGTGTCGATCGCGCCGGACGCCATGGTGATGATGCTGCCCCCGGCCTGGCGGGCGATCATCAGCCGCGCCGCCTCCTGGCAGGCGCGCAGGACGCCCTTGAAGTTGACGTCCAGTACCCGGTCGAGGTCCTCGTCCCGGGTCTCCAGCACCGTGCTGCGGTGCATGATCCCGGCGATCGCCGCCATGACGTCCAGCCGTTCGCAGGACCGGACGGCCTGCCCGAGTTGTGCCCGGTCGGTGACGTCAAGGGTGTGGGTGTGGGCGGCGCCGCCACTGTCCTTGATCAGCGTGGCCGTCTCGTGCAGGCCTTCCGCGTTCCGGTCGGCACAGTGCACCGTCGCACCCGCCTCGGCGAGCAGCACGGCGGAGGCCCGGCCGATACCGCTGGCGGCCCCGGTGACGAATGCGGTGCGTCCGGTGAGGTCGTACGCCTTGAGGGACATGAGGGGACGGTACGAGCACTTCTGACGGGTCGTCAATTAGTCGTACGGGGGCGGGTTCCAGGGGTGTGGTGGGAGCCCGGGGTGGGGGCGGGGCCGGCCTGGCAGGCGGGGCACCAGTAGGTGGGGCGCTCGCGGGAGCCGTCCCCCTGATCGGCCACGCGAACCGAGGTGTGGCAGCGCAGACAGGGGCGGGGTGCGCGGCCGTAGACGAACAGGTCCTGGTTGCGCAGGCCCGTCGTCTGGCGGACCAGCCGGTCGCGGTTGGCCTCCAGGAGCCGCTTGGCGAGTTCGGGGAGCTTGGCGGCACGGTCGGCGGGGAGCGCGCCGACCGGGAGCCAGGGGGTCGCGCCGAGCAGGAAGCAGAGCTCGCTCTTGTAGATGTTGCCGATGCCGGCGAGGTTGCGCTGGTCGAGCAGGGCCTCGCCGAGTGGGCGGGCGGGGTCGGCGAGGAGGTTGGCGAGGGCGCGGTCGGGGTTCCAGTCGGGGCCCAGCAGGTCGGGACCGAGGTGGCCCACGGCGCGTTCCTCCTCGCTGGTGCGCAGAAACTCCAGGACCTGGAGGCGGTAGCCGACGGCCGTGCGGTCGGCGGCGCCGAGAATGACCCTGATCTGGTGGGCGGGACCGCCCTTCCACCGTTCGCCACTGCCGTAGACCTTCCAGGCGCCCTCCATCCGCAGATGCGTGTGCAGGGTCAGGCCGCCCTCGAAACGGGTGAGCAGATGCTTGCCGCGCGGGGCGGTGCCGAGGACGGTACGGCCGGCGAGATCGACGGTGGCGTACTTGGGCACCCGGAAGTCGCTGCGGGTCAGCACCTTGCCCGCGAGCGCGTCGTGCAGCCGCCTCGCGGCCTGCCAGACCGTGTCACCTTCGGGCATGGGTCAAGGGTGACACGGGGGTGTGGGGCGCGGCCGCGGGGCGGGGTGGCGAGGGCACACACGGCGCGCTGGGGGCGCGGTGATCATGGGTGGTGGTCATGGTGGTCATGGTGGTCATTGAGGGTTCACGCCCGCAGGCGCAGGCCGCGCGGGGTCGCGATGAAGCCCGCTGCTTCCAGAAGGGTGCCCAGGGGCGAGGTCAGGGCCGCGGCGCCGTTGACGCGCTCCACCGTCACCGTGCCGAGGGTGCCGGCGCGGGCGGCGGCCGCGAGCGCTTCGGCGGCCGTACGGAGGCGGGGGTCGTCGCCGGCGTCCGTGTCCGGGGCGGAGGGCCAGGCCAGCAGGGTCTTGCCGCCGCGCTCCATGTAGAGGGTCAGCTCGCCGTCCACCAGAACGACCAGCGAGCCCGCCTTGCGGCCCGGCTTGTGCCCGGCATCGGTCGGGGGCTCGGGCCAGGCGAGGGCGGCGCCGTAGGCGTTGGCGGGGTCGGCGGCGGCCAGGACCACGGCTCTGGGGTCGGGGGCGGCGGGGGTGCGGGTGTGGTGGTTGCCGTAGGTGTAGGGGTTCGCGGCGCTGCCGCCTCGGGGGCCGCCGTAGCCGGGGGCGGCGAAGGGGTCGGCGGGGGCGAGGTCCTTGGGGGAGACGTAGTCGCCGGGGGCGGTGGGGGGCTCGGGGGGCCAGCCGAAGTCGCTGTCCAGGACCGGGAAGTCGGCTTCGTCGATGGGGCCTAGGGGAGTCCCGGTGTCGAAGGCGGCGAGGGTGGGAGGGCCGCCGTTTACGAAGGCGGTGCCCGGTACTGCCTCGCCGCGCTCGCGGGCGTTGGACACCGCGCGCAGCCGGTCGACCGCGCCGTCCATCGCGAACTGGGCCGCGCCGAGGCCCTCGACGACGTAACCCCGGCGGGCCTGGCCGCTCTCCTCGAACGCCGCCAGGATGCGGTACACCGCTGAGAAGCCGCCCTCGACGCCCTCCGCCGCGACCGCTCCCCGGGTGACCACACCGTGCCGGTCGAGCAGGGTGCGGGCCAGAGCATGGGCGCGCACGGTGGTGTCCGGCTCGCGCTGCGGGAGCAGGGACCAGCGGCCGGCGACAGTCGGCGGGCCGGTGCGGGAAGCGGTGCGGGCGGCGGCCGTCAGGGAGCCGTAGCGGCCGCGTGGGACGGTGCGCTTGGCGCGGTGGGCCGTGGCACCAGCCGTACGACCCGAGCCCAGCAAGGAGCGCATCGGCGCCAGCGTGTCGTTGGTGAGCCGGCCGGACCAGGCCAGGTCCCAGATGGCGTCGGCCAGTTGGGGGTCGGTGGTGTCGGGGTGGGTGGTGGCGCGGACCTGGTCGGCGATCTGACGGAAGAACAGGCCGTAGCCGCCGGAGAGGGTGTCCAGGACGGACTGGTGGAGGGCCGTCAGTTCCAGAGGGTGCGGCGGTGGCAGGAGCAGGGGGGCCGCGTCCGCCAGATACAGGGAGACCCAGCCGTCCTTGCCCGGCAGGGCGCCCGCGCCGGCCCACACGATCTCTCCGGCGGCGGTGAGCTCGTCAAGCATCGAGGGCGTGTAGCCGGCCACCCTGGACGGCAGGACCAGCTTCTCCAGGGCCGACGCCGGTACCGACGCGCCCTGCAACTGCTCGACGGCGCGCACCAGTCCGTCGACGCCGCGCAGCCCGTGCCCCTTGCCGATGTGCTGCCACTGCGGCAGGAACTGTGCGAGCGCGGCCGGTGCCACCGGCTCCAGCTCGTGCCGGAGCGCGGCCAGGGAACGGCGGCGCAGCCTGCGCAGCACGGCCGCGTCGCACCACTCCTGACCGATGCCCGCCGGGTGGAACTCGCCCTGCACCACCCGGCCGCTCGCGGCGAGCCGCTGCAACGCGCCCTCCGTGACCGCCACCCCGAGCCCGAAGCGGGCCGCCGCCATGGTCGACGTGAACGG
The DNA here is from genome assembly GCF_055634995.1 of Streptomyces sp. NPDC111744. NCBI lineage: Bacteria > Bacillati > Actinomycetota > Actinomycetes > Kitasatosporales > Streptomycetaceae > Streptomyces > Streptomyces sp. NPDC111744. Next base: position 22,603 of record NZ_JBVKCG010000012.1, read on the forward strand.
GCCGTGCGTGCGGGCGTACCGGGCGAGGAGGTCGCCGAGCGGGTCCTTCACCGGCTCGGTGAAGGCCTCGGGGACACCGACCGGCAGAGCGGTTCCCAGGGCGTCGCGCAGTCGGCCCGCGTCCTCGATCGCCGCCCAGTGGTCGGTACCGGCGATCCGGACCTTGATCGCCCGGCGGGCACCGGCCAGCTCCTTGGCCCACTGCGGCTCGGCGCCCCGCTCGGTCAACTCGGCGTCCGTGAGCGGCCCGAGCAGCCGCAGTACGTCGGCGACGCCTTCGGGGTCCTTGATCCGACGGTCCTCGGTGAGCCACTGGAGCTCACGCTCCAGCTCGGTCAGCACGTCCGCGTCGAGCAGCTCGCGCAGCTCCGCCTGGCCCAGCAGCTCGGCCAACAGCCGGGAGTCCAGGGAGAGTGCGGCCGCCCGGCGCTCGGCGAGCGGGGAGTCGCCCTCGTACAGGAACTGGGCGACATAGCCGAACAGGAGGGACCGGGCGAAGGGGGACGGCTCCGGGGTGGTGACCTCGACCAGCCGGACCTTCCGAGACTCCAGGTCACCCATCAGCTCGACCAGGCCCGGCACGTCGAAAACGTCCTGGAGGCACTCGCGGACGGCCTCCAGGACGATCGGGAAGGAGCCGAACTCGCTCGCCACCTGGAGCAGTTGGGCGGCGCGCTGACGCTGCTGCCACAGCGGGGTGCGCTTGCCGGGGTTGCGGCGGGGCAGCAGCAGCGCGCGGGCCGCGCACTCGCGGAAGCGGGCGGCGAACAGGGCCGAGCCGCCCACCTGGTCGGTGACGATCTGGTCGACCTCGCCCTTGTCGAAGGCGACGTCCGCCGCCCCGACGGGCGCCTGGTCGGCGTCGTACTCCGTACCGGCCGTCGTGGGGGCCTGGTCCAGGAGGTCGAGGCCCATCAGATCGGCGTCGGGCAGCCGCAGCACGATGCCGTCGTCGGCGTGCATGACCTGGGCGTCCATGCCGTACCGCTCGGACAGGCGGGCGCCGAGGGCGAGCGCCCAGGGGGCGTGGACCTGGGCGCCGAACGGGGAGTGGACGACGACGCGCCAGTCGCCCAGTTCGTCGCGGAAGCGCTCCACGACGATCGTCCGGTCGTCGGGGACATGGCCGCAGGCCTCGCGCTGTTCGTCGAGGTACGACAGCACGTTGTCCGCCGCCCACGCGTCCAGGCCCGCTGCGAGCAGGCGCAGCCGGGCGTCGTCCTTGGCGAGCGAGCCGACCTCGCGCAGGAACGCGCCCACCGCGCGGCCCAGTTCGAGCGGGCGGCCCAGCTGGTCGCCCTTCCAGAAGGGCAGGCGGCCCGGCACCCCGGGGGCGGGGGAGACCAGGACACGGTCGCGGGTGATGTCCTCGATGCGCCAGGAGCTGGTGCCCAGAGTGAAGACATCGCCCACCCGGGACTCGTACACCATCTCCTCGTCCAGCTCGCCGACCCGGCCGCCGCCCTTCTTGGGGTCGGCGCCGGCGAGGAAGACCCCGAAGAGGCCGCGGTCGGGGATCGTGCCGCCTGAGGTGACGGCGAGGCGCTGGGCGCCAGGGCGGCCGGTGATCGTCCCCGCGACCCGATCCCAGACCACGCGCGGGCGCAGCTCCGCGAAGGCGTCGGACGGATAGCGGCCCGCGAGCATGTCGAGGACCGCGGTGAACGCCGACTCCGGGAGCGAGGCGAAAGGAGCCGCGCGGCGGACCATGGCGAGCAGGTCGTCGAATTGCCAGGTGTCCAGCGCGGTCATCGCGACCAGCTGCTGCGCCAGCACGTCGAGGGGGTTGGCCGGCACCCTCAGGGACTCGATGGAGCCGGTGCGCATCCGCTCGGTGACCACGGCCGCCTGCACCAGGTCGCCCCGGTACTTCGGGAAGACCACGCCGGTGGAGACCGCGCCGACCTGGTGTCCCGCGCGGCCGACGCGCTGCAGGCCGGAGGCCACCGAGGGCGGGGACTCGACCTGGACGACCAGATCCACCGCGCCCATGTCGATGCCCAGTTCGAGGCTGGAGGTGGCCACCACGGCGGGCAGCCGGCCGGCCTTCAGGTCCTCCTCGACCAGGGCGCGCTGCTCCTTGGAGACCGAGCCGTGGTGCGCGCGGGCGATGACCGGCGGGGCGCCCTGGGCCGCGCCCGAGCCGCCCATCAGCTCGGCGGGGGAGTGGTGCTCGTCGAGCGGCTCGCCGGTCACACGCTCGTAGGCGATCTCGTTGAGCCGGTTGCACAGCCGCTCCGCCAGTCGGCGCGAGTTGGCGAAAACGATCGTCGAGCGGTGGGCCTGGACCAGGTCGGCGATCCGCTCCTCCACATGCGGCCAGATCGACGGCCGCTCCCCGCCCTCCTTGGCGTCGGTGGCCGGGGAGCCGCCCAGCTCGCCCATGTCCTCCACGGGTACGACGACGGAGAGGTCGAACTCCTTGCCGGAGCTGGGCTGAACGATCTCCACCTTGCGGCGCGGCGAGAGGTAACGGGCCACCTCGTCGACCGGGCGGACGGTCGCCGACAGGCCGATGCGGCGAGCCGGCCTCGGCAGCAGTTCGTCCAGCCGCTCCAGGGAGAGCGCGAGATGCGCGCCGCGCTTGGTGCCGGCGACCGCGTGCACCTCGTCCAGGATCACCGTCTCGATGCCCGTCAGCGCGTCGCGCGTGGCCGACGTCAGCATCAGGAACAGGGACTCCGGCGTGGTGATCAGGATGTCCGGGGGGCGGGTGGACAGGGCGCGGCGCTCGGCGGCCGGGGTGTCGCCCGAGCGGATGCCGACCCTGACCTCCGGCTCGGGCAGGCCGAGGCGGACGGACTCCTGGCGGATACCGGTCAGCGGACTGCGCAGATTCCGCTCGACGTCGACCGCGAGGGCCTTGAGCGGAGACACGTACAGCACCCGGCAGCGCTTCCTCGGGTCGGCCGGGGACGGGGCCGAGGCCAGCTGGTCCAGGGCGGCGAGGAAGGCGGCCAGCGTCTTGCCGGAACCGGTCGGGGCGACCACCAGCACGTCCGAGCCCTGCCCGATGGCCTGCCACGCGCCCGCCTGGGCCGCGGTGGGCGCGGAAAACGCCCCCGTGAACCAGCCGCGGGTCGCGGGGGAGAAGCCGTCGAGGGCTCGATGCGCGGATTTCGCCATGGGTCAATCCTGCACCCGGCCACTGACAATCGGTCTGACCTGCGGAAATGCGATTGGCCGGGTGCGGCTCGCCGACCGGGCCGATTATGTGCGGGGCCGGCCGGCAGCCGAGGGCGGGTGCGGGTGGTTGGGCGTGGTCGGGACTGGCCGACAATGGCGGTATGGCGGGATCGGTCGAGCGGGCACGGCACTGGCGGTACGAGGCGCTGCCCGATGTCGATCTGCTGCGTGCCCGGTATGTCCGGAAGACGTTTGTCCGGCACACCCACGAGCACTTCGTGATCGCCGGAATCGCGGACGGGGTCGAGGTCTTCCGGCACCGGGGCTCGGACGTGACCGTCGGCGCCGGCGCGCTCGCGCTCGTCAACCCCGAAACCGCACACACCGGCCGGGCCGGAGTCCCCGAGGGCTGGTGGTACGGGGCCGTTTACCCGTCCCCCGAACTGGTGGCGGCGATCGCCGCGGAGACCACCGCGATCCGGGGGACCCCCGGCTTCGTCAGCCCGATGCTCGACGATCCGTACTCCGTCGCCCTGGTGCACCGGGTGCTGCGCGCCGCCGACGAGGGCAACGCGCTCGCCGCCGACACCCTGCTGCGGGTGGCGGTGACCCGGCTGCTCCGGTTGAACGGCGGCCCGCTGCCACAGCGGCAGGTCCGCACCGCCGGCGCCCGGCTCGCCGTACGCGCGCGTGCCGTGCTGGAGGAGCGGATGGCCGAGCCACCGACCCTGGAGCGGCTCGCCACCGACCTCGGGACCAGCCCCTTCGCGCTGTTGCGGGCCTTCCGCGACGCCTACGGCATGCCCCCGCACACATGGCTGACCGACGCCCGGGTGCGCCGCGCCCGGCTGCTGCTGGACGCGGGCACGGCACCCGCCGAGGCGGCCGTCGCCGTCGGTTTCACCGACCAGCCGCACCTCAACCGGCACTTCGCCCGGAACGTCGGCGTCCCACCCGGCGCCTACCAGCGCGAGCGCCGTCCCGGAGCGCGCCCGAGCGGGCGCAAGAACGTACAAGACGCGCGGGACGGCCGCACGTAGCGTCCTGGGCGTGGCACAGCAGACAGCACTCGCAGACATACGCGGCGAAGGCGAGCCGAAACCTGACTCCGCCGTCGTCCGCGACGCCCTCGGGGTCGGCGTCGCCGTGGGACTCTCCGGGTTCGCCTTCGGGGTGACCTCGGCCGGCAGCGGGCTCGGCCTGCTCCAGACCTGCGCACTCAGCCTCCTGGTGTTCACCGGCGCCTCCCAGTTCGCCCTGGTCGGGGCGCTCGCGGCCGGCGGCAACCCGCTCACCGCGGCCGCCGGCGCCTTCTTCCTGGGGGTGCGCAACGCGTTCTACGGGCTGCGTATGTCGCAGGTGCTGGCCCTCCCGCGCGCGGTGCGGCCGCTGGCCGCCCAGTGGGTGATCGACGAGACCACCGCCGTGACCCTCGCCCAGCCGACGCGGCGCGCCGCGCGGATCGGCTTCACCGTCACCGGGCTCAGCCTGTACGTGCTGTGGAACCTCACCACCCTGCTCGGCGCGCTCGGCGCCAAGGCCGTCGGCGACACCGACGCGTGGGGCCTGGACGCGGCCGGGCCCGCCGTCTTCCTGGCGCTGCTCGCCCCCATGCTGAAGACCACGACCGACCGCGCGGTCGCCGCTCTCGCGGTGCTGCTGGGGCTCGGCCTGCTGCCCGTGCTGCCCGCCGGGGTGCCGGTCCTGGCAGCCGCGCTGGCGGCGCCGGCTGCCCTGTACGTCTCCGGCCGCCGGTCCGGCCGTACCCGCGACGACGCCCCCGAGGAGACCCGTTGAACGCCTGGATCGCGATCGCCGCGACCGTCCTCGGCTGCTACGCCGTCAAGCTCGCCGGACTGCTCGTGCCCGCGGGCGTCCTGGAGCGGCCGGTGGTGCGGCGGCTGGCCGCCCTGCTGCCGGTCGCGCTTCTCGCCGCCCTCACGGCCCAGCAGACGTTCGCCGACGGGCACACGCTGGTGCTGGACGCCCGCGCCGCGGGGCTCGGGGCGGCCGCCGTGGCACTGGTGCTGCGCGCGCCCTTCCTTGTCGTCGTCGGCGCGGCCGTGCTGGTGACGGCGGGGGTACGGGCCATGGGCGGCTGAGCGGGGCTCGGAGCGGCTGAGCGCGGCTGACAGATGCGTCACCCCACGAAGTGGCCGTACGCCTTGAGCGTGCGCAGGGCCTCGATCGTCACCATCGGGCGGCCCTCCAGGGCGGTGGTCGGCGCCCACTGGAGCCACCGGATCGGCCAGCCGCCGTCCTCCTGCTGCTCGGCGGCGAGGTGGTCCAGCGAGCGGGCCATCTCCTCGTCGGTGAACCACGCGCGCGCGAGCGAGTGCGGGGACTTCGCGAAGTCGTGCGGGAAGTGGCGCTCGCCCGGGGCGTACCCGGGCGCCACCGGGTACGCGTCCAGGTGTTCCGGGTCCAGCGCGGCCAGCCGGTGCTCGCGCACCAGTCTGCCCAGCCGGTCGGCGGCCGCCTCCGCGCGGGCGCGGTCGGGTGCCGCGTCCAGGAAGGCGACGGCGGCCTCGATCTCGTAGGGGTGCGACTTCTCCAGGGACGCCACGGCCTCCCAGCAGAAGTCGGTGGCCCGGAACAGCCAGGCGTGCCACACCTCGTTGCGGTGCAGCAGACCCACCACAGGACCGGTGGCGAGCAGCTCACTGGGCGGGTCATCGGTGATCGGGATGAACGGGGCGGCCGGATAGCCGCGCTGGCTCGGATGGATCGCCGGCAGGGCCCCGTCCGCCGTGGAGACGGACGTCAGGTAGCGACACACGCGCTCCACCCGCTGCCCGCCGCAGCGCCCGATGGCGTCCAGGACACGCAGCGCGTGCCCGGTGTGCAGCGGCTGGCTCACCGGCCCGCGCAGATCGGGCTCGAGAGCGTGGCCGTACCCGCCGTCCTCGTTGCGGTAGGCGTTCAGCGCCGTCTCCACCGGATCGGGACTGCCGCTCAGGAAGTGGTAGGCGAAGAGGCGCTGCTCCAGCACGCGCGCGGTGAGCCACATGAACTGTTCGGCGCGGAAGAGCGGGGAGTGCGCCGGGGGCGTAGGGGGGAGTGGGGAAGCTCCGGTTTCGGCCATGCGTCAGACCGTAGGACGGAAAGCGGTCTCCGCAAGCGGTCCCGGGCAGGGCCCACTCTCAGGGGCGGGATACTGGTGTCATGCGGTTGACGGTCTTCTGGCAGCGGATGACGGAGCACTTCGGTTCCGGGTACGCCGACACCTTCGCACGCGATCATGTGATGACGGAGCTCGGCGGACGCACGGTGCACCAGGCGCTGGACGCCGGCTGGGAGGCCAAGGAAGTGTGGCGCGTGGTCTGCAGGGTCATGAACGTTCCCGGGGAGAAGCGCTGAGCGTGCACAGAGATCGGACACGGGCCACGCGTTGTCAGTGCCGTCGGCGAGACTTGCACCGTGGCACTCACTGACGACGACGGGCGGACCGCCCAGGACGTATCCCCGGTCGACACGCCCGCCGGACCCCCGGCCGCCGGCGCCGCGCCGGCGGGCGCCCGCATGCCGCGCTGGCTGCCGCGCGCCATGGTGCTGGCGCTCGCCCTCGTCGCCGCCTTCCAGCTGGGCAGCTGGGCCTTCCACCAGCTCACCGGCCTGCTGATCAACATCCTCATCGCGTTCTTCCTGGCGCTCGCCATCGAGCCGGCGGTGAGCTGGATGGCCTCGCGCGGGATGCGCCGGGGGTTCGCGACCTTCCTGGTCTTCCTCGGCCTGGCCGTCGCCGCCGCGGGATTCGTCGCACTGCTCGGCTCGATGCTGGCCGGCCAGATCATCAAGATCGTCGAAGACTTCCCGAACTACCTGGATTCGGTCATCAACTGGGTCAACCACACCTTCCACACCGACGTGAAGCGGGTCGACGTCCAGGAGGGCCTGCTGCACTCCGACTGGCTGCGCAAGTACGCGCAGAACAGCGCGGCCGGTGTGCTCGATGTCTCCGGGCAGGTGCTCGGCGGCCTCTTCCAACTGCTGACGATCACGCTGTTCGCCTTCTACTTCGCCGCCGACGGCCCCCGGCTGCGCCGCACTCTGTGCTCCGTCCTGCCGCCCGCCCGTCAGGCCGAGGTGCTGCGTGCCTGGGAGATCGCGGTGGACAAGACCGGCGGCTATCTGTACTCGCGCGGTGTGATGGCGCTGATCTCCGGCATCGCCCACTACATCCTGCTGGAGGCCCTGGGCGTGCCGTACGCGCCTGTGCTCGGTGTCTGGGTGGGCCTGGTCTCGCAGTTCATCCCCACCATCGGCACCTATCTCGCGGGCGCGCTGCCGATGCTGCTCGCGTTCACCGTCAACCCCCTGTACGCGGTGTGGGTGCTGGTGTTCGTGGTGATCTACCAGCAGTTCGAGAACTACATGCTCCAGCCCAAGCTGACCTCCAAGTCCGTCGACATCCACCCGGCGGTCGCCTTCGGCTCGGTCATCGCGGGCACCGCGCTCCTCGGCGCCGTCGGCGCGCTGATCGCGATCCCGGCGGTCGCCACGCTCCAGGCGTTCCTGGGCGCCTATGTGAAGCGGTACGACGTCACGGACGACCCCCGGGTGCACGGGCACCGCAGACGCGGCGCGAGCGGCCCGGGGCTGCTCGCGCGCGCACGGCGGACGATATGGCAGCGGCCGGCCGAGGACTCACAAGAGGGCTCGGCCTGACGGCCGCCGCGGTCAGCGATGGCCGACCGTGATCAGCGACGGCCGACCGGGATCAGTGACGGCCGCAGCGGTCAGCGCTGGCCGCCGCGGTCAGCGACGGCCGCGGGGATCAGTCACCTTCACCTCGACCAGTGGCGTCCACCGCGATCAGTAGGTGAGCACCGCCCACACCCCGGCGACGGCCACGGCGGCCGCGTAGCAGCCCGCGGCCGTGGCCACGACTCGCCACCGGACCCGTTCGCTCCAGGAGGTGCGGGACAGCAGCCAGGCCAGCGCGGGCAGGACCAGCACCGCGTGCAGACTGACCCCGTGCAGCGGCTTCAGCGGGGCCGTCGAGTCGTACGCCGCCTCCTGGTGCCCGGTGCGGACGAGTACCACCCCGCGAGCGATCATCGCGGCCCCCGAGGCCAGCGCCACGAGCAGGACCGCGAACCCGGAGCGCACGGCGAGCGCCATGCCCACGGGACCGGCCGGCCGCCGCCGGAACGACACCACGGCGAAGACGGTGAGCAGCACCACCAGGACCCCGCCGCCCACCGCGAGCATCATCGACACCGCCGTGTCGAACGGCGTCTCCATGTCGAGGTGCGAGGGCACCCTGCGCCACGCCTGCAGGGTGATCCCGCCGACCTCCACCACACAGTCGGCGGCGAACACCAGGAGCAGTACGGTCCGCAGCCGCTCCCCGATCCTCAGATACGAGGTGACCCAGGTGACCGCGATCAGCGTCAGCCCGAAGGAGAGCCCGAACGTGACCGGCTTGCGCCAGGAGACCGGGCCGTACCAGGGGCCGCCGTCCACCGCGAACACCACCAGATGCACCAGGCCGGAGAGGACGAGGAGCATCCCCGTCACATGACAGAGACGCTCGGCGGGGCGGATCCCGCGCAGGGGGCTCGCCGGTGGATTCGGATGCGGACTTTCCAGGGAGGGCGCACTTTCCAGGGGGGAGGGCATGGGACCACCCTTCCGGGGGCCGTCCGCGTGGTCGTCGTCCGGCCGAAGACACCCGCCGTACGCCGTTGGGAGTAGGCGGGCGTCAGGAGACCGTGGCGGCCGGCGGGGTCCACCGCCGGGTGCGGGGCACAGTGCCCGAGAGGCCGTAGTCCTTCCTGAGGTGTTCGGGGATGGCGTAGTGCATGACGCGGCCACGGGTGAGGGAGGACAATTCGAAGACGGTGGTGAGATGGCCGAGGCGGCCCAGGGCCCAGGCGCCCAGCGGGGAGCGGTCCTCGATGGTCTCCAGGACGCCGAGGAGGTGCGGTACGGCCTTGACGGCGGTGTCCCAGGGGGTGCGCGGCACGTCCAGCCAGTCCGCGCAGGTGTCACCGACGAGGTGGCGGACGAGGGCCGGGACGATCGGGTCGAAGAAGGTGCCGGGGACGACCTCCTCGTAGAGCTCGATGAGCTGCCGGGTCAGCCGGCTGCCCTCCTCGGAGGGGCCCATGTACCGGATCATGTACAGGTCGAGGAAGCGGCGTGCCTCGTCGAGGGTCCTGGGGACGGCCTCCTGGTCGACGCCGAGCATGGCGCCGACCACCCGCCACGCGTAGTAGTAGGCCTCCGCGCCATCGGGGGACAGATGGATGCCCAGCCGGTGCAGGCTGTCGAGGACCAGCAGTGAGAAGAACATCTGCCCTCCGATCATGTCCTCCTGGCAGATCGGCGTGCCCAGCGCCTCGGTGTCCCAGCGGTTCTCGCGCTTGAGGTGATGCCGGATCGAGGCGTGCAGCAGGCGCACCTTCTGGGCGGCGGGAATGAAGCGGCCGCCGGCCTCGAAGGCGTCGGGCTGCATGAGATAGACGGTGAACTGGCCGGTCTCCGCCATGCGCTTCGAGGGATAGCTGAGCCCGTGCGTGGCCGACAGCAGCTTCGCCACGCGCGGGACGACATAACAGGCGGGCATGGAGGCGAAGGAGAGCGCGGTCGCGATGTGCACGTTGTTGTCGATGAAGAACAACCGTGCTTTCTCCATCTCGCCCCAGTCCACCCAGGACGGCGGGACCCGGGTGGCCTCCAGATACTCCCGCGCGACGTCGGGCAGCCTGTCCGGCAGGGGAGCGCCTGCGGTGGAGACATAGCGCATCAGGGTGTTGAACGTGCCCACCTCCCCGCGCTCGAAGAGTGCGGCGACCGTGGCGTCGGCGAGTTCGTCACCGGCGTGCCGCAGGGCGTCCATCGATGCCTCGGTGTGGGTCACGGCAGGGCTCCTAGTCTTGGCGGGTGTCTTCGCGGGTGTCGTCCGTGCCACCGGATGGGCGTCAGGACAGGCGGACCGCCGCCGAGTGGGCCAGCGCGGTCAGGGCGCCGGCGGCCGGGGCCGGCATGTGCAGTCCATGGAGGGCGTCGAGCGCTTCTGCGACCCGCGCGCCGATCATGTCCTCGATCCGGTCCGGCGCCCCGAGCCGGCGCATCACCTCGCGGACCGCGTCCAGACCCTCCGCGCCCAGGTCGCGCCTGCCGAGCAAGGTGCCGAGCCGCTCCCGGTCGTCGTGACGGGCGAGCCGCCAGGTCTCGGCGAGCAGCGCGGTGGGCCGGTGGCCGCGCACGTCGTCGGCGTTGGCCTTGCCGGTGCGCTCCGGCTCCCCGAACATGCCGAGCAGGTCGTCGCGCAGCTGGAACGCCTCGCCCAGCGGCAGCCCGTACGCGGAGTACCCCTCCCGCAGTCGCTCGCCGGCCCCCGCAAGGGCGCCGCCGATCAACAGGGGCTGCTCGACGGTGTACTTGGCAGTCTTGTAGCGGATCACCTTCAGCGAGGCCGTGGTGTCCGGACCGGTCCCGGTACGCAGGATCTCCAGGCACTCGCCCGCGATCAGCTCCCGGGCCAGCAGCGACCACAGGGGGCGGGCCCGGGCGAGATAGGCGGCGGGCAGACCGCAGGTCGCGAACAGCTGCCCGGCCAGCGACATCAGCAGATCGCCCACCAGCATCGCCAGCGACCGCGCGGTGCCGTCGGCGCCCGGGTGAGCCGGTACGGCGGTACGCAGGGCGATGTGTGCCGTGGGACGCCCGTGCCGCAGCGGGCTGTCGTCGATGAGGTCGTCGTGTACGACGGCGGCGGCGTGTACCAGCTCCATGGAGGCCGCCGCCCGCACCAGCGCGTCGCTGTCCGGCTGCCCCACCGCACGCCAGCCCCAGTAGCAGAACGCCGCCCGCAGCCGTTTGCCGTCCGCGACCGCCGCCTCCAGCTGCTCGGCCACCGGGCCCAGAAGCGGATCGATCGCCGCGAACAGGTCGGCCTCCTGGGCGACGAACCGGCGCAGCACCTCGTCGACGCGGATCTTGAAGGCGGCCGGATCCCACCGGTCAGTCATCGTCGGCGGTCCGCCTGGCGAGGGCGTGCCGGGCGAGGATCTCCAGATGGGCCGGGGGGACGGTCGCGTACCGGTCCAGGACCAGGCGTCCCCGTGCGGTGAGGTCCTGCTCGGCCTCCGCCGCCAGCGCGCCGGCGTCCGAGCGGCGCAGCAGCCCCCGTACCGTGCCGACGGCGGTGCCGAGTGTGCTCACGGCCAGATCGGCCAGGCCCGCCGCCAGCAGCACGGCCTGCTCGTCCAGGCCGCGTCGTCCCGTCTCATGTGTCATGCGCTCTCCCACCCACGGCACCCAGGGGCGCCGCTCACCGGCCGCCTCCTCGAGCATCGCGGCACGAGGGGAGCGGACATGCGGGAAACTCGCGATCGGATGAAGCCTCGCCCGACAGTGCGGATCGCCGCGGCGGGGTGCTCGGCCACCGCCTGGACAGCGCCCGGATACCGGCCGGAAGCCGCTCGGAGGTGGTCGGTGTGCGGTGGGTGAGTGCCGTGCGGGGAAGTACGGGAGTACCGAGTGGTGCGCTTGACACAAAAATCGAACATCCATTCTTATGGGGGCTTCGGCGAGGTTCTCGACGGGGACTCCAGTGGCAGTTCGACATGGTTTCGGCGGAGAAGTCCCCGAGTTGTCCACAGGCCGGACCGGCGTCGGGGCGCATTGTCAGTGGCAGGCGTTAGCGTCTTTGGCGTGAAGCGATCGACTCAAGCAAACCGGGTGGAACCCATGGCAGGTACCGACCGCGAGAAGGCTCTCGAAGCCGCCCTCGCACAGATTGAACGGCAGTTCGGCAAGGGCGCGGTCATGCGCATGGGTGACCGGACGAAGGAGCCCATCGAGGTCATCTCGACCGGGTCGACCGCGCTCGACGTGGCCCTCGGCGTCGGCGGCCTCCCGCGCGGCCGCGTCGTGGAGATCTACGGACCGGAGTCCTCCGGTAAGACGACCCTGACCCTGCACGCGGTGGCGAACGCGCAGAAGGCCGGCGGTCAGGTCGCGTTCGTGGACGCGGAGCACGCCCTCGACCCCGATTACGCGCAGAAGCTCGGCGTCGACATCGACAACCTGATCCTGTCCCAGCCGGACAACGGCGAGCAGGCCCTGGAGATCGTCGACATGCTGGTCCGCTCCGGCGCGCTCGACCTCATCGTCATCGACTCCGTCGCCGCGCTCGTCCCGCGCGCGGAGATCGAGGGCGAGATGGGCGACAGCCACGTCGGTCTGCAGGCCCGACTGATGAGCCAGGCGCTGCGGAAGATCACCAGCGCGCTCAACCAGTCCAAGACCACCGCGATCTTCATCAACCAGCTCCGCGAGAAGATCGGCGTGATGTTCGGCTCCCCGGAGACCACGACCGGTGGCCGGGCGCTGAAGTTCTACGCCTCGGTGCGGCTCGACATCCGCCGCATCGAGACGCTGAAGGACGGCACCGACGCGGTTGGCAACCGCACCCGCGTCAAGGTCGTCAAGAACAAGGTCGCGCCCCCCTTCAAGCAGGCCGAGTTCGACATCCTCTACGGCCAGGGCATCAGCCGTGAGGGCGGACTGATCGACATGGGCGTGGAGAACGGCTTCGTCCGCAAGGCCGGTGCCTGGTACACGTACGAGGGCGACCAGCTCGGCCAGGGCAAGGAGAACGCGCGCAACTTCCTCAAGGACAACCCCGACCTGGCCGACGAGATCGAGAAGAAGATCAAGGAGAAGCTGGGTGTCGGTGTCCGCCCGGAGGAGCCCGCCGCCGAGCCGGGCGCGGACGCGGCGGTCACCACCGCGGCCACGGACGACTCGGCGAAGACGGTACCCGCCCCGGCCGCCGCCAAGGTCACCAAGCCCAAGGCCGCCGCCGCCAAGAGCTGACACCGTGACACGACGAACCGACTGGGCCGACTACGAGTACACGTCCCCCGGTGCCCCACGGGGGAGGGGCACCGGGGACGACTCGGGCTCCACCGGGGACGGTGCCGGGGCCCGCGGCACCGGCGGCGACAGGTACGGAGGCGACGGCGAGGGACACCCGGCGGCACGCCGGCGCCGTCGGCAGGGGGGAGCGGCACGGGGGAGCGAGGGCTCATACGGGCGTGACGGCTCGTACGAGGACGACGGCCCGCCCGACTCGTACAGCACGTACGAGAACGGCACGCACGACGGCCCGGACGGGCCCCGCGGGCACGGATCACCCGGCCGTGGCTCGCGGAGGCCCGGGACGCGCCGTCGGCGTAGCTCCGGGGAGCCGTCAGGTGAGGACGGGGGTTCCTCCTCCTTGTCGAGGGCCGAGCAGGGGGAGCCTCCGGCGGACCCGGCCGAGCGGGCGCGGGCGATCTGTCTGCGCCTGCTCACCGGGAACCCGCGCACCCGGAAACAGCTCGCGGACGCCCTGCGCAAGCGGGAGATCCCGGACGACGTCGCCGAGGAGGTGCTGTCGCGGTTCGAGGAGGTCGGGCTGATCAACGACAGCGCGTTCGCGGACGCATGGGTGGAGTCCCGGCACCACGGCCGGGGGCTGGCCCGGCGCGCGCTCGCCCAGGAACTGCGGACCAAGGGAGTCGACTCGGCGCTCATCGACGAGGCCGTCGCCCAACTCGACTCCGAACAGGAGGAGGAGACGGCCCGCGAACTCGTCGCCCGAAAACTCCGCTCCACCCGGGGCCTCGACCGCGACAAACGCCTCCGCCGCCTCGCCGGCATGCTCGCCCGCAAGGGATACCCCGAGGGCATGGCCCTCAGGGTCGTCCGGCGAGCACTGGAGGAGGAGGGCGAGGACACGGAGTTCCTCGAGGGCGGGGACTTCTGACGGACGGGCAGATCTGACGGGGCAGATCTGACAGGCGGGCAGTCTGACGGGCGACTGTGGCGACGGCGCAGGACCAGGGACCGGTGTCGTCAGGGCGTGACCGGTAGACCCGCTGCCTTCCAGGCCTGGAAGCCGCCGATCAGGTCTGTCGCGCGGTGCAGGCCCAGCTGGTGGAGGGAGGCGGCGGCCAGGCTGGAGGCGTAGCCCTCGTTGCAGATCACGACGACCTGGAGGTCGTGGCCGGTGGCCTCGGGGGTCTTGTGGCTGCCCTGGGGGTCCAGGCGCCACTCCAGCTCGTTGCGCTCTATGACCAGGGCGCCCGGGATCACTCCGTCCCGATCGCGCAGCGCCGCGTACCGGATGTCCACCAGCAGGGCGTCTCCGGCCTGCGCCGCCTCGTACGCCTCGTGTGCCGCCACGCGCCGGTAGCCGGCCCGCACCCGGTCCAGCAACTCGTCGATGCCGACGGGGGGTTGTCCGGAGCCGCTCACTGCCAGTCCTCCGGGCGCTCGACCTGCTCCAGGCGCAGTACCGGTCCGCTGCGGCTGTAGCGGCGGATCCGCGGCAGCGGCGGGTAGTAGGCGTGGACGGAGATCGCGTGGTGCCCGGTGGAGTCGTTGAGCACCTCGTGGACATGGTCGCGACCGAAGGAGCGGCCCTTTCCGGCGGGCAGCCGACGCTCGCGGTCGACGTCCTCGGAGAGCTCCAGGGTCTTCCAGCCGTCGGTGGGCAGCCGGGTGGCGAGAGAGTTCTCCCGCAGCTCACCGGCGGCGGTGAGGAAGGCGCCGACCGACTCGGCGTGGTCGTGCCAGCCGGTGCCACTGCCGGGCGGCCAGCCGATCAGCCAGGCCTCGCTGCCGCCGGGGCCCTCAAGCCGTACCCAGGTGCGGCCCTCGGGGTCGAGCGGGAGCGAGGAGATCAGCTCGGTGTCGGCGGCCGTACGCCGGACGAAGTCGAGGAGGTCCGCCTGGGTGGGCGCGGCGCCGGGCGCGGAGGCGGACGGAGAGACGGGCGAGGACGGGGTGGAGAGAGAGGCAGACACGTGCACCGTTCCTGATGAAGGTTCGCCGAAGGGGGCGCAGACTGCGCCCGGAGAAGAAAGGAGAAAAGCGAAATCAGCAGGACGGAAGACACACGCAGCCCGCATAGCGGACCAGGTCGACATGGACCTTCCGCCACAGGCGCACAGTGGTGTCGTTCACGTTGCGGAGTACACCATGCCGGTGCAGACCGGTCAACTCACTGTCAGCATGTGGACTGCGCCGTCACCGTGCGTTCACCGCGCGCCGGAACCGGCCTGTGCCTCCGCCTCCGTCCGCTCCGTGTCCTTGCCGCCCAGCGTCGCCTCGGCGGCCGCGTACAGATCGGCCGGGCGGACCCCGTTGAGGGCGGTGACCAGATGGCCGTCGGGGCGCACGAGCAGCACGGAGTGCGCCGGTGCGCCCGGGTAGGCCTCGGCGACCAGCAGCTCGGCGGGGTGCGGCAGCGCGGTCACGGCCGCGGTGAGTCGGGGCATGATCCCGGCGGAGACCCAGTGCTTGCGGTCCCATACGCCCGTACCGGGTGCGATGAGTACGACGAGCAGCGCGCCGCGGCCGAGCCGTGAGCGCAGCTGTACGAAGGTGCCGTCCTCCGCGGTGACCCGGACGTCGGTGACCGGAGCCCCCGGCGGGGTGTCGACCGGGACCTCGTGCTCCAGGTGCCGGGGTGCGAGCGGGGAATCGGCGTAGGCCCCCGGCGCACCGAGCGGGCCGTGCCCCAGGTGACCTTCGGAGAGGAGCGCGTCATGTCCCCGGGCGGCGCCGGGCACGATCCCGCGCAGCCCGCCACCGCCGCGCAGCACCGGCAGCACCTGGTCGGCGGTGCGCAGCCGGGCGGCGACCACCGCCCGCCGCTCCGTCTGGTAGCTGTCCAGCAGAGCCTCGTGCGGACCGTGGTGCCAGGCCGGGGCCAGCTTCCAGGCGAGGTTGTCCACGTCCCGCAGGCCCTCCTCCAGGCCGTGCGTGCCGAACGCGCCGAGGAGATGCGCCGCGTCCCCGGCGACGAACACCCGGCCCACCCGCCACCGGCGGGCGAGACGGTGGTGGACCGTGTGCACCCCGGTGTCGAGCAGGTCGTACGGCGGTGTGGTGCCGCCCGTCCAGCCCGCGAGGGTCTCGCGGATCCGGTTCACCAGGAGCTCGGGCGTGACCAGGTCCTTGCCGGGCGGCAGCAGCCAGTCCAGGCGCCACACGCCGTCCGGGAGGGGGCGGGCGGTCACCTCCCCGGCCGAGGGCCCGGACGTCCGCCACGGCGGTGTCCGATGGAGCAACGCCTGACCGGGCCACGGAAGTTCCGCGCGCAGCGCGGCGACCGCGTGCCGCTCCACCGCCGTACGGCCGGGGAAGCGGATGTCCAGGAGCTTGCGCACGGTCGAGCGGGGGCCGTCGCAGCCCACCAGGTAACTGCCGCGCCACCAGGTGGCCTTGGGGCCGCGGGTGTGCGCGGTGACGCCGGAGCGTTCCTGCTCGACGGTGTCCAGACGGCTGTCCGTGGCGACCCTGATCAGCGGCTGGTCGACGATCGCGGCGCGCAGGGCGTTGGTGAGCGTGTGCTGGGCGATGTGCAGCGGGGACGGTTCGCCGGCGTCGTCGAAGACGACCTCGCGCATCACCTGCTTGCGACGCATCGAGCGCCAGCCGGTCCAGCGGGTGCCCAGCTCGTCCAGCGGCGCGCCGGACAGCCGTGCCAGCAGCGCGGCGGTGTCCTCGCGCAGCAGCACCGTGCGCGCCGGGCGCGGCTCGTCCTTGCCCGGGCCCTCGTCCAGGACGACGGACGGCACCTCCTGACGCGCCAGCGCCAGGGCGAGCGTGAGCCCGACGGGCCCCGCTCCGACGATGATCACCGGGTCCACGGCGCGGCGCCCCCTGCCCGTACGCAAGTCCCGACGGACACGGATGAACAGGTTGGTGGAGCAGGGTGCACGATCACAGAACGTATGCAACAGACTGGGCGCCACCCGGTCAAGCGGCGCACCCGGGGACACGTCAGCATGGCGGGCGCGCGGGCCCGGCACCGGCCCGGAAAACGGCGGAGGCAGCGGTCGTACGGCCGCTGCCTCCTTGGGTGTCGTCCGGGTTGACTCCGTGTCAGGCGGACGCTCCGGTGGCGAAGCCGCCGCCGACCTCGGCCGCGTTCAGATCGTCGACATCGTCGGCGCCCAGGACCGCGCCCGTGCCGCGCTTGCTGCGCCGCAGCCGGCGCTCCAGCCAGGACGCGAACGTGGTGAGGACCAGGTTCAGCAGGATGAAGATGATCGCCACGACGATGAAGCTGGGGATGACGTTGGCGTAGTTGGCGGCCAGCGTGCCACGGGCGTTGAGCAGATCGGTGAACTGCAGCATCACACCGCCCAGCGCTGTGTCCTTCACGATCACCACGAGCTGGCTGACGATGGCCGGCAGCATCACGGTGACCGCCTGCGGCAGCAGGATGCTCGTCATGGTCTGCCCCTTGCGCAGACCGATCGCGTACGCCGCCTCCGTCTGCCCCTTCGGCAGGGCCAGGACACCGGCGCGTACGACCTCGGCGAGCACCGAGGCGTTGTAGAGCACCAGGCCGGTGACGACCGCGTACAGGGGTCGTTCGTCGCTGCCTATGTTGGTGGAGCGGACGTAGAACTCCTGGGCGAACAGCATCAGCAGCAGGACCGGGATCGCGCGGAAGAACTCCACGACGGCGCCGGCCGGGATGCGTATCCACGTGTGGTCGGACATCCGGGCGATACCGAAGACCGCGCCCAGCGGAAGGGCGATGACCATGGAGAGGGCCGCGGCCTTGAGGGTGTTGCCGAGGCCCGGCAGCAGATACGTGGTCCACGCGTCGGAGGTGGTGAACGGCTGCCACAGGGACCACTTCAGCTGGCCCTTGTCGTCCATCTTCTGCCAGACCCACCAGAGCAGGAGGGCGAGGAGCAGGACGAAGACGACGGACAGGAGTACGTTGCGCCGCTTGGCGCGGGGCCCCGGGGTGTCGTACAGAACCGAGCTCATCGCTTCACCGCCAGGCGCTTGGCGAGCCAGCCGAGCAACAGGCCGGTCGGGAGGGTCAGGACCACGAAGCCGAAGGCGAAGACCGCGCCGATGGCGAGTGTCTGGGCCTCGTTCTCGATCATCGTCTTCATCAGGGTCGCGGCCTCGGCCACGCCGATCGCGGCCGCCACGGTGGTGTTCTTGGTCAGGGCGATCAGGACGTTGGCCAGCGGGCCGATCACCGCGCGGAAGGCCTGCGGCAGCACGATCAGCCGCAGGGTCTGCGAGAAGTTCAGCCCGATCGCGCGGGCCGCCTCGGCCTGTCCGACGGGCACGGTGTTGATGCCGGAACGGATGGCCTCGCAGACGAAGGCCGCGGTGTAGGCGATGAGACCGAGCACGGCCAGCCGGAAGCCCTGGATCTTGAAGTCGTGGGCGCCGAGGGTGACGCCGAAGATGTCGGCGAGGCCGAGTGAGGTGAAGATGACGATGACCGTCAGGGGGATGTTCCGGACGATGTTGACGTAGGCCGTGCCGAACCCGCGCATCAGCGGGACCGGGCTGACCCGCATCGCGGCCAGCAGGGTGCCCCAGACCAGGGAGCCCACGGCGGAGAAGACGGTCAGTTGCACCGTCGTCCAGAACGCCCCTAGGACGTCGTAGCCTTGAAGAAAGTCGAACACGATCTCCCGCGCTTCCGGGTGTGTGTGGCGTACGTGAAGGGCGTGGCGCGCCGCCGCCAGGGGAAGCGGTGGCGGCGGCGCGCCCGAGGAACCGTGCGACCTGCCGGGTCCCTGCGTCGGCGGAGTTCCGCGGGGCGCGCGGAACGGCGCCTTACTTGACGATCACGCCGATCTTCGGGGCGGGCTCGTTCTTGTAGTTCGCCGGGCCGAAGTTGGCGTCGACCGCCTTCTTCCAGGAGCCGTCGCTGACCATCTTCTCCAGCGCCGTGTTGATCTTGCCGAGGGTTGCGGAGTCGCCCTTCTTGACGCCGATGCCGTAGTTCTCGTTGCTCAGCTTCAGACCGGCGAGCTTGAACTGGCCCTTGTACTTGTCCTGCGCGGCGAAGCCCGCCAGGATCGAGTCGTCCGTGGTCACGGCGTCGACGGCACCGCTCTGCAGGCCGGCGATGCACTCCGAGTAGGTGCCGACCTCCTTGAGGTTGGCCTTCGGGGCGATCGTCTTCTGGACGTTCTGCGCCGAGGTCGAACCCGTCACGGAACACAGGTTCCTGCCGTTGAGGTCCGTGCCCTTGGCGATGTCCGAGTTGTTCTTGACCAGCAGGTCCTGGTGGGCCAGCAGGTAGGGGCCGGCGAAGTCCACCTTCTGCTTGCGCTCGTCGGTGATCGAGTAGGTGGCCGCGATGAACTTCACGTCACCGCGTGCGAGGGCGTTCTCGCGGTCGGCGCTCTTGGTCTGCACGAACTCGATCTGGTTCGGCTTGTAACCGAGCTGTCCGGCGACATACGTGGCCACGTCCACGTCGAAGCCCGAGAAGGAGCCGTCGGGCTTCTGGAGGCCGAGACCGGGCTGGTCGTACTTGATGCCGATCTTGATCTTGCCGCCGCCCGACGAACCGCTGCCGTCGTTCTTGCCGCTGCCGCCGCACGCCGTGGCGGACAGGGCGAGCGCGAGCACGGCGGCCGAGGCGGCGGTGACCTTGCGGAGCTGCATGATGAACATCCCTCGTTTTGGTGACGACGTCTGTGAAAAGGAAGCGGGTCCTGCCGCGTCTCAGTGGTGCAGGATCTTCGACAGGAAGTCCTTGGCCCGGTCGCTGCGCGGGTTGCTGAAGAACTGGTCGGGCGTGGCCTGTTCGACGATCCGGCCGTCGGCCATGAAGACCACCCGGTTCGCGGCCGACCGGGCGAACCCCATCTCGTGGGTGACGACGATCATCGTCATGCCGTCCCTGGCCAGCTGCTGCATGACCTCCAGGACCTCGTTGATCATCTCGGGGTCGAGGGCCGAGGTCGGCTCGTCGAAGAGCATGACCTTCGGGTCCATCGCCAGCGCCCGCGCGATCGCGACGCGCTGCTGCTGGCCACCGGAGAGCTGTGCGGGGTACTTGTCGGCCTGGGAGCCCACACCGACCCGGTCGAGCAGGGCGCGGGCCTTCTCCTCGGCCTGCTTCTTGTCCGCCCTGCGGACCTTCACCTGACCGAGCATCACGTTCTCGAGCACCGTCTTGTGCGCGAAGAGGTTGAAGGACTGGAAGACCATGCCGACGTCGGCGCGCAGCCGGGCCAGCTCCTTGCCCTCCTGGGGCAGCGGCTTGCCGTCGATCGTGATCGTTCCGGAGTCGATGGTCTCCAGGCGGTTGATGGTGCGGCACAGAGTCGACTTACCGGACCCGGAGGGCCCGATCACCACGACGACCTCGCCGCGGGCGATCGTCAGGTCGATGTCCTGGAGCACGTGCAACGCGCCGAAGTGCTTGTTGACGCTCTTCAAGACGACCAGTTCGTCGGTCGCGGCCGCATCTTCCTTGGCCAACGATACTTCGGTCATCGCTATCGGGCTCCGTCCTCCTCGGTTTCGGAGGAATGTAGTTACCGCGCATGACCAGCGTCATTACATCTGAGGGAGATCTGAGCATCACGATCCGATAGCATTCGGGCACATGTCGTAGCAGCGGCAACCTGCTCGCGTATCGGCCGGGTAACGGAACCGGCCCGCCGCCCGAACCCCCTTGACGCCATCGTCGTCCATCAGCGTGACTGCCATCGTGCACGCGCGTGCGCGCGCCTTCTACAAGGCGCAGGTTTTCCGCAGGCAAGTCGAGAACGAACCAGGACGAAACGACCGTTGAACCGGAGGGGGCCGGGATGAGACTGCTGCTCGTCGAGGACGACAACCATGTCGCCGCCGCACTCTCCGCGGTCCTGGCCCGGCACGGGTTCTCCGTCACCCACGCCCGCAGCGGCGAGGAGGCCCTCCAGGCGCTCGTCCCCGAGGGCGACGGCTACGACGTCATCCTGCTCGACCTCGGCCTGCCGGACCAGGACGGCTACGAGGTCTGCGGCAAGATCCGCAAGCGCACCAGCACTCCGGTCATCATGGTCACCGCCCGCGCCGACGTCCGCTCCCGCATCCACGGCCTCAACCTGGGTGCGGACGACTACGTGGTGAAGCCGTACGACACCGGGGAACTGCTCGCCCGGATCCACGCCGTCAGCCGGCGCACCCACCACGAGGACGGCCCGGCCGGCGGCGACAACGCGCTCCGGCTCGGCCCGGTCCGCATCGAACTGCCCACCCGCCAGGTCAGCGTGGGCGGCACGGTCGTCCAGCTCACTCGCAAGGAGTTCGACCTGCTGGCCCTGCTCGCCCAGCGGCCCGGTGTGGTCTTCCGCCGGGAACAGATCATCAGCGAGGTCTGGCGCACCAGTTGGGAGGGCACCGGCCGCACCCTGGAGGTGCATGTCGCCTCCCTGCGCGCGAAGCTGCGCATGCCCGCGCTCATCGAGACCGTACGCGGCGTGGGTTACCGGCTCGTCGCCCCGGCCGCGTAGCGGGGACGGGTGCGCACACGTCTCCTCCCGCTGCTCATCGTCCTGCTGGCGGCGGTCCTGCTCGCGCTCGGCGTCCCCCTCGCCGGCAGCGTGGCCGCCGCCCAGCAGCAGAAGGTCGTCGTGGACCGGATCGACGACACTGCGCGGTTCGCGGCCCTCGCCCAGTTCGTCACCGACGCACCCACCACCGCGCGCCCCATGCGCACGGACGACCGGCAGGAGACCCTGCGCCGCGAACTGATCAGCTACTACGAGGTCTACGGCATCCGCGCGGGCGTCTTCTACCGCAACGCGTCCTCCATGGCCAACGCGCCGGACGACTGGGTCCTGCCGAAGACGGGCGAGGTACGCGACGCCTACGAGGAGGCGCTGCTCAGCCGGCGCAGCCACGACCCGCAGCAGGTGTGGCCCTGGCAGCGCACCCGGCTCGTCGTGGCCTCGCCGGTGATCCGTGACGGAGACGTCGTCGCCGTGGTGGTCACCGACTCGCCCACCGGGCCGATGCGTTCACGAACCCTGCGCGGCTGGCTGTTCATCGGCGCCGGCGAGATCGCCGCGATGCTGTTCGCCGTCGGCGCGGCCCTACGGCTGACCGGGTGGGTGCTGCGGCCCGTGCGGGTGCTCGACGCCACCACCCACGAGATCGCCAGCGGTCGGCTCAAGTCCCGGGTCGCGGCGGCCGGCGGTCCGCCGGAACTCAGACGGCTGGCCCGGGCGTTCAACGAGATGGCGGACAATGTCGAGGACGTGCTGGAGCAGCAGCGCGCGTTCGTCGCCGACGCCTCCCACCAACTGCGCAACCCGCTGGCCGCGCTGCTGCTGCGCATCGAGCTGCTCGCCCTCGAACTCCCCGCGGACAACGAGGAGATCGCCTCGGTCCGCACCGAGGGCAAGCGGCTCGCCCAGGTCCTGGACGACCTGCTCGACCTCGCGCTGGCCGAGCACGCCGAGGCGGACCTGATGCTGACCGACGTCGGGCGGCTGGCGGCGGAACGGGTCGCGGCGTGGGCGCCGGCGGCGGCGGCGAAGGGGGTCCGGCTGAGCGGGGAGTGCCCGGCGACCACCGGGTGGGCCGACCCGATCACGCTGTCCAGCGCACTGGACGCGGTGATCGACAACGCGGTGAAGTTCACGCCGGAGGGGGGTTCGGTGGAGGTGGGAGTGGCGGCCGACGGTGATGTGTCGAAGGTCGTGGTGACCGACACGGGGCCGGGGCTGACCGCTGAGGAACTCGCGCGCGTGGGGGACCGGTTCTGGCGGAGCGGGCGGCATCAGAACGTGAAGGGGTCGGGGTTGGGGTTGTCGATCACACGGGCGTTGCTGGCGGCGGGTGGGGGCTCGTTGTCGTGCGAGCACCATGAACCGCGGGGGTTGCGGGTGACGGTGGCGGTACCGAGGAGCCGGTGAGAGAGGGGTGGGTGCGGATGCGGTCGGGTGCGGGCCGGTGGGGCTGGTCCCGCTGCTGACGGGCGTTTCCCTGGGGGTGCTTCACGGCTTCACCGAGCGGTAGTACCGTCGTGCGCCCTCCTGCAAGGGCAGCGGGTCCGTGTAGATCGCCGTGCGGAGGTCCACCAGTTGGGCCGAGTGGACATGGGCGCCGATGTCGTCACGGCTCTTGATGACCGTGCGGGTCACCCACTCGGTGAGGCGCGGGTCCATGTCCTTGCGGGTCATGAGGAGGTTGGAGACCGCGATCGTCGCCACCGTGGTGCCCTGCTGTACGGACGGATACGCCGACTCGGGCATGTTGGTCGCCCGGTAGTAGAGCGCTGCCTCGCTCTCGGAGTGCAGCTTGGTGACGAGACTGCCGTCTATCGGCACGAACGTGAAGCTGAACTTCTTCGCGAGGTCCAGCAGCCCCTTGGTGGGCAGTCCGCCCGACCAGAAGAACGCGTCGATCTTGCCCCGCCGCAGCTGGTCCGGCCCGGTGTCGATGCCGTCGGACACCGGGGTGACGTCCTTCGCGGGGTCGATCTTGGCGGCCCTGAGCACCCGGTCGGCGATCAGCCGGACACCCGAGTTGGGCAGTCCTATCGCCACCCGCTTGTGCCGTAGTTGCGCGACGCTGGTGATGCCCGAGTCGCGCCCCACGACGAGCTGGACGTAGTCGTCGTAGAGCCGCGCCACCCCGCGCATCCGGTCGGCGCCCCGGCCGTCGTTCAGTTCGTACGTCTCCACCGCGTCGGCCGCCGCGATGGTGAAGTCGGCCTGACCGGTCGCCACCCGCCGCACGTTCTCGTACGACCCCGCGCTCTGGACCAGCTTCACCTTCAGCCCCGGCATGTCCCGGCCCAGCTCGGTGCGCAGCCGCTCGCCGTACTCCTGGTAGACCCCGCGCAGCGTCCCCGTGCTGAAGGTGATCGTCCCGGTCGGCGGCTTCTCGCCCAGCGGCAGCAGCCACCACAGCAGCAGGCCGAACGCGACGAAGCCTGCGGCCGAGCCCTGGAGCGCGCGGCGCCTGCCGATGCGGGGGAAGACCTTGGACATGCGCGCGATCCTGCCAGCCGGTCACGTTCCTGACCAGGGCCGGGGGCAGGGCACCGGGCCGGGAGTGTCAGTGGTGGCAGCTAGAGTCGTTCGCATGACCAGCTCCTCACCCGCCCGCCTCGTCCGCGAGTTCCACCACGCCTTCGGCCTGGACGCCCGCACCACGCCGACCGAGGTGTCCGCCGAGCTGGCCGCGCACCGGGGGGAGTTGCTCGCCGAGGAGGCCGCGGAGGTCGCCGAGGTGTCAGTCGCCGGGCCCCTCGACCGGCTCGCGCACGAACTGGCTGACGTGGTCTACGTGGCGTACGGCACCGCGCTGGTGCACGGGATCGACCTCGACGCGGTGATCGCCGAGATCCACCGGTCCAACATGAGCAAGCTGGGGCCCGACGGGGAGGTCGCCCGCCGGGCCGACGGAAAGGTACTGAAGGGCGAGCACTACCGGGCGCCGGACATCTCGGCCGAGCTGCGCCGCCAGGGCTGGATACCCGGCGGCGCGGCCTGACCCGGGCTCAGAGCGTGCCGCCCGCCAGCTTCCACTCGCGGTGCAGGGCGCCCAGCGGGATGCTTCGCTGCACCGCCGGCGTACCGAAGATCGACAGCTGGAGGCGCAGGGTGCCGGAGAGGTCGACACCGCCGTACAGGTTCCAGGCGCCCTGGGCGTCCGCGCCCGGGGTCGCGGAGGTGGCGGTGACCGTGTCGATGGCCTCGCCCCGCAGATAGGGGGCCAGGTCGGCGGTGACGCCCACGGTGCCGTAGAGGCCCACCGAGGCCTCGGCGCCGAGCGCGGTC
This sequence comes from Streptomyces sp. NPDC111744, assembly GCF_055634995.1. NCBI lineage: Bacteria > Bacillati > Actinomycetota > Actinomycetes > Kitasatosporales > Streptomycetaceae > Streptomyces > Streptomyces sp. NPDC111744. Next base: position 47,301 of record NZ_JBVKCG010000012.1, read on the forward strand.
TTGATGATGCCGGCGGTGGTCAACGAGGTGCGCACCGGTGTGCTCGTCATGTCGGAGCTGCTCACCGGCGTCCAGCCCTGGGCCATGCCGAAGGTGCCGCCCGCCTTGAAATCGCCCTTGAGGCTCTGCGCCACGTCGACGGTGATCTTGCCGTCGCCGCTGATCTGGAGATAACAGGTCAGGTCGAGGTTGACCACGACGGGGACCGGCCCGACCTGGAGGACGGGGTCGGCGTGCAGTTCGGCGAAGGGGATGCGCAGCGGGGTGGCCGTGGCCGCCGCGGCCCGGCCCTTGACCGCCCAGCCCGAGTCCCAGTCGCCGGAGACGCCGAGGTAGGCGGCGCCGGGCGCGGCGCCGGTGCCCGCGCCGCCGTAGGCGAAGTCGACCTGCGGGGCGACCTGGACGAAGCCGGACACCGAGGCCGAGTCGGACGCCGGAGCGCCCGTGGCGGTCGGGATCTCGGCGCTGACGTCCAGCCGGAGACTGCCGAGCGGCACGGTGGCGCCCTCCGGGCCGACGTGCACATCACCCGACTCGGCCCAGGACACCTTGACGCCGGGCAGCAGCTTGTCCACGTCGAAGGTGTCGGGGGCGACCGGCACGGTGCCCTTCGCGGTGTCGTCGCCGAGCAGGGCGTCGAGCGTGGCGGGCTGGGTCTGCACCTCGGTGCCCTCGTCGGTCTCGCCGATCACCTTGGTGACCTTGGCGAGCAGTCCGTCCGGGGCGCCGGGCGCGGGGGCGCTGGCGATCACGTCACCGACGGCGGCCTGCCCGGGTGCTGCCGGGGGCGCTGCCGACGCCGAGGGGCTGGGGGAGACGGTCGGGGACGCCGAACTTCCCTTGGCCGTCTTGGATATGACGGCACGCCGGGTCCTGCTGTCGTACGAGGCGATGGTGAGCTTGGTGCGGTGCGCCGGGCGGCCCGAACCCGCCGGACCGGCGGTCGCGGTCGCGGTGGCGGTGGGCGCGGCGGCGACGGCGAGCGACTGGCCGTCCGTGCGGGCGGTGGCGGTGGTGTCGTCGGAGACCCGGCCGTTCTCCTGGGCGCGGTCCCCGGCGGAACTCTGGTGCGGGGGTGCGGAGCAGCCCACGGCGAGAAGGAGGGCGGTCACGGCGAAGGCGGGCATGAGGGCATGCCCGGGCCTCGTGCGTCTGCGCAAGGTCAGTCCTGAGGGTGGGGGGTGACGAAGAGACACCGACGATGGCTACCGACGGGTAGAACCGGCCGGTAACTCGGTGCGGCCCCGAGCATGCCACGCCCGCGGACACCTGGCCTCTGCAATCCGGCCACAGCCCAACGTGACCTGAACCACGGCGACTTCAGGCCGCCGTGGCCGTTTCCGGGAAGCTCAGCCCTGCTGCTGGGCGGCAGCCCGGCGCTGCCGTTTGCTCAGGGGTGCCTGCGAGAGATCCTCCGCGCGGGACCGGAGGTTCTTGTGGCCGTACCCGCGCTCGGCGAGCCACTCCCTGGCCGCCTCCTCGGCGCGTTCGGTCGCCTCCAGGATGTCCTCCTCTTCCTCCCCGGTGTCCAGGAAGCGGAAGGTGAAGGCGCCCCTCGCGGCGATGTCGTAGCTGAGATGGCCCTCGGGCGTGAAGGCCGCGCGCAGCACGTCGTGGTCGGCGGCCCTGGACAGCAGTTCGGCGCGCTGCTCGGTGCTGAGGCCGTCGAACACGCCGCGGACGGTGACGCGGAAGGTGCGGGTGGTCATGCCGGGACCCTGGGCAGGGCGGGGTGCGCTGCTCCACCGGATTTCCGGCGCCCGTCGGACGCTCCCCAGCCGCCGACCGGCCGACCCGGAAGTTCCAGCGGCGTGTCCGTCTTCCTGGAGGTGGAGGGCGGCCATCTCCACGCGCTCCCCGCCGCCGACCACGAGCAGCCGGGTGGGGACGGTGCTGGAGTCGGTGCCGTGCCGGTTCGTCCAGGGCTGGGCCTCCTCGACGCCCGGGATGTCGGGCGGCACCGGCCGGCTGCGGTGGCGACGGCCACCGCGTGCCGGGCGACGAGGGTCTGCCGGGCGCTGTCGTCCCGGGTGACGGTGACCCGGCGCGGCCCGTCGAGCCGGCCGTGTCCGCGGAAGAGGTCGGCGCCGACGGACTTCACCCACAGCGCCTGCCCGCTGTCGTCCCAGTCGGTGACGTAACGGTTGCGCCGGGCGAAGGCGGCGTCGTTGTCGAGCCGCCCGGTGACGGCATGCCGGGCGCCGTCCACGCGGCGGGCGTCGGCGACCGCGATGACCGGCCGCAGCAGCGCCTTGCTGGGGACGCAGGCCCGGTAGGAGCACTCGCCGCCGACCAGCTCCCGCTCCACGACGGCGACGGAGAGGCCGGCGGCCGGGCCCGGTCGGCGACGTTCTGCCCGACCGGCCCGGCGCCCAGGACGATAAGGTCGTAAGTGCCGTTTGTGTAGGTTTGGTGCGGCATGCTCATTACTGCCACACATGACGGTCGGTGCCGATCCGGGCTGTTGGTCACCACCTCGGAGGCGGTGACTCCCCGTGCCGTACGGGGCAGCCGCTGGACGCGCGGAGTTGATCGCCCTACGGCCATACGCCTCGCAAAGACCCGTCATAAGCGCTGCCTCTGGCCGCCCGGCTCCCCCGACCGGCCCAAACACGGCGGGGGCGGGGCGGCCCGGGCGGGGACGCCGCCACGGTCCGCGCCCTTATGGGGGCCATCGGATCCGCCGATGGCCGGACCGGAATCGGTGGCGGGTCCCGGCGCTTGTGGACTCCCGTCACCTCATGCACGAGGCGACCGGTTCGCCCCTTATCTTCCACACCGAGGACATCTCATGGGATCTGTTGATCTGACCGGACGCGTGGCTCTGCTGACCGGCGCGACGGATACGCCTCGGCCAGTTCGGCGAGCGCCGGGTCGAGCAGCCCGGACGGCAGCTCCAGAGGGATCCCGATGCGCAGCGCCCCGCTGCCCGGCCCGGCGTACCCGGCCATCACTCGTAGCGCCTGATCGTGCCGGGCGAGCACCGCCCGCGCCTCGCCGACCAGCGCGGTCCCCGCCTCGGTGGCCCGCACCCCGTTACGCCCGCGCACCAGCAGCCGCACGCCCAGCTGCCGCTCCAGCCCGCTGATCGTCTGCGACAGGGCGGGCTGACTCACATGCAGCCGCCGCGCGGCAGCGGACAGCCCGCCGCCGCGCGGCAGCGGACAGCCCGCCCTCCTCCACCACCGCCACGAACGCCCTCAGCTCCCGCAACTCCATGCCACCCATGCCATCACGCCCGCCGACGGGAGTCACACTTATACAATTCTCACGTTGCCTATCCTTTCCGGCGATAACACTTATCTTGCGATATCTATCGCAATGGGGAAACAGTGCGGCTTTCCGTACGTTGATGTGTATGGCGGTGAATATCCGGCAGGCCGGGATTCGTCGCCGATGGAACCACCATCGAAGATCGGAGTGCTGCGATGTCGCTGACGTCATCCGAACGGCCGTACGTCGCTCGCGCGGACACGGTGAACGCCGAGACCAGGGACCCCGCCGGGCGATCGCGGCGCGGTGACCGCTCGGGCGCCCTGCGCGCCGCGGTGTTCGGCGTCAACGACGGCCTGGTCTCCAACACGGCCCTGGTGATGGGCTTCGCCGGATCCGGCGTCCCGGGTACGGCGGTCCTGTTCGCCGGAGTCGCGGGACTGCTGGCCGGAGCGTTCTCCATGGCCGCCGGCGAGTACATCTCCATGCGCAGCCAACGCGAGGCCTACGAACGCGAGATAGCGGTCGCCGCCGACCGGCTGCGCGCCGACCCGGACGCGCGGCAGGCGGAACTCGCCCAGGTCTACCGGGACAAGGGACTGGACTCGGACGACGCCCGGCATGTCGCGACGACCATCATGCGGGACCACGACACCGCCCTGAACACCATGGTCCGCGAGGAACTCGGGCTGGACCCCGACGAGTTGGGTTCACCGTGGTCGGCGGCGTTCTCCAGCCTCGCCTCGTTCGCCATCGGCGCGCTGACCGCCGTACTGCCCTTCCTCTTCCTCTCGGGGACGACCGCACTGCTCCTCGCCGTCGCCCTGGCGGGCAGCGCCCTGTTCGCCGTCGGCGGTGCGATCGGCCTGCTCAACGGCCGGGCCCCGCTGCGCTCCGGAGCCCGTCAGCTCTTCGTGGGCGCCCTCGCCGCCGCGGCCGTATTCGGGATCGGGCATGTGGTCGGCGCCAGAGTGGGCTGACCTCGACCTCCGCGGTCACTTCGACACGGTTCGTCACCCATAAGGGCAGCCTGCGCAGCACCGGCGGACCTCAAGTTGAGCGACTCGATCATGGCGGCGGCCGCCCCGGTCGCCGGACCTTCCCCGGAGAGCGTGTGATGACAAAGCGAACTGAACAGACCGAACGAACAAGCACAGCAAGGACCCGGGTCGCCGTCCTCGGCGCCGGTGTCATGGGCGCCCCCATCGCGCGCAGTCTGCTGCGCGCCGGGTTCGACGTGACGGTGTGGAACCGGACCCGGCAGAAGGCGGAGGCGCTCGCCATCCAAGGCGCGCGGGTGGCCGGGACCCCGGCCGGGGCGGCCGCGGAGGCCGAGTTCCTGATCACCATGCTCACCGACGGTGCCGCCGTGGAGAGCGCGATGACCGGCGCCGAGGGTGCCCTGACCACACTCAAGCCGGGCGCGGTCTGGATCCAGATGAGCACGGTCGGCGTCCACGCCACCCGGCACCTGGCGGAACTCGCCGAGGGGACCGCCGCGTTCGTCGACGCCCCCGTCTCCGGGAGTTCCGAGCCCGCGGAACGGGGCGAACTGCTCGTCCTCGCCTCCGGGGATCCGGCACTGCGCCCCCGCGTACAGCCACTGCTCGACGCGCTGGGTCACCGGACGCTGTGGCTGGCCCACCTCGGCGACGGCACCCGCTTCAAGCTCGTCCTGAACAACTGGCTGGCGGTCCTGGTCGAAGGCATGGCCGAGACCGTCAGCCTGGCCGGCGCGCTCGGGCTGGATCCGCGTCTGGTGCTCGGCACCCTCACGGAGAGTCCGCTGGGATCCCCCTATGCGACGGCCAAGGGGCGTGCCATGGTCGAGCACGACTTCACCCCGGGTTTCCCGCTGCACCACGCGGGCAAGGACGCGGCCCTCGCCCTGGCGGCCGCCGACCACCGGGGGCTCGAACTGCCGCTCACCGAAGCACTGCTGAAGCGCTGGGACGAGGCGATCACGTCCGGCCACGCCACGGACGACGTGGCCTCGGCCATCACCGCGGCCGAACCGGCACGGGCCTGAGCCCGACGGGGGCGGGTGGGCCGCGGTGTCCGCGGTTCTCGGCGCGACGGTTCGCCCCTCGGGCCACGGCAGGAACTCGGTGCGGGCACACGGCCACCGTCACGCGCCCTCCGTCCACGCACGCCCTCCGCAGGCGTCGCCCGCCCCAATAGCGCCGCTTGTTTCCTGATCGGCCGCGCGCCTTAGCCTTCCCGGGCCCCCGGCCGGCATCGCGAAGCCGCGCCCGGCCGAGCTGCTGGTGCTGTCCACCAAGTCCCCCCAAAGCCTGGACGCACTGGCCGAACGCTGGGCGGAGCACCTGTCCCGGACCGACCGGGAGACCCTGCCGACGGCCGTCTTCACCGCCGCCGCCGGACGCGCCGCACACCGCCACCGCCTCGCGGTGACCGGGCGGGGCGGTATCGAGATCGCCAACGACCTGCGGCTGTGGCGGACCCGCCGGACCTCGCCGTCGGTCACCGGCGGGCACCCCGCGAAGCCCGCCAGAACCGCCTTCGTCTTCACCGGCCAGGGCACCCAGTACCCGGGCATGGCCCGCGAACTGTACGAAGCCGAACCGGCCTTCGCCGCCGCCCTCGACCGGTGCGCCGAGCTGCTCGACCCCGAACTGCCTGTACCACTGCTGCAGTTGCTCTCCGGGGAGCGGGCCCCGGGAGCCCTCGACGACACCCTCCCTGGGTACGGCCCTCACCCGGCGCGCGGCGCGGATCCGGGGCGTGCGGGAGGCCACCTCGTACTGGACGGCGGGACGCGCGCCCGCGCTGCGTTCCCGTGACGGTTCCATCAGGCCCATCACGCTCTCCTTGATCGGGGACGAGGACGATCGCGCCAACCGGTGGGCCCCGGCCCCACTGCGCCGCCTCCACGATCGCGTCGGACTGCGCGAGGACACCGGGGCGCAGCCCTAGCGGCGTGCTGATCCGGCTGCCGCCACAGGCGTGGGGACAGGGCACCGAGGACAACGCCTACCCTTGAACCATGACCAGAAGCAGCGACCGGAGCCCCGCAGTGGACGTTCAAGGATCCAAGAGTTACGAAATCCGCACCTACGGGTGCCAGATGAACGTCCACGACTCCGAGCGATTGTCCGGGCTGCTGGAGGAGGCGGGATACGTACGCGCGCCCGAGGGCTCCGACGGCGACGCCGATGTCGTCGTCTTCAACACCTGCGCCGTCCGGGAGAACGCCGACAACCGCCTCTACGGCAACCTCGGCCGCCTCGCCCCGATGAAGACGAAGCGCCCCGGTATGCAGATCGCGGTCGGCGGCTGCCTCGCGCAGAAGGACCGCGACACCATCGTGAAGAAGGCCCCCTGGGTCGACGTCGTCTTCGGCACGCACAACATCGGCAAGCTGCCGGTCCTGCTGGAGCGCGCCCGGGTCCAGGAGGAGGCGCAGGTCGAGATCGCCGAGTCGCTGGAGGCGTTCCCCTCCACGCTGCCGACCCGGCGCGAGAGCGCGTACGCGGCCTGGGTGTCGGTCTCCGTCGGCTGCAACAACACCTGCACCTTCTGCATCGTCCCGGCCCTGCGCGGCAAGGAGAAGGACCGCCGCACCGGCGACATCCTCGCCGAGATCGAGGCCCTGGTCGGTGAGGGCGTCAGCGAGATCACGCTGCTCGGGCAGAACGTCAACGCGTACGGCTCCGACATCGGCGACCGGGAGGCCTTCAGCAAGCTGCTGCGGGCCTGCGGGAACATCGAGGGTCTGGAACGGGTCCGCTTCACCTCCCCCCACCCCCGCGACTTCACGGACGACGTGATCGCGGCCATGGCGGAGACCCCGAACGTCATGCCCCAGCTCCACATGCCGCTCCAGTCCGGCTCGGACACGGTTCTGAAGGCGATGCGCCGCTCGTACCGGCAGGACCGCTACCTCGGGATCATCGAGAAGGTCCGGGCCGCCATCCCGCACGCTGCGATCACGACGGACATCATCGTGGGCTTCCCTGGCGAGACGGAGGAGGACTTCGAGCAGACCATGCACGTGGTCCGTGAGGCCCGCTTCACCCAGGCCTTCACCTTCCAGTACTCCAAGCGGCCCGGCACCCCGGCGGCCACCATGGAGAACCAGATCCCCAAGGAGGTCGTCCAGGCGCGCTACGAGCGTCTCGTCGCCCTCCAGGAGGAGATCTCCTGGGACGAGAACAAGAAGCAGGTCGGCCGCACCCTGGAGCTGATGGTCGCCGAGGGCGAGGGCCGCAAGGACGGCGCCACCCACCGCCTCTCCGGCCGCGCCCCCGACAACCGCCTGGTCCACTTCACCAAGCCCGACCAGGAGGTCCGCCCCGGCGACGTCGTCACCGTCGAGATCACGTACGCCGCCCCGCACCACCTCCTCGCCGAGGGCGCCGTACTGGACGTGCGCCGGACCAGCGCGGGCGACGCCTGGGAGAAGCGCAATGCCGCCGAGGCGGCCAAGCCGGCGGGCGTACTGCTCGGACTGCCGAAGATCGGCGTACCGGAGCCACTGCCTGTGGCCTCGGGGAGCGGCTGCGGCTGCGACTGACGGCCTGCCACAGTACGGGCGGAAAGGAGCATCACATGTTGCCGCACCGAGTTGCGTTCACCGAAGAGGCCGCCCAAGTGCGCGACAGCCTGTCTGCCGACAGGCGTGATGTGCTGGAGCGCGGCCTGGCCATACTGGTGACCGAACCGCGGCACAAGCTCTCCCATCCCGTCCGCGGCGACGAGTCGACGCGGGAGATCGCCCTCTCCCGCAACCTCTTCGTCGAGTACGTCATCAGCGATGGCAAGCTCGTGGTGCTCGTCCTCACATTGATCGACCTGACTGACGTCCTGATCGAGGACTGACTCCTGGGCGGCCGTCGCCGCTAACCTGCCGATCATGCTTGTCGCAGCAGCAGTCTGCCCCTGCCCGCCGCTTCTCGTCCCCGAGGTCGCCGCGGGCGCCGCCCCCGAACTGGACGCCGCCCGTGCCGCCTGCGCCGACGCGCTGGGCGTGCTCGCCGCCGCGCGGCCCGACCTGCTGGTGGTGGTCGGGCCCGCCGAGAAGCCCGGGCGGGGCGTGTTCCCGCAGGGCAGCCGGGGCTCCTTCCGGGGCTTCGGCGTCGACGCCGACGTACGGCTGGGCAGCGGCGAGGCCGGTGAGCGGGAGCTGCCGGCCTCGCTCGCCGTCGGCGCCTGGCTGCTGGAGCGCACCGGCTGGGCCGACGCACCGATCGAGGGGCTCGGCGTGGGCGAGCCTCTGGAGGCTGAGCGGTGCGTACGCACCGGCCGGGAGATCGCCGGCCGGGCCGCGCGAGTGGCGATGCTGGTCATGGGCGACGCCAGCGCCTGCCGCACCCTCAAGGCGCCGGGCTACCTCGACGAGCGGGCCGCCCCCTTCGACGCCGAGGCCGCCCGCGCGCTCGGCACGGCCGACATCGCGGCGATCAAGGCCCTCGACACCGAGCTGGCGTACCAGCTCAAGGCCTCGGGCCGGGCCCCCTGGCAGGTCCTGGCCGGCGCTGCCGAGGACGCGGGCCTTGCCGGGGCGCTGCTCTACGACGACGCGCCGTACGGCGTCGGCTACCTCGTGGTGACCTGGTCCTGACCGCTTCGGGAAAACGGCGGACGGCCGGGAGTCGAGTGACTCTCGGCCGTCCGCCGATCTTCGTGGTCCGCCTGGTTCAGGGTGCCGGCGGCGGTCCCTCCGGCCGGGTCGGGGTGATCGGGCCGGTCTCGGTACCGCCCGTCGCGTCCGGGTGCACAAACCGGTCCATGGCGTCCTTCGCCTTGCCCGTACCCGTCTGGATCTTGTCGCTGTACTTGCCCTTGGTTTTCTCGTCGACGACCCGCGCGGCCTTGTCCATGCCGTGCTGGAGCTTGTCGATCTTGTCCTCGTGCTGCTGCGCGAGGTGAGAGGCCCTGTCCTTGGCCGGGGCGAGCTTGGCCTTCAAATTGTCCAAAAGACCCATGGTTACCTTCCCTATGGCTTCCCTCGCGGGCCGCTATGTGCGGGCGCCCTCGCCGGCCTCGTTGTCAGCGGCTTCCTTGGCGGACTGCTGCTGGGGGATCTCAGTGCTGTCGGCGCCGGTGACCCCGACGGGATCCGGTTCCGTGCGCGCCTCCGCGCTCCCGCCGTCGTCCTCGCCGGGCCCCTTCGCCGCCGTCGCCCCGGCCGCCTCCTTCACCGCGTTCTCCGCCGCGTTCTCCGCCTCGGACCCGTTCACTTCGGGCCCGTTCGCTTCGGCCCCGTCCGGCTCGGTACCGGCCGGCGTCTCGGCGCCCGGCTCCTCCGTCGCCTTCGACTTCTTCCCGAGGAATCGTGCAAAAACGCCCATATCCACTCCATACGTTACTCGTGCGAGCGAAATCCCGCGTGACCCGGTGCGTCCGTCTGCGCCACCCCCGGTCACCGCCTCTCTCAGGCGACAGGAACCTCGCAACGGGCAACGAAGCCGGACACGGACTGTCACGTAACTCGTTCGAGACCCGCCTGCGAGGTTTGCGAGACTGGTGCGGTGAGCAGCGCATCCTTCGCCCCCCGTGTCATCGCCGTCGTCGGCCCCACCGCGGCCGGAAAGTCCGACCTCGGCGTCTTCCTGGCCCAACGGCTCGGCGGCGAGGTCGTCAACGCCGACTCCATGCAGCTGTACCGGGGGATGGACATCGGCACCGCCAAGCTGACGCCCCAGGAGCGCGCCGAGGTCCCGCACCACCTGCTCGACATCTGGGACGTGACCGTCACGGCCTCCGTCGCCGAGTACCAGCGGCTCGCCCGCGCCCGTATCGACGCCCTGCTCGCCGACGGCCGCTGGCCGATCCTGGTCGGCGGCTCCGGGCTCTACATCCGCGGTGCCGTCGACAACCTGGAGTTCCCCGGCACCGACCCCGAGGTCAGGGCCCGCCTGGAGGAGGAACTCGCGCTGCGCGGTTCCGGCGCCCTGCACGCCCGGCTGTGCGCCGCCGACCCCGAGGCCGGACGCGCCATCCTGCCCAGCAACGGACGCCGTATCGTCAGGGCCCTGGAGGTGATAGAGATCACCGGCCAGCCCTTCACCGCCAACCTCCCGGGCCACGACTCCGTCTACGACACCGTCCAGATCGGCGTCGACGTGGGCCGCCCCGAGCTCGACGAGCGCATCGCGCTGCGCGTCGACCGGATGTGGGAGGCCGGGCTCGTCGACGAGGTGCGCGCGCTGGAGGCGCACGGGCTGCGCGAGGGCCGTACGGCGTCGCGTGCGCTCGGCTACCAGCAGGTCCTCGGGGCGCTCGCCGGGGAGTGCACGGAAGCGGAAGCGCGGGCCGAGACCGTCCGTGCCACCAAGCGCTTCGCACGCCGCCAGGATTCATGGTTCAGGCGCGACCCCCGGGTGCACTGGTTGAGTGGGGCCGCGGCGGACCGCGAGGAACTTCCGCGGCTGGCCCTGGCGTTGCTCGAACGACCGGTCACAGCCTGATCACGTCATGGCATCGGGATGCGCCACCGGTCATCGAGGCCTCCGGCGCCGTGCCATCATCGAGCTTCGATCGCAAGTGGAGTCCTAGTTGGGAGGGCGCGTGGCGATGGAGGCCGGCCCTCGCGACACCGCACAAGACACCGAGCACGTCGCCGTGGAACCGGGTGATCCGGAAGACGGCGAGGACCGCCTGACATCGGACGGTCCGGACGACACGGTGGGTGGCGGCGTGACCGCAGACGGCCCCGAGCCGGAAGAGATGTTCACCAGCGGCCCCGAGGTCGAGGTCGAACTCCGCCCGCAGCGCCGCCTGCGCCTGTGGCAGCTGGCCCCGATCGTGGGCCTGGCCGCGGTGGGCTCCCTGATGTTCGCTTTCCCGCTGGCCTTCGACTTCGGCGACAGCGGCGCGGTGATCGCGATGCTGGGTCTGCTGATCTGCTCCTGTGCGGCGGGCTGGGGCATGATGGCGGCCCGTAGGGTGGGCTACACCCTGCCGGGCTTGCCGGCAAAGGGCTCGGGCCGCAGGCCCGACTGGCGGGTCGTGATCGGCTACGTGCTGCTGGTGGCGGTCGTGGTCGTCCTGGCTGTGTGGCGAGTGGCGCGACTGCGCTAGCAGGCGCCGCCGACCGGGGGCGAGGCCGACGCCGAAGGACCACACACCCCTCCTTTACCCTCGAAGAATGAGCATCCCCTTCCTCAAGGGCCACGGCACCGAGAACGACTTCGTGATCGTCCCGGACCCGGACAACGCCCTGGACCTCACCCCGGCCGCCGTAGCCGCCCTCTGCGACCGCCGGGCCGGCCTCGGCGCGGACGGCGTGCTGCACGTCGTCCGGTCCGCGGCGCACCCCGAGGCCAAGGGGATGGCCGCCGACGCGGAGTGGTTCATGGACTACCGCAACGGCGACGGCTCGATCGCCGAGATGTGCGGCAACGGCGTCCGTGTCTTCGCCCGCTACCTCCAGCACGCCGGCCATGTCACGGAGGGCGATCTCGCCGTCGCCACCCGTGGGGGAGTGAAGACCGTCCACATCGCCAAGGACGGCGACATCACGGTCGGTATGGGCAGCGCCCGCCTCCCCGAGGGCGAGGTGACCGTGAGCGTCGGCGACCGCACCTGGCCCGCTCGGAACGTGAACATGGGCAATCCGCACGCCGTCGCCTTCGTCGCGGACCTCGCGCACGCCGGCGACCTCTACAGCCCGCCCCCGTTCAGCCCGCCCTCGGCCTACCCCGAAGGGGTCAACGTCGAGTTCGTCGTCGACCGCGGCCCCCGCCACGTCGCGATGCGCGTGCACGAGCGCGGCTCCGGCGAGACCCGCTCCTGCGGCACCGGCGCCTGCGCGGTCGCCGTGGCCACCGCCCGCCGTGACGGCGCCGACCCCGCCGTCACCGGCACCCCGGCGACGTACACCGTGGACGTGCCCGGCGGACGGCTGGTCATCACCGAACGACCCGGCGGCGAGATCGAGATGACCGGCCCCGCCGTGATCGTGGCCGAGGGCGAGATCGACGCCGAATGGCTGGAAAACGCCGCCCGCTGAACCGGCCGAACGTCGCGAACCGTGGTCCGGGACGCCGTACAACACCCGGATCCGCGGCCCGCGTTGCCCCCGGTGGCGAGAAACGGCGGCCACCCCCCGAACAGGTGGCGCAAAAGCGTAAACCTCCAATTCGTCGCTCGAATGGGTGATCCGTTTCACGCTCGGCGAGAGGCGGTCAGTCGGGCCTGTTGGGCTCGATAGCATCAAGCACCGGCACGGACGGGGGAATGTCACCAATCCCTGAGCCGCGTATGCCCTGGGGCCCCGTCCGCCGGTCCACGAGCCGGAGGTGCCCATGAGTGCGGAGGCCACGAACCCTGCGACGCCCGGACCTGTAGCGCCCACAGCGGCCCGCAGGAAGGCCCGCGCCCGCATCGACCTGCGCCGGCTGGGCCGGGCCGCGCTGCTCGGCAACGCCGCCCGCGGCAGACTCCCCGACGCCATCGGCCATGTCGTGGAGGCGCACCGCGCCCACTACCCCGACGCCGACCTCGAACCCCTGCGCCGCGCCTACGTACTGGCCGAGTCCTCGCACCGCGGCCAGATGCGCAAGAGTGGCGAGCCGTACATCACCCACCCCCTCGCGGTCACCCTGATCCTCGCCGAACTCGGCGCCGAGACCACGACCCTGACGGCCTCTCTGCTCCACGACACCGTCGAGGACACCGACGTGACCCTCGACCAGGTGCGGGAACAGTTCGGCGAGGAGGTCCGTTACCTGGTCGACGGGGTGACGAAACTCGAGAAGGTCGACTACGGGGCCGCCGCCGAACCCGAGACGTTCCGGAAGATGCTCGTCGCCACCGGCAGCGACGTCCGGGTGATGTCGATCAAGCTCGCCGACCGTCTCCACAACATGCGCACCCTCGGCGTGATGCGCCCCGAGAAACAGGAGCGCATCGCCAAGGTCACCCGCGACGTCCTCATCCCGCTCGCCGAACGGCTCGGTGTGCAGGCCCTGAAGACCGAGCTGGAGGACCTGGTCTTCGCGATCCTGCACCCCGAGGAGTACGAGCACACACGGGAGTTGATCGCCGAGAACGCGGCCCGCGCGGACGACCCCCTCGCCGAGATCTCCGACGAGGTGCGCGGGGTGCTGCGCGAGGCCGACATCCCCGCCGAAGTCCTCATCCGGCCACGCCACTTCGTCTCCGTCCACCGCGTCAGCCGCAAACGCGGCGAGCTGCGCGGCGCCGACTTCGGCCGGCTCCTTGTGCTGGTCAACGAGGACGCGGACTGTTACGCCGTCCTCGGCGAACTGCACACCTGTCTGACCCCGGTGGTCTCGGAGTTCAAGGACTTCATCGCCGTACCGAAGTTCAACCTGTACCAGTCGCTCCACACGGCGGTGGCCCGTGCCGACGGGCAGGTCGCCGAAGTCCTCATCCGCACCCACCAGATGCACAAGGTCGCCGAGGCCGGTGTCGTCGCCCTCGGCAACCCCTACGCCCCGGCCGCCGACGCGCCCGTCTCCGACGCCCCGGCCGACGGCGAGCGCGCCGACCCCACCCGCCCCGGCTGGCTCTCCCGCCTCCTCGACTGGCAGAAGGCCGCGCCCGACACCGACACCTTCTGGTCCACCCTCCGGGAGGACCTCGCCCAGGACCGCGAGATCACCGTCTTCCGCCCCGACGGCGGCACCCTCGGCCTCCCCGAGGGCGCCACCTGCGTCGACGCCGCCTACGCCCAGTACGGCGAGGACGCGCACGCCTGCATCGGAGCCCGGGTCAACGGCCGCCTCGCCACCCTCAGTACCGTCCTCAAGGACGGCGACACCGTCCAGCTGCTGATGGGCCAGGACCCGGCCTCAGAACCCTCCCGGGAGTGGCTGGAGCACGCCCACACGCCCGCCGCGCGCATCGCCATCCAGCGCTGGCTCGCCACCCACCCGGACAGCACCGAGGAGCTCCACGCTCCCGTGGCCGTACCCACGCGCCCCGTCCCGGAGCCCCAGGCCCCCACCCCCCGCACCGCCAGCGCCGTGGTCGTCGACCGGCCCGACGCGACCGTACGGCTGGCCGGCTGCTGCACCCCCGTACCGCCCGACGAGGTCACCGGCTTCGCCGTGCGCGGGGGAGTGGTCACCGTGCACCGCGTGGCATGCGCCTCGGTGGCGCACATGAAGGGCACCGGGCGCCCCGAGGTCGCCGTGAACTGGGGCGACAGCACCGCCTGCCGGGTCACCCTGGTCGCCGAATCGTTCGGCCGCCCCCATCTGCTCGCCGACCTCACCGAGGCGATGGCCCTGGAAGGCGCCGAGATCGTCTCGGCGACCGTGGAACCGCCGAGCCAGCAGCGCGTCCGCCACACCTACACCGTCGAGCTCCCCGACGCGGCCCACCTGCCCGCCCTGATGCGCGCGATGCGCAACGTGGCCGGCGTGTACGACGTGGACCGAGCGCAACACCAGTGAGTTACTCGTTCGAGTGGATCGGACGCGCGTCGTCGCCGTGAGCCGGGAACGCGCTGGTAGCGGTGGTCCATGTCGCTCACCCTCCGCGCCCGTCGGCCCAGGCGCCGGCACGCCGCCCTTCTCGCCTCCGCCGTCTCCGTCGCCCTGCTCGGCGCGAGCGCCCCGCCGGTCCCGCTGGGGCTCGGCGACCGGATCTTCCCCTACCTGGGCAACCCGGGGTACGACGTGGCGTCGTACGACCTCTCCTTCACCTATCCCGGCAGCAACGACAAGCCGCTCCAGGCCGTCACCACCATCGACGCCTGGACCACCGCCGACCTGGACCGGGTCAACCTGGACTTCGCGCACGGCAAGGTCGAGTCCGTCGAGGTCGACGGGCGGTCCGCTTCCTTCGACAGCGCCGGTGAGGACCTGGTCGTCACCCCGGACCAGCCGCTGCGGCAGGGCAGCTGGACCCGGATCACCGTGAAGCACACCAGTGACCCGGTGGCCGCCAAGGGCCAGGACGGCGGCTGGGTGCGCACCACCGACGGGCTCGCCATGGCCAACCAGGCCGACGCCGCCCACCTGGTCTTCCCGTGCAACGACCACCCGTCCGACAAGGCGATGTTCACCTTCCACATCACCGCCCCGAACGGCTACGCCGTCGTCGCCAACGGGCTCCCCACCGACTCCGCCCGGGTCGGCCGCCAGACCACCTGGACGTACCGCACCCAGCACCCCATGGCCACCGAGCTCGCCCAGGTCTCCATCGGCCGCTCCGCCGTGCTGCACCGCACCGGACCGCACGGACTGCCCGTCCGGGACGTCGTCCCGAGCGCCGACGCCAAGAAGCTCGAACCCTGGCTGGCCAAGACCCCCGACCAGATCGCCTGGCTGGAGAGCAAGGTCGGGACGTACCCCTTCGAGACGTACGGCGTGCTCATGGCCCAGGCGTCCACCGGCTTCGAACTGGAGACCCAGACCCTCTCCCTCTTCGAGAAGAACCTCTTCACCGAGCCCGCGTACCCCAAGTGGTACCTGGAGTCGATCATGGTGCACGAGCTGTCCCACCAGTGGTTCGGCGACAGCGTCAGCCCGCGCGTCTGGTCGGACGTGTGGCTGAACGAAGGCCACGCCACCTGGTACGAGGCGCTGTACGCGGAGGAGAAGGGCCACAAGCCCATGATCGACCGGATGAAGGCGGCCTACGGCGCCTCCGACCGCTGGCGCGCCGCCGGCGGGCCGCCCGCTCTGCCCAAGGCCCCCGAGCCCGGCCAGAAGATCAGCATCTTCCGCCCCAACATCTACGACGGCGCCGCCCTGGCCCTCTACGCCCTGCGCCAGGAGATCGGCAAGCCCGCCTTCGAGCGCCTGGAGCGGATCTGGGTGCAGCGGCACAAGGACGCCACCGCCACCACCGCCGACTTCGTCCAGCTGGCCTCCGCCATCGCCGGCCGCGACCTCACCGGTTTCTTCGACGCCTGGCTGTACGGCGAGAAGACCCCGCCGATGCCCGGCCACCCGGACTGGAAGCAGGTCCCGGCCCCGGCCAAGCAAGCCAAGAGGTGACGGCGGGGCGGCCCACGGAATAACACGATGCCGGGAAGGGGCGTAGCGTGCGACCATCATGGGGTCGGCGTGGTACGGGTCACGGGGAATCTCCCGGGGTATTCGTACGTTGAGCCAATGAACGCCGATTTTCGGCATCCCATCGACGTAAGGACCCAATGACCTCCTCTTCTTCCCCTTCCCAGGACACCAGGCGCCTCGCGCAGGACTACCCCGACGGTCTTCGGGCCGATGCCCTGATGGAAGAGGACGTCGCCTGGAGCCACGAGATCGACGGAGAGCGGGACGGCGACCAGTTCGACCGCTCCGAGCGCGCGGCCCTGCGCCGCGTGGTGGGCCTCTCCACCGAGCTCGAGGACGTCACCGAGGTCGAGTACCGACAGCTCCGTCTGGAGCGGGTCGTGCTGGTCGGGGTGTGGACCACGGGCACCGTGCAGGACGCGGACAACTCCCTCGCGGAGCTGGCCGCCCTCGCCGAGACGGCGGGCGCGCTGGTGCTCGACGGTGTCATCCAGCGCCGCGACAAGCCCGACGCGGCCACCTACATCGGCTCCGGCAAGGCCCTGGAGCTGCGCGACATCGTCCTCGAAACGGGCGCGGACACCGTCATCTGCGACGGTGAGCTCAGCCCCGGCCAGCTGATCCAGCTGGAGGACGTCGTCAAGGTCAAGGTCATCGACCGCACCGCCCTGATCCTGGACATCTTCGCCCAGCACGCCAAGTCCCGAGAGGGCAAGGCGCAGGTCGCGCTCGCACAGATGCAGTACATGCTGCCGCGACTGCGAGGCTGGGGTCAGTCGCTGTCCCGGCAGATGGGTGGCGGTCGCGGTGGCCTGGCCACACGTGGTCCCGGTGAGACCAAGATCGAGACGGACCGGCGGCGGATCCGCGAGAAGATGGCGAAGATGCGCCGGGAGATCGCGGAGATGAAGACCGGCCGCGAGATCAAGCGCCAGGAGCGCCGCCGCAACAAGGTGCCGTCCGTCGCCATCGCGGGCTACACCAACGCCGGCAAGTCCTCCCTGCTCAACCGCCTCACCGGCGCCGGCGTCCTGGTCGAGAACGCCCTGTTCGCGACCCTGGACCCGACGGTCCGCCGTGCGGAGACCCCGAGCGGCCGTCTGTACACGCTGACGGACACGGTCGGGTTCGTGCGCCATCTGCCGCACCACCTGGTCGAGGCGTTCCGTTCCACCATGGAGGAGGTCGGCGACGCCGACCTGATCCTGCACGTGGTCGACGGCTCGCACCCGACCCCGGAGGAGCAGCTGGCCGCCGTCCGCGAGGTGATCAGGGACGTCGGTGCCACCGACGTACCCGAGATCGTGGTGATCAACAAGGCGGACGCGGCGGACCCGCTGGTCCTCCAGCGCCTGCTGCGCAACGAGAAGCGCTCCCTCGCGGTCTCGGCCCGCACCGGCCAGAGCATCCAGGAACTCCTCGCTCTGATCGACAACGAGCTGCCCCGCCCGTCGGTCGAGATCGAGGCCCTGGTCCCGTACACCCACGGCAAGCTGGTCGCCCGCGCCCACAACGAGGGCGAGGTCCTCTCGGAGGAGCACACCGCCGAGGGCACCCTCCTCAAGGTCCGGGTGCATGAGGAACTGGCGGCGGAACTCGCGCCGTACGTCCCGACTCCGGCTGCCTGACGACTGGTATGTGAAGGCCCGCCCCCTTTTTTTCAAGGGGGCGGGCCTTCACTTGCCCAGGGGCGACCGTCCCTACTGCCCCGCGAACTCCTTACTGACCCCCTCATACACACCCTTTGCCACGTCGCCCAACCGCGGCCCGGCCAGCCACCCCGAACTCACCGGCCCGATCGACGTGTTGGACACCAGCGCCGGCTTGCCGTCGGCGCCCGTCTCCACCCAGCCGCCACCCGACGCCCCACCGGTCATCGTGCAACCGATCCGGTACATTGTCGGCGCCGACGCGTCGACCGACAGCCGCCCCGGCTTGTCGGCGCACTGGTACAGCAGCGACCCGTCATACGGCTTCGCCGCCGGATACCCGGTGGCCGTGATGCTCGACACCTTCGGCACGGCCGGCGCGTCGAAGTTCACCGGAAGCGCCGAGCCGACCGTCTCCTCAAGGGACTTGCCGCCACTGCCCTGCTCCGGCGTCACATGGATCACGGCGTAGTCGTACGACGCACCGTCGCCGCCCGTCTCCCCGCCCTGGTCGATCCACTGCTGCGAGGTCTGCGCCCCGTCACCCCACCAGACGCCGTACGGCGCGACCTGGGAGCGCGTCGCCTGCGTGAGCGCCGTGCCCGTCAGCCCCCGGTCGTTGTACGACGGCACGAACGCGATGTTCCGGTACCAGCCGCCGCTCTTGCCGGCGTGCACACAGTGTCCCGCCGTCCACACCAGGTTGGACCTGCCCGGGTGCGCCGGGTCCTCGACCACCGTCGCCGAGCAGACCATCGTGCCCTCGGGGGAGTCGAAGAACACCTTCCCGGCGGTGGCCGCGTTGGCGTGGTACGCCGGCTGCACAGCCCTCGCCTCGACCGGGTCCGGCGTCGGGTCGGTCACCCCCTGGTCACCGGAGATGTCGTTGGCGTCGACACCCTTGTCCTTGTCCGGGTCGTTGGCGTCCCGCATCCGGTCCGGGTCCCACAGGCCCTTGATGATGGGGTTGACGAAGTCGTTGGCCTCTCGCAGCCAGTCGTCCCTGTCCCAGTTCTTCCAGGCGCCGTTCTTCCACTTGTCGATGTCGATCCCGTGCTCTTTGAGCTTGTTCTTGATGTCGTCCGGGATCTTGATCTTGCCGTCGCCGGTGTCGCCGGTGTCGGCGGTGGCGGACGCGGACGCCGGGCCGGCCGCGTTGTCGTCGCCGGAACTGTCGCAGGCTGTCGCGGTCAGCGCCAGCGCCGAGGCGAGGGCGACGGCCGCCAGCACCCGGGGCGCGCCCCTTCGCAGGGTGAACGACGGCCGGATGGATCGCATGGTGGTGACTCCCCCTGTCGGCAAGGAACTTCAGCGCCACACACTATGCGGTTGCTGTGCGGGACTTCCCGTGGAAGGGCAACGGTTTCGCTACGGGCCGTCCGCCCGGAAAACCCCGCTCAGCTGCCACTTCGGTCACAGCCGTCGTCGGTCTCGTGGGCGAGTTCGAGGAGCAGGGAAAGGGTGTGGCAAGGATCTTGAGGCAACCCGTAACTCCGTGGACGGTCCGGGGTTGGTAGCGGTGGGGGTCCCGCTGCCTGTGCCCGGTGCCGCCGATCAAGTCGCCTCTGGACAGCGGGGAGGACAGCGAGCCGTGGCCGTGACGGAGTCGGTGACCGGGGGGACGTTCGCAGGAGCGCGCGCGGCGCACGAGGGGATCCTCAGACGCCAGTCGGCGCGCGAGTCGCGGGCGCGGACCTACGCCCGCGCCCTCCCCATCGTGCCGGTGCGGGCCCGGGGCCTGACCATCGAGGGCGCCGACGGCCGCCGCTACCTGGACTGTCTCTCCGGCGCCGGCACCCTCGCGCTCGGCCACAACCACCCGGTCGTGCTGGAGGCGATCCGCAAGGTCCTCGACTCCGGCGCCCCGCTCTCCGTCCTCGACCTGGCGACCCCCGTCAAGGACGCCTTCACTACCGAACTGTTCCGCACCCTGCCGCCCGGCCTCGCGGACCGTGCCCGTGTCCAGTTCTGCGGGCCCGCCGGCACGGACGCCGTGGAAGCCGCCTTCAAACTCGTCCGAGCCGCGACCGGCCGCACCGGCATCCTCGCCTTCACCGGCGCCTACCACGGGATGACCAGCGGCGCGCTGGCCGCCTCCGGCGGAGCCGACCACGTCCGGGTCGCCCGGCTGCCCTACCCCCAGGACTACCGCTGCCCGTTCGGTGTCGGCGGCCCAGGCGGCGCCGAACTCGCCGCCCGCTGGACCGAGTCCGTCCTCGACGACCCCAAGTCCGGTGTTCCGCTGCCCGCCGGGATGATCCTCGAACCCGTTCAGGGCGAGGGAGGGGTGATTCCCGCACCGGACGACTGGCTCCGCCGCATGCGCCGACTCACCGCCGACCGGTCCATCCCCCTCATCGCGGACGAGATCCAGACCGGGGTGGGCAGAACCGGTGCCTTCTGGGCCGTCGAACACAGTGGCGTGACCCCCGACGTGATGGTCCTGTCCAAGGCCATCGGCGGCAGCCTCCCCCTTGCCGTCGTCGTCTACCGCGACGACCTCGACGTCTGGGAACCCGGCGCCCACGCCGGCACCTTCCGGGGCAACCAACTAGCCATGGCCGCCGGCACGGCCACCCTCACCCACGTCCGCGAAAACGGCCTCGCCGAACGCGCGGGCTTGCTCGGCTCCCGCATGCTCTCCCGACTGCGCAGACTCCAGGAGGAGTTCGCGTGCGTGGGTGATGTGCGGGGGCGGGGGCTGATGATCGGGGTGGAACTGGTGGACCCGGAGGGAGAGGACGAGGTCGGGAGCTCTGGCGAGGCCGGGGGCTCTGGCGAGGCCGGGGGCTCCGGCGAGGTCCGGGGCTCCGGTAGGGCGGTGGCGATGCAGGTCGGTTCCGTGGGCGCGGGTGACTGGGACGGCGGCGCGAGGAGTGGGTGGGACGGTGGTGCGGTGAGGGGGCGGGACGGTGGTGCGGTGAGCGGGTGGGACGGTGCGGCCCGGCCGCGCCCCGCCGCTCCCGAACTGGCCTCCGCCGTGCAGCGCGCATGCCTGGATCGCGGCCTGATCGTCGAACTCGGCGGCCGCCATGCCGGTGTCGTGCGACTCCTCCCGCCACTGACCATCACCGACGAACAGGCCGACGCCGTCCTGGACCGCCTCGCCGACGCCGTGGCGGCGGTGGCCCGCGACCCGGCCGCCCACGGCGTACGGTGCCGCCGACCCGATGGCCGCAAGGAGCCGGCCGGCTAGCCCACGCATCCGGAACGAGCCGACCAGCCGTCGTGCCCTGGGCGACCCGGCCGGACGGCTCGCCCGGAGGGACCCGCCCCGCCGGACCACCCGAACGGCGCCGCCCACCGGACCGCCGTCAGCAGGTGGTCCGCCCGGTGCCGCCGAGGCGAACCAGTCGGCCGGCGAGCCCGGAGCGGACCGGCCGGCCCGACCGGCCCGTACAGGAAACCCCACATCGTCCACACCTCTCTCATCACGACAGCCAGCACTCAACTCCAGTCCTGTACAGCCGCGTTCGCCGCGCACAAAGGCCAACGGCCAACGGCCAACCCCGCACCGCCCGAGCCCCCGAGGAACCCCCTTGAACGCCACCCCCACCCCCGACGACCACGGAGACCAAGGCCCACAGGGACGTCCCGTTCCGCTCGCCGAGTCGGTTCCCCAGCAACGGGCCCGCACCTTCCAGCCCGAGCGGCCCCGCGACGACACGGGGGATCTTCTGGAACACCCCGACCCGCACATCGCTGCCCAGGCCGCCACCGTGGAGAACCTGCTTCGCTGCTGGGCACGCGAGACGAACCTCCCCGCGCCCGACACCGGCACTCTCCGCATTCCACTGCCCGCGAGTGGTACGGCCCTGATCACTCCGGTCCGCCACTGGTCCCCGACCGGCTGGCACCGCTTCGGCCAACCCCGCCTGGCAGGCACCCCCGACACCGCCCCACCCGTCGACGCGGTCACCCTCGCCGCCCTGCTCACCCGCGAGACGGCCCCAGCGGCAGGGGACGCGGCCGGTCGAGCCGAGGGCAGCATCGTTCACGCCGATGAAAGCGCGGGCCGAGCCGAGCGCACTGCCGGTCACGTCGATACGAGCGTCGGCCCAGTCGACGGCAGCGCCGATCCGGCCAACGGCACCGTCGCCCAGGCCAACGGCACCGCCGCCCACGCCAACGGCACCGCCGCCCACGCCAATGGCGGGCCCGTCCGCGCCGACGGCGGCCCCGTCCGCGCCGACGGCCAACACCGCGTCGCCGAAGGCACCACCCGTGCCCAGGCCGCTCCCGACGCCGGCGACCTCGTGGCTCGGGTCGCCGACTCCCTGCGCCGCACGGTCACCTTTATCGCCGACCGGCGCGCCCACCCCGCCGACGGCCCCGACCGCTTTCTCGCCGCCGAGCAGGCCCTCCTCCTCGGGCATCCGCTGCACCCGACCCCCAAGAGCCGCGAGAGTCTGACCGACTCCGAAGCCCGCCTCTACTCCCCGGAGCTACGCGGCTCCTTCCCCCTGCACTGGATGGCGGTCGCCTCCTCCCTTCTCGCCACCGACTCGGCCTGGACCGAGCGAGGCCGCCCCGTTCCCGCGCCGCACCTCATGGAAAGCCTGGTCGGCACGGCCCTGCCGCTGCCCGACGGCTATGCCGCCGCCCTGCCCCTGCACCCCTGGCAGGCCCGGGAGGTCCGCCACCGCGAGACGACTGCCGCCCTCCTCGACGCCGGACTCCTGCGCGACCTCGGCCCCCTTGGCGCCCCCTGGCATCCCACCTCCTCCGTACGAACCGTTCACCGCACCGGCGCCCCCGCCATGCTCAAGCTGTCGCTGGGCCTGCGCATCACCAACTCCCGCCGGGAGAACCTCCGCAAGGAACTCCACCGAGGCGTCGAGATGCACCGCCTGCTGCGCACCGGCCTCGCCAAGCAGTGGCAGGCCGTCCACCCCGGCTTCGACATCGTGCGCGACCCCGCCTGGCTGGCCGTGGACGGCCAGGACGGCCGACCCGTGCCCGGACTCGACGTGGTGATCCGGCACAACCCGTTCACGCCTACCGACGACGTTTCCTGCGTCGCCGGGCTGGTCGCACCGCGCCCCCTCGACACCCCCGCGGCGAACGGCAGTCCCCGGCCGCACCGGTCCCGGCTGGCCCGGGTGGTCGCCCGGCTCGCCGCACGCACCGGCCGCCCTGTCGGTGCCGTCAGTGCCGAGTGGTTCCTGCGCTACCTGGAGCAGGTCGTCCGCCCGGTGCTCTGGCTCGACGGCGAGGCCGGTATCGCCCTGGAGGCGCACCAGCAGAACACCCTGCTCCTGCTGGACGCCGACGGCTGGCCTGCCGGCGGGCGCTACCGCGACAACCAGGGCTACTACTTCCGTCAGTCCCGGCGGCCCGAACTCGACGCCCGGCTGCGCGGCATCGGCGAGCACAGCGACACCTTCGTCTCCGACGACGTCACCGACGAACGCTTCGCCTACTACCTCGGCATCAACAACGTGCTCGGTCTGATCGGCGCGTTCGGCTCCCAGCGGCTCGCCGACGAGCGCCTGCTGCTCGCGGCCTTCCGCCGGTTCCTCACCGATGCGGCCTTCGGACCAGCCCGGATGCGCACCTCCCTGCCCGGCCGCCTGCTCGACTCACCCGTCCTGCGCTGCAAGGCCAACCTGCTGACCCGGCTGCACGGCCTCGACGAACTCGTCGGCCCGGTCGACACCCAGTCCGTCTACGTCACCATCACCAACCCCCTCCGCTCCTGACCGTCCGACCCAGCCCTGACCACCTTCACCTCCTCCCACCCACCGCCCTTCATTCACCGCCCTTCATTCACCGACCGAGGAACATGACCCACCTCGTCTCCTGAGAGGAGCGCACCATGCCTCCCACCGACGCGAGCGCCGACGCAGGCCCCGTACCGGTCCACCCCGTCCACCCCGTCCACCCCGTCCACCCCGGCCGCTCCGGTCCCGCCGAGGACACCCGGGACTGTGAGGACACCCTGGACCTCCGCCTGCCCGCCGAACTCCTCACCCTCTACGCCGGGAAGGCGACCGGCCCCGATCTCGGTGGGGGACTACCCGCACCGTCCGCCCCGGACGGCACTCGCGCCTCCCGGACCCCCGAGCCCCAGGCCCTCGCACACGGTCATGCACAAGCCGCCGCGCTCGACCATGACCGAGCCGCCGCATCCGGTCATGAACGGCCCACCCCGCTCGGTCACGAACGACCCACCCCGCACGCCCACGTCCGACCGACTCCGCTCCACCACGACCCGATCGAGCCGCTCGGCCCCCTCGACACGCTCGACCTGCTCGATCAGCTGGCCGCCTGGGGCCCCACCGAGACCCCCGTCGGCGCCTTCCACCTCGTGCCCGTCGACGTCGAACGCGACCTGCCGATCATCAGCGGTTGGATGAACGACCCCGCCGTGGCCGCTTTCTGGCAGCTGGCCGGCTCACGGGCGCAGACAGAGGACCATCTGCGCGCCCAGCTCGCCGGAGACGGACGCAGCGTGCCCTGCCTGGGCAGGCTCGACGGCGCCCCGATGAGCTACTGGGAGATCTACCGGGCCGATCTCGACCCACTCGCCCGCCACTATCCGGCCCGCCCGCACGACACCGGAGTCCACCTCCTCATCGGCAACGCCGCCGACCGGGGCCGGGGGCTGGGGTCCGCCCTGCTCAGAGCCGTGGCCGATCTCGTACTCGATCATCGCCCCGCCTGTGCGCGCGTCGTCGCGGAACCCGATCTTCGCAACACCCCCTCCGTGGCCGCTTTCCTCGACGCGGGCTTCCGCTACGCCGCCGAGGTCGACCTGCCTGCCAAACGGGCCGCCCTCATGATCCGAGACCGGTCCCTACGTCACCTGATGTAGCGCTGAGTGATTGCGCGTACACACGTAGTACGAAGCGGCCGCCGATCAGGTTCCCGGCCACTCGGAAGAATTCAGAAGAAACAAGTTCCCGGCCACGCGGATGAAAACGACGCGACCCAACCGCCCGACCTGCCCTTCCCTCTCAGCCTCTCCATAGCCCCCTGTCCAGGAGCACCCGGCGTGATCCCATCCCCCGTCCCCGCCTTGATCGCCCGATTGTCAGTGCCGGGCCGTAGGGTGGTCGGGCTATGACGAAGCCCTCACTCCCTGAACTCCTGCATGCCGCTGTCACAGCTGTCGGCGGTACGGAGCGCCCCGGCCAGGTGACCATGGCCGAATCGGTCGCCGAAGCGATCGACGACGGATCCCATCTGCTGGTCCAGGCCGGCACAGGCACCGGAAAGTCGCTCGGCTATCTGGTGCCCGCGCTGGCCCATGGGGAGCGGGTCGTCGTGGCGACGGCGACCCTCGCCCTGCAGAGACAGCTCGTGGAGCGTGACCTGCCGCGCACCGTCGACGCCCTGCACCCGCTGCTGCGCCGCCGCCCGGAGTTCGCGATGCTCAAGGGCAGGTCGAACTACCTGTGTCTGCACCGGCTGCACGAAGGTGTGCCGCAGGACGAGGAGGAGGGCCTCTTCGACCAGTTCGAGGCGGCCGCGCCGACCAGCAAGCTCGGCCAGGACCTGCTGCGACTGCGGGACTGGGCGGACGAGACCGAGACCGGTGACCGCGACGGCCTCACGCCGGGCGTCTCCGACAAGGCCTGGGCGCAGGTCTCGGTCTCCTCCCGGGAGTGCCTCGGCGCCTCCAAGTGCGCTTACGGCGCCGAGTGCTTCGCCGAGACGGCCCGTGAGCGCGCCAAGCTCGCCGACGTCGTCGTCACCAACCACGCGCTGCTCGCGATCGACGCCATCGAGGGGGCCCCGGTGCTTCCGCAGCACGAGGTGCTGATCGTGGACGAGGCGCACGAACTGGTGTCCCGCGTCACCGGTGTGGCCACCGGCGAGCTCACCCCGGGCCAGGTCAACCGTGCGGTCCGGCGCTCCGCCAAGCTGGTCGACGAGAAGGCCGCCGACCAGCTCCAGACTGCCGCCGAGGGCTTCGAGCGGCTGATGGAGCTGGCCCTGCCGGGCCGTCTGGAAGAGATCCCGGAGGACCTCGGCTACGCCCTGGCGGCCCTCAGGGACGCCGCCCGAACCGTGATCTCCGCGATCGGCGCGACCCGTGACAAGTCGGTCCAGGACGAGGACGCGGTCCGTAAACAGGCGCTGGCCTCGGTGGAGGCCGTGCACGACGTGGCGGAGCGGATCGTGAACGGCTCCGAGTGGGACGTCGTCTGGTACGAACGTCACGAGCGCTTCGGCGCCTCCGTGCGGGTCGCCCCGATGTCCGTCTCCGGCCTGCTCAGGGAGAAGCTCTTCGCTGACCGCTCGGTCACGCTCACCTCCGCGACGCTCAAGCTCGGCGGCGACTTCAACGGCGTGGCCGCGTCCCTGGGCCTGGCCCCCGAGGGCACCGAGGGCGAGGACCTCCCACAGTGGAAGGGCGTGGACGTCGGCTCGCCCTTCGACTACCCGAAGCAGGGCATCCTCTATGTCGCCAAGCACCTGTCACGCCCCGCGCGGGACGGCGACCGCGCCGACATGCTGGACGAACTGACCGAGCTGATCCAGGCCGCCGGCGGCCGTACTCTCGGCCTGTTCTCCTCGATGCGGGCCGCCCAGCAGGCCGCCGAGGAGTTGCGCGTCCGGATCCCCGAGTTCCCGGTACTGCTGCAGGGCGAGGAGACCCTCGGTGAGCTGATCAAGAACTTCGCGGCGGACCCCCAGACCTGTCTCTTCGGCACGCTGTCGCTGTGGCAGGGTGTCGACGTCCCGGGCCCCAGCTGCCAGCTGGTCGTCATGGACAAGATCCCGTTCCCGCGCCCGGACGACCCGCTGATGAGCGCCCGGCAGAAGGCCGTCGAGGACGCAGGCGGCAATGGCTTCATGGCCGTCGCCGCCACCCACGCCGCGCTGCTGATGGCCCAGGGCGCGGGCAGGCTGGTCCGGGCGTCGGGGGACCGGGGTGTGGTCGCCGTACTCGATCAGCGACTGGCCACCGCGCGGTACGGCGGCTACCTGAAGACGTCACTGCCCGACTTCTGGTACACCACGGACCGTAACCAGGTCCGCAAGTCGCTGGCGGCCATCGACGCGGCGGCGCGGCAGGCGGAGGCGCAATGATCGCGGGTTAGCCTGTCCCGGCGCCGGGACAGGCTAACCCGCGATACCAGGACGCGCTCGCCCAGAGCCCGGACAGTGCAGGACCCCGGAACCGGCGCAGGGGTTCCGGGGCCCGATCGGAGGGCGGGCGGGATGGCCGCCCGCCGCAGGCGTCACACGCGCCGCAGTACCGCGACGACCTTGCCCAGGATGGTCGCGTCGTCGCCGGGGATCGGCTCATAGGCCGAGTTGTGGGGGAGGAGCCACACGTGGCCGTCCTCGCGCTTGAAGCGCTTGACGGTGGCCTCGCCGTCGAGCATGGCGGCGACGATGTCGCCGTTCTCGGCGACCGGCTGACGGCGGACGGTGACCCAGTCGCCGTCACAGATCGCGGCCTCGATCATGGAATCACCGACGACCTTCAGCACGAACAGCTCGCCGTCACCGACCAGCTGCCGGGGAAGGGGGAAGACGTCCTCGACCGATTCCTCGGCGAGAATCGGGCCACCGGCGGCGATCCGGCCGACCAGCGGGACGTACGACGCGGCGGGCTTGCCGGCGGTGTCCGTGGGCTGCACGGTCACGGCCTGGTCGGAACCGCGCACCTCGTACGCGCGCGGGCGGTGCGGGTCGCGGCGCAGGAAGCCCTTGCGCTCCAGTGCCATCAGCTGGTGCGCCACCGAGGACGTGCTGGACAGACCGACGGCCTGGCCGATCTCGCGCATCGACGGCGGGTAGCCCCGCCGCTGCACCGAGTCCCTGATCACCTCGATCACTCGGCGCTGCCGGTCGGTCAGCCCCGAGCTGTCCGCCCGGATGCCTGGAGGTCGACCCGGCAGGGAACGCTTGGGTCCCTCGGGATTCACGGCTTCGTTCATGGCATGCACCGGGTCGGGTCGGCCCTGGGAGCGGTCCTGGGCGGTGATGGTGGCACTGTCAGCGGTCGTGGTCACGTCGGCCCCTCTCGATGGTCTCCCTGCTGGACAACGGTAGTTGCTTTCGAAAGGTTGCGCCAAACACACGTTCGAGTGAAAAAACGCGGTTCATCGGACGCGATCACATTTCTGGGTGTATGGCTCACGCGATACCCGTCGGACAAAGGACCCGTTGTTGTACTTTCACCGCCGGGTTGATGGCCTTGTGGGCGGGCCCAGTCTGCCATCCGGACCGCCGCTGACCGGGACGGCCGTCCCCATCTGCGCCGGAGTCGCACGTGACCTCCGTGCGGCGCCCACGGTATCTCCGTATCCGCCGTAGCGGTACGTGTGCGACACGCGCAACCTGGCGATGTATCAGCCAATCACCACATCTAGTGGTTGGATTGCTACAGCAGCCCACAAGTTGTGGTCCCCGGTCTCCGGTGGCTCAGAGATCGCCTATGCTTGGGGCTGCTTCGCGAGGCCCGGGTGGCCCAGCGAGGCTGTTGAGTCTGCTGTGAGGAGGGTTGGAGATCATGCACTGCCCCTTCTGCAGGCACCCCGACAGCCGTGTGGTCGACAGTCGCACGACCGACGACGGCACGTCGATCCGCAGGCGCCGCCAGTGTCCGGACTGCTCCCGTCGTTTCACGACCGTGGAGACGTGCTCGCTCATGGTGGTCAAGCGGTCCGGGGTCACCGAGCCATTCAGCCGTACCAAGGTCATCAACGGCGTGCGCAAGGCGTGCCAGGGACGGCCGGTCACCGAGGATGCGCTCGCCCAGCTCGGCCAGCGGGTCGAGGAGGCGGTGCGGGCCACCGGAAGTGCCGAGCTGACCACCCACGAGGTGGGGCTGGCCATACTCGGTCCGTTGCAGGAGCTCGACCTCGTCGCCTACCTGCGATTCGCCTCCGTCTACCGGGCGTTCGACTCGCTGGAGGACTTCGAGGCGGCGATCGCGGAGCTCAGGCAGGCGGCGCAGGGCCCCGTCGCGGACGACGAAGACGCGGGAACGGGGAGCCAGGAGGACGATCACGGGTCGGGCGGGACCACTCGGGCGCCCGCGCCCGTCCACTTCGCCGGCTGACGGGCGGACCGGAACCGGGCGGAGGACCCGGATCCGGTTGTCGGACGGCGGTCCAGGACTTGTTGCGCGTGGCAGCTGAGGGTGCCCGCGACGTGAGAACAGAACAGCGTGTCACGGGAACATCGTGGCATTTCAGGGCGTTTTAGCCCGTACAGGGAGGCGGCATGACAGAGACGGCGAGCGGTCCGGCACGGAGTTCCCGCGCGAAGGGCGCCAAGGCCACCAAGGGGCTGCGTGTCGAGCGCATCCACACCACCCCCGGCGTACACCCGTACGACGAGGTGAGCTGGGAGCGCCGTGACGTCGTCATGACCAACTGGCGCGACGGCTCGGTCAACTTCGAGCAGCGTGGCGTCGAGTTCCCCGACTTCTGGTCGGTGAACGCGGTCAACATCGTCACCAGCAAGTACTTCCGCGGTGCCGTCGGCACCCCGCAGCGCGAGACCAGCCTCAAGCAGCTGATCGACCGCATCGTGAAGTCGTACCGGAAGGCCGGCGAGGACCACAAGTACTTCGCCTCGCCCGCCGACGCCGAGATCTTCGAGCACGAGCTGGCCTACGCCCTCCTGCACCAGATCTTCAGCTTCAACAGCCCCGTGTGGTTCAACGTGGGCACTCCGCAGCCCCAGCAGGTCTCCGCCTGCTTCATCCTGTCCGTCGACGACTCCATGGAGTCGATCCTCGACTGGTACAAGGAAGAGGGCATGATCTTCAAGGGCGGCTCCGGCGCCGGCCTGAACCTCTCCCGGATCCGCTCCTCCAAGGAGCTGCTCTCCTCCGGCGGCAATGCCTCCGGCCCGGTCTCCTTCATGCGCGGTGCCGACGCCTCCGCCGGCACCATCAAGTCGGGCGGTGCCACCCGCCGCGCCGCCAAGATGGTCATCCTGGACGTCGACCACCCCGACATCGAGGACTTTATCCAGACCAAGGTCAAGGAAGAGGAGAAGATCCGCGCCCTGCGCGACGCGGGCTTCGACATGGACCTGGGCGGTGACGACATCACCTCCGTCCAGTACCAGAACGCCAACAACTCGGTCCGCGTGAACGACGAGTTCATGAAGGCGGTCGAGCAGGGCGGACAGTTCGGTCTGCGCGCCCGGATGACCGGCGAGGTCATCGAGGAGGTCCAGGCCAAGGACCTGTTCCGCAAGATGGCGGAGGCCGCCTGGGCCTGCGCCGACCCGGGCATCCAGTACGACGACACGATCAACCACTGGCACACCTGCCCGGAGTCCGGCCGGATCAACGGCTCGAACCCCTGCAGCGAGTACATGCACCTGGACAACACGTCCTGCAACCTCGCCTCGCTGAACCTGATGAAGTTCCTGAAGGACGACAGCCGGGGCCACCAGTCCTTCGAGGTCGAGCGCTTCACCAAGGTCGTCGAGCTGGTCATCACGGCGATGGACATCTCCATCTGCTTCGCCGACTTCCCGACCCAGAAGATCGGCGAGAACACCCGCGCCTTCCGCCAGCTCGGCATCGGTTACGCCAACCTCGGCGCCCTGCTGATGGCGACCGGCCACGCCTACGACTCCGACGGCGGCCGCGCGCTGGCCGGTGCCATCACCTCCCTGATGACCGGCACGGCGTACAAGCGCTCCGCCGAGCTGGCCGCGGTCGTCGGCCCGTACGACGGTTACGCCCGCAACGCCGACGCCCACAACCGCGTCATGAAGCAGCACGCCGACGCCAACACCGTGGCCGTCCGCATGGACGACCTGGACACCCCGGTGTGGGCCGCCGCCACCGAGGCCTGGCAGGACGTGGTGCGCCTTGGTGAGAAGAACGGTTTCCGTAACTCTCAGGCGTCCGTCCTCGCCCCGACCGGCACCATCGGTCTCGCGATGTCCTGCGACACCACCGGCGTCGAGCCCGACCTGGCCCTCGTGAAGTTCAAGAAGCTGGTCGGCGGCGGCTCGATGCAGATCGTCAACGGCACCGTGCCGCAGGCCCTGCGCCGCCTGGGCTACCAGGAGGAGCAGATCGAGGCGATCGTCGCCCACATCGCCGAGAACGGCAATGTGATCGACGCCCCCGGCCTCAAGCACGAGCACTACGAGGTCTTCGACTGCGCCATGGGCGAGCGCGCCATCTCCCCGATGGGCCACGTCCGCATGATGGCCGCGATCCAGCCGTGGATCTCCGGCGCCATCTCCAAGACGGTCAACATGCCGGAGACGGCGACCGTCGAGGAGGTCGAGGAGATCTACTACGAGGCCTGGAAGCTCGGCGTCAAGGCGCTCGCGATCTACCGCGACAACTGCAAGGTCGGCCAGCCGCTCTCCGCCAAGACCAAGGAGAAGGAGAAGTCCCCGGCCGACGCTGTCACCGAGAAGGCCGAGGCGACCATCCGCGAGACGGTCGAGAAGGTCATCGAGTACCGCCCGGTCCGCAAGCGCCTTCCGAAGGGCCGCCCCGGCATCACCACGTCCTTCACCGTCGGTGGCGCCGAGGGCTACATGACGGCCAACTCCTACCCGGACGACGGCCTGGGCGAGGTCTTCCTGAAGATGTCCAAGCAGGGCTCTACCCTCGCGGGCATGATGGACGCCTTCTCCATCGCGGTCTCCGTCGGCCTTCAGTACGGCGTCCCGCTGGAGACGTACGTCTCGAAGTTCACCAACATGCGCTTCGAGCCGGCCGGTATGACGGACGACCCGGACGTGCGGATGGCGCAGTCGATCGTCGACTACATCTTCCGCCGCCTGGCGCTGGACTTCCTGCCGTTCGAGACGCGCTCCGCGCTCGGCATCCACTCCGCCGAGGAGCGTCAGCGCCACCTGGAGACCGGTTCGTACGAGTCGGCCGACGACGAGGTGGACGTCGAGGGCCTGGCCCAGTCCGCGCCGCGCGCCCAGGAGCTGAAGGCTGTCGCCTCCCCGAAGGCCGAGGCCGGGCCGGCCAAGCCGGCCCCGCAGCAGGCCCACACCAGCGCCGAACTGGTGGAGATGCAGCTGGGCATCCAGGCCGACGCCCCCCTCTGCTTCTCGTGCGGTACGAAGATGCAGCGGGCCGGTTCCTGCTACATCTGCGAGGGCTGCGGCTCGACCAGCGGCTGCAGCTGACGAGTTGATGTGAAGTGAGGTAAGGGGCGTCGGCCATGGCCGACGCCCCTTACCGCTGCTCCTGGTCGTTCGCCGTCACGGCCGGCCGAGGCCGCCCATGGCACGTGTGAAGACCACGGGGTCGTCCTCGAAGCCGTGCAGGCCGGGCCGGAAGCTCCAGTCGCCGGACTCGTCGCGCACGAACTCCGCGACAGCGGCCGCCGTCGCCCCGAGGACCGAGCCGAAGTCGTCCTCGGCCAGCACGTTGTAACCCTCCCGGACACGCACCTCCGGGTTCAGGACGTTCACGAACGTCCGCTGCGCTGACCGCTGTTGGATGACGACTCCGACCACCACGCGCGTGTACCTGCCGTCGAGCCGGTCGAGTTCGAGGGTCATCACCTCGTCCCAGCCGAAACCCTTGCCGTCCTGGCTGTCCCGGTTGAGGAAGATGGTGCCGTCGGGCGAGCGGCTGTCGAAGTGCACCAGATAGGCCGCAGTCCCGTACGGGTCACCCGCCGTGTAGGTACCGGCAATGATGTCCAGATCGGTGGGCGGCTGCCCGGCCGGGCTGGGATCCCACTTCACCGCGACCTCGACCTTGCGGAGCGCCTTGCTGAAACCGCTCATCACGCGTCCCCTTCCCCCCTGGAGATCCCTGCCCCAACTGATGGGCTGCCGAGGCTCTTTGTCCATCGTGCCACGCGCGCGGGGGTGCATGCGCGGGTGATCTCCGCCGGAGCGTGACCGACGCCACGTCCTATGGCCTTACGATGGCGCGGTGCTGGTCAAGTGGATTCGCTGCACCGTGGTGGACCGCCGCGGGTTCGAGCGGGGGCAGCGGAAATGGGCGGGGCTTCCGGGGGAGCCGGGATTTCGCGGACAGGGCGGGGGCTGGAGTCGGCAGCGGCCGGGAGTGGCGCACACCTTCGCCTTCTGGGAAAGCCGTGCCTTCTACGACTCCTTCATGGCGCGCTCGCACGACCGTCTGGCCGCGTCCCAGTCCGGCACGTACAAGGATCAGCAGGTCAAGTTGTTCGAGTACCGGTTCGATGTGAAGACCGGCTTCGAACCGCGGTTCACGGACTCCGACCTGATCCGGGTGGCCCTCTGTCGGGTGCACGAGGAGCGCGTGGAGCACTTCACGCTGATGCAGGAGAAGGTCTGGAATCCGGCCATGGCCGGCTCGCCCGGCATGATCCGCGGCATGTTCGCGGAGGCCCCGGCGCACGAGTTCATGATCCTTTCGATGTGGCGGTCGGCCGCCGAGCACGGCAAGTACCGCACCGAGCGGGTGGAACGGCTGGCGCTGCGCGCCCAGACGGAGGCCGACATCGCGGCCCTCTCGGGCGACATCGTGGAGCTCGAACCGAGCTGGATCGTATGAATCTCCAACCCTCGATTTGTGTGACCTACGCTGTATAGAGCCCATCCGAGTGCTCGACTTTCCGCCACTCGATCTAGGGTTTTGGCATGGCACGACCACGGCGCATCGTCCTTGTCCGGCACGGCGAGTCAACCGGCAATGTCGACGACTCCGTGTACGAGCGGGAACCCGACCACTCGCTGGCCCTGACCGACCGGGGCCGGCGACAGGCCGAGGAGACCGGGAAGCGCATCCGGGAGATCTTCGGCCAGGAGCGCGTCAGCGTGTACGTCTCCCCGTACCGGCGCACGCACGAGACCCTCCGCGCCTTCCACCTCGACCCGGACTTCGTACGCGTGCGCGAGGAGCCCCGGCTGCGCGAGCAGGACTGGGGAAACTGGCAGGACCGTGACGACGTACGACTGCAGAAGACGTACCGGGACGCGTACGGGCACTTCTTCTTCCGCTTCCCCCAGGGCGAGTCCGGGGCAGACGTGTACGACCGGGTCGGCGGCTTCCTGGAGAGCCTGTTCCGCAGCTTCGAGGCGCCGGACCATCCGCCCAACGTGCTCCTGGTGACCCATGGCCTGGCGATGCGGCTGTTCTGCATGCGCTGGTTCCACTGGACGGTCGCGGACTTCGAGTCGCTCTGCAACCCCGGGAACGCCGAGATGCGGATGCTCGTTCTGGGGGACGACGGCAAGTACACGCTCGACCGGCCCTTTGACCGCTGGCGGGACCCGGAGCCCTACTGGATGAGCGGCTAGGCTGGCCGAGATGACCTCTCCCTCCGACACTTCGAACGCCGGGCGCCTGGAACGCGCCCTGGCCAGCCTGCGCGGACTCGCGACCGGCGACGCCCTGGGCTCGCAGTTCTTCGTTCCGGTGAACTACCCGCTGCTGCGGCGGCGCGAACTGCCGCCGGGCCCCTGGCAGTGGACCGACGACACGGAGATGGCCTGCTCGGTCGTCGCCGTCCTCGCCGCCCACCATCGCATCGACCAGGACGCTCTGGCCCACTCATTCGCCGCGCACCACGACTTCGACCGGGGCTACGGCCCCGCCGTCAACCGGCTGCTCCGCCTCGTCAGGGAGGGCGGGGACTGGCGCGAACTGGCTGCCGCGCTCTTCAACGGGCGGGGCTCGTGGGGCAACGGCGCGGCGATGCGGATCGCGCCCCTGGGTGCCTGGTACGCGGACGATCCCGAGCAGGCCACCCACCAGGCCGAGATCTCGGCCTACCCCACGCACCAGCACCGCGAGGCGGTGGTCGGTGCCATGGCGGTCGCCGCGGCAGCGGCACTGGCGGGGGCGCCCGGGGGTCTGCCGAGCCCAGAGGCGCTCCTCGACGGGGTTGTCGCGCTGGTCCCCAAGAGCGCTGTCGGCCAGGGCCTGCGGCGCGCCCGCGACATGCTCGACTACGCCGACGCCGGCACCGTCGCGGCCGTCCTGGGCTGCGGACGGCGTACGAGCGCCCATGACACCGTCCCCTTCGCCCTGTGGTCGGCGGCGCGTGCCCTCGGCGACTACGAGACGGCGTTCTGGGCGACCGCCCAGGTGGGCGGCGATGTGGACACCACCTGCGCCATCGTCGGCGGCGTGCTCGCGGCCGGCCAGGCGGGAGCGCCCCCGGCCGCATGGACGGAGCGGACGGAGGCGCTGCCGGAGTGGGTGCCGACGAGGACGGGGACCGCTGTCGGCGGGTGACCACCGGCGCACCGCGACGCCCGAGTCGGGGCTCTCTTGGTCTGTGCGACCTGAGACTGTGGTGGTCCTGTGGGCCTTGGGTCGTCCCGGGCACGATCGAAACTCTCTGTGCCCAATGGGAACTCTCCGTGACCGTCAGCCGTTTTCCCGGCATCCGCTCCGCGCTCCGTCCGAGTGTGGACGGCGGAGAAGGAAGCGGAGTCGCCGGGGGAGGGGTGGCGCTGGTGTGGGTCGGAGTGGTTCTTCTGATGGTGTGGGCGGCCATGCCGGCCGTGGTGCGGATGGACGGACCTCTGCCCCTGCCGTCCGTCCCCTGGCGGCCGTCCGGCCATCCGCGGCTCCGCGCGGACCCGGGGGGCTCAGCCCAGTCCAGGGCCGGCCGTGCCGGCGAGGGCTTCGAGGTCGCTCTTGCGGACCTTGATCACCAACCACGCGGTGAGCAGGCCGAGCGCGGCCATGACGGCGGCGGGGACGAACGCTGTCGAGATTCCGTGTGCGAGCACCTCGTGTCCCCAGGGCGCGGGCAGTTGGTGGGACTTGGCGAACGCCGCCTTCTGTTCCGGCGAACCGTCGGTGAGGAACTTCGGCAACTGCTTCTTCCCCTCGTCCTTGCTGGCCGAGCCGAAGACCGTGGTCAGGATCGACAGGCCCAGCGAACCCCCAACCTGCTGCATGGCGTTGAGCAGTCCGGAAGCCGCTCCCGCCTCGTGCTGGGCGACCCCGGAGACCGCGGTGACGGTCGCCGTCACGAAGTTCAGGCCCATACCGAAGCCGAAGATCAGCATGGGGCCCAGGATCCCGCCGAGATACGAGCTGTCGGGCTTGATGAACGTCTGCCAGGTGAGGCCGACGACCACGAGCGCGGAGCCGGTCATCATGAACGGCTTGGGGCCCAGGGTGGGCAGGAACCGCTGCGACAGCCCGGCCCCGACGGCGATCGCCACCGTCACGGGCAGGAAGGCCAGACCGGCCTGGATCGGGCTGTAGCCCAGCACGTTCTGCACGAACAGCACGATGTAGAAGAACATGCCGAACATCGCGGCGGCCAGGCTCAGCATGATCACGTAGGTGCCGGACCGGTTGCGGTCGGCGAACATACGCAGCGGGGTGATGGGTTCCTTCGCCCGGGTCTCGATGGAGACGAAAGCCAGCAGAAGCACCACCGCGGCCCCGAAGGAGCCGAGGGTCAGACTGTCCCGCCAGCCCTCCTCCGAGGCCCGGATGAAGCCGTACACAAGGGAGACCATGCCCAGTGTGGAGGTCAGCGCGCCCGCGATGTCGAACCGTCCGGGATGCCGTTCGGACTCGCTGATGTACTGCGGGGTGAGGGCGACGATCAGCAGTCCGATCGGCACATTGACGAAGAGCACCCAGCGCCAGTCCAGCCAGTCGGTGAGCATGCCGCCGGCCAGCAGGCCGATGGCACCACCGCCCGCGGAGACGGCGGCGAAGACACCGAACGCCCGGTTGCGCTCCGGGCCCTCCGGGAAGGTGGTGGTGATGAGCGCCAGGGAGGTCGGCGAGGCGATCGCGCCACCCATGCCCTGGAGGGCGCGGGCCGCCAGCAGCTGCCAGGGCTCCTGGGCCAGACCGCCGAGGAGAGAGGCGAAGGTGAACAGCAGGATGCCGGTCATGAACACCCGGCGCCGGCCGAGGATGTCACCGGCCCGCGCACCGAGCAGCAGCAGACCGCCGAAGGTGAGCGTGTAGGCGCTGACCACCCAGGTGAGATCCGTGGTGCTGAACTTGAGCGCGTCTTGAATGTGCGGGAGCGCGATGTTCACAATCGTCGCGTCAAGTACGACCATGAGCTGGCAGGCGGCAATCACGGTGAGCGCGATGCCGGGGCGCCCCTGCCGACGTGCCGCCCCTGGGCTCTGATCAGGTATCAGTTGAGAGG
Source organism: Streptomyces sp. NPDC111744 (assembly GCF_055634995.1). NCBI lineage: Bacteria > Bacillati > Actinomycetota > Actinomycetes > Kitasatosporales > Streptomycetaceae > Streptomyces > Streptomyces sp. NPDC111744. Next base: position 84,171 of record NZ_JBVKCG010000012.1, read on the forward strand.
TTGTCACTATGGGTCCCCCACGAAGGTTTTAGTGAACGCTCGCGTTCACTGTCGCGTCAACGGTAGTGAGTCCTCGGTAGTGAACGCAAGCGTTCACTTAACTGTGCGTCGCGTGCCGCGTCCCCCTTTGCCGTCGTGCGCCGCGCCTCATCCCGCTCCGGAATCCCCGCTCCCTCTCGCTCGCTGGAGAAACTCAGATGGTTACCTCGCGCTGGACTGCCGCTCCTCCTCAGGCGGCCTCCCCTCGTCGGCGCGGTGCGGTCCTTGAACGCGCGATCCTGGACGCCGCCTTGGAGCAGCTCAGCACCGTCGGATGGAACGGCCTCACCATGGAGGGTGTCGCCGCAGGTGCGCAGACCGGCAAGGCGGCCGTGTATCGGCGCTGGCCCTCCAAGGAGGATCTGGTCGCCGACGCGTTGCAGGCCGGTCTGCCACGTTTGGAGGAGGCCCCCGACCTCGGAAGTGTGCGCGAAGATCTGCTGGCCCTGTGCCGGCAGGCCCGGGACGCGATGTTCTCGCGCCCCGGCTTCGCACTGCGATCGGTGATTCACGAATGCGATCCGACGCAGGTCGAGCGGTTCCATTGCGTGATCTTCGACGGCGTCGTAGGGCCGACCACCAAGCTGATCGGTGACATCGTCGCCCGTGGCATAGAGCGGGGGGAGGTGCGCGCCGACGCGGCCAACGACTATGTCCTCGACGCCATTCCGGCGATGATGATGTATCGCAACAAGATTTCTGGAAGCGAATGGAACGACCAGGAGGTCGAGCAGATGATCGACCACTACATGCTTCCGCTGTTGCTGTCGCACCGAGCCTGATCCACCGCTCCGGCGGCCCACGGTTCCGTCGGGGAGGCCGGGGTGTCGTCCGGGGATCGGTGCGGCGTACCCTAAGTGCGCCATGCCGTACGAACCGCCTACTCACACCGTCGAGCGCTCTCTCCGCGCCACGACCGGAGCGAAGGTCATTGCCGGTGTCGACGAAGTGGGGCGCGGTGCCTGGGCCGGCCCTGTCACCGTCTGCGCCGCGGTCACCGGCCTTCGCCGGCCGCCCGAGGGCCTCACCGACTCCAAGCTGCTGACCGTCAAGCGGCGTACGGAACTTGCCGCGGCGCTGCGGACGTGGGTCACGGCCTACGCCCTGGGTCATGCCTCGCCGGAGGAGATCGACAGCCTCGGGATGACGGCCGCGCTGCGGCTCGCCGCGGTCCGTGCCCTGGAGGCACTCCCGGTCCGTCCCGACGCGATCATCCTCGACGGGAAGCACAACTACCTCGGCGCCCCGTGGCAGGTGCGCACGGTCATCAAGGGTGACCGATTGTGCGTGGCCGTCGCCGCAGCCTCGGTGATCGCCAAAGTTCAGCGCGACAAAATGATGGCCGAACTGGGTATCGACCATGCAGACTTCGGATTTGCGGACAACGCCGGGTATCCGTCGCCCGTGCACAAGGCCGCACTGGAGGAGCGGGGGCCCACCCCGTACCACCGGTTGTCGTGGGCGTATCTTGATGCGCTGCCCCAGTGGCAGCACCTCAAGAAGGTCCGCAGCTGGGCGGAGGGAAGCGTTCCGGAGATCGAGGGTCAGCTCGGCTTCGACTTCTGACGTTCCAGTCGCACTGTTGTGCCACCCAGTTCACCTGACCTGCACCAACGTTTGATAAATATCAGCTCATGCCTCTCATTCCCGAGGAGCCTCAGATTCACGAGAGTGCCCAGGGTCCCCGCGCCACTCCGGCCAGCGGCCGTACCGCGCCGACCCCTCGTCCCGTACCCGGCCCCCGCCCCGCGGCACCGTCGCGTCCCGGTCGTCCCGGCCCTCTGCGGCCCACGCCGCCGGTGCAGCGCACGCCGCGTGAGGTGGCCAAGCCAGGCCTGTCCAGCCCGGCCGTCCCCGCCGCGGCAGCGGCGGCCCCGCAGATCCAGCTGATCCCGGCATCGGTCGAGAACGCTCTCGACTCGGCCGAGGAGGCAGTGGACCTGCTTCTCGACTCGGGCCGTGCCCCCGGTGACGTGCTGGTGATCACCACCGGCGCGCAGCATCCGTGGGCCGACCACGAGTTGTCCTTCGGTGAAGCCTCCTACTGGGCGCAGCACGACGCGGGCGACGACGTCTTCTATGCGGACGCCGCCGTCGCTTCCCGTGCCGCGACCCGCCCCGTGGTCGTGGTCGCCCTCAACGGCGGTTCCGACACCGTCGCCGCCACCGCCCTGCCGCTGGCCCTCTCCCGGGCCGGCGCCCTGCTGATCGTCTGCGGCGACCCGCAGCGGATCAACTCGGTGCTGGGCGCAGGCGTCTGAGCCACCTCCGGTGCCTCTGGGACTCCGGAAGTACCGAAGGTGCCGCGGTGGCGGACTCGCACGGTGGTGCCTTCGGCATGCCCGGACGTCGGGCGATGGGCACTGACCGTCGTGGAGCGGCCGTTCGGCGGACGGCGGATCCGGAGCTGGCAACGGGCCGGACCTACCCGAGTGACGGCACGACGGGACGAAGGGCCGTCCTCGGCGGCGCGGAGCACGTCGAGCGACCCGCTGAGCAGGTCGGGCGGCATGACACGCGCGGGTGCCGTGCCCGGCGGTGCGGGCTCGGCCGGTGCCCCCGGCGGGGGCGGGCTTCAGCGGGCGGCCGCGCGGCGCAGTACCTCGGAGGCCGCGCCTCCGGTGCGCGGTGGCAGGGGCGCGGCCTCGGACAGCGCGAAGGGTTCAGGAGGCGAGTCGGCGTTCGGACGCCTTCCGCCGCGGCCCTCGCCGAGCACCTGCCAGCCGTCGTGGGTCAGCGTGATGTAGGCCCCGCAGCGCAGCCCGTGCAGGGTGCAGGCGTCCCGTAGCCCCCACATCCAGGCACCGTCCTCCTCCGTCCAACGCGCGTCCCCCTCGCGGCAGTAGAGCAGTACGGCAGTCCGTACCGGCGTACGGCGGCGCAGGTCGTGCGGGATGACCCGGCGCAGCTGGGCCAGCAGCGCGTTGCGGAACATCCAGCCGTCGGCCTGGTCCGAGAGCCGGGTGAACGAGGCGCTGGCGCACAGCCGTTCCTCCGGGTCGAGGACGGCCACGACCGCCGTCCCCGGCTTGGGGCGGTGCCGGGCGTGCAGCCCGCTGACGACCTCACGAGGGTTCCGGAGCAGCGGTATTCCGGCATCGGCCCACTCCGCGGGCTCGAGCAGACGGCTGGCGGAAGCGGCGGACGCGGACGTCGACAACGATGCCGCCGAGGACGGAGCGAATCCGAAGGTCACGTTCCTCCCTTCGGCTACGCGCCCACACAGCGGGCGAGATCGGATTGGGGAGCGCGCACCGCAGTAAGGCCCAACCGGATCACGGACGAGCCGTGCGGGGAGCGGACCTCAATTCTTCCTGTCGAACTTGAATGCGGCAACGAGCAAATGGGGCCACCGACTGTTATCTGATGGTGCGTGGCTTATATCCCTACCCAGTGAGGCACCGGAGGAGCCCTGGGACGTTCGAGTACGGCACATGCGTACGTCGCACCCGGTGCCGTATTCGAACAGCACCTGGCCGATCAGCCCTGAACGGCCAGGACCAGCGGCAACACCCCGCGCGCCCCGGACTTCCGCAGCATGCGCGCCGCTACCGCCAGCGTCCAGCCGGTCTCGGTGAAGTCGTCCACCAGTAGCACCGGGCCCTGGGCCGCGGAGAGCGCGGCGGCGAGGGCGGACGGCACGGTCAGCGCACCGTCGAGGGCCTTCAGACGCTGGGCACTGTTGCTGCGCGAGACGCGTGGCGCCTCGCCCGCGTATTCCACGGAACCCAGCAGCGGCAGTCTGCCGATCTCCGCGATGCGGGCGCCCAGGGATTCGATCAGCCGGGGCCTGGAGCGCGAGGCGACCGTGACGACACCCACCGGCCGTGGCTGCGCGTCGGCCACGCCCGGGGCCCATCCGCCCGGGCCCTTCGCCCAGTCGGCCAGCACCTCCACCACCGCACGAGCGACATCGTCCGGGACGGCCGTGTCCGGCGCCTGGGGCGCGAGCAGCGGCCGTAGCCGATTGCCCCAGCCGATGTCCGACAACCGCCCCAGGGCCCGCCCCGTCGAGGCCTGTTCACCGGCCGGGATGCGTCCCTTGAGATCGATGCCGATGGTCGGCAGGCCGGTCGGCCACATCCGGCGGGGCTCCACCTCGACGCCCGCGCGGCCGAGGTCGACCCGTGCGGCGTCCAGCGCGGACGTGGAGGTGTCCGCCGTGAACCGCGGCCGCGCGCAGTTGTCGCAGCGGCCGCAGGGTTTCGCGCCCTCGTCGTCGAGTTGGCGCTGCAGGAACTCCATCCGGCAGTCGGTGGTGGCCGCGTACTCGCGCATCGCCTGCTGCTCGGCCGCGCGCTGCCGCGCCACCCAGTCGTAGCGCTCCGCGTCGTACGCCCACGGCTGCCCGGTCGCGACCCAGCCGCCCTTGACCCGCTTGACCGCGCCGTCCACGTCGAGAACCTTCAGCATGGTCTCCAGCCGGGAGCGGCGCAGCTCCACCAGCGGCTCCAGCGCGGGCAGCGACACGGGGCCACCGGCGTGCGAGAGGACGTCCAGGGTGCGGCGTACCAGGTCCTCCGACGGGAAGGCGAGCGAGGCGAAGTAGTCCCAGATCGCCTCGTCCTCCCTGCCCGGCAGCAGCAGTACCTCGGCGTGCTCGACACCGCGCCCCGCGCGGCCCACCTGCTGGTAGTAGGCGATGGGGGAGGAGGGCGAGCCCAGGTGCACCACGAACCCGAGGTCGGGCTTGTCGAAGCCCATACCGAGGGCCGAGGTGGCGATCAACGCCTTGACCCGGTTGCCGATCAGGTCGTCCTCGGCCTGCTGCCGGTCGGCGTTCTCCGTCTTCCCCGTGTACGACGCCACAGCGTGCCCGCGCTGCCGCAGGAAGGCGGTGACCTCTTCGGCGGCGGCCACGGTGAGCGTGTAGACGATGCCGGAACCCGGCAGCTCGTCCAGGTGATCCGCGAGCCACGCCATCCGGTGTGCGGCGTCCGGCAGCCGCAGCACACCCAGGCTCAGGCTCTCCCGGTCCAGCGGACCGCGCAGCACCAGCGCGTCCGAGCCGCCACCGGTGCCGAGCTGCTCGGCGACATCGGCGGTCACACGCGCGTTGGCCGTGGCGGTGGTCGCCAGCACCGGTACACCCGGCGGCAGGTCGGCGAGCATGGTGCGCAGCCGCCGGTAGTCCGGCCGGAAGTCATGGCCCCAGTCGCTGATGCAATGGGCCTCGTCCACGACGAGCAGACCGGTCGCCGCGGCGAGCTTGGGCAGGACCTGGTCGCGGAAGTCGGGGTTGTTGAGGCGCTCGGGGGACACGAGGAGGACGTCGACGCCGCCGGCCGCGATCTCCGCCTGGATGGCCTCCCAGTCCTCGGTGTTCGAGGAGTTGATGGTGCGGGCGTGGATGCCGGCCCGGGCCGCGGCACCCACCTGGTTGCGCATGAGCGCGAGCAGCGGGGAGACGATGACCGTCGGGCCGCTGCCCGCGGCCCGTAGTAGCGAGGTCGCCACGAAATACACCGCGGACTTGCCCCAGCCGGTGCGCTGGACGACCAGGGCCCGGCGCCGGTCGGCGACCAGTGCCTCGATCGCCCGCCACTGGTCCTCGCGCAACCGGGCCGTGCCCGTGTCGTCGCCGACGAGACGGGCGAGGACGGCGTCCGCCCGCGTCCGGAGTTCCGCGTTGTTCGTGTGCTCCATGCGCCCCATACAACAGGACGGGACCGACAACCGGGCGGGCTGTGGACGAGCGAGATGGCTTTGTCGTGTCCCTGATTCGACTTATCCACAGGTCAACCGGAACCCCAAAATCCGCGAGATCGTCGCGGCATGACGAATCACAGCGAAACCACTGGACCATCCGAAAACGGCGACATCACAGGAGGTGCGGCGCCCATCGGCCGATCCGTCCACGACACCCAGATCACCCTGCGCACCCCGGCCGAACTGGCCGACGCGCTGCCCTATCTGCTCGGGTACCGCCCCGAGGACAGCATGGTGCTGGTGGCCCTGCACGACCGTGGCGGCCGCGGCCGCTTCGGCGGCCGGGCCCGGCTCGGCATCCCCGCGAACAAGGACGACTGGGAATCGGCCGCACGCCAGCTGGCCCAGGGCCTGATGACGGGCAGCGAGCGCCGCGGAACGCGCCCCGAGCAGATGGTCGCCTACGTCTGCCAGGAACCCGCGCCCGGTGAGACCGGCAGGGACGTCATGCGCCGGCTCGCACCACTGGCCCACCTGCTGCGCACCGAATGCGGTCGGCTCGACGTGCCGGTGATCGAGGCGCTGTGCGTCTCGGAAGGCCGCTTCTGGTCGTACTGCTGCCCGGCGGATGAGTGCTGTCCCCCCGAGGGCGCCCCCATGGGCCTGCCCGGCACCTCCGTGCTCGCCGCCGCCGCCACCTACGCCGGGATCCAGGTACGAGGCACCCTGCGCGAGCTGCAGGCCAGGCTGCAGCCCCGGGAGACCGGTGCCGCGCTGGAACAGGAGATCGCCCTGGACAAGGCCGGAATGGCACTGGTGCCCCGCATCCTCGACGACGCATCGCGCGCGGAGGTGGCCGAGGAGACGCTCGCCCTCGCCGAGCGGATCATGAGCCGGTATGCCGCCGCCACCCCGGTGTCCGGCATCCACCAGGCGGACCTCCGTGACGACGCCATGCTCGCCCACGACGAGGCCGCGGTGCTGATCCTCGGACTGCAGGACCGCACGACCCGCGACCGAGCGGCCGCCTGGATGGAGGGCGACGAGGCCGGACCCGCTCTGCGCCTGTGGCGAGCCCTTGCCCGCCGCTGCGTCGGCCCGTACGGCGAACACGCTGCCGCCCCCTTGACGCTGGCCGGCTGGGTCGCCTGGTCGACCGGCGACGACCTGGAGGCGCGGGAGGCCCTGGCGATGGCACTGGGTGCGGATGTCGACTACCTCTTCGCCCGCCTGTTGCACCAGGCCTGCAACGAGGGCCTTGACCCGGAGTCGATCCGCCGCTGCCTGCGTACGGAACGCGCGGGGCGCGAGCCGGCGGACAGCACGGCAGCGGCCGCCGACACCGCCCTGGTCGATCCGGCCGCCGACACCGCTCTGGTCGATCCGGGCGCCGACTCCGCTCCGGTCGATCCGGGCGCCGACCAAGAGCCGATCGACGCCTCCGAAACCCGACGTCGTCGCCACCGTCCGCGCACCGGGGACGGTCCCGAGGTGCCGCGGCCACGGCCGGAGGGCGCCCGTCCGCGACAGACGGGCGCAGGTCGCACCCGCACTCGCCCCGGTTCGTCCGGGCCGGGTGAAGGCGCCCGCAGCCGCGCGGCGGAGAAGAGGGACACCCGAGGTGGCCGGGCCGCGCGGGAGGGCACGCGCACGGGGAAGGGCCGTGGCGAGGGGGACGAATGAATGGGGGCCGGCCGTGGGTGGCACACGGACGGGCGTGGGTCGGCCTCCGCCGTTGGGCACGGAACCTCATCGGACTGGAGCGGCGCCGTGACTGCCCGCCCGTCGGCCGACGCGGTGGCGGCCCGTCGGTCTTCGACCTCCGGAAGTGCAGGCCGACCGGCCCGAACGACGTCTCCGCACACCGTCGCCCGTTGGGGTTCCGCGGGCGAAGGCGTGACCAGGAGGAGCCCTCCCCCGTTCACCTGAGTGGCGGAACGCCTGGACGGGCCGTGCCGTCGCCCGTCCCCTCTCCCTCCGGAGCCCTCCGTCCGGCGCCTGGCACGTCCCAGGCGCACAGAGCGCAGAAGGAGCCTCCCCATGCATCAGTCGACTCCGTCCTCCTCCACAACCAACGACAACCGCCGACTCCGGGACAGCCCGCCGTGGCTCCCGCCGGCGGAGGGCGTCTCGGGACAGCCACGCAACCGCAGAACCCGGCCCACGCCCCCGCGGCCGGCTCCCGGTGCCCAGGGCCCGGCACAGGCCGGCGGGTTGCCGCCCACGCACACCGCCCTGATCTGCATCGCGCTGCCCGGCCTCGCTGTCTCCACGGAGCAGGGCCAGCTGGCCGGTCGCGGCCTGGAGGGGTTCTACCGGGCGGGCCGACGGGTGCTCGCGCGCTGCCAGGTCCGTGTCGCCGGCCGCGAACCGCTCCCCGTGCAGGCCCGGATGGCGGGGGCGGACTCCGCCCGCTTCGTGGGCACGCTGCGGGCCTCCCCGGCGGCCGGCCCGGATCCGGACGTCGTCGTGGAGCGGATTCGTCACGCCGAGGGCACCGAGCGCATCACCCTGCACAACTCGGCCCGGCACCCCCTGCGCCTGCCGCTCGAGGTGGCCCTCGGTACCGACCTCGCGGAGCTGAGTGCCATCGCCTCCGGCAGTCCCGGCCCCGAAATCCCGGCCAGCGTCCACGATTCCGGCCTGCGCTGGGCCACCCCCACCGGCAGCTCGGCGGTCACGGCGGACCCACCACCCGCCGACGCGCTGGCCTCCGCTGGACTGCTGCGCTGGGAGTTCGAACTGCCACCGGGCGGAACGGTGAGCGTGGAACTGCGGGTGCGCTCGGACGGCGCGGGCCCCCTGCGTGCCGTGGGGCGCGCCGCCACGAGCCCAGTGGCGCCGGCCAGGGCCGCGGGCGACGACCCGAGGGCCGGGGCGCTGCTCAGGACCAGCATCGAGGACCTCCAGGCGCTGCTGCTCCGCGACCCGGCGCATCCCTCCGACACCTACCTCGCGGCCGGGGCTCCCTGGCGCTGTGGTCTGGCCCCCGCCGAGGCGCTGGCAGCCGCGCGGATGACCCTGCCCCTCGGCACCCGCCTCGCCGCAGGCACCCTGCGCACTCTGGCCCGCACCCAACTCCGCGGCCCGGGACCGCGGTCCGGCATGATCCCCGGCCCCCGCCGCGACGCCGGGGCACATCTGCCACCGGGCTGCACGGGTACGGAGGCGACCCTGCTCTTCCCCGTCCTGCTGGCGGAGGCCCGCCGCTGGGGGCTCCCGGACCAGGAGACGCGAGAGCTGCTGCCCGCCGCCGAGCACTGCCTGACCTGGCTGCGCACCACGGTGGGCGACCACACCTACCTCTGCGACCCGCAGCCCGGCGGCCCCGCACGCAGCGAGACGCAGGCCCACGCCCACCGGGCCGCACTGCTCGGCGCCGATCTCCTCGACGCGTATGACCGGCCCGGCGGCGCCGCACTGCGGCATTGGGCAGGGGAGCTGAGGAAGGCGTTCCAGACGGACTTCTGGGCCGATGACAGAGGCGGCGGCCGTCCGGCGGCGGCGCGGACCCCGGACGGCCGCACCCTGACCCACCTCGGTTCCGCCGTCGTCCACCTGCTCGACACCGGCCTGCTCGGCGCGGGCAGACCGGCCGTCGGCCTGCTCGACAAGGTGCAGACCGAGCAGCTCGCCCGGCTGCTCGGCGGTCCGGCCATGGACTCGGGGTGGGGGCTGCGCGGACTGGGGGCCAAGGAGACGGGACACAATCCGTTCGGTCACCGGGCCGGGGCCGTCCGGGTCCACGAGACGGCACTCGCCGTCGCCGGGCTCGCTGCCGCGGGCTACGAGAAGGAGGCGGGCGGGCTGCTGCGCGGCCTGCTGGCGGCGGCCGAGCACTTCGGCCACCGGCTGCCCGAGATGTTCGCCGGTGAGCAGCGTACCGACGGGGGCGTCCCCCTTCCGCACCCCGCGGCCTGTCGTCCGGCGGCCACGGCGGCCGCCTCCGGGGTGCTGCTCCTCACCACGCTCGCCGGCATCCGCCCCGACGCCCCGGCCGGGACCGTCACCCTCCGGCCTGTCCACAGCGCACCCCTGGGCGAGCTCGGCCTGACCGGCCTGCGGGTGGCCGGCGCGCCCTTCTCGGTACGGGTCAGCAGACTCGGCCTGGCCATGGTGGAGGAGGCCGCGGACGGCCTGCAGTTGGGGGTGTGACCCCTTGGGCAACCTTGCGTGACGTGCCCGTCATGACGAACGGGTGGCCGGACGCCAAACGCCCTGCCGGAACGAACCGAGGGCGCATACCGGAGCGAAGTGGATCAGCCGTCGAAGCGGGTGACGAAGGGAGTGTTTATCGTCAGGCAGACGACTATGATCACGGCATGCCCTACGACCCGTCAGCCTTTCCGCCCTTCGCCGTCACCGTGGACCTGGTCGTGCTGACTGTGCGCCGCCATGCACTGTGCGCGCTGGCGGTACGCAGAGGCGAGCAGCCGTTCCAGGGGCGCTGGGCGCTGCCGGGCGGCTTCGTGCGGGCCGATGAGGATCTCGCGCAGGCGGCGGCGCGGGAACTCGCGGAGGAGACCGGGCTGCGCGCTCACGACCCCGACGCCCCCGCCCAGGGCGGCGGAGCCCACCTGGAGCAGCTGGCGACCTACGGTGACCCCAAGCGCGACCCCCGGATGCGCGTGGTCAGCGTCGCCCACCTCGCCCTGGCCCCCGACCTTCCCGCGCCCCGCGCGGGCGGCGACGCCAGCAACGCGCGCTGGGCACCGGTCGAGGAACTGCTCGCGCAGGGCGGCTACGGCCGGGACGGCGAGCCCGTCGCGCCGCTCGCCTTCGACCATGCGCAGATTCTGTCCGACGGGGTGGAGCGCGCCCGCTCCAAGATCGAATACTCGTCCCTGGCCACCGCGTTCTGCACGCCCGAGTTCACGGTCGGTGAGCTGCGCCGGGTCTATGAGGCAGTGTGGGGCGTGGCCCTCGACCCGCGCAACTTCCATCGCAAGGTGACCGGAACCCCCGGCTTCCTCGTCCCCACCGGCGGTACGACCACTCGTCAGGGCGGGCGTCCGGCCCAGCTCTTCCGCGCCGGTGGCGCCACTCTGCTCAACCCGCCGATGCTGCGACCCGAGGTCTGAACCGCCCGACAGTGCGAACCATGCCGGGTTAAACCCTTCTATACCTGGAAAAACGGTCATTCCGCGCTATCTTCCCTAAGGTGATCGAGGCCTTCGGACTGACCAGCAATCCCCGCAAGGCGCACCCGCCCGCCGTCGACGACGTGACCTTCGAAGCGTGCGCGGGGCGCGTCACCGCGCTCCTGGGCGAGGCAGGCGCGGGCAAGACCACGGCGCTCAGACTGATGCTCGAACTCCAACCGGGCCGTGGAATTACCTACTTCAGGGGTCGCCCCCTGCATCGCATCGCCCACCCGGCGCGTGAGGTCGGCGTGCTCCTCGGTGACGTCCCCGGTCACCCGGCCCGCTCCGTCCGCGGCCATCTGCGCATGTTGTGCGCGGCGACCGGAGTCCCGGTCCGGCGTGCCGACGAAGTGCTCGAAGCGGTCGGGCTCGTCAGCCTGCGCGAGGAGCGCCTGGGCACGCTGTCACGCGGCGTGGACCGCCGGCTGGGCCTGGCCTGCGCCCTGCTCCCCGACCCCCACACTCTCGTCCTGGACGAACCCGCGCACGGTCTCTCCGCCCGTGAGGGCCGCTGGCTGCACCGCATGCTCCAGGCGCACGCCGCGCAGGGTGGCACGGTCCTGTTCACCACCTCAGACCCCAAGGAGGCGGCCCGCGCCGCGGACCGGGTGGTCACCCTGGAGGCCGGCAGGCTCGTCGCGGACCAGGAGGCCACCGACTTCGCCCGCACCCGGCTGCGCCCACGTGTGGCCGTCCGAAGCCCCCACGCCGTCCGGCTCGCCGCCCTTCTCACCAAGGAGGCCCGCGCGGCCCACCGCTCCGTGGAGGTCGTAAGCGAAGGGGGCAACCGTCTGTCGGTGTACGGCAGCACCACGGCCGAGGTCGGCGAGACCGCGTTCCGCCACGGCATCCTCGTGCACCAACTCGCCGACGAGGTCGGCGACATGGGAGCGGGCGCCGGAACGGAGCCGTCGACGCATGCCGTACCAGAGGCCGTACGACGGCACCGGAGCGTAAGCGAGCCGGCTGCGGCGGACGGGGCTCGGACGGCGGACGAATGCCGGATGGCGGACGAGGCGCCGACCACTGAGCGGTGGGACATGCCCGGCGCCGATCGACGCCAGGACGCGGGAGGTTCTTCGGTCACCCCACAGCCACGGGTGTCGGCCGCCCAGAGTCCCGTGAGCCAGGCGCGCGCCACCGGCAAGGAGTCCGGCCCGGATCGGCCTTCGAACGCGGTGGAGCCGTCCGTCACGGCTGAAGAGCAGCCGCCCGCGCCCACCGGGGCGCTCGCCGACGGCCCGGCGGTCGCGCCAAGGTCTTCGCACGCGGAGCCGCCTGGAGTCGCCCTTGCCACCGAGGCCCCGACCGCCGCGGTCTCGGCCCAATCGACAGGCGCCTCCGCAACTACCCGGCCGTCGGCCACCGCCACGTCTTCACAGCCTCAGGCCCCGGCCACATCACCCGAACCGCCGGCCCACGCAACACCTCCGGACCCGGTTTCCGCCACCGTCCCGGCTCAGCCACCGTCCGCATCCGATTCCGCCCAGCCCTCGGCCGCTGCCGCCTCCGCCCGCCCGACAGCCGCCACCGCCTCCGCCAGGCCATCGGCAGGCGCCGCCTCCGCTCACCCCTCGGGCGCTGCCGCCTCCACGCAACCCTCGGGCGCTGCCGCCTCCGCCCGCCCGACAGGTGCCACGGCCTCGGCCCGGCAGCCGGCCTCCGCCGTAGTCGACCGACCGCGGGTCCCCGCCGTATCCCCCCAGTCACCGACCCGCTCCCTTCCAGGCGATTCCTCCGCCCTCGTTGCCTCTCCGCAGTCGCCGACCGGCGCCGTGCCCGACGAAGCCCCCGCTGCCCAGCAGCCGCGGCCACAGCCTGGCGAAGCCGCCACTGCCCCGCACCCTGCCAACCAGCCGCAGTCGCAACCCGGCGAGGCCCCCACCACCACCCACCTCCCGGCCAAACAGCCGCAGCCGAAGCCACGACCCGGCGAAACCCCGACAGTCGGCGATGACCCCGCCCCGACCCCGGTCGGGCCCGCGCGGCGGGGCGAAGCCGTCGCTCCGGACGACCCGTCCCCGCTCCCACCCGCCATCTCCGTCCGCCCCGCCCCAAGCCCCCTCCGCCCCCTGCGCTACGAGCTCCGACGGGCCGCCGGGGTCGGTACCGGCTTTGTCACCTGCGGTGCGGTCCTGGTGGTGTCCGCCCTCATCGCCGTCCTGCTCGCCCGGCTCGGGCACACCCCGCAGGCCCGGCTGTTCGCCGCCTGGCCGCGGGAGCTGCCGCTGCCCCCCGCGGCGCTCGGCTCGGGGCTGCTCGGGGCGCTGGCCTTCGGAGACGAGTTTCGCCACCCCGCGCTTGCGGCGGACCGCGGCACCGTGCCCCGCCGGCTGGGGCTGCTCACCGCGAAGCTGGTGGTCTCGGGAGCCACCGCGGTGCTGCTCTCGTTCCTCACCCTGGGCTGCGACGCCGAAATGCTCTATCTCGTCTACGGCCGGGAACTCGCGAAGGTTCCCGCCGACTGGCTTCCGATGACCGCGAGTTGGTTCGGACTGGTACTCGGCTGTGCCTGGGCCGGTGTGCTGGCCGCGGGCGTCTTCCGGTCCACCACGGCCGGTCTCGCCGCGGTGCTCGCCGTACCCGTGCTCGTCGTGCCCGTCGTACACAAGGTGCTGCAGGGACCGGGTGTGCGGATGGCCGCCGGACTCCCGATGCGGATGCGGGAGACGTTCCTGCTGCAGTGGCCCTTCGGGGGCGAGCGCTATCTCGTCGCTGCCATCCGGGTACTCGCCCAACCCGTGGGCGGAGCATTGGCGTTGTCGCTGACGGCGCTGCTCTGCGCGTACCTGTTCACCACCCTGCGAGCCAGACTCCGATGACCACGGACCGGGCGCTTCCGATCCCGCCGTGCGCACAACTCCCAGAAAAAAGGGCATTTCTTTCCGATAAGGCGTCAATTGCGATGGGGTGAGCGATCACCCTTTCGTGTGCTTTTCACCAAAGACCTCAAGGGAGTTGGAGGCAGCGCCGACAAAGGATCCGTGAGTACCCTTGCGCACACCATGATGACCGCCGCCCGCTCCGCAGACTCTGGTCTGGTCGGCCCGGGCGAACTCGACCGCTACCCCTACGCGGACGCCCCCTCCCCCGATCGTGTCGGGGCACCCTCCTGGGAGGGCCCGGATCCGGAGCTGGGCCGTGTGGGCCGACGTGCCGCGGGCAGCCGCGGCCGCGGACTGCACGGTCAACTCGTCCAACAGCTGGGTCAGATGATCGTCTCCGGCGACCTGGGCGCGGACCGCCCGCTGGTGCCCGAGGAGATCGGCCAGCGTTTCGAGGTCTCCCGCACCGTAGTCCGTGAGTCCCTCCGGGTCCTGGAGGCCAAGGGCCTGGTCAGCGCCCGCCCGAACGTCGGCACGCGCGTGCGTCCCGTCAGCGACTGGAACCTCCTCGACCCCGACATCATCGAGTGGCGGGCCTTCGGGCCGCAGCGCGACGACCAGCGCCGTGAGCTCAGCGAGCTGCGCTGGACGATCGAACCGCTCGCCGCCCGGCTCGCCGCCGGGCACGGGCGCGAGGACGTCCAGCAGCGTCTGTCCGACATGGTCGAGATCATGAGCCACGCGATGGCGCAGGGCGACGCGCTGACGTTCTCGCGCGCGGACGCCGAGTTCCACTCGATGCTCATCCAGATCGCGGGCAACCGCATGCTGGAGCACCTCTCCGGCATCGTGACGGCGGCCCTCCAGGTCTCCGGCGGCCCGTTCACCGGCTGTGAGCGGCCGAACGAGACGTCCCTGGCCCAGCACGCGCGGATCGTCGACGCGCTCGGCACCGGCGACGGCACGGCGGCAGAGTCGGCCATGCGTCAACTGCTCACCGTCCACCCCGAGGTCGAGCGCGTGGTGCCTGCCCCGCGTGAGCACGGCCCTTCTGCGAGAGGGGTGGTCTGGGTGGGTTCTGCTCCTTGGGGGCGAGGCCGTTCTGACACCCCCCTCCCCCCAACCCCCCCGGGACCCCCGGGGCCCCCGCCGAGGTCCGGCGGCGGGGCGGGCGTACAGCGGTCGTATGACAGGCACCGCAACGGTCGAGCGTGACAGGCACCGCAACGGTCGAGCGGTGTATGTCAGGCCCGCCGCGGTCGTACGGCGAACCCGCTGCCGTCCGGAACAGTGCTGAAAGATCGTTGGCGACAACCTCTGCCCATGTCTGACCGTTTTTGAGCGCTTACGGGGTGTGACTCGGGCCACGTAGATTGGGCGTAACGCTCTTGCGAACAGCGCGATGACCTAAGAGGTGACAGTCGCGGAGGGAATACGGACGCCATTCATGGCGCTGTGTATCTTCCCGGCCCCCGCCCGCGCCGTCGGCCCATCCCCAAGCCGGCGGTCGGCTCCGGTCCGTCCAGGACGGGGCCGGAAGCCGTTTTCCAACGTTCCGAGAGGTTGTTCGTGTCGGCCAGCACATCCCGTACGCTCCCGCCGGAGATCGCCGAGTCCGTCTCTGTCATGGCTCTCATTGAGCGGGGAAAGGCTGAGGGGCAGATCGCCGGCGACGATGTGCGTCGGGCCTTCGAAGCTGACCAGATTCCGGCCACTCAGTGGAAGAACGTACTGCGCAGCCTCAACCAGATCCTTGAGGAAGAGGGTGTGACGCTGATGGTCAGTGCCGCGGAGCCCAAGCGCACCCGAAAGAGCGTCGCAGCGAAGAGTCCGGCCAAGCGCACCGCCACCAAGACGGTCGCGGCGAAGACGGTGACCGCCCGGAAGGCCACCGCCACGGCCGCCCCTGCCGTACCCGCCGGAACCGACGATCCGGCCGAGGAGGCGGCGCCCATGAAGAAGGCCGCTGCCGCCAAGAAGGCCGCCCCCACCGCCAAGAAGGCGGCCGCGAAGAAGACCGCGACCGCCGCGAAGAAGACGGTGCCGGCGAAGAAGACCACCGCCAAGAAGGACGACGCCGAGATTCTTGAGGAAGAGGTCCTCGAGGAGCCCAAGGCGGGAGCCGAGGAGCCCGAGGCCACCGAGAGCGCGGGCTTCGTCCTGTCCGACGAGGACGAGGACGACGCGCCGGCGCAGCAGGTAGCCGCGGCCGGCGCCACCGCCGACCCGGTCAAGGACTACCTCAAGCAGATCGGCAAGGTCCCGCTGCTCAACGCAGAGCAGGAGGTCGAGCTCGCCAAGCGCATCGAGGCCGGTCTGTTCGCCGAGGACAAGCTGGCCAACGCCGACAAGCTGGCGCCGAAGCTCAAGCGCGAGCTGGAGATCATCGCCGAGGACGGCCGCCGCGCCAAGAACCACCTCCTCGAGGCCAACCTCCGTCTGGTGGTCTCCCTGGCCAAGCGGTACACCGGCCGCGGCATGCTCTTCCTGGACCTCATCCAGGAGGGCAACCTGGGTCTGATCCGCGCGGTCGAGAAGTTCGACTACACCAAGGGCTACAAGTTCTCCACGTACGCCACCTGGTGGATCCGTCAGGCGATCACCCGCGCCATGGCCGACCAGGCCCGCACCATCCGTATTCCGGTGCACATGGTCGAGGTCATCAACAAGCTCGCGCGTGTGCAGCGCCAGATGCTCCAGGACCTGGGCCGTGAGCCCACTCCGGAGGAGCTGGCCAAGGAGCTCGACATGACCCCCGAAAAGGTCATCGAGGTCCAGAAGTACGGCCGTGAGCCCATCTCCCTGCACACTCCGCTGGGTGAGGACGGTGACAGCGAGTTCGGTGACCTCATCGAGGACTCCGAGGCCGTCGTCCCCGCCGACGCCGTCAGCTTCACGCTCCTCCAGGAGCAGCTGCACTCGGTGCTGGACACCCTGTCCGAGCGCGAGGCCGGTGTCGTCTCCATGCGGTTCGGTCTCACCGACGGTCAGCCGAAGACCCTCGACGAGATCGGCAAGGTCTACGGCGTCACGCGTGAGCGCATCCGCCAGATCGAGTCCAAGACCATGTCGAAGCTGCGCCACCCGTCCCGTTCCCAGGTGCTGCGCGACTACCTCGACTAGGTCGCGGACGTACGACGTCGAAGGCCCGGCTCCCCACGGGGGAGCCGGGCCTTCGGGCTGCGGGTCGCGATGCACTGGATGACTCTGGGTGTCCCGGTACCACCCAGAGTGAGGAGTGTGCATGCGCCGTCCCTTTACCCCGGTCCTGATCCAACCGCTGATCCTGGCGGCCGTCGCCGCCGTAATACCGCTGGCCGGGCCGCCTCCGGCAGCTGCTGACAGCGTTGTCGTCGGCGGGTTTCCCGTCGATGTCTCCCGGACTCCCTGGACGGTCGCGCTGTCCAGCCGTGACCGGTTCGGGGGTACGCGGGCCGGTCAGTTCTGCGGCGGAGTGGCGATCGGCCGGACCACGGTGCTCACCGCCGCCCACTGCCTGGCCGACGACGTGATCGGAGGGCCCTCCGACCGGGTGCGCGATCTCACGGTCATCGCGGGCCGTACGGATCTGCTCTCGGTGCAGGGCCAGGAGATCCCGGTGACCGTCGCCCGGGTCAATCCGCGCTACGACGCCGATGAGAACACCGGCGACTTCGCCGTGCTCACCCTCGCCCAGCCCCTGTCGGCCGACGCCGTCGTCGCGATGGCCGCCAAGGGCGACGCCGCCTACCGGCCCGGCACCGGTGCCCTGGTCACCGGGTGGGGCGACATCACGGGCGGCGGTGACTACACGCGCCGGCTGTATGCGGCGCAGGTCCATGTGCTGCCCGACAAGACGTGCGAGCGGGCCTATCCCGGCGGCCCCGACGGCACCTACCGGGCGGATTCCATGGTGTGCGCCGGGGAGGCCCTGGGGGGTCCAGACGCCTGCCAGGGGGACAGCGGGGGACCGCTGGTCGCCGAGGGACGGCTGATCGGACTCGTGTCGTGGGGCAGCGGCTGTGGGCGCCCGGGAAGCCCCGGCGTCTATACGCGCGTCTCCGAGGTCGTGGGAGCACTGGGGTGGGACGGCGCCCGCAGTGGCTCAGGGCAACCCCACAAGCCCTTCTGAGGGCCGCTGCGGGGAACATGACGACGGGCGGCCGTTCCCCGAGGGAGCGGCCGCCCGTTCACCGGTCTGGGCCGGAGCTGGCTCGTCGTGTGTGCGAGAGGTCAGCGCTCATCTTCGGAGTCGTTGTTCGGAACGGACGTCAGCCGCTCCGTCTCGTCCTGTATTTCAGCGGCGATCTTCTTGAGTTCCGGCTCGAACTTGCGACCGTGGTGGGCGCAGAAGAGCAGTTCTCCGCCGCTGAGCAGCACGACGCGCAGGTATGCCTGGGCGCCGCAGCGGTCGCAGCGATCGGCGGCCGTCAGGTGGCTCGCGGGGGTCAGAACAGTAGTCACGTCGCCTCTTCTCTAGCTCGACGAGCTGTCGTACCAGGGTCAACATCCAACCAGCCCGAAAACGTTCCCGCTCGGGGCTTCTCCTCGAAAAAAATCTTTCGAGGTGGCCGTCTGCTGCCGGTTGGCGGCGAATGTGCCGTATTGCGTCGTCTTCGGTGCTTACGGGTTCGCGCGGTTCATCGGTCTCATCCTCCCGGCCGGGTTGCCGGTTGTTTGTGAGGACGTGCCCGGAGCCTAAATGGTTCATGCCTCGAAGGGAACGTGATATGTACTTCACTCCATCGAGGGATCGAACACGCATGCGACCCTGGACTAGTGTGAGTCCCCGACGAGGGTGGCGTTACAACGGCTCTACCAGGCCTCGGTACCCTCTGAACGGCGACCGAAGCCGGCCCCTTACCCAAAAGGGGCTCCATTGAAATTCAGCGAGGAGCGAACCGCGTGACCGCCGATACCTCCGTGCCGTCCACAGCGCTGCTGGCAGGAGCAGACCGGGACGGCTCCAACTACACCGCGCGGCACCTGCTCGTCCTCGAGGGCCTCGAAGCAGTGCGCAAGCGCCCGGGTATGTACATCGGCTCGACCGACAGTCGCGGTCTGATGCACTGCCTGTGGGAGATCATCGACAACGCCGTGGACGAGGCCCTGGGCGGCTACGGCGACCACATCGAGGTCATCCTCCACGACGACGGCTCCGTCGAGGTCCGGGACAACGGCCGCGGCATCCCCGTGGACGTCGAGCCCAAGACCGGCCTGTCCGGCGTCGAGGTCGTCATGACCAAGCTGCACGCCGGCGGCAAGTTCGGCGGCGGCTCCTACGCGGCCTCCGGCGGTCTGCACGGCGTCGGCGCCTCCGTGGTCAACGCGCTCTCCGCGCGGCTCGACGTCGAGGTGGACCGCGGCGGCCATGTGCACGCGATCAGCTTCCGCCGCGGTGCCCCGGGCGCCTTCGCCGGTGACGGCCCGGACGCGAAGTTCGAGGCCAAGAGCGGACTGCGCAAGACCAAGAAGATCCCCAAGACGCGCAGCGGCACGCGCGTGCGTTACTGGGCCGACCGCCAGATCTTCCTCAAGGACGCCAAGCTCACTCTGGAGATCCTCCACCAGCGCGCCCGGCAGACCGCGTTCCTGGTGCCCGGCCTGACGATCGTCGTCCGTGACGAGTACGGCCTCGGCGCGGACGGCAGCAAGGGCGAGGAGTCCTTCCGCTTCGACGGCGGCATCAGCGAGTTCTGCGAGTACCTGGCCACCGACAAGCCGGTCTGCGACGTCCTCCGCTTCTCCGGGCAGGGCACCTTCAAGGAGACCGTCCCGGTCCTGGACGACCACGGCCAGATGACCCCCACCGAGGTCACCCGCGAACTCGGCGTCGACGTGGCGCTGCGCTGGGGCACCGGTTACGACACGACCCTGAGGTCGTTCGTCAACATCATCGCCACGCCCAAGGGCGGTACCCACATGGCCGGCTTCGAGCAGGCCGTCCGAGAGACCCTCAACGAGGTGTTGCGCGCCAAGAAACTGCTGCGCGTCGCAGAGGACGACATCGTCAAGGACGACGCCCTGGAGGGCCTCACCGCCGTCGTCACCGTCCGCCTTGCCGAGCCGCAGTTCGAGGGCCAGACCAAGGAGGTCCTCGGCACCTCGGCCGCCCGCCGGATCGTGAACAACGTGGTCACCAAGGAACTGAAGGCGTTCCTCACCTCCACCAAGCGTGACGCGGCCGCCCAGGCCCGCGTGGTCCTGGAGAAGGTGGTCGCCGCCGCGCGGACCCGCATCGCCGCGCGCCAGCACAAGGACGCGCAGCGCCGGAAGACGGCCCTGGAGTCCTCGTCCCTGCCGGCCAAGCTCGCCGACTGCCGCAGCGACGACGTCGAGCGCAGCGAGCTCTTCATCGTCGAGGGGGACTCCGCGCTCGGTACGGCGAAGCTGGCCCGGAACTCGGAGTTCCAGGCGCTGCTGCCGATCCGGGGCAAGATCCTCAACGTTCAGCGGTCCTCGGTGACGGACATGCTCAAGAACGCCGAGTGCGGCGCGATCATTCAGGTCATAGGGGCAGGCTCCGGCCGTACCTTCGACATCGACGCGGCCCGCTACGGCAAGATCATCATGATGACCGACGCCGATGTCGACGGCTCGCACATCCGCTGCCTGCTGCTGACGCTGTTCCAGCGCTACATGCGGCCCATGGTGGAGGCAGGCCGGGTCTTCGCGGCGGTGCCACCGCTGCACCGCGTCGAGATCGTCCAGCCGAAGAAGGGCCAGGACAAGTACCTCTACACGTACTCGGACCGTGAGCTGCGCGACAAGCTCATGGAGTTCCAGAGCAAGGGCATTCGGTACAAGGACTCCATCCAGCGCTACAAGGGTCTCGGCGAGATGGACGCCGACCAGCTGGCCGAGACAACCATGGACCCGCGTCATCGCACCCTGCGGCGGATCAACCTCTCCGACCTCGAAGCGGCCGAGCAGGTCTTCGACCTGCTGATGGGCAACGACGTGGCTCCCCGGAAGGAGTTCATCTCCGGCTCGGCGGCGACGCTGGACCGGTCGCGGATCGACGCGTAGCCGCTGCGCCGGGCTTTGGCCGAAGGGGCGGTGGGCTGGCGTCGGTAGGTCGGGCGGGGCGGGCGCGGGCTGGGCGGCGGTGGGCCGTGGCGGGGTGGGTCGCGCGGTGGTGATGGCGGGCGGCGGCGGGGCCGGGCGGTGGTGGAGACTGGGCGGTGGCGAGCATGCGTGCTGACCGGCTGCAACGGGGGCTCGCCCGATTTCCACGCTCGTGTTCCAGTGACTGGCCGATGGGGGCGCCCACGGACCCCGGGCCCTTGGGCAAGGGCCCCGTCGGCCTGACCCGGGAGACGTCCGCCGACCGTCCCACGAGTCACCAACCGGCCTATCCCACGAGACACCCGCCGCTCGGTTTGTCCCTCGCCTGCCGCTCGGTTTGTCCCTCGCCTGCCGCTCGTCGGCATCCGCCCGCCGTCCCGTCACGCGTTCGCCGTCCCGTCACGCGTTCGCCGTCCCGCCGCGCGTCCGCCGTCCCCCACGTACCCGCCCCGTGTGCCCGCCGCCCGTCCGTCGCCCCCCACGTACCTGTCCCGTGTGCCCGCCGCCCCATTTGCCCGCCGCCCCCATGTGCCCGCCGTCCGCCACGCGTCAGCTGTGCCCGCCGTCCGCCGCCCGTCTGCCGTCCCCGCGGCCCTCCGCATGGTTCTCCACCCCTGGGTGGAGAGATCCCGCTCGTCGGATTCCACCCGTGATCCACCCGTGCTCCGATCTGCTGACCTGCGCGTTTCCGTAGCTTCGGAAGGTGTCGGCAGCTCCCGCTCCCGACACGGCCCCTTCCCGCTCACGGAGGCTCTGATGTCCGGGCTCGTCAACGCGTTGCTGATCGTGGCAGTCATCGTCGTGGTGATCGTGCGCCAGTTCCGTGCCCGCCCGATCAACACCGGTCGGCGCTGGTGGCTGCTGCCCGTGGTCCTCGCGGTCGTCGCGCTGCGCGAACCCGGCATACTCGACGCCCATCACCGCGCGGAATCCGCCCTGCTGCTCGGTATGGAGTTGCTGGTGGGACTGGTCATGGGTGCCGCCTGGGCCTGGACCACCCGGGTGTGGACGGAGCCCGACGGGGTCGTATGGACCAAGAGCACCAAGGCCGGCGCCGTCGTCTGGTTCGTCGGGATAGCCGTGCGCGTCGGTCTCGTCGGCCTCGGCGCCCTCGCCGGCATCCATCAGGACAGCTCGGCGCTCATGCTCGGACTGGCGGTCACTCTGCTGGTTCGCGCCGGCATCCTCGTCTGGCGTGCGCAGTCGCTCCCCTCCGGGCCGTCCGCGGGCGGCCCCGCCCGGGCTTACGGTGGCGGCATGGCACGGGTCACCAGGAAGGAAGGCGTGTGACGGAGAACGTCTGGACGCGCTGGCCCTCGCGCGAAGCGCTTAGCCGCGCGGGTATCTCCCTGCCCCGGCGCATGCTCGCCTGGGCCGTGCGGCTGGTGATCCTCGCCCTCCTGCTGTGGAGCGCTTTCAACCAGTCGCACATCCACGGCTGGGACGTAGCCGCGCCCGTGGCGGGTGTCGTCGTGACCGCCGTGGCCTCCTGGGGCTTCTACCGGACCACCTACGCCCACTGGCTCGTGCCCTCCCTGGTCCTCATCGGTGTCCTTCTGGCCGCCGCGGTCGCTGCGGAGGCCAACGGGTTCCGGGGACCGGCCCTCGTGATCTGGTGCGGCTGCGGCATCGCCGCCCTGGAGCGGCTGCCGATCGCGATCGCGGTGCCCGTCGCGTCCGTGGCCCTGGCTTCGTACTCCGCGTTCAACAACGACGTGTGGCTGACCACCGCGGCCACCGTCGTCGGAATGGCTCTCGCCGGCTACGTGATGAGACTCGACGCCGAGGCCCGGGGCCACGCACAGCGACTGCTGACCCAGGAACGTGCGGCGAGAGCGGCCGAGGCGGAGTCGGCGGCGCTCGCGGAGCGGGCCAGGATCGCGCGGGAGATCCACGATGTGCTGGCCCACAGCCTCTCGGCCCAGATGGTGCACCTGGAGGCGGCGCGGCTGCTGATCGAGCGCGGAGCCGACCGGGAGCAGATTCTCGAACGGGTCGTGGCCGCCCGGGGAATGGCCCGGGACGGACTCGCCGAGACCCGGCAGGCGCTGTCCGCTCTGCGCGGCGAGCTGACCCCGCTGGAGGAGTTCCTCACGGAGATCGTCGGTTCCACCGACGGCGCCGAGGTCACCGTCACAGGTGAACGCAGGACCCTGCCCGCAGAGGCGTCGCAGACCGTACGACGCGTCGCTCAGGAGGCGCTGACGAACGTCCGCAAGCACGCCTACGGCGCCAAGGTGGAGGTGCGGCTGGACTACCAGGAGCACGAAGTGACCCTGAACGTAAGGGACTCGGGCGGCCGTCCCGGCGAACTGACCGGCGCCGGCAGCGGGTACGGTCTGCTGGGTATGCGGGAGCGGGCCGAGTTGCTGGGCGGGTCGCTGGAGGCAGGGCGTGACGACGAGGGGTTCGAGGTGACGTTGAGGGTGCCCGTATGACGGAGGGGGAGAAGAAGCCCGCGCGGGTCGTGGTCGCCGATGACCAGACCGTGGTCAGGGAGGGCATCGTGATGCTCCTCGGTCTGCTGCCCGGCGTGGAGGTCGTGGGAGCGGCGGGCGACGGGGAGGAGGCGGTGCGGCTGGTCGCCGAACTCGCCCCGGACGTGGTGCTGATGGACCTGCGGATGCCGCGCTGCGACGGTGTGGAGGCGACCCGGCGGATCAGGTCCGAGTACCCCGGGACCCAGGTCGTGGTGCTCACCACGTTCGCGGACGACGACTCGTTGTTCCCGGCGCTGAAGGCAGGCGCGCGTGGCTACCTCACCAAGGATGCGGGGGGCGACGAGATCGTGCGGGCGGTGGAGAGCGTGCTCTCGGGGGAGGCGGGGCTGTCGCCGAGCATCCAACGGCGGCTGCTGGAAAGGCTGTCGCAGCCCGAGCCGGCGCCCGTGGCCGCCGAGGCGCCCGACGGGCTGACCGCGCGGGAGACCGAGGTCCTGGTGCTGATCGCCGACGGGCTCACCAACCAGGAGATCGCCCGCAGGCTGCACGTGTCCACCGCGACCGTGAAGACACACATCAACAACCTGTTCGCGAAGACGGGCCTCAAGGACCGGGCCCAGGCGGTGCGTTACGCCTATGGGAAGGGATTGGTGCGGCCACCAGCGGATTGAGTCACCTGATGGGGTGAAGAGCCAGGGGAAGAAGTGTCGGGGATCTTCCCGGTCTGTCCATCCTTGGGCATGCAGTCAAGCAACGGGCGTCACCGCGACGGCGGGGGCGGTCCCGAGAGTTCGGCCGAGAAGCACGAGGACCAGGGCGAGTACGGCACGGCCTCCCGAGAAGTCAGGTATGAGGACCCCTGGTACGACGCACTGGCCTCCGGCTGGGGCGAGCTGGACGGCACCGGGGTACCGGCTCCCGCCGTACCGGCCGCGCGGACGGAGCGGGAGGGGGCGGCCGTTCGCACCCGTGACGTGTATCTGGAGGTGCAGCGCAGCGCGGCCTTCCAGGAGGTTCGCAGCCGCTACCGGAGGTTCGTGGTGCCGGGCGTCACCGTCTTCCTCACCTGGTACGTCGGATATGTGGTGACCGCGACGACCGCGCCGGGGCTGATGGCCAGGCCCGTCGCAGGGGCGGTGAACGTGGCGATGGTCGCGGGCCTCGGGCAGTTCCTGACCACGTTCCTGCTCACCTGGGCCTACGCCCGGCACGCGCGGTTGCGCAGGGACCGTGCCGCGTTGGAGCTGCGCTGGGACACCCAGGAGCTGACCCGGGGGGCCAGGGGTGGTGAGTCATGACGGAGCATCATCAGACGCTGGCCTTGCTGCTGTTCAGCGCGTTTGTCGCGGTGACGCTCGGGATCACGACGTGGGTGAGCCGGAGGCGGCACGGTTCGGCGGAGGAGTTCTACGCCGGTGGGCGGCTCTTCTCCCCGATGGAGAATGGTTTTGCCATCGCGGGCGACTACATGTCGGCGGCCTCCTTCCTCGGCGTGACCGGACTCATCGCGCTCTTCGGCTATGACGGGCTGCTGTACGTGGTGGGCTTTCTGGTCGCATGGCTGGTTGTGCTGTTCCTGGTGGCCGAACTGGTGCGCAACTGCGGGCGGTTCACGCTCGCCGATGTGATCGCGGCACGGATGCGGGAGCGGCCGGCGCGGATCGCGGCGGGAACTTCCTCGATCACCGTCTCCGTTCTCTATTTGGTGGCGCAAATGGTCGGCGCGGGCAGTCTGGTGGCGCTGCTGCTGGGGCGGACGAGCCAGCCCGCGCAGGCGTGGACGGTCATCGGGGTCGGCGCGCTGATGGTGATCTATGTGTCGTTGGGAGGGATGCGGGCGACCACCTGGATCCAGATCGTCAAGGCGGTCCTGCTGCTCAGCGGGACGGTGGTGCTGACCGTGCTCGTGCTGTTGCGGTTCCACGGCGACATCGACCGCCTGCTGCTCACGGCCGCCGACCGCAGTGGGCACGGGCGGGCGTTCCTGGCGCCGGGCCTCAAGTACGGCGGCAGCTGGAGCGCCCGGCTGGACTTCATCAGCCTGGGGCTGGCGCTGGTGCTGGGCACGGCGGGGCTGCCGCACATCCTGTCCCGGTTCTACACGGTGCCCACGGCTCGGGCGGCCCGGCGTTCGGCGGTCTGGTCGATCGGGCTGATCGGTGGCTTCTACCTGATGACGATCGTGCTCGGCTTCGGGGCGGCGGCCCTCGTCGGACCGGACGCGGTGCGCGCGTCGAACGCGTCGGGGAACACGGCCGTTCCGCTGCTGGCGCTCGACCTGGGCGGCGGCGCGGGCTCCACAGGCGGAACGGTTCTGTTCGCGGTGGTCGCTGCCGTCGCCTTCGCGACGATCCTCGCGGTGGTCGCCGGGATCACCCTGGCCTCCTCGGCTTCCGTCGCCCATGACCTGTATGCCTCGCTGCGCAGGCCGCACGCCAAGCAGCGCAGCGAGGTGGCGGTGGCGCGCACGGCCGCGGTCGGCATCGGGATGGTGGCGATCGCCCTCGGCCTGCTGGCCCGCGACATGAACGTCGCCTTCCTGGTGGGGCTGGCCTTCGCGGTGGCAGCCTCGGCGAACCTGCCCGCACTGCTGTACTCGCTGTTCTGGCGGGATTTCACGACCCGCGGCGCGGTGTGGGCCGTATACGGCGGGCTCGTCCCGGCCCTGGGGCTGGTCGTGCTGTCTCCGGTGGTGTCGGGGAGCCCGGGAGCGCTGTTCCCGGGCGTCGACTTCCAGTACTTCCCGTTGCAGAACCCGGGGATCGTCTCCATCCCGCTCGGTTTCCTCGCCGGGTGGCTCGGCACGGTCACCTCGGAGGAGGTGCCGGACGAGGCCAAGCACGCGGAGACCGAGGTGCGGTCGCTGACCGGGGCGGGGGCCGTGTGACCCGTTGAGAGCCGCTACGGCGCCACCCAGGCGTACCGGTGCTCCGGGCGGCCCGTGTCGCCGTACTTCAAGGAGAGACGGAGTCGGCCCGCCTGTTCCAGGTGTCGGAGATAGCGCTGGGCGGTGGATCGGCTGAGGCCGGTCTCGGCGGCGACCTCGTGGGCGGAGAGCGGGTGGTCGGCACGGTGCAGGACGCCGCAGATGAGGTCGGTGGTGGGTTCGGAGTGGCCGCTGGGCAGCCCGGGCGCGGACGGCGCAGGTGAGGTGCGCAGCGCGCCGAAGATCCGGTCGACCTGCTCCTGCCCGGTCAGACCCCGGCCGCCGACCCGGTCGACGGTGCGGCGCAGGGCCGCGTAGGAGTCGAGGCGGGTGCGCAGGGCGGCGAAGGTGAACGGCTTGACCAGGTAGTGCAGGGCGCCCATGCGCATCGCCTTCTGAACGGTGGTCACGTCGCTGGCGGCCGTGATCATGATGACGTCGGTCCCATGGCCCTGTTCCCGCATCCGGTGGACGAGTTCGAGGCCGGTCCGGTCCGGCAGATAGTGGTCCAGCAGGACCAGGTCGATGGTGCCGCGTTCCACGGCGGCCAGGGCCTGGGCGGCGCTGTGCGCGCGGGCGGCCACCCGGAAGCCGGGAACCTTCCCCACGTACTTGGCGTTTATCTCGGCGACGCGGAAATCGTCGTCGACCACCAGGACGTCAATCATCAGGCCTCTCCTTCAAGGCCGGCGAGCGTTAAGCCCGTGTTTCGTCTGCGCAGTTGTAGCGCGAGCAAAACGAGCACAACAGGTGCTTGCGAGCAAAAGAACGGCTTGCGCCCAGAAGACTGCTGCTGTGGTCCGGGCCACACATACCGTCCCGGCCCATGAGCGCAGACACCAGCCCCGCCATCGAACTGCGGGGCGCGAGCAAGATCTTCAAGACCCCGTCGGGGGGTCTGCACACGGCCGTCCGCGGCCTCGACCTCACCGTGGGGCGCGGCGAGTTCGTGGCCGTCGTAGGGCCGACGGGTTGTGGCAAGTCCACCACGCTGACGCTGGTCAGCGGGTTGGAGGAGCCCAGCGAGGGCGATGTGCTGGTGGCCGGTGAGCCGGTGGCCGGTGTCGGCGACAAGGTCGGCTTCGTCTTCCAGCAGGACGCCACCTTCCCCTGGCGGACCGTGCTGTCCAATGTGATGGCAGGCCCCCGCTTCCGGGGCGTGCCCAAGGCGGAGGCGAGGGAGAAGGCCCGCGCATGGCTGGCCCGGGTCGGCCTCGCCGCCTTCGAGGACCGTTATCCGCATCAACTCTCCGGCGGCCAGCGCAAGCGTGTGGCGCTCGCCGCCACCTTCGTCAACGACCCCGAGATCCTGCTCATGGACGAGCCGTTCTCGGCGCTCGACGTCCAGACCCGGGCCCTGATGTCGGACGAACTGCTGGAACTGTGGGAGGGCACGGGCGCCTCGGTCGTCTTCGTCACCCACGACCTGGAGGAGTCCATCGCGCTGGCCGACAAGGTCGTCGTCATGACCGCCGGGCCCGCGACCGTCAAGCAGGTCTTCGACATCGACCTGCCCCGCCCCCGCAAGGTCGAGTCGGTGCGTCTGGAGCCGCGGTTCATCGAGATCTACCGCGAGATCTGGGAGTCCCTCGGCGAAGAGGTCCGCATCACCCGCGAGAGGGGTGCCGCTCATGTCGCCTGAGGTGCTCAGCACACCGGTCGTCGACACCGTCAAGCAGACCCCGGACCGCGCCCGGTCGCGCGCCCAGGCCGCCCGCAGACGCAAGGCGATCGTCCTCGCCGTGCGCGTACTGCTTCTGGTGGCCGTGCTCGGTCTCTGGGAGGTCCTCTCCCGGGCCGAGGTCATCGACCCGTTCAACTTCTCCATGCCGTCGAAGATCTGGGACCAGATCTGGACCTGGGTGACCCACGGCACCGCCCTCGGCTCCCTGGGCGAACAGATCTGGTACACGCTCTACGAGGCATTGCTCGGCTGGGTCATCGGTGTCATCGCCGGTGTGGTCTGCGGTATCGCCCTGGGGCGGATCACCTTCCTCGCCGATGTCCTTGGTCCATACATCAAGGTGCTCAACTCGATTCCCAGGATCGTGCTCGCCCCGATCTTCGTGATCTGGTTCGGGCTCGGTGCCTCTTCCAAGGTCGCGTCCGCCGTCGTACTGGTGTTCTTCCCGGTGTTCTTCAACGCCTTCCAGGGCGCCCGCGAGGTCGACCGCAACCTGGTCGCCAACGCCCGCATCCTCGGCGCCAGCGACCGCAGGGTGACGCTTCAGGTCGTCATCCCGTCCGCCACCTCCTGGATCTTCACCAGCCTCCACGTCAGCTTTGGCTTCGCCCTGATCGGCGCCATCGTCGGCGAGTACATCGGCGCCACCAAGGGCATCGGCCTGCTCGTCGCGCAGTCGCAGGGCACCTTCAACGCCGCCGGTGTGTACGCCGCGATGGTCATCCTCGCCGTCGTCGCGCTCGTCGCCGAAGGGCTGCTCACCTTCGTCGAGCGCCGCATCTTCCGCTGGAAGCCGTCGGACTCCGACAGCTGACCGGCCCCCCTCGACTCCTCCCCGCACAGCCCTCTCACAAGGACGTGAAACGTCATGCGCAAGTCCGCCAGATACTCCACCCTGGCCGCCGCCGGCCTGCTCGCCCTCTCCTCCCTCACCGCCTGTGCCAACGACGCGGCGAGCACGGCCTCCACCGGTGACGGCAAGGGTACGAAGGTCAAGATCATGGTCGGCGGCCTGGACAAGGTCATCTACATGCCCGCCATGCTCACCCAGCGGCTCGGCTACTTCGACGCCGAGGGCCTCGACGTGGAGCTGCTGACCGAGCCGGCCGGCGTTCAGGCCGAGACCGCGCTCGTCGCCGGGCAGGTCCAGGGGACGGTCGGCTTCTACGACCACACACTGGACCTCCAGACCAAGCACAAGGCGGTGGAGTCCGTCGTGCAGTTCTCGCGGGCGCCCGGTGAGGTGGAGGTCGTCTCCATCAAGGCGGCCGGCGACATCACCTCGCCCAAGGACTTCAAGGGCAAGAAGCTCGGCGTCACCAGCCTCGGGTCGTCGACCGACTTCCTCACCAAGTACCTCGCCGTCAAGAACGGGGTGAAGGTCAGCGACTTCTCGCCGGTCGCTGTCGGAGCGGGTGCGACCTTCATCTCGGCGCTCCAGCAGGGCTCCATCGACGGCGGCATGACGACGGATCCGACCGTCGCGACCATCCTGGACAAGAAGGCGGGCAAGGTCCTGCTGGACATGCGCACGCCGCAAGGTTCCCAGGAGGCGCTCGGCGGCCCGTACCCGTCGTCAAGCCTGTACATGCAGACGGACTGGGTCAACGGTCACAAGGACACCGTCCAGAAGTTGGTCAATGCATTCGTCAAGACGCTCAAGTGGATGTCCACGCACAGTGCTGCCGAGATCGCGGCCAAGATGCCCGCCGACTACGCGCAGGGCGACAAGGCTCTCTACACGCAGTCCATCAAGAGCACGCTGCCGATGTTCACCGACGACGGTGTGATGCCGAAGAACGGCCCGGAGACCGTGGAGAAGGTGCTCAAGGCGTTCAACACGAACATCCAGAACACCGATGTCGACCTCAGCAAGACGTACACGACCGAGTTCGTCGAGGCCGCCAAGTAGCGGCGGAGCCGACGGCGTTCAGCCGCGGGTCGCCCACACGTAACGGTGTTCCGGGCGGCCCGCGTCGCCGTATTTGAGGGTCAGTCTGGCCCGTCCCGTGCGCTCCAGGAGCTTCAGATAGCGCTGGGCGGTCTGGCGGCTCACCCCCGTCCGCTCGGCGATCTCCTGGGCCGACAGCGGACCCTCGGCGTTCATCAGGGACTGGCGCACCAGTTCGGCCGTGGTGGGGGAGTGCCCTTTGGGCAGGTCCGGCTCGGACGTCGTGGACAGGGCGCCGAAGATGCGGTCCACCTGGGCCTGTTCGGCCTCGCCGCCGCCGTCCAGGGTGCGTCGCAGCTCGGCGTACGCCTCCAGCTTGGCGCGCAGTCCCGCGAACGCGAACGGTTTGACCAGGTACTGCAGGGCGCCGTGACGCATCGCCGCCTGCACGGTCGACACGTCCCGGGCCGCCGTCACCATGATCACGTCTGTCTGGAGGCCGCGCCGGCGCATCTCCTGGACCACCGCGAGGCCGGTGTCGTCGGGCAGATAGTGGTCCATGAGGACCAGGTCGAGACGGGGCAGCACCTCCACCTGACGCAGCGCCTCGGCCGCGTTGTGGGCCTCGCCGGCCACATGGAAGCCCGGCACCTTCTCGACGTAGGCGGCGTTGACGCGGGCGACCCGGGTGTCGTCGTCCACGACCAGGACCTCGATCATCGCGTCTCCTCGTCGGCCCAGATGAGCGCCGGTTCCTGCTCCGGCTCGGTCAGCGCCTCCGGGAGCACGACCGTGAACTGCGCGCCCCCGCCGTCCGCCTCGCCCACGGTCGCCCGGCCGCCCTGCCGTTCGGCGAGCCGACGTACCAGCGAGAGCCCGATGCCGCGCTTGCCGTGCACGGGCGGCTTCTTGGTGGACCACCCCTCGGTGAAGACCAACTCCCGCTGCTCCGCCGGGATCCCGGGCCCGGTGTCGCGAACCCTGAGGACGATCGCGCGGTCCTCGGCGCACAACTCGACCTCCACACGCGCGTGCGGAGTGCCGGCGACCGCGTCCAGCGCGT
Source organism: Streptomyces sp. NPDC111744 (assembly GCF_055634995.1). NCBI lineage: Bacteria > Bacillati > Actinomycetota > Actinomycetes > Kitasatosporales > Streptomycetaceae > Streptomyces > Streptomyces sp. NPDC111744. The sequence continues at coordinate 114,880 of NZ_JBVKCG010000012.1, forward strand.
TGTCCACGAGATTCCCGACGACCGTGACCAGACCCCTGGGGTCGATCAGCCGGTCCGGCAGCCGGGTGCGGTCCGACACCCACAGGGCGACCCCGCGCTCGGCCGCGACGGTGGCCTTGCCGACCAGCAGGGCGGCCAGCAGAGGGTCCTGGATCTTCTCCGTGACCTGCTCGGCGGTGACCCGGTGGTCGCCCACCACCTCGCCGACGAACTCCACGGCGTCGTCGTACATCTCCAGTTCCAGCAGCCCGAGCAGGGTGTGCATACGGTTGGCGTGCTCGTGGTCCTGGGCGCGCAGGGCGTCGATGAGCCCGCGTGTGGAGTCGAGTTCGCGGCCGAGCTGCTCCAGCTCGGTGCGGTCACGCAGGGTGGCGACGGCACCGCCGTCGTCGGTGGGCATGCGGTTGGCGACCAGGACCCGCTGGCCGCGCACGGTGAGCAGATCGGTGCCGGCCACCCGGCCGGCCAGGACATCGGTTGTACGGCCCTCGCCGAGCGCCTCGTCCGGAGACTGGCCGACGGCCTCGTCACCGATGCCGAGCAGCCGCCCCGCCTCGTCGTTCAGCAGGCGGATACGGCCGCCGCGGTCGAGGGCGACCACACCTTCCCGGATGCCGTGCAGCATGGCCTCGCGCTCCGCGAGCAGCGCCGAGATGTCGGAGAAGGCCAGGTCACGGGTCTGCCGTTGGACCCGCCGGGAGATCAGCCAGGCGGCCAGCGCGCCGGCCGCGAGCGCGCCGCCGGCGTACGCGAACAGCCCGGGGATCGCGCTGAGCAGGCGCGCCCGCACGCTGTCGTACGCGATGCCGACCGAGACCGCCCCGATGATCCGGTGCTTCGAGTCGTACAGCGGCACCTTGCCGCGCGCGGAGCGGCCCAGGGTGCCGTTGTCGATCTGCATGACCTCCTTGCCGGCCAGCGCATCCCGGGGACTGGTCGAGACATGGTGGCCGATCTCCGAGAGCGTGGTGTGCGACCAGCGGAATCCCCGCTGGTCCATCACCACGATGTACTCGGCACGGGTGGCCTTCCGGATCCGCTCCGCCTCCCGCTGCACCGGTCCGGTCGTGCTCGGCTCGGTGGTCAGGACGCCCTCGGCGATCTGCGGGTCCTGCGCCGTGGTCTGCGCGATCGCCAGCGCCCTGCGCATCGCCTCCTGGTCCAGTTGTTTGCTCAGCGGTGCCAGGAAGAGCCCGGTCGCGAGCACCGCGACCCCCGCGGCGATCGCCACCTGCATCAGCAGCACCTGAGAGAACGCCCGTCGGGGCAGGCCGAGGCGCAGGCGGCGTGCGGGGGGAGTGGGGCTCATACCCACGACGGTACGTGCGCGTGCGGGCCTGGCCGTAGCGGGTGTGGCGTGGATCTCTTGACTGTTTCTTGGGGAAATCCGGCTGCAGGGGCGCGTCAGCTCGCCAGAGCCGTCGTCCGCAGTTCCCGCAGCGACACCACGTCCATCCGGGCCGGCGACCCCAGCACCGACACCCCGCAGCTCTCCGCGCGGGGCGGCACGGAGGCGCCCTGAGCCACGCCGACCCGCCACCGACGGCCGTCGCTGTGGGCGACGGTGACGTCCCAGCGCGGGGCCGCGCCCTCGGTCCGTACGACGCTCAGCACGCCCGCCGCGTACTCGCCCACCGCCTCGCGCACGGCCAGCTCGGCCGCCTGGCCGGGCCGTTCCCAGGCGGAGCACCCACGGCACCCCTCCAGTACCACACGGCCCTCCTGGGCGCCGTGCACGACCTCCTTGACGGCACGGGCCTCGGCGCGGCCGTACGCGTAGCCGTACGGCAGGACGAGCACCGTCGGCGAGAAGCGATGACCACCCAGATGGGTGACCTCCCAGGTGCCCGTCACGCCGGAGGCGGCCAGCTCGGCGGCGAGCGGGCGGCCCAGCAGGGCGCAGCAGCGGTCGCGCTTGCCGTTGGTGCAGATGAGGGCGAGGGGGCTGCCCGCGTGCGGCCGACCGCCGAGCGCCGCACCGAAGGAACGGTGGTCGCCCGCGCCGAGCGCGCCGAAGTCGAGTCCGAGCAGCCGCCCGGGATCGCGGGTGGTGGCACTGTGCAGCCAGACGTTCCCGGGAACCGTGTGGGCCGCGTACACCTGGCGTACGGCGGGTGGGCCGGGGTCGGCGTGGCGGCCGGCGCGGCGGATGAGCGCGATCCGCACGCCGGTCCCCTTGGCGGCTGCCTCCAGGGCGCGGCCCAGCGCGGGGTCCAGATGGCTCGAAGTGAGCGCCTTGGCACCCCACGGGCCGGCCTGCTCCAGCAGCAGCCACGTCGTCGCGGTGGCGGCGGTGCCGGAAACGGGTTCGTCGAGCATCCGGGAGACGGTTGCGCACCTACTCACAGAGGTGAGCCTAACCTGACTGCGGCCGGGGCGACTTCCGGCCCGGCCCGTTCGCTTCTCGGGTGGGCTACTAAGGCAGGGGCTGCGGCGGTTTCGGACCGACGTAGTGGCCGCTGGGACGCATCCGCAGCGGGCGTTCCCCGTACTCCTCCAGGGCGTGCGCGATCCATCCCGCCGTTCGGGCGATCGCGAAGATCGTCTCGCCCGCGGTGGCGGGCATGCCGCAGGAGGCCGTGAACACGGCCAGCGCCAGGTCGACGTTGGCGTGCAGGGGAGCGTGCCGGGCGGTCGTGGCCACGATGTCCCGGGCCGCGAGCAGGGCGGGCTCCGCGCGGGGAACCTCCTCCAGGAGGCCGAACAGGACACGCGCGCGTGGGTCCTCCCCCTGGTAGAGCCGGTGGCCGAGCCCGGGGATACGGCGGCCCGCGCGGAGTTCGTCCGCGATCACCGGGACGGCGGTGCCCTGGTCGAGGACGTCGAGCAGCATCCGGTGGGCGAGGCCGCTGGATGCGCCGTGCAGGGGGCCTTCGAGGACACCGAGCCCGGCCGACACGGCCGCGTACGCGTGGGCACGCGCGGAGGCGGCGACCCGGACCGCGAGCGTGGAGGCGGCCAGGTCGTGATCGACGAGCAGGGCGAGCGCCGTGTCCAGCACGCGCAGCGCCGTGTCGCTGGGGTCGATGCCGGTCAGCCGGCGCCATAGGCGGTGGGCCAGCGGACCGTCGTCGTGCCGGCGCTCGCGCTGCACCGGCAGCGCGGCGACCAGGGTGGGGATCAGCACGCGCGCGGTGCCGAGGACGGCGTCCTCGGACAGGTCGAAACGCAGCGGATCCTCGGCGGCCGACGCGATCGTGGCGACTCGCAGCCGGTCGGTGGGGGAGGTGTGCTCCGGCAGTGCGTCGACGGCCCGGCGGGCGACGGCGACGGTGGCCTCCGGGGCGGTGAGGGTCACGCCCGGGGTCATCCGGCCCGTCCACAGCCAGTCGGCCACCTCCTCGTAGGAGTGGTGCGCGGCGAGCTCGGTGGCGTCGACACCCCGGAAGAAGTAGCGGTCCTTCTCGATCAGGGTGATCCGGGTGCGCACCGACAGATCCCCGCCGGAGCCCGAAGTCCCCGCGGCTTCCCGTCTGTTGCGCCGGGCGACGGCCTCCACCTCCTGGGCGTCGAAGGTGCTGGCACGTCCACCGGGTTCGCGCCTGCTGCTGAGCTGACCGCGGCTCACATAGGCGTACACGGTCTCGGGCTTCACCCCGAGCAGCTCGGCGGTCTCCTTGGTGCTCAGCCGCCGCGCGGGACTGCCGGGAGCGGGTTGTTGATCGCGCATGGCGCCACCGTAGTCGTGTTCGATGCACATTGATTCAATCAATATTGACAGATATTAAGTCAAGCATGGACAGTCAAATCAAGTTCGCAGAGGAAAGCGGAGGGATGTCATGACCGTCAACAGGAGCGCTTCGACCCTTGTCGAGGTGCCGCGCGGGCTCGCCGGTGTCGTCGTCGCGGACACCGAGGTGGGCGACGTCCGGGGGAGCGAGGGCTTCTACCACTATCGCCAGTACTCGGCCGTCGAACTCGCCCGCACCCGCGGCTTCGAGGACGTCTGGCACCTCCTGATCCACGGTGGACTGCCCGACGCGGAGCGCGCCGCCGCCTTCGCCGCCGAGACCGCCGCGCTGCGGCGCCTGCCCGACGAGGTCCGGGCGGCCCTGCCCGCGGTGGCCGCGGCGAGCGGCGGATCCGGACCGCTGGCCGGGATGCGCACCGCGCTCTCGCTGCTCGGCGCGGCACAGGGGTTCCGGCCGGTGTACGACATCGACGCGGACCGGCGACGCGCCGACACGGTCGCCGCCTGTGCGGCCGTACCGACGCTGCTCACCGCGCTGTACCGGCTCGGGCAGGGGCTCGACCAGGTGGAACCGCGCGAGGATCTGTCATACGCGGCCAACTACCTGTACATGTTGACGGGTTCGGAGCCCGATCCCCGGCGGGCACGTGCGGTCGAGCAATACTTGATCTCAACTATTGATCACGGATTCAATGCATCAACGTTCACCGCCCGTGTCATCGCGTCCACGGGCGCGGATGTCGCGGCCTGTCTCGTGGGAGCGGTCGGCGCGCTGTCCGGGCCTCTGCACGGAGGCGCGCCCAGCCGGGCGCTGGGCACCCTGGACGCGATCGGGACGCCGGACCGGATCGACCCCTGGATCCGCGAACGGGTCCTCGCCGGCGACCGCGTGATGGGCTTCGGGCACGCGATCTACCGTACGGAAGACCCGCGTTCCCGCATGCTGCGCGAGATCGCGCAGGACTTCGGCGGTCCCCGGGTGGAGTTCGCCGTAGAGGTCGAACGCCAAGTGGAGCGCATCCTCGCCGAACTGAAGCCCGGCCGTGAACTGCACACCAACGTCGAGTTCTACGCGGGCGTGGTCATGGAACTCTGCGGCCTGCCCCGGGAGATGTTCACCCCGACGTTCGCGGCGGCCCGCGCGGTCGGCTGGAGCGCCAACATCCTGGAACAGGCGGCGGACTCCAAGATCATCCGGCCGGTGGCACGGTATGTGGGGCCGGAGCCGAGGGTGACGGCTGCGGCTCGGTAGGCCTCTTCGGCGTCGTGGCGAACCGTCGTTCCTCAGTCGCACGCCTGGGGCGACGGGCGCGGTCTTCGGTGGCAGGTCGTTTCCTATCCTGGACCGACCCGTACCTCCGCCCGCATGAAAGAGGCACCCGTTGGAGCACCACCGCAGCCCCCAGCAGATCCCGGTCGTCGTGCTCGCCGGATTTCTGGGCTCCGGGAAGACCACGCTCCTCAATCACCTGCTGCACCGCAGCGGAGGCAGCCGGATCGGGGCGATCGTCAATGACTTCGGGGCCATCGAGATCGACGCGATGGCCGTGGCCGGCGCCCTCGGCGACTCGACCGTCTCGCTCGGCAACGGCTGCCTGTGCTGCGCCGTCGACGCGAGCGAACTCGACCTGTACCTGGAGCGCCTAGCCAACCCCGCCACCGGTATCGACGTCATCGTCATCGAGGCGAGCGGTCTCGCCGAGCCCCAGGAACTCGTCCGGATGCTGCTTGCCAGCGAGCACCCCGGCATCGTCTACGGCGGCCTCGTCGAGGTCGTCGATGCCGCCGAGTTCGACGACACGCGTGTGAAGCACCCGGAGATCGACCGGCACCTCGCCCTCGCCGACCTGGTCGTCGTCAACAAGCTCGACCGGGCCGAGCCGGGCGGTGAGCGTGTCCTGGTGCTCGTCCGGTCCCTCAGCGACCATGGGTCCGCCGTCGTCCCGGCCACCTACGGCCGTATCGACCCCGAGTTCCTCTTCGACTGCCGGCCCAGCGAGGAGCGCATCGGGCAGCTGTCCTTCGACGATCTGCATGATCAGGAAGGAGACGACGCGCACGAGGGGCATCTGCACACCGTGTACGACAGTCTGTCCTTCGTCTCCGAGCTGCCCCTCGATCCCCGTCGGCTCATGGCCTTTCTCGACAGCCGGCCCGAGGGGCTCTACCGGATCAAGGGGTACGTCGACTTCGGGCCGTACGACACCGGGAACCGGTACGCCATACACGCCGTGGGGCGTTTTCTGCGGTTCTACCCCGAGCCCTGGAGGCGGGACGAGGAGCGGCTGACGCAGCTGGTGCTGATCGGCTCCGGCATCGACGTGGCCGCCCTGCGCAAGGAACTGGACGCGTGTACGAACGACGCCCCGCACGCCGACGAGTACGGCATGTGGGGCGTCCTGCGGTACGTCCAGGGCCTGGAGGAGGGCCCGAGTCCTCAGGAGGACTACGAGGCCTAGACCGGGCCTGCCACCACCGACACCGTCTTCGGCAGCGACACACCTGAGCCGTCCCGGCGCGGGTCGACCTCCGGGAGGTCGGCCGGTGTGCCGTCCTTCTGGGCCGCCTTCGCCGGGACCGGGCCTGCCCAGGCGAAGGCCAGGCAGTCCTCGCCCTTCAGGAACCGCTGGCAGCGCACTCCGCCGGTGGCGCGGCCCTTGCGCGGGTACTGGTCGAACGGGGTCAGCTTGGCCGTCGTCTGCACCGAGTCGTCGAGGGTGCCGCGCGAGCCGGCCACCGTGAAGACCACCGCGTCGGCCGCCGGGTCCACCGCCGTGAAGGAGATCACCTTCGCACCCTCAGTGAGCTTGATGCCCGTCATACCGCCCGCCGGACGGCCCTGCGGACGCACCTGGGAGGCCTGGTAGCGCAGCAGCTGTGCGTCGTCGGTGATGAAGACCAGGTCCTCCTCGCCGGTGCGCAGCTCCATCGCGCCGACGATCCGGTCGCCCTCCTTGAGGGTGATGACCTCCAACTCGTCCTTGTTCGACGGATAGTCCGGGACCACGCGCTTGACCACGCCCTGTTCGGTGCCGAGGGCGAGACCCGGTGAGGACTCGTCCAGCGTGGTCAGGCAGACCACCGACTCGTCGTCCTCCAGGGAGAGGAACTCGGACAGGGGCGCGCCGCCCGCGAGGTTCGGGGCGGTCGCCGTCTCCGGGAGCTGCGGGAGGTCGACCACGTTGACGCGGAGCAGACGGCCGGACGAGGTCACCGCACCGACCTCGCCGCGGGCGGTCGCCGGGACCGCCGAGACGATCACGTCGTGCTTGGCCCGCTTGCCGTCGGTGTCCTCAGGGAACGGCTCGCCGTTCGTCGTGCGCGCCAGCAGGCCCGTCGAGGAGAGCAGCACCCGGCACGGGTCGTCGGCCACCTGGAGCGGCACCACGGCCGCCGGGGCACCCGAGGCCTCCAGCAGGACCGTACGCCGCTCGGTGCCGAACTTCTTCGCCACCGCGGCCAGTTCGGCCGAGACCAGCTTGCGCAGCTCAGCGTCCGACTCCAGGATCCGGGTCAGCTCGGCGATCTCCGTGGTGAGCCGGTCCTTCTCCGCGTCCAGCTCGATGCGGTCGTACCTGGTCAGCCGGCGGAGCGGCGTGTCCAGGATGTACTGGGTCTGGATCTCCGACAGCGAGAAGCGCTCCATCAGGCGTTCCTTGGCCTGCGCGCTGTTGTCGCTGGAGCGGATCAGCCGGATGACCTCGTCGATGTCGACCAGGGCCGTCAGCAGGCCCTCCACCAGGTGCAGCCGGTCGCGGCGCTTGGTGCGGCGGAACTCGCTGCGCCGGCGGACCACGTCGAAGCGGTGGTCGAGGTAGACCTCGAGCAGCTCCTTGAGGCCCAGGGTGAGCGGCTGGCCGTCCACCAGGGCGACGTTGTTGATGCCGAAGGACTCCTCCATCGGCGTCAGCTTGTAGAGCTGCTCCAGGACCGCCTCCGGCACGAAGCCGTTCTTGATCTCGACGACCAGGCGCAGCCCGTGCGCGCGGTCGGTGAGGTCCTTGACGTCGGCGATGCCCTGCAGCTTCTTCGAGTTGACCAGATCTTTGATCTTGGCGATGACCTTCTCGGGACCGACCGTGAACGGCAGTTCGGTGATGACCAGGCCCTTGCGGCGGGCCGTGACCGCCTCCACCGCAACCGTGGCCCGGATCTTGAAGGTGCCGCGGCCCGTCTCGTACGCGTCCCGGACGCCCTCCAGGCCGACGATCCGGCCGCCGGTCGGCAGGTCGGGGCCCGGGACGTGCTTCATCAGCGTGTCCAGGTCAGCGTTCGGGTACCGGATCAGGTGCCGGGCGGCCGCGATCACCTCGCCGAGGTTGTGCGGCGGCATGTTCGTCGCCATGCCGACCGCGATGCCCGACGAGCCGTTGACCAGCAGGTTCGGGAAGGCGGCGGGCAGGGCCACCGGCTCCTGCTCCTGGCCGTCGTAGTTGGGCGCGAAGTCGACCGTGTCCTCGTCGATCGACTCGGTCATCAGGCTGGTCGCCTCGGCCATCCGGCACTCGGTGTACCGCATGGCGGCCGGCGGGTCGTCGTTGCCCAGCGAGCCGAAGTTGCCGTGGCCGTCGACCAGCGGAACGCGCATCGAGAACGGCTGGGCCATGCGCACCAGCGCGTCGTAGATCGACGCGTCGCCGTGCGGGTGCAACTTACCCATCACTTCGCCGACCACGCGCGCGCACTTCACATAGGCGCGCTCTGGGCGCAGCCCCATCTCGTTCATCTGGTAGACGATCCGGCGGTGCACCGGCTTGAGGCCGTCACGGGCGTCCGGCAGGGCGCGCGAGTAGATGACCGAGTACGCGTACTCGAGGTAGGAGCCGCGCATCTCGTCCACGACGTCGATGTCGAGGATCCTCTCCTCGTACGAGTCGTCGGGCGGCGGGGTCTTCGTGCTGCGGCGGGCCATCGCTGCCGGCTCCTTGCTCATGCGTGAACGGGATCTGACGCGGACCATTGTGGACCGCGGTACTGACAACCCGGGCCAGGACCCGGTCTCCGCGGCCCGCCCCGGTGCCTCGGAGGCGCTCGGGAGTGGGTCGGACGCAGGCTACGCGATCCGCTGTGGGCGTACGTCGTGCGGGAACTTCGCCGGGCCCCCGCCCGCTTGCATACAGTGGCAGGACTGGCAGAAAAACCGCGGTTCGAGACCGCTTCCGCGAGTGAGCGCGAGTGAAGGGACGTACATGCCCATGGGTCACACGACCACGGCCGAGACAGGCTCCGGAGGCCTGACAGCGACCGAGCACCGCTTGGCCAACGGTCTGCGCGTGGTGCTTTCCGAGGACCACCTGACCCCGGTCGCGGCGGTCTGCCTCTGGTACGACGTCGGTTCCCGGCACGAAGTCAAGGGCCGTACCGGCCTGGCTCACCTTTTCGAGCACTTGATGTTCCAGGGCTCCGCCCAGGTAAAGGGCAACGGCCACTTCGAGCTCGTCCAGGGCGCCGGCGGCTCGCTCAACGGCACCACCAGCTTCGAGCGCACCAACTACTTCGAGACCATGCCCGCCCACCAGCTCGAGCTCGCCCTCTGGCTGGAGGCCGACCGCATGGGCTCCCTGCTGGCCGCCCTGGACGACGAGTCGATGGAGAACCAGCGGGACGTCGTCAAGAACGAGCGCCGTCAGCGCTACGACAACGTCCCCTACGGCACCGCCTTCGAGAAGCTGACCGCGCTCGCCTACCCGGAGGGCCACCCCTACCACCACACGCCGATCGGCTCGATGGCGGACCTGGACGCGGCCACCCTGGAGGACGCGCGGGCGTTCTTCCGTACCTACTACGCGCCCAACAACGCGGTCCTGTCGGTCGTCGGCGACATCGACCCGAAGCAGACCCTCGCCTGGATCGAGAAGTACTTCGGTTCCATCCAGGCACACGACGGCAAGCCCACTCCGCGTGACGGTTCGCTGCCCGACGTCATCGGCGAGCAGCTGCGCGAGGTCGTCGTGGAGGAGGTGCCCGCGCGCGCGTTGATGGCCGCCTACCGGCTACCGGAGGACGGCACGCGCGCGTCCGACGCGGCGGACCTGGCCCTCACCGTCCTCGGCGGCGGCGAGTCCTCCCGCCTCTACAACCGGCTCGTACGGCGCGACCGTACGGCCGTCACCGCCGGCTTCGGCCTGCTGCGGCTCGCCGGCGCGCCCTCCCTGGGCTGGCTGGACGTGAAGACCTCCGGTGACGTCGAGGTGCCGGTCATCGAGACCGCCATCGACGAAGAGCTCGCCCGGTTCGCCGAGGAGGGCCCCACGCCCGAGGAGATGGAGCGCGCCCAGGCCCAGTTGGAGCGCGAGTGGCTGGACCGGCTGGGCACGGTCGCGGGCCGCGCGGACGAACTGTGCCGGTTCGCCGTCCTGTTCGGCGACCCGCAGCTCGCCCTGACCGCCGTCCAGCGCGTCCTCGCGGTGACCCCGGAAGAGGTCCAGGAGGTCGCCAAGGCCCGTCTGCGGCCCGACAACCGCGCGGTGCTCGTCTACGAGCCCAAGTCCCCGGAGGCGGTCGAGGACGCCGACGTACCCGAGGACCCCGAGGCCGAGGCCACGGTCGAAGCCGCCACCGCCGAGCACGACGACGAGGAGACGGCCAAGTGACCGAGCTCGCCACCATGGACTTCCACCCCCGGCCCCAAGCGGGCGAGGCCCGCCCCTGGGCCTTCCCTGCCCCCGAGCGCGGCACCCTGGACAACGGGCTGACCGTGCTGCGCTGCCACCGCCCCGGCCAGCAGGTCGTCGCTGTCGAGGTGCTCCTGGACGCACCCCTGGACGCCGAGCCGGCCGGCCTGGACGGCGTCGCCACCATCATGGCGCGCGCCTTCTCCGAGGGCACCGACAAGCACTCCGCCGAGGAGTACGCCGCCGAGCTGGAGCGCGCCGGCGCCACCCTCGACGCACACGCCGACCACCCCGGTGTCCGGCTCAGCCTGGAAGTCCCGGCCTCCCGCCTGGGCAAGGGGCTCGGACTGCTCTCCGACGCGCTCAGGGCGCCGGCCTTCGCCGACAGCGAGGTCGAGCGGCTGGTCCGCAACCGCCTCGACGAGATCCCGCACGAGCTGGCCAACCCCAGCCGCCGGGCCGCCAAGGAGCTCTACAAGGAGCTGTTCCCGTCGACCGCGCGGATGTCACGTCCGCGCCAGGGCACCGAGGACACCGTCGAGAAGATCGACGCGGCCGCCGTACGCGCCTTCTACGACCGGCATGTACGGCCCGCCACCGCCACGGTGGTCGTCGTCGGCGACCTGACCGGCATCGACCTGGACGAGCTGCTGGGCGAGACCCTGGGCGCCTGGCGCGGCTCCACCGCCCAGCCCCGGCCCGTTCCCCCGGTGTCCGCCGACGACACCGGCCGTGTCGTCATCGTGGACCGCCCCGGAGCCGTCCAGACGCAGCTGCTCATCGGCCGCGTCGGCCCCGACCGGCACGACCGCGTCTGGCCCGCCCAGGTGCTCGGTACGTACTGCCTGGGCGGCACCCTCACCTCCCGCCTGGACCGCGTCCTGCGCGAGGAGAAGGGCTACACCTACGGCGTCCGCGCCTTCGGGCAGGTCCTGCGGTCCGCCCCCGACGGCAGCGGCGCCTCGATGCTCGCCGTCAGCGGCTCCGTGGACACCCCGAACACCGGCCCGGCGCTCCAGGACCTGTGGACGGTGCTGCGCACCCTCGCCGCCGAGGGCCTCACGGACGCCGAGCGTGACGTCGCCGTGCAGAACCTGGTCGGCGTGGCGCCGCTCAAGTACGAGACGGCGGCGGCCGTCGCCGGCACCCTGGCCGACCAGGTGGAGCAGCATCTGCCCGACGACTTCCAGGCCACGCTCTACCGGCAACTGGCCGCCACCGGCACTGTGGAGGCCACCGCGGCGGTGGTGAACGCCTTCCCGGTGGACCACCTGGTGACCGTTCTCGTCGGCGACGCGGCGCAGATCAAGGAGCCCGTCGAGGCCCTCGGCATCGGCGAAGTCACGGTCGTCGCCGCGGAGTAGGCAGAGCGAGGCAAGCAGCGCGGCCGGACGGGCGGCACGCGCGCGCAGCGGCCCTGGTGACTGTCGCGTCACCAGGGCCGCCCAATGTCCGAATTGGGGCGGAGGTTGCCTGTCTGCCCTGTGGGATACGCGACAAATACCGTGATCCGTTTGGGCATTGTGAGGACGTCCTCGTAGGTTCTTCCGGGCTGTCCGTCAGGCAGTGCGCCGCGCCCGCGGCACCGGACAGCCATCGCCGAGTCCCCGTACGGCGCGAGCCAGGGGAGCCGGGGACCCATGCAGTCCCTGGGGTGAATCGGGCGCCCGCGCGAGCCGCGAGGGGGCCCGTAGGAGACCTTCCTGCTCCGAACCCGTCAGCTAACCCGGTAGGCGAGAGGGAAGGAAAGGACCAGCCTCTACATGGCGTTCATGTGCGCCTCCGGGAAGCACCGTCGTCCCGGCCGGGTGAAGCGCACCACCGCGCAGGCCGCCGGCATTGCGGCCCTCACCGCCACGGGTGTCATCGGCACCGTCTCGGCCGCCCCGGCGCTCGCCGCCGAGAACTCCGTCGAGCAGACCGGCCTCACCCCGGTCATCACGGTCAGCGACTCCATCGCCGACCAGATCGACGCCCAGGCCGCCGCGCAGAAGGCCGCCGCCGAGCGCAAGGCGGCCGAGGAGGCCGCGCGCAAGAAGGCTGCGGAGAAGGTCAAGAAGGAGCGCGAGGCCAAGGCGCGCGCCGCGCGGGAGGCCGAGCGCAAGCGCCTCAACGCCTTCGTCGCGCCGATCTCCGACTCGTACGTCTCCACCGGCTACCAGACCGGCGGCTCCCTGTGGTCCTCCGGCGCCCACACCGGCATCGACTTCCACGCAGCCAGCGGCACGGTGGTGCACGCCGTCGGCACCGGCACGGTCGTGACCACCGGCTGGGGCGGGGCGTACGGCAACCAGATCGTCATCAGGATGGCCGACGGCATGTACACCCAGTACGGCCACCTGTCGTCCATCGGCGTCTCGGTGGGCCAGAAGGTCACCCCCGGCCAGCAGATCGGCCTCTCCGGCGCGACCGGTAACGCGACCGGCCCCCACCTCCACTTCGAGGCCCGCACGACCCCCGAGTACGGATCGGACGTCGACCCGGTCGCCTACCTCCGCAAGCACGGCCTGAACGTCTGACCCGACCACGGCGACGAACATGTGACGTCACATGACGAGAGCCCCGAAGCCCCGGCCCCCGGAGTCGGGGCTTTCGTCGTTTTCGTGACTCCGGTGTCCAAAAAATATGCATGGATTCCGGGCCGCCATCGGAAATTCCCGCTCATTGCAATAGAGTCACGGAACGGACGTCACTCGGCGGCGTTTCACGGGGATTAAGGCGGAGGTCGGACATGCGTATTCCGGCGCACTCGGTATGCACGGCGATCCGGGACGACATCGTCGCGGGTGTCTACGAGCGCGGCAGCCGGCTCACCGAGGAACTCCTGGCCCGTCGCTACGGCGTCTCGCGCGTCCCCGTCCGCGAGGCCCTGCGCACCCTGGAGGCCGAGGGCTTCGTGGTGACGCGTCGGCACGCGGGTGCGTGCGTCGCGGAACCGACCGAGCAGGAGGCCGCCGACCTGCTGGAAATGCGCCTGCTCCTGGAGCCGCTCGGCGCCTCCCGGGCCGCCCAGCGCCGCACCGAGGCCCACCTCAAGGTGCTGCGCGGACTCGTCAGGCTGGGCCAGGAACGGGCCCGCAGGGGCGGCAGCGACGACCTGCGCTCCCTGGGCGGCTGGTTCCACGAGACGCTCGCCCAGGCCACCGGCAGCCACGCCCTGACCTCGACACTCACCCAGCTGCGCCACAAGATCGCCTGGATGTACGCTGTCGACGCACCCGCCAACCCCGTGGAGTCCTGGGCCGAGCACGGTGCCATCGTGGACGCGGTGACGCGCGGCGACAGCGAGCGCGCGCGGGCGATCACCGCGCTGCACACCGAGCGGTCCACGATCTCCCACCGGCTGCGCTTTTCCGGCGGCACAGACCGGGCGAACGGTGTGAGGACTTCGCAACATCCCGTAAACATGTCGGGCCTGCGGCATTAACACGGGCGCCGTATACAAAGGGGTGTTATTCGATGGAGCAGTATTTCCGTTGCCCTTCGGTGGCCTCCGTCGCCCTTATTTGGCGCGCGCCCGGAATTTCCGATGGCGCGCCATCGGTGTGGCCGCCGGATAATTAACTATGCCCGGCGCAAAGTCCGGCCACGCATGAATGGCGGCCGTTCATAAAGACCGGCTACGGGAGAAGTCACGGCGGAAACGGCGAGGCCGCGCCGCCCTCGGAGGGGTGGCGCGGCCTCGGTCGTGCGGGCGCTTGGGCGCTCAGACGGTCTCGGGGAGCTCCTCGAGCCCCTCGGCGACCAGCTTGGCCAGGCGGTCGAGGGCGGCGTCGGCGCCCTCGGCGTCGGAGGCGAGGACGATCTCCTCGCCGCCCTGGGCGCCCAGGCCCAGGACGGCCAGCATGGAGGCCGCGTTGACGGGGTTGCCCCCGGCCTTGGCGATCGTCACCGGGACGCCTGCGGCCGTGGCGGCTCGGACGAAGATGGAAGCGGGGCGGGCGTGGAGACCCTCGGCCCAGCCGACGTTGACGCGGCGCTCAGCCATGTGATGCTGCCCTTCAGTACTCAGGGTTGTCTAGACCAGTTTCCCATATCGTGAAGCATGTCCGGAGCGGACGTGAGTCCCTCCGGGTGTGTCGTCGGACCGCGGCCTCGGTCCGGCTCCCGTCCTCCACAGACTGCCTCGCGCCACTGTCGGACGCGAGCCGTACTCTGGGGCCCATGCAGACCCCGGCGGACCGGCAGGACCGGCACGAGTACCCCTCCCACTGGGAGGCGGACGTGGTGCTGCGCGACGGTGGTACCGCGCGCGTCCGGCCCATCACCGTCGACGACGCCGACCGACTGGTCAGCTTCTACGAGCAGGTCTCGGCCGAGTCGAAGTACTACCGCTTCTTCGCGCCGTACCCCAAGCTCTCCGCCAAGGACGTCCACCGCTTCACGCACCACGACTTTGTGGACAGGGTGGGACTCGCGGCCACCATCGGCGGCGAGTTCATCGCAACCGTACGCTATGACCGCATTGGCGCCGACGGCATGCCAGCCTCCGTGCCCGCTGACGAGGCGGAGGTCGCCTTCCTCGTCCAGGACGCCCACCAGGGCCGGGGCGTCGCCTCCGCCCTGCTTGAGCACATCGCGGCCGTCGCGCGGGAGCGCGGCATCCGCCGGTTCGCCGCAGAGGTGCTGCCCGCCAACACCAAGATGATCAAGGTGTTCACGGACGCCGGCTACACCCAGCAGCGCAGCTTCGAGGACGGCGTGGTCCGCCTGGAGTTCGACCTGGAGCCCACGGACCGCTCGGTCGCCGTCCAGCGCGCACGGGAGCAACGGGCGGAGGCCCGTTCGGTACGGCGGCTCCTGGCACCCGGTTCCGTGGCCGTGATCGGCGTCGGCCGGGCACCCGGCGGCGTCGGCCGCAGCGTCCTCGGCAACCTCCGGGACGCCGGCTTCACCGGCCGGCTGTACGCCGTGAACAAGGCCTTCCCCGAGGACCTCAAGGAGGTCGACGGGGTGCCCGCGCACCGCTCGGTGCGCGACATCGACGCACCGGTCGACCTCGCCGTGGTCGCGGTGCCCGCCGAGCACGTCCCGGACGCCGTCACCGACTGCGGCGAACACGGCGTCCAGGGACTCGTCGTCCTCGCCGCCGGGTACGCGGAGAGCGGCCCGGACGGCCGTGAACGCCAGCGCGAACTCGTTCGGCACGCGCGCACGTACGGCATGCGGATCATCGGGCCGAACGCCTTCGGGATCATCAACACCGCCGCGGACGTACGGCTGAACGCCTCCCTCGCGCCCGAGATGCCCCGTCCCGGCCGCATCGGCCTCTTCGCCCAGTCCGGCGCCATCGGGATCGCCCTGCTGTCCCGGCTGCACCGGCGCGGCGGCGGCGTCACCGGGACCACGGGCGTGTCGACCTTCGTGTCGTCCGGCAACCGCGCGGACGTCTCCGGCAACGACGTCCTCCAGTACTGGTACGACGACTCCGAGACCGACGTCGTCCTCATGTACCTGGAGTCCATCGGCAACCCGCGCAAGTTCACCCGCCTCGCGCGGCGCTCGGCGGCGGCGAAGCCGCTGGTCGTGGTGCAGAGCGCCGGTTCGGCGCCGCAGGGGCACGCGGTACGGGCCACGCGGCTGCCGCACGCCACGGTGTCCGCGCTGCTCCGGCAGGCCGGGGTGATCCGCGTCGACACGATCACGGAACTGGTCGACGCCGGGCTGCTGCTCGCCCGGCAGCCGCTGCCGGCCGGGCCCCGGGTGACCATCCTCGGGAACTCCGAGTCGCTGGGGCTGCTGACGTACGACCGGTGCCTGGCGGAGGGGCTGCGGCCGGCGCCGCCGCTGGACCTGACGACCATGGCGACCCCCGCGGACTTCCATCGGGCGCTGTCGCAGGCGCTGGCGGACGAGTCGTGCGACGCGGTGGTCGTCACGGCCATTCCGACCATCGGGGAGGGTGCGGTCGCAGACGCGGAACTGGCGGAGGCGCTGCGGTCGGCGGCCGAGGGGGCGCACGGGAAGCCGGTCCTGGTGGTGCACGTGGAGCTCGGGGGGCTGGCGGAGGCGCTCTCGGCCGCGGGACGCACCGCCCCGCAGACGCATGTCATGGCACCGGGCGCCTCCGGCGGCACCCACCGGTTCCGCCCCGCACCGGCAGAGGCAGGAGCCGAGACGCCGTCTCCCGAGGCAACGGCACGACCGAGGACACCGACCGCCGAGACGACGACGCGACCGAATGCACCGTTGTCCGCCGCGGCGACAACGTGGTCGGGGACGCCGTCGTCCGCCGCACGAGACGCCCAGAACCCCCCCACCGCCGTCACCGACGCTGCCCAGCCGCCCACCCCCCACCCGTGCTCCCGTCTGATCCCCGCCTATCCCGCCGCCGAGCGCGCCGTCCGGGCCCTCGCCGAAGCCGTGAAGTACGCACAGTGGCGGCGGGAGGCCGCCGACCCGGGGAAGGTGCCGGAGTACGACGACATCGACGAGAAGGGGGCGGCCGAGCTGATCGGCGCGCTGCTGGAGCGCGGGGAAGGGCTCACCATCGGGGACGAGGAGACCTGTGTGCTCCTCGGCAGGTACGGCGTCGCCGTGCACCGCGCGCTGCCCGCCCCCACCCCCGAGGCCGCCGTCGCGGCCGCCCGTGACCTCGGCTACCCGGTCGCCCTCAAGGCCACCGCCCCGCACCTGCGTCACCGCGCCGACCTGGGCGGAGTGCGGCTCGACCTCGCCGATGAGGAGCAACTGCGCCGGGCGTACGCCGAGTTGACCGAGCTGTTCGGGCCGCCGGGGGAGCTGCGCCCGGTGGTGCAGCGGATGGCACCCCGGGGTGTCGACACCGTCGTACGGGCCGTGATCGACCCGGCGGCCGGGGCTGTCCTGTCCTTCGGGCTGGCCGGGGCCGCCTCGCAGCTGCTCGGGGACACGGCCCACCGTCTGGTCCCGGTGACGGACCGGGACGCGACCTCGCTGGTGCGGTCGATACGGACCGCGCCCCTGCTGTTCGGCTGGCGCGGCTCGACCCCCGTGGACACGCCCGCCCTGGAGGAACTGCTCCTGCGCGTCTCCAGACTGGTCGACGACCATCCCGAGGTGGTCGCGGTCACCCTGGAACCGGTCGTGGTCGCCCGGCACGGCGTCAGCGTCCTCGGGGCCACCGTCCGCCTCGCGCCCCCGCCCGCCCGCGACGACCTGGGTCCGCGGACCCTGCCCACCTACTGACCGTGACGAACACCCGTCCCCGTGATGGCTTTCCAAGAGGGTGCCGCGACTGGCCCGGACCCCCCTTGCCCACGGATTAGGATGGACGCCATGGCCAAGACCAGTACGACGACCCAGGGGCTGCGCGTCGCGATCGAGCGCAGCGGCTACTACCCGGCCCTCGTGGCCGAGGCGGTGGAGGCTGCCGTGGGCGGTGAGCCGATCCGGTCGTACCTGGTCCACCAGGAGACGACGTTCGACCAGAACGAGGTGCGGCGGCATGTGACCGTGCTCGTCCTCACCGGCAACCGCTTCATCGTCAGCCACACCGACGAGCAGGCCGCCGACAGCACCTCCCCGACTCCGTACGCCACCACCTCGACGGAGTCCGTCAAGCTCGGCCGGATCTCGTCGGTCGTGGTCAGCCGGGTCGTGGCCAACCCGGAGCAGTACACGCCGGGCACGCTGCCCCGCGAGATCGTGCTGACCATCGGCTGGGGCGCCGTCTCCCGTATCGACCTGGAGCCCGCCGCCTGCGGCGACCCCAACTGCGAGGCCGACCACGGCTACACGGGCAACTCCACGGCGGACGACCTCAGCCTGCGCGTGAGCGAGGCAGGGGACGGCCCGGAGACGGTGCGCCAGGCGCTCGCCTTCGCCCAGGCCATCTCCGAGGCGACCGCGGACGTCACGCACTGATGGCGTACGCCGCCTGGGACCATCCGGAACCGCTCCCCCTCGGCTCCGCGCCGCTGCCCGAGTACGGCAGCGGCTCCCTCGCCGACCTGCTGCCCACCCTGGCCGCCGGGATGGCCGTACCCGGAATGACCGCGTCGATCACCGAACTGACCGCGGCCGACCGCAACTGCGTCTTCCTGATCGACGGTCTGGGCTGGGAGCAGCTCAGGGCCCATCCGGACGAGGCCCCCTTCCTGGCCTCGCTGCTCGGCAGCTCGCGCGGCGGCACCGGGCGGCCGATCACCGCCGGCTACCCGGCGACCACCGCGACCTCGCTGGCCTCCGTCGGCACCGGCCTGCCGCCCGGCGCGCACGGCCTGCCCGGCTACACGGTCCGCAATCCCGCCACCGGCGAGCTGATGAACCAGCTGCGCTGGCAGCCCTGGACCAACCCGGCCGCCTGGCAGCCGTACCCCACCGTCTTCCAGCTCGCCCAGGACGCGGGCGTGCACGCCGCCCAGGTGTCCTCCCCGACCTTCGAGCACACCCCCCTCACCAAGGTCGCGCTCAGCGGCGGAACGTTTCACGGCCGGCTCACCGGCGAGGAACGGATGGACCTCGCGGCGGAGCAACTGGCCGCCGCCGACCGTTCCCTGGTCTACACGTACTACGCCGAACTGGACGGCGCCGGTCATCGGTACGGGGTCGACTCCGACACCTGGCGCGGCCAGCTGATGCACGTCGACCGGCTGGTGCAGCGGCTCGCCGAACAGCTCCCGCCGCGCTGCGCGCTGTATGTCACCGCCGACCACGGCATGCTCGACGTGCCGTTCGACGAGCAGCACCGCATCGACTTCGACGAGGACTGGGAGCTGCGGGCCGGTGTCGCCCTGCTCGGCGGCGAGGGCCGCGCCCGGCACGTCTACGCGGTACCGGGCGCCGGGAACGACGTGCTGACCTGCTGGCGCGAGGTGCTGGGCGAGCAGTTCTGGGTGGCCTCCCGGGACGAGGCGATCGCGGCCGGCTGGTTCGGCCCGCCGGACCGGTTCGACGAACGGGTGTACGACCGGATCGGCGATGTCGTCGCCGCCGCGCACGACGACGTCCTGATCATCGCCTCCGAGCGGGAGCCCAAGGAGTCGGCGATGGTCGGCAACCACGGCTCGATGACCCCTGTCGAGCAACTGGTGCCGCTGCTCGAAGTACGCTCCTGACACCGTGACCCCACCACCCCCGAAAGGTGCTCAACTCCCCATGCCCGAGCTGGTCTTCTTCTCCGGAACGATGGACTGCGGGAAGTCGACGCTGGCTCTGCAGATCGAGCACAACCGGTCGGCCCGCGGCCTCGTCGGCATGATCTTCAGCCGTGACGACCGCGCGGGTCACGGCAAGCTGTCCTCCCGTCTCGGCCTGGTCACGGACGCCGTGGAGGTCGAGGACGGCCAGGACCTTTACGCCTACCTGGTCGACCATCTCTCGCAGGGCGGCCGCGCGGACTACGTCATCGCCGACGAGGCGCAGTTCCTGGCGCCGGAGCAGATCGACCAGCTCGCGCGCGTGGTCGACGATCTGGGCCTGGACGTCTACGCGTTCGGCATCACGACCGACTTCCGCTCCAAGCTGTTCCCCGGCTCCCAGCGGCTGGTGGAGCTGGCCGACCGGGTCGAGGTGCTCCAGGTCGAGGCCCTGTGCTGGTGCGGCGCCCGCGCCACGCACAACGCCCGCACGGTCGGCGGCGAGATGGTCGTCGAGGGCGCCCAGGTGGTCGTTGGTGATGTCAACGGGGCGGCCGGGAAGGTCGGTTACGAGGTGCTGTGCCGGCGCCACCACCGGCGCCGGATGACCGCCGCATCGGCCCGCGCGGCGGCCCTGTCCCCGGACGTCCTGCCCGTCTCGACCTGACTCAGCGCGGGCTTTCGATCACCGAGAAGACCGCACCCTCCGGGTCGGCCACCGTGGCGACCCGGCCGTGTGCGCTGTCCCGGGCCGGCTTCAGCACCTGCCCGCCCAGTTCGGCGACCTCGCGCAGGGTCGCGTCCGCGTCGGCCACCTCGAAGTACGTCAGCCAGTGCGGACCCCGGTCCCGGGGCAGCGAGAGGCCGACCCCGTGGATGCCGGCCACCGGGCGGCCCTCTACATGCAGGGTCACGTAGTCGAAGTCGGCGGACACCACCGCCTCCTCCCCGTAACCGAACACCGCCTCGTAGAACTTGGCGACGCTTCCGGTCTCGAAGGTGAGCAGTTCGTTCCAGGCGGGCGTGCCCGGGACGCCGGTGACAGACGTGCCGAGGTGGGCCGAGGCCTGCCAGATGCCGAACACGGCGCCCGACGGGTCGGAGCCGATGGCCATCCGTCCGGCCTCGGCCGCGTCCAGCGGACCGACGCCCACCGTGCCGCCGCACATCCGGACCGTCTCGGCCGTCAGGTCCACGTCCTCCGAGGCGAAGTACGGCGTCCAGGCGATCGGCAGATGACGGTCCGGGGGCAGCTGCCCGATGCCCGCGACCTCCTGCCCGTCGAGCAGTGCCCGGACGTAGGGGCCGAGCTGCTGGGGCCCCGGCTGGAACTCCCAGCCGAACAAGGCCTCGTAGAACTCCTCGGTCGTGGTCAAGCCGTGCACCATCAGACTCACCCAGCAGGGGGTGCCGGGCGTGCGCCGAGCGTGTGTACCGCCGTTCGGGCCCGCCGAACCCCGTACCTCGGTCATCGTCACTCTCTCCTCGGCCCCTCGCGGTGGCCGTGTCGCTTCCGCTCTCCGGACCGGCTGTGCCGCAGTCGCGGGCACGCTCCGTGCCGATGCTCGCACCCTCCGTGGCGCCCCGCGTCCACACCGTGGAGGCGGCTTCGCCGCGAGGATGCCTGATATGCCGTTTCTCGCCCGTTTCCGGTCGATTGCCGCCGGTGTCCATCAGCCGTACAGCATGTGCCCGATCCCGCACGCCCGGTGATCGAGCCTGTCCGGCCGAGCAGAGTAGTCGGACCTGGACGATGCGGCCACCCCTGGCGTAAGGATGGGGTCATGGAAGCCATCATCACCGCAACCGAACTCGCCGACGACCTGACCGGGCCGAACCCGCCCGTGCTGCTGGACGTGCGCTGGCAGCTGACCACGCAGGGCGGCACGGCCTTCGACGGCCGGGCCGACTACACCGCAGGGCACCTTCCGGGCGCCGTCTACGTGGACCTGGACACGGAGCTGGCCGGGGCGCCCGGGGAGCGCGGCCGGCATCCGCTGCCCGACCTGGGCGCATTCGGGGCGGCGATGCGCCGCGCGGGCGTGTCGGCGGACCGGCCGGTCGTCGTGTACGACGGCGGACACGGCTGGGCGGCGGCACGCGCGTGGTGGCTGCTGCGCTGGACGGGTCACCCGGATGTGCGGGTCCTGGACGGCGGGTTGCCGTCCTGGAAAGGCGCTCTTTCGACTGACGCGGCCGAACCGGACGAGGGTGACTTCGAACCGGCGCCCGGCGCGGTGGAGTTGCTTGATGCGGACGGGGCGGCCGCGCTGGCCCGCGCGGGTGTGCTGCTCGACGCCCGCGGGGGGGAGCGGTACCGGGGTGAGGTGGAGCCGATCGACCGGGTCGGCGGCCACATCCCGGGCGCGGTGTCCGCGCCGACCACCGAGAACGTCGGCCCGGACGGCCGTTTCCTGCCCGCCGGGGAGCTGAGTGACCGTTTCAAGGCCCTGGGCGCCTCCGAGGCTGCCCCGGTGGGCGTCTACTGCGGCTCGGGTGTCTCGGGTGCCCACGAGGTGCTGGCGCTGGCCGTGGCGGGCATCCCGGCGGCGCTGTACGTCGGTTCGTGGTCGGAGTGGTCCGCCGACCCGTCCCGTCCGGTCGCGGTCGGCCCCGACCCGCAGTAACGACGGCCGGAAGAAGGGGCACACCCGCGTGCCCCTTCTTCGTACGGTCGTACGACCTGTCCCTATTCCTGCTTCTTGCGCCGCGTCCCGAAGACGATCTCGTCCCAGCTCGGCACGGCGGCCCGGCGGCCGGGGCGGACGCCGTCGGCCTCGGCCTGGCGGTCGGTGGCGCCGATCAGCCGGTCGCGGTGGCTGCCGACGGAGCGGGGCATGAGAACGTCCGCATAGGCTGAGCCGGCCGAGGCCGCGGGGGCCGGGGGCTCCTCCTCCGCCGGTTCCGGGGCGGGCTCCTCCGGGACGACCTCCGCGGGGCGCTCCGGGACCACCATGTCGCCCCGGAAGCTCGGTACCGCCTCCAGCAGGCTGGTCAGCGAGTCCCGCTCGCTGGTCGTCTCCTCGACCGGTTCGGACGACTGCGCGGGCAGGCTCGGCCGGTCCCGGTCGCCGGAACGGTCCATCGGGCGGTCACGCGGCAGCCGCGCGATCCGCGGCACGAACGGAAAGCTGGGCTCCGGTACGGCGAGGTCGTCGGACTCGCCGATCAGCGAGCGAGCCTCGTCGTCGACGGCCTGGACGAGCCGTCGGGGCGGGTCGTAGGTCCAGCTCGCCGAGTGCGGTTCGCCCGCGACCCGGTAGACGAGGAGGACCTCCCAGGTGCCGTCGTCGCGCCGCCAGGAGTCCCACTGCACGGTGTCCTTCTCGGCACCGCGCAGCAACAGCCGCTCCTGGACGGCCTCACCGAGCAGCGGCCCGGAGTTCTCGCCGGGCCGGCGGACCGGCGTCTTGCGGGCTCGTTCGGCCATGAAGGCGCGCTCGGCCAGTACCGGACCCTCGAAGCGCCGCACCCGGTCGACAGGGATCCCGGCGAGCTGGGCGACCTCTTCCGCGGTCGCGCCCGCACGTATCCGCGCCTGGATGTCTCGGGGCCGGAGATGGCTCTCGACCTCGATCTCGATCTGGCCGAGCCGGGGCCGGTCGCCGCGCACGGCGGCACGGAGCCGTTCGTCGATCGGAAGCGTGTACTCCGTAGAGTCGGCAGCCTTGAGCACCAGCCGTGTGCCGTCATTGGAGACGGCCACGACACGCAGTTCGGGCATGGGGACCTCCCGGGTGGTGCCTGCCGACGTCACGTGCGTCGCTGCTTCCGCTAGTCGAGTGTGGCCTGCCCGGGTGCAGCCTGCCACAACCTTGCCGAGTTGCCCGGCGTGTCGGGCGCGGGCCCGCGAACGCCGTTATGGCACGGTTACCTATTCGCAACGCTAAGTGACCAACTCCGTCACCCTGTGCAACGAGCCCCCTCCCGGCGGTCCTGCAAGGCCCCGGACGCCCTGGCGGGAGACCGGACCCAGGGCTCGCAACAGTACTCCATTCGGGCCACCTGCGTGGATTGGCGCGCCGCCCAACTTCTGGCAACGACCGCTTCCCGGCCGTCGGTTGCCCACTTCTGGGGATCTTGAACGTGGCGTACTTCACGCAATCGGCAGAAACGGAACTAATGGTTTCGTTCGTGCGTCCCTTTCTGATGCAGTGGATCGAACAAGTACGGGAAAGGCAGGCAAGGTTCGGGAATGCGTAAAAGGCCCGGTTCCGGTGACGAGACCAGTGTGGGGGAGGAGGTGAAGGGAAGTTCGAAACGGATCGACCTCAGCGTGCCCCAGGTCGCGGGCAGCGCGGTGGCCGCGGTGGTGGCCGCCAAACTCGCGTCGTGTTTCGGGCTGTACGGCACGATCGTCGGCGCCGGAGTCGTCAGCGTGGTCGCTACCTGTGGCGGCTCGTTGTTCCAGCACTTCTTCAAGCGCACCGGGGAACAACTGCGCGACGCGACGGTGACCACCCGGCCGCGCGAGCAAGCGCCCTCGGCGCCTGGCGAGTTCACCGAGGCCACCGTCTACCGCGCGCGGGTGAGGACCTGGCGCCGCCCGGTGTTCGCGGCGGCCGTGGTCTTCGCGGTCACCATGGCCGGCGTCACGACCTACGAACTGGTCTCCGGCAGCACCTTCAGCGGCGGCTCCGGTACGACGGTCAGCGGCGCCGTCGCCGGCGGCACCACGTCCTCGAAGTCGTCGGAACCCTCGGATCCCGCGGACTCATCGGATCCGTCGGGCTCCCCCGACCCGAAGTCCGGTGACGGTACGGCCACTTCGCCGGTCCCGTCGCCGTTGTCCTCCTCGGACGCGTCACGGACGCCTGCGAGCGAGGGGGCCACGACGCCGGCACCGTCTCCGAGCGAGTCCGCGAGCGGGGAGCCGAGTACGGCCCCCTCCCCCACCGAGTCCTCGGCTACTGCCCCAGAACCCTCCGCAAGTAGTCGTTCTGGAACAGCCGATCCGGGTCGAGCCGGTCCCGCAGCGCCGTGAACTCCCCGAAGCGCGGGTAGACCTGCGCGAAGTAGTCCGCGTCCCTGGTGTGCACCTTGCCCCAGTGCGGGCGGCCCTCATGCGCGACGAAGATGCGTTCGGCGGCGGTGAAGTACGACTGGTAGGGCGTGCCCCGGAACATGTGCACGGCGACGTAGGCGCTGTCCCGGGCTGAGGCGGTGGACAGGGCGATGTCGTCCGCGGGGGCGGTGCGGACCTCGACGGGGTAGCTGATCCTGAGGTCCGAACGGTCGACCATCGCCTTGATCTCCCGCAGCGTGTCCGGCAGGGCCTCGCGCGGGACGGCGTACTCCATCTCGACGAACCGCACCCGGCGGGTCGAGGTGAAGACCTTGTAAGGGATATCGGTGTAGGTCCTTGTGGACCAGGCCCTGGTGGAGATCTGGGCGATGGCCGGAATGGCCGCGGGCGCCGCCCGGCCGACCCAGTTGGCCACCTGCCAGAGGCCGTTGGCGACGAACTCGTCCTCGATCCAGCCCGCGAGCGGCTTCACGGGCTGTGCCGGACCCGCGCTGCGGTTGTTGCGCTTGGTGTTGGTGGAGGCGGTGTGCGGGAACCAGTAGAACTCGAAGTGCTCGTTCTCCGCCCTGTGCTGGTCGAACTCAGCCAGTACCCGGTCGAAGGGCATCGGTTCCTCGCGGGCCATGAGCAGGAAGAGCGGCTCCACCGCGAAGGTGATCGCGGTGACGATCCCCAGCGCCCCGAGGCCGATCCGCGCGGACGCGAAGACCTCCGGGTTCTCCTTCTCGGAGCAGGTGAGCACCGAGCCGTCGGCGGTCACCAGTTCGAGTTCCCTGATCTGGGCGGCGAGCGAGGCGGACTCGCGGCCGGTGCCATGGGTGCCGGTGCTGGTGGCCCCGGAGACCGTCTGCTCCATGATGTCGCCCATGTTGGTCAGCGACAGGCCCTCGCGGGCCAGGGCCACATTGAGTCTCTTGAGCGGGGTGCCCGCCTCGACCGTTACGGTCATTGCTTTCCGGTCGATGTTGCGGATCCCGGTCAACAGTTGAGGGCGGATCGAGAGACCGTCGGTCGCGGCGATCGAGGTGAAGGAGTGGCCGCTGCCGACGGCCTTCACCTTCAGGCCCTCCTCCGCCGCCCGCCGCACGGCCGCCGCCAGCTCGTCCACGGAGGCCGGCGTGACCTCCCGCGCGGGGCGGACGGTGACGTTCCCTCCCCAGTTACGCCACGTGCCGCTCTTCCCGCTCGCTGTACTGCTCAACGGTGCCTCCCCGACCCGTGACCGGCCTGTTGAGCCGGCGGTACCCGAGGAAACCGACCGCGACCGCGACGGCCCCGGACACGGCCGGAACCCCGTACCCGGCGCGGGCGCCGGCCGCGTCGATCACCCAGCCGGCGACCGAGGAGCCGAGCGCCACCCCGACCGCGAGGCCGGTGCTCACCCAGGTCATGCCCTCGGTGAGCTTCGCGCGAGGTACGTGCTTTTCGATGAGGGTCATCGTCGTGATCATCGTCGGTGCGATGGACAGGCCCGCAACGAACAGCGCCACGGCCAGAAGCGGCAAGTTTCCGACCAGTAGGAGGGGGATCATACTCACGGCCATCGCACATATGCCCAGCAGCCACCTGCGTTCCGGCTTCGCCGCGAAGCGCATCAGGCCGAAGACCACCCCGGCCAGGCAGGAGCCCGCAGCGTACAGGGCCAGGACCACGCTCGCGGCGCCCTTGTGGCCGCGTTCGTCGGCGAAGGCGACGGTGACCACGTCGACCGCTCCGAAGATCGCTCCGGTGGCCACGAAGGTCGCCACCAGCACCTGGAGGCCGGGCGCCCCCAGCGCCGAACCGCGGCCGTCCTGCTCGCGCGGGTGCGGTGCGGGCTCGGTGGCGCGCTGGGCGGTCAGCCAGAAGACGCCGGCGGCCAGGAAGCAGGCGGCCAGCAGCGGCCCCGCCTCCGGGAACCAGACCGTGGACAGCCCGATGGAGATGATCGGCCCGAAGACGAAGCAGACCTCGTCGACGACGGACTCGAACGAGTAGGCGGTGTGCAGTTGCGGGGTGCCCCGGTAGAGGGCGGCCCAGCGGGCCCGGATCATCGCGCCCAGGCTCGGCACCGCGCCGATCCCGGCGGCACAGACGAACAGCACCCCGTCCGGCCACCCGTAGTGCGCGGCACACAGCAGCCCGGCCGCCGCCGCCAGCGCCAGCAGGGTCGCGGGGCGCAGCACACGGCGCTGGCCGTGCTGGTCGACCAGCCGGGAGACCTGCGGGCCGATCGCGGCGGCGGAGAGCGCGATGGTGGCCGAGAGCGCGCCCGCGAGGCCGTACCGCCCGGTGAGCTGGGAGATCATCGTGACCACGCCGATGCCCATCATGGACAGCGGCATCCGGCCGAGGAACCCCGCGGCCGAGAAGCCCTTGGTGCCGGGTGCGGCGAACAGGGCGCGATAGGGGCTGGGCACGGAGGTCTCCGACGGCTGGGTAAGGCGTGACTGCGGCTGATACAGCTTACGAGTGAGGGCCCCCTGACGCACCTGCTGGGCACTGGGGATAAACCTCCCGAATCCGACTCTTCACACTCCTGTTTCCGGGCCGTCAGCGCCGGGTGGCAGGATCGGCTCATGTCAGACGCGCTCGATGCCACCCCCTACGACGCCCTGCTCCTGCTCTCCTTCGGCGGCCCGGAAGGCCCGGACGACGTGGTCCCGTTCCTGGAGAACGTGACACGCGGGCGCGGTATCCCGAAGGAACGCCTCAAGGAAGTCGGTCAGCACTACTTCCTGTTCGGCGGGGTCAGCCCGATCAACGACCAGAACCGCGCCCTGCTGGACGCCCTGCGCAAGGACTTCGCCGAGCACGGCCTAAACCTGCCGATCTACTGGGGCAACCGCAACTGGGCGCCGTATCTGACCGACACCCTCCGCGAGATGGTCGCCGACGGCCGCCGCCGCGTCCTGGTGCTCGCCACCAGCGCCTACGCCTCCTACTCGGGCTGCCGCCAGTACCGTGAGAACCTCGCGGACTCGCTGGCCGCGCTGGAGGCCGAGGGCCTGGAACCGCCGAAGATCGACAAGCTGCGGCACTACTTCAACCACCCCGGCTTCCTCGACCCGATGATCGACGGGGTCCTCGCGTCCCTCGCCGACCTCCCCGAGGACGTCCGCGCGGGCGCCCACATCGCCTTCACCACCCACTCCATCCCGACCGCGAGCGCCGACACCTCGGGGCCGGCCGAGACCCATGGAGAGGGCGGCGCGTACGTCGAGGAGCACCTGGACGTGGCCCAGCTGATCGCCGACGCGGTCCGCGAGCGCACGGGCATCGACCACCCCTGGCGGCTTGTCTACCAGTCCCGCTCCGGCGCCCCGCACATCCCGTGGCTGGAGCCCGACATCTGCGACCACCTGGAGACGCTGCACGGCGCCGGGGTCCCGGCCGTCGTCATGGCCCCCATCGGCTTCGTCTCCGACCACATGGAGGTCCTCTACGACCTCGACACGGAGGCCACGGCCAAGGCGGAGGAACTCGGACTGCCGGTACGGCGGTCCGCGACCGTCGGGGACGACCCCCGGTTCGCCGCCGCCATCCGTGACCTGGTCCTGGAGCGCGCGGCCGTGGAGAGCGGGCGGGAGGTCACGCCGTGCGCGCTGGGCTCGCTGGGCGCGAGCCACAACCTGTGCCCGGTCGGCTGCTGCCCGGCCCGCGCCCCCCGCCCGGCCGCGGCCGGCGCCGACAGCCCGTACGCGTGAGGAGCCCCGTGACCGACGCCCTGCACACCGATCTGCTCAGGCTCGCCCGGGAGGCGGCCACCCGCGCGGGCGAGCTGCTGCGGGACGGCCGCCCGGCCGACCTCGCCGTGGCCCGGACCAAGTCCAGCCCGATCGACGTCGTGACCGAGATGGACATCGCGGCGGAGAAGCTGATCACCGACCTGATCTCCGGGCACCGCCCCGAGGACGGCTTCCTCGGTGAGGAGGGGGCGTCGATCGAGGGCACGAGCGGGATCCGCTGGGTGATCGACCCGCTCGACGGTACGGTCAACTACCTGTACGGGCTGCCGACCTGGGCGGTCTCCATCGCGGCCGAGCAGGACGGCGAGACCGTGGCCGGCGTCGTGGCGGCCCCGATGCGCGGTGAGACGTACTACGCGGTGCGGGGCGGCGGGGCCTGGGCGACCGGGGCGTGGGAGGGCGAGCGGCGGCTGACCTGCCGTCCGGCCGCGCCGCTGGAGCAGGCGCTGGTGTCGACCGGCTTCAACTACGTGGCGGAGGTCCGCACCCACCAGGCCGAGGTCGCCGCGCGCCTGATCCCGCTGCTCCGCGACATTCGCCGCAGCGGGTCGGCGGCGATCGACCTGTGCGATGTGGCCTGCGGCCGGCTGGACGGGTACTTCGAGCGCGGGCTGAACGCGTGGGACTGGGGCGCGGGCGACCTGATCGCCAGAGAGGCCGGCGCGTTGACCGGCGGCCGCCCCGGAGAACCCCCGTCCCGCGACCTGACGATCGCGGGCACCGCGGGAGTCTTCGAGCCACTTCAGCAGCTGCTGGACGACTTCGGGGCCTGGCACGACTGACCCCGAACGCCTGGGTTTTCTTTCGGGTGAATGGGAATCGAACGTTGTCACGGTGGGTACGGGGCAACGTATGAGCAGGGCCCCGGCGCTGGATTCGCCGGGGCCCTGTTCTGGTGCCGCTGAGCTGCTACTGCGGGACTGTCAGACGGCGGTCGCGCCGACTTCCACACCGTGTTCGGCGGCGAGGCGGCGCAGGTCGTCGAGCTCGGCCTGTTCCACCTCGACAAGGAAGTCGTCGCCCTCGTCACGAGCCCGCGTGATGTCGGACTCGGTCGCCTTTATGCGCTGCAGAAGTCCTGCGGTGAATGCGTCCATGCTGCGCCCCCTCGTCCTGGGTCGTGGGTCGGTGGCACGGGGGTGTGCCGTTGAAGGGGCGATCACGTCTCTCGCGGGTGCCCAGCGCTGCCCTGCTGGGCGGCGACGGTGCCGGACACCCCCATCGTCCACTCTGCTGTAGCGGCGATGTACGTACCGCATGGTGCTGCGGCACATGCAGAGCGTGATCGCGGGGTGTACATGCCGTCCTCCCCCCGCGCCCCTCCGTGGAAACCTCAACCGGAAGAGAAAATCTCGCATTCCCGCCCGGCCGGACCGATCCGGCCTTCCCCGGCCCCCGTCTTACTGCCGACTTATGGCCGAAAAGGGCAGGATGGAGGTCACACACCCCATGGAGACCCCTGCCCACGTGCGCCGGTGCGCGCTACGCGGGTGGACAGAGGAAGGACAAGCGACGTGCGCGTACTCGTCGTCGAGGACGAGCAACTGCTCGCCGATGCGGTGGCCACCGGACTGCGCCGGGAGGCCATGGCCGTCGACGTCGTGTACGACGGTGCGGCCGCCCTGGAGCGCATCGGCGTCAACGACTACGACGTGGTCGTTCTCGACCGCGACCTCCCCCTCGTGCACGGCGACGACGTCTGCCGCAAGATCGTCGAACTCGGTATGCCGACGCGCGTGCTGATGCTCACCGCGTCCGGCGACGTCAGCGACCGCGTGGAGGGCCTGGAGATCGGCGCCGACGACTATCTCCCCAAGCCCTTCGCGTTCAGTGAGCTCATCGCGCGCGTGCGCGCCCTCGGCCGCCGTACCAGCGTGCCGCTGCCCCCCGTCCTGGAGCGCGCCGGCATCAAGCTCGACCCGAACCGCCGCGAGGTCTTCCGCGACGGCAAGGAGGTCCAGCTCGCGCCCAAGGAGTTCGCCGTCCTGGAGGTGCTGATGCGCAGCGAGGGGGCGGTGGTCAGCGCCGAGCAGCTCCTCGAGAAGGCCTGGGACGAGAACACGGACCCCTTCACCAACGTCGTGCGGGTGACCGTGATGACGCTGCGCCGCAAGCTGGGCGAGCCCGCCGTGATCGTCACCGTCCCCGGCTCGGGTTACCGGATCTGATGACCGTGGCCACCGCTCCCGCACCTCCGCAGGCACCCCCCAAGCCCACCTGGGACCCCCGCAGACCGCAGCCCGTCTTCCCGTGGCTGCGCCCGACCATCCGCATACGGCTCACGCTGCTGTACGGCGGCATGTTCCTGATTGCCGGCATCCTGCTGCTCTCGATCATCTACCTGCTCGCCGCGCAGGCGATCAGCACCGGCAACCAGCCGCTGTTCAAGATCATCGGCGGTTCGGACATCAAGATCTCCAGCGACAACTGTCCGGCGATCACCGGCGCGACCAATCTGCAGATCCCGGACTTCAACAGCGCGATCGCCCAGTGCGTGGACCGCCAGCGCCAGGCGGCCCTGGACGACCTGCTCAGCCGCTCGCTGCTGGCCCTGCTGGGCCTCGCCGTGATCGCCTTCGCGTTCGGTTACGCGATGGCCGGACGGGTGTTGTCCCCGCTAGGCCGGATCACCCGCACCGCCCGCGCGGTGGCCGGCTCGGACCTGTCCCGCCGGATCGAGCTGGACGGCCCGGACGACGAGCTCAAGGAGCTCGCGGACACCTTCGACGACATGCTGGAGCGGCTGCAGCGGGCCTTCACCGCCCAGCAGCGCTTCGTCGGCAACGCCTCCCACGAGCTGCGCACGCCCCTGGCGATCAACCGCACGCTCCTGGAGGTGCACCTCTCGGACCCGAACGCGCCCGTGGAGCTCCAGCAGCTCGGCAAGACCCTGCTGGCCACCAACGAGCGCAGCGAGCAGCTGGTGGAGGGCCTGCTGCTGCTCGCCCGCAGCGACAACCAGATCGTCGAGCGCAAGCCGGTCGACCTGGCCGAGGTCGCAAGCCAGGCCGTCGACCAGGTGCACGCCGAGGCGGAGGCCAAGGGCGTCACCATCCGGGGCGTGCGGAAGCCGGCGGTCGTGCAGGGCAACGGCGTACTGCTGGAGCGGATCGCGCTGAACCTGGTGCAGAACGCGGTGCGCTACAACGTGCCCGAGGACGGGTGGGTGGAGGTCGACACCGAGGTCCAGCACGGTCAGGCGGTACTGTCCGTCGCGAACACCGGCCCGGTGGTGCCGGCGTACGAGATCGACAATCTTTTCGAGCCCTTCAGGCGGCTCCGTACCGAGCGCACGGGCAGCGACAAGGGTGTCGGCCTCGGTCTCTCCATCGTCCGTTCCGTAGCCCGGGCCCACGGTGGTCATATCGCGGCCCAGCCCCGAGAGGGCGGTGGGCTCGTGATGCGGGTCACTCTGCCTATCTGAATGCCGTTACAAGATCGCGACACACGCGGGGGATGTTCGCTTTGCGCGGAATTTCCTGTCGGCGCGGCGTGCTACCCCGTGTGTGATCGATCACAAGGGCGGATTTCCGGCCATATACTCTCCGTGATCATGACTGGGGGAATAAAGCCGGGAAAATCCCTGTTTTCAAGGGTCTTGATCACGGGAAGTACAGGGTGAGGCGCCTTTGAGGTGCCTCATGAGGACCGTGTACGGTCCCCATCGCCATTCAACCTGATCAGTCTTGAGGGATCGGGTTGGATGTCGATTGAGTAACAGACCTTGATGTGAGGCAAAATCTCCGCCTCGGGTCGGGCACAAGTCCGGCCTCTCACGCGTTACGTGCGCTGGAGACACCGCAGACACCCAGAGGGGGAGAGCGACATGGCAACCGATTACGACACTCCACGCAAGACCGACGATGACGTCGACTCGGACAGCCTTGAAGAGCTGAAGGCCAGGAGGAACGACAAGTCCACGTCCTCGGTGGACGTAGACGAGTTCGAGGCCGCCGAAGGCCTGGAGCTGCCCGGCGCAGATCTCTCGAACGAGGAGCTGGCCGTCCGGGTGCTGCCCAAGCAGCAGGACGAGTTCACCTGCATGAGCTGCTTCCTGGTGCACCACCGCAGCCAGCTGGCCAGGGAGAAGAACGGTCAGCCGATCTGCCGCGACTGCGACTGAGGAGGGGTCGGGCATGACTGGCTCGACCCCACCTCGGAAGCGCCGCTTCTCTCGCCGGGGAGCGGACTCGGGGCCGTCCGACGGCCCACGCGCGCGTGACGACGAGCGGGGCTCATCCGATCCGGGAGCCTCGCTCGAACCGGCGGCCGACCGGGGTGACCTCCCGGCGCCGGCGGACCAGCCCGCGCCCGTCGCAAGGCGACGGGCCGGGGTCATTCGTGACAAGGCCGTGGATCTGGCCCGGGAAGGCGCCCGCAAGGGCGGCAGCCGGGCGAGAGCGGGGCTGGCCCACCTCGCGGACCGGATCATCGAGATCGCCCCTCGTGTCCCCGTACGCGACCTCGCGACCCTGCGTCGGCACTTCCCAGGCCTCGGCCCGGAGCAGCTCGCCGACAAACTGGTGGCGGGCGCGGCGGGCGCGACCTCGGCGGTCGGGGCCGGGGTCGGCGCGGCGGCGATGCTGCCGGTGCCGCCGGCGATGCCGACCGAGCTGGCCGCGGAGATCACCGGGGTCGCGGCGATCGAGCTGAAGCTGATCGCCGAGCTGCACGAGGTGTACGGCGTGCGGCCGCCGGGGAACCTGAAGGCCCGCAGCACCGCGTATCTGTCCTCCTGGTCGGGGGAGCGCGGGATCGACGTGATGAAGCCGTCGACGATCAACGGCGCCCTCGGCGGGCAGATGAAGCGCGAGCTGCGCCAGCAGATCATGAAGCGGATGGTGCGGGACCTGCCCAACCTGATGCCGTTCATGGTGGGCGCCGCGGTGGGTGCGGTCATGAACCGCCGGGACACGAAGAAGCTCGCGGCGCGGATCCGGGCTGACCTGAGAAAGATCCAGGTGCCGTGGGAGGAACTGCCGGAGCTGCCGCCGCTGGAGAAACCGGCGGAGCCGCTGCCGATCGCCGAGCTGCCGGAGGACTTCGAGGGCTGACGGCCGGCGGGCGGAGAGATCTACTGGGCCTTCTTGGCTGCCTCGATCGCCGCCGCGAGGGCCTCCGGCTCCCGCGTCGACAGGTAGAGGTACGGCGTCGGGTCCTCCGGGTCGGTGACCTCCACCCGCAGGGCCCTGGGGATGTAGGAGCGCAGCAGGAGGAAGGCGCGGACGTCGGCCTTGTACGTGCGCCAGGCGCGTGCCTCCTCCGGGTCCAGGATCTCCGACGCGCCCAGGGCCGCCACCGGGATCTTCGCCTCGCCCGCGATCAGCGAGTCGCCCACGACCCGGATGCGCGGGGAGCCGTACGAACTGGCCACCACCGCTGCCGCCGCCGTACCGCCCACCAGACCGCCCAGTGTGGGCAAGGTGCCGAACGGCAGCAGGACCAGGGCGCACGAGACGCCGATCAGGAAGCTGAGGAACCACCACGACCGGGGGGCCGTGAGGCGTTCTTCGTACGGGGTGGCGGAGAGCTGCATGGAGCCAAGCTTGGCACGGTGTCCGGATTCACCGGACGCGCGGGTAAGGTCTGCGGCTGTGAGTGGTAGTTCCGCAGCTCTTCAGCCTCCTGCCAGTGCCCGGAAACCGGTGCGGCATCCCGACGCTCCCGCGCCCGGTGAGCTCATCGGCGCCCACTACGAACAGTGTTTCGGGTGCGGCCACGAGCAGTCGCACGGGCTGCTTCTGGAGGTACGGGCCGGCGAGGGGGTCTCCCTCACCGCCGAGTTCACCGTGCGGTCCGCGCACCAGGGCGCCCCGGGCCTCGCGCACGGCGGTGTCCTCGCCACCGCTCTCGACGAGACGCTCGGTTCGCTGAACTGGCTGCTGCGGAAGATCGCCGTCACCGGACGGCTGGAGACGGACTTCGTACGGCCGGTGCCCGTGGGCACCACGCTCCACCTGGCGGCCGAGGTCGTCGCCGTGGCGGGCCGGAAGATCTACTCGACCGCCACCGGACGCGTGGACGGCCCCGAAGGACCCGTCGCCGTCCGCGCCGACGCCCTCTTCGTAGAGGTCCCCGTCGAGCACTTCGTCGATCACGGCCGCGAGGAAGAGATCAAGGCCGCCATGAACGACCCGGACCAGATCCGGCGCACCCGCGCCTTCGAGGTGAACCCGTGAACCCCGCATCCTCCGTGAGCCCTCTCGACGTGCTCATCCGCCGCGTCGAGCCCGGCGTACCGCTCCCGGCGTACGAGCACCCCGGTGACGCGGGAGCCGATCTGCGTACCACCGAGGCGTGCGAGCTGAAGCCGGGGGAACGGGTCGTCCTGCCCACCGGGGTGTCGATCGCCCTCCCGGACGGGTACGCGGCCTTCGTGCACCCTCGTTCGGGGCTTGCCGCCCGGTGCGGTGTGGCCCTCGTGAATGCCCCGGGGACGATTGATGCCGGGTACCGTGGGGAGATCAAGGTGATCGTGGTGAATCTCGACCCGCGCGAGTCCGTGCGGTTCGAGCGCTTCGACCGGATTGCCCAACTGGTCGTCCAGCAGGTCGAGAGGGTCCGCTTCCAGGAGGTGGCGGAGCTTCCCGATTCGGCGCGGGCCGAGGGGGGCTTCGGGTCCACCGGCGGGCATGCCGCGGTGGGTGACGTGAGCGGCACAAGCGGTCAGGCCGCCGAGGGCGGTCGGACGGGTGGGAATCGATACGCTTCGGTCGTATCCGACCGGGAAGGACAGTGACGTGTTCGGACGTCGCAAGAAGAAGGGTGCCGCCGAGGACGCGGCCGGCGAGGCCGAGCAGGTCGTCGACAGCGTCGACACCGAGGCGGACGAGGAAGAGGGCGAGCGCGAGCGCGTACGCCTGGAGCCGGAGCCCCGGCCCGACGGGCCGTGGGACGCCACCGAGGTGCGGGATCCGGGCGAGGGCCGGGTGGACCTGGGTGGTCTGTTCGTGCCCGGCGTCGACGGCATGGAATTGCGGGTCGAGGTCGCGGGTGACGCGATCGTCGCGGCGACCGTGGTGCTCAAGGACAGTGCCGTGCAGTTGCAGGCCTTCGCCGCGCCCAAGCGCGAGGGCATCTGGGGCGAGGTGCGTGAGGAGATCGGCTCCGGTATCACCCAGCAGGGTGGCATCGTCGACGAGGTCGAGGGTCCGCTGGGCTGGGAGCTGCGCGCCCAGGTGCCGGTACAACTGCCGGACGGCACGGGCGGCTTCCAGGTTGTGCGGTTCGTCGGTGTGGACGGTCCGCGCTGGTTCCTGCGTGGTGTGATCTCCGGGCAGGGCGCGGTGCAGCCGCAGGCCGCCGGGCTTCTCGAGCAGATCTTCCGGGACACCGTCGTGGTCCGCGGCGAGGGCCCGATGGCCCCCCGTGACCCGATCGTCCTCAAGCTGCCCAACGACGCCCAGATGATCCCCGAGGGTGTCCAGCAGGAGGAGGGCTCGCGCTTCTCCGGCGGCATGGGCCAGCTCCAGCGCGGACCGGAGATCACCGAGGTCCGGTAACAGCGAAGGAAGCGACAAGGGCCGTACCCCCTGTGGGTGCGGCCCTTTCACATGCCCGCCGCTCGCGGTGTGAACGGCGACCCTTACTTCACACCTTGACGGAAGGCTGGTCCGTACCTACGTTCTCGGCACGCCTACGTTCACGGAGGCGCTCCACGTTCACATACGCGAACGTACGAGAACGGAGTCGCTGTGCGTCGCATCCCCCTGCTCGCGGCCGTGGGAGCCCTGCTCCTGGGCGTCTTCACGGCCCCCGCCGCCCACTCGGCCCCCAGCACCTTCGTGCACCCCGGGGTCACCGTCTCCAAGGCCCAGCTGGACTTCGCCCGCACCGAGGTGCTGGCCGGCGCCCAGCCCTGGAAGGCGGCCTACGACCAGATGATGGCGAGCAAGTACGCCGACCTGAACCGCACGCCCAAGCCGTGGGCGACCGTCGAGTGCGGGTCGTACTCGAATCCGAACTACGGCTGCACCGACGAGCGCGAGGACGCGATCGCCGCCTACACCGACGCCCTCGCCTGGTACATCACCAAGGACGCCCGCTACGCCCAGAAGGCCATCCAGATCATGGACGCCTGGTCGGCCACCATCACAAGTCACACCAACAGCAACGCGCCCCTGCAGACCGGCTGGGCCGGCTCCTCCTGGCCCAAGGCCGCCGAGATCATCAGGTACACGTACACCGGCACCTGGGCGAACGAGGCCCGCTTCGCCACCATGCTGCGCAACGTCTACCTCCCCACCGTCATCAAGGGCTCCAACTCCAACGGCAACTGGGAGCTGACGATGATGGAGGCCGCCGTCGGCATCTCCGTCTTCCTGGAGGACAAGACGTCGTACGACACGGCCATGGCCAAGTTCCGCACCCGCACGGCCGCTTATGTCTACCTGGCCTCCGACGGATCGGTGCCGAAGACCGTGCCCAGCCAGAACCTCGACACCACCGCCAAGATCGTCTCCTACTGGCAGGGCCAGTCCACCTTCGTCACCGGCCTCACCCAGGAGACCTGCCGGGACTTCACCCACACCGGGTACGGCATCTCCTCGATCTCGCACGTCGCCGAGACCAGCCGGATCCAGGGCCAGGACCTCTACGGCACCGACGTCGGCGAACGGCTGCGGCAGGCGCTCGGCTTCCAGTCCAAGTACCAGCTGGGCACCGCCGTCCCCAGCTGGCTCTGCGGCGGCTCCCTGACCCTCGGCCTCGGGCCCGTCACCGAGGTCGGCTACAACGCCCTCCACAACCGGCTGGGCATCGCCATGACCAACACCCAGACACTCACCCAGAACAACCGTCCCGCGGGCAGCAATAACCTCTTCGTCGCGTGGGAGACCCTCACCCACGGCGACAATCCCAACTGAGCCCCCGGTGCCCCGCGGCCCGCTCGGGGAGGCCCGCGGGGCACATCAGGGTTCTGTCAAAGATGCCCGCCGCCGAACCCCCTGCCCCATTCGCCGGGATTGTTGGCCGTAAGGTCGACGCTGCGTAGGCGGCGGTGAGCGGAAGACAATAGGACCATGGCACGCGGCAAGCTTCGGATCTATCTCGGTGCGGCACCGGGCGTGGGCAAGACCTACGCCATGCTCTCCGAGGCCCATCGGCGCGTGGA
The DNA here is from genome assembly GCF_055634995.1 of Streptomyces sp. NPDC111744. Taxonomy (NCBI): domain Bacteria; kingdom Bacillati; phylum Actinomycetota; class Actinomycetes; order Kitasatosporales; family Streptomycetaceae; genus Streptomyces; species Streptomyces sp. NPDC111744. Next base: position 152,110 of record NZ_JBVKCG010000012.1, read on the forward strand.
ACGGGGCACCGACTGCGTGGTCGCCTTCGTCGAGCACCACGACCGGCCGCGCACCGAGGTGATGCTGCACGGCCTGGAGCAGGTTCCGCGCAAGGAGCTGGAGTACCGGGACGCCCTGTTCACGGAGATGGACGTGGACGCCGTACTGCACCGCGCCCCCGCCGTCGCCCTGGTGGACGAACTCGCCCACACCAACATCCCGGGCTCCCGCAACGCCAAGCGCTGGCAGGACGTCGAGGAACTGCTGGCGGCCGGGATCGACGTGGTCTCGACCGTCAACATCCAGCACCTGGAGTCCCTCGGCGACGTCGTCGAGTCCATCACGGGAGTGCGCCAGCGCGAGACCGTGCCCGACGAGGTGGTACGGCGCGCCGACCAGATCGAACTGGTCGACATGTCTCCCCAGGCGCTGCGCCGGCGCATGGCGCACGGCAACATCTACCAGCCGGACAAGGTCGACGCGGCCCTGTCCAACTACTTCCGGCCCGGTAACCTGACCGCCCTGCGCGAACTGGCGCTGCTGTGGGTGGCCGACCGGGTCGACGAGTACCTGAAGCAGTACCGCAGCGAGCACCGGGTCTCGGCGATATGGGGCTCGCGGGAGCGCATCGTCGTCGGGCTCACCGGCGGTCCCGAGGGGCGCACGCTCATCCGGCGGGCCGCACGGCTCGCCGAGAAGGGCGCCGGGGGCGAGGTGCTCGCCGTCTACATATCCCGCAGCGACGGTCTGACCTCGGCCTCCCCGAAGGAACTCGCCGTCCAGCGCACCCTGGTCGAGGACCTCGGCGGCACCTTCCACCAGGTCGTCGGCGAGGACATCCCGGCCGCCCTGCTCGACTTCGCGCGCGGCGTCAACGCCACCCAGATCGTGCTCGGCTCCTCTCGCCGCAAGGCCTGGCAGTACGTCCTCGGGCCCGGCGTCGGCGCCACGGTCGCCCGCGAGTCGGGACCCGACCTGGACGTCCACATCGTCACCCACGAGGAGGTCGCCAAGGGGCGCGGGCTGCCGGTGGCCCGGGGCGCGCGGCTCGGGCGGGGCCGGATCATCGCGGGCTGGCTGGCCGGCCTGGCCGGCCCGGCCGTCATGGCGGTGCTGCTGAACACCGTCGACCTCGGCCTCGCCAACGACATGCTGCTCTTCCTGACCCTCACGGTCGCGGCCGCGCTGCTCGGCGGGCTCTTCCCGGCGCTGGCCTCGGCGGCCTTCGGGTCCCTGCTGCTGAACTACTTCTACACCCCGCCCCTGCACCGGCTGACCATCGCCGATCCGAAGAACATCGTGGCCATCGTGATCTTCTTCGGGGTCGCGCTGTCCGTCGCCTCGGTCGTGGACCTCGCGGCCCGGCGCACTCACCAGGCCGCCCGGCTGCGCGCCGAGTCCGAGATCCTCTCCTTCCTCGCCGGCAACGTGCTGAGAGGGGAGACCAGCCTGGATGCGCTCCTTGAGCGGGTGCGGGAGACCTTCGGCATGGAGTCCGCCGCCCTCCTCGAGCGGGCGAGCGATGTCGAGCCGTGGAGCTGTGCGGGCCGGGCCGGTTTCGGGCCCGCCCTGGAGCGGCCGGAGGACGCCGACGTCGACATGCCCATAGGCGACCACATGGCCCTCGCCCTGACCGGCCGGGTGCTGCCCGCCGAGAACCGCCGGGTGCTCGCCGCCTTCGCCGCCCAGGCAGCCGTCGTACTGGACCGCAGGCGGCTTCAGGAGGAGGCCGAGCAGGCCCGCGCGCTCGCCGAGGGCAACCGCATCCGTACGGCCCTGCTGGCCGCCGTCAGCCATGATCTGCGCACCCCGCTCGCCGGGATCAAGGCGGCGGTGTCGTCGCTGCGCTCGGACGACGTGGCGTGGTCCGAGGAGGACCGGGCGGAGCTGCTGGAAGGCATCGAGGAGGGCGCCGACCGGCTCGACCACCTCGTCGGCAACCTGCTCGACATGTCCCGCCTGCAGACCGGCACCGTCACCCCCATCGTCCGTGAGATCGACCTCGACGAGGTGGTCCCGATGGCGCTGGTGGGGGTACCGGACGGCAGCGTGGACCTTGACGTCCCCGAGACACTGCCCATGGTCGAGGCCGACGCCGGGCTCCTGGAGCGGTCGGTGGCCAACCTGGTCGAGAACGCCGTCAAGTACAGCCCGGCCGACCGGCCCGACAGTGTCGTCGTCGTCTCGGCCAGCGCCATCGCGGACCGCGTGGAGCTGCGGATCGTGGACCGCGGGCCCGGTGTGCCCGACGATGCCAAAGAACGCGTGTTCGAGCCTTTCCAGCGCTACGGTGACGCTCCGCGTGGCGCCGGGGTCGGACTGGGGCTCGCGGTCGCCCGGGGCTTCGCCGAGGCGATGGGCGGCACCCTCAACGCCGAGGACACGCCCGGCGGCGGCCTCACCATGGTCCTCAGTCTCCGCGCGGCAGGATCGGTCACCGCAGCAGCAGAACCCGTGGCGCAGACCGCGGCAGAACCGGAAAGGCAGGCCTCATGACCCGTGTGCTCGTGGTCGACGACGAGCCGCAGATCGTGCGCGCCCTCGTGATCAACCTCAAGGCGCGCAAGTACGAGGTCGACGCGGCCCCCGACGGCCGTACCGCCCTCGAACTGGCCGCCTCCCGCCACCCCGACGTGGTCGTCCTCGACCTCGGCCTGCCCGACATGGACGGCGTCGAGGTGATCAAGGGGCTGCGCGGCTGGACCCGGGTGCCGATCCTGGTGCTGTCCGCCCGCCACACCTCCGACGAGAAGGTCGAGGCGCTCGACGCGGGCGCCGACGACTACGTCACCAAGCCCTTCGGCATGGACGAGCTGCTGGCCCGGCTGCGGGCCGCCGTCCGCCGTGCCGAGCCGGTCGCCGGAGGCGACGAGGACGACGTGCTGGTGGAGACCGAGGGGTTCACCGTCGACCTGGCCGCGAAGAAGGTCAACCGGGCCGGCAAGGACGTCCGGCTGACCCCCACCGAGTGGCATCTGCTGGAGGTGCTGGTCCGCAACACCGGCCGGCTGGTCAGCCAGAAGCAGCTGTTGCAGGAGGTGTGGGGGCCGTCGTACGGGACGGAGACCAACTATCTTCGCGTGTACATGGCACAGCTGCGCCGCAAGCTGGAAGCGGACCCCTCGCATCCCAAGCACTTCATCACGGAGCCGGGCATGGGGTACCGGTTCGAGAAGTGAACCGGACCACGGCGAAGTGAACCGGACCACGGCGAAGTGAACCGGACGACGGTGAAGTCAGCTGGACTACGGCGAAGTGAGCTGGACTACGGCGGTGTCTGTGGACCCCGGTACGCTTCAGACATGAGTGCTGTTCCTCGTTCCGAAAAGCCGGCCGGCCGGTTCCGGCGCATGCTGGGCCGGCTGTCCTCGTCGCAGGAGGACCTGGAGTCCGAGGAGCTGCGTGAGGACGCCGACACGACGGGCTGTATCCGGATCGGCGACTGCCAGGACCGGCAGATCGTCACCGTTACTGGTACCTTGCGCACGGTCACCCTGCGACCGCGCGCCGGAGTCCCGGCCCTGGAGGCCGAGCTGTTCGACGGCTCCGCCGCGCTGGACGTGGTGTGGCTCGGCAGGCGCTCCATCGTGGGCATAGAACCGGGGCGCAGGCTGATCGCATCGGGCCGGGTCTCGCTGAGCCGGGGCCGCCGGGTGCTGTTCAACCCCAAGTACGAACTGAGACCCCTCGGTAGGGAGTAGCCGGTGACGTCGCTCGACAAGCCGACCGAAGACACTCAGGCGGAGGACGATGCGCGGGCGGTGACCGAGGCCGCGCTGTTCGAGGCCTTCGGCGGCGTGCGCGGCATGGTCGAGACGGTGCTGCCCGGCCTGTTGTTCGTCACGATCTTCACCATCAACAAGAACCTGCACTGGTCGGCGATCGCCGCCCTCGCGGTCGCCGTGGTGCTGGTCGTGGTCCGCCTCGCCATGAAGGACACCGTCAAGCACGCCTTCAGCGGTGTCTTCGGCGTCGCCTTCGGTGTCGTGTTCGCGATGTTCACGGGCAACGCCAAGGACTTCTACCTCCCCGGCATGCTCTACACGCTGGGCCTGGCGCTGGCGTACATCATCACCACGCTGTGCGGGGTGCCGCTGATCGGCCTGATCCTCGGCCCGGTCTTCAAGGAGAACCTCTCCTGGCGCACCCGCAACCCCGGCCGCAAGAAGGCGTACGCCAAGGCCAGCTGGGCCTGGGGCCTGATCCTGCTCGCCAAGTGCGCGATCCTCTTCCCGCTGTACTGGTGGGCGAACACGGCCCAGCTCGGCTGGGTGCTGGTCGCGTTGAAGATCCCGCCGTTCCTGCTCGCCGTCTGGCTCACCTGGGTCTTCCTGGCGAAGGCGCCGGCGCCGATCGATGTCTTCGCCGAGATGGAGGCGGAGGAGAAGGCCGAGGAGGAGCGCAAGGCCGCGCTGGCCGCGGAGAGCGGCGAGCCCTCCGGCGGACGCCACCGCAAGTAGGCAGGTACGGGAGAAGGGCGCCCTCCGCAGCGGAGGGCGCCCTTCTCCCGTACCTGTGTCAGACGTCTTCCCGCCGTACCGACAGCAGGTCCTCCAGCTGTTCCTCGCGGGCCTGGGCCGCGACGAAGAGGAGTTCGTCGCCCGCCTCCAGGGAGTCCTCGCCGGAGGGGGTGAGAACCCGGGTTCCGCGGATGATCGTGACCAGGGAGGTGTCCTCGGGCCACGCCACGTCGCCGACCTGGGTGCCGGCCAGGGCCGACTCCTCAGGCAGAGTCAGCTCCACCAGGTTCGCGTCGCCGTGGCTGAAGCGGAGCAGCCGGACCAGGTCGCCGACGCTCACCGCCTCCTCGACCAGGGCGGACATCAGACGGGGCGTCGAGACGGCGACGTCCACGCCCCAGGCCTCGTTGAACAGCCACTCGTTCTTGGGGTTGTTGACCCGGGCGACGACGCGCGGAACGCCGTACTCCGTCTTGGCGAGGAGCGAGACGACCAGGTTCACCTTGTCGTCGCCCGTCGCGGCGATCACGACGTTGCAGCGCTGCAGCGCCGCCTCGTCCAGAGAGGTGATCTCACAGGCGTCGGCGAGCAGCCACTCCGCCTGCGGGACCCGCTCCACCGAGATGGCGGTCGGGGCCTTGTCGATCAACAGGACCTCGTGGCCGTTCTCCAGCAGCTCGCCCGCGATCGAGCGGCCGACGGCGCCGGCTCCGGCAATGGCGACCCTCATCAGTGACCCGCCTCCTCTTCCGGACCCCCGGCGAAGGCGGCCTCGACCTTGTCGACGTCGTCCGTCCGCATCATCACATGCACGAGGTCGCCCTCCTGCAACACCGTCTGCGAGGTGGGCAGCATCACCTCACCGAGCCGGGTCAGGAACGCGACCCGGACGCCGGTCTCCTCCTGCAACTTGCTGATCTTGTGGCCGACCCACTTCGGAGAGGCGTGCACCTCGGCGAGCTGGACCCCGCCGGTGGGGTCGCGCCACAGCGGCTCCGCACCCGAGGGCAGCAGCCGGCGCAGCATCTGGTCGGCGGTCCAGCGGACCGTGGCGACGGTCGGGATGCCGAGGCGCTGATAGACCTCGGCCCGGCGCGGGTCGTAGATACGGGCCGCGACGTTCTCCACGCCGAACATCTCGCGGGCCACCCGGGCCGAGATGATGTTCGAGTTGTCACCGCTGGAGACGGCGGCGAAGGCGCCGGCCTCCTCGATGCCCGCTTCGCGCAGGGTGTCCTGGTCGAAGCCGACCCCGGTGACCCGACGACCGCCGAATCCCGGGCCCAGCCTGCGGAAGGCGGTGGGGTCCTGGTCGATCACGGCGACCGTGTGCCCCTGTTGCTCCAGGGTCTGGGCGAGAGCGGAACCCACTCTGCCGCAGCCCATGATGACGATGTGCACGACCGTCCTTCCGGTGTCCAAAAGTTAGTGCTCAGCCCCATCAGGGTCTCAGACCGACGTCAAAGCTACACACGCACCGTCCCGGCCGGGCACCCCTGTGCCACGCTCACCGCCGAGTGATGCTGCGCACGCTCCAGGCAGTGAGGATTCCGAGGCCGACGAGGGTCACCGCGGCACCGATCAGCTCTGCGGTCGCAGGCATGAGACCTCCGAAGTGCGATGACAGGCGGGGTCTGCCATCTAGGCACGGATCGGGCGTAAGCTGCGGAATCCGCAGTTCCAGCCGTCACCTTTTTCACTCGGGAGGCAGATCACGCCCCGCGGCTGGAGCCCTGCCAGGTGAAGGCCTACGATCCTTTCTCGTGTCCAAACTGACCGACGTGCCCAAACGGATCCTGATCGGGCGCGCACTGCGCAGTGACCGGCTGGGCGAAACGCTCCTGCCGAAGCGCATCGCACTCCCCGTCTTCGCCTCCGACCCGCTGTCCTCCGTCGCCTACGCGCCGGGGGAGGTTCTGCTGGTCCTGTCCATCGCGGGCGTGTCGGCGTACCACTTCAGCCCCTGGATCGCGGTCGCGGTCGTCGTGCTGATGTTCACCGTGGTCGCCTCCTACCGGCAGAACGTCCATGCCTACCCGAGCGGCGGCGGCGACTACGAGGTCGCCACCACCAACCTCGGGGACAAGGCCGGCCTGACCGTCGCGAGCGCGCTGCTCGTCGACTACGTCCTGACCGTCGCCGTCTCCATCGCGTCCGGCATCGAGAACCTCGGCTCGGCGGTCCCCTTCGTCGTCCAGCACAAGGTCCTCTGCGCGGTCACCGTGATCGTGCTGCTGACCCTGATGAACCTGCGAGGCGTGAAGGAGTCCGGCAAGCTCTTCGCGATCCCGACGTACGTGTTCGTCGGCGGCGTCTTCATCATGATCATGTGGGGCGCTTTCCGGGGCCTCGTCTTCGGGGACACGATGCGGGCCCCGACCGCCGACTACCACATCAGGGCCGAACACCAGGGCCTGGCCGGCTTCGCCCTGGTCTTCCTTCTCCTCCGCGCCTTCTCCTCCGGCTGTGCCGCACTCACCGGTGTCGAGGCCATCTCCAACGGCGTCCCCGCCTTCCGCAAGCCGAAGTCGAAGAACGCGGCGACCACGCTGGCCATGATGGGCCTGCTGGCGGTCACCATGTTCTGCGGCATCATCGCGCTGGCCATGGTCACCAAGGTCCGCATGGCGGAGAACCCGGCCACGGACCTGATCCACAACGGTGTCGGGGTCGGCTCGGGGTATGTCCAGAACCCGGTGATCTCCCAGGTCGCCGAGGCCGTGTTCGGCAAGGGCAGCTTCCTGTTCGTGGTGCTCGCCGCCGCCACCGCCCTGGTCCTCTTCCTGGCCGCGAACACCGCGTACAACGGCTTCCCCCTGCTCGGCTCGATCCTCGCCCAGGACCGCTACCTGCCGCGCCAGCTGCACACCCGCGGCGACCGCCTCGCCTTCTCCAACGGCATCGTGCTGCTCGCCGGTGCCGCCGCGCTGCTGACGGTGATCTACGGCGCCGACTCGACGCGCCTCATCCAGCTGTACATCGTCGGCGTCTTCGTGTCCTTCACGCTCAGCCAGACCGGCATGGTCCGGCACTGGAACCGCCACCTGGCGACCGAGAAGGATCCCGCCAAGCGCAGCCACATGATCCGCTCCCGTGCGATCAACACCTTCGGCGCCTTCTTCACCGGCCTGGTGCTGGTGGTCGTCCTGGTCACGAAGTTCACGCACGGCGCCTGGGTGGCGCTCCTCGGCATGTGCATCTTCTACGCGACGATGACCGCGATCCGTAAGCACTACGACCGGGTCTCCGAGGAGATCTCCGCCCCCGAGGAGCCCGACGACGACCTGGTCCGCCCCTCCCGAGTCCACTCGGTCGTCCTGATCTCCAAGATCCACCGCCCCACCCTGCGCGCCCTCGCCTACGCCAAGCTGATGCGCTCGGACACCCTGGAGGCGCTCACCGTCAACGTCGACCCGGCCGAGACGAAGGCGCTGCGCGAGGAGTGGGAGCGGCGCGGGATAGACGTACCGCTGAAGGTCCTCGACTCGCCCTACCGCGAGATCACCCGGCCGATCATCGAGTACGTCAAGGGCCTGCGCGCCCAGTCTCCGCGGGACGCGGTCTCCGTGATCATCCCGGAGTACGTCGTCGGCCACTGGTACGAGCATCTGCTGCACAACCAGAGCGCCCTGCGCCTCAAGGGCCGGCTGCTGTTCACGCCGGGTGTGATGGTGACCTCGGTGCCCTACCAGCTGGCGTCCTCGGAGGTGGCGAGGAACCGGGCCCGCAAGCGGCAGGAGTGGAACGCACCGGGCGCGGTACGACGCGGGCCGGCCGAGCACCGGCCGAAGGAGCCCAGCGGAAGGAACTGAGCGGATCAGGAGGCCCGGGGAAGGACGTAGACTGGTGGGCTGTCGTCGGCCCACGAGCGGCCCTTCCCCCCTCTCTCTGATCTGGAGTCCCCCCCACCATGCAGGCAGAACCGAAGAAATCGCTGGTGGGGACGGAGTACGAGGTCGAGGTGGGCCCGGTCGCGCACGGCGGGCACTGCATCGCCAGGACCGCAGAGGGCCAGGTGCTGTTCGTCCGGCACGCGCTGCCCGGCGAGCGGGTCGTGGCCCGGGTGACCGAGGGCGAGGAGGGGGCCCGCTTCCTGCGCGCCGACGCGGTCGACATCGTGGACGCCTCCAAGGACCGCGTCGAGGCCCCCTGCCCCTACGCCGGCCCCGGCCGCTGCGGCGGCTGCGACTGGCAGCACGCCAAGCCGGGCGCCCAGCGCCGGCTCAAGGGCGAGGTGATCGCCGAGCAGCTGCGGCGGCTGGCCGGCCTGACGCCGGAGGAGGCGGGCTGGGACGGCACGGTGATGCCCGCCGAGGGCGACAAGCTGCCGGCGGGCGAGGTGCCGCAGTGGCGCACGCGTGTGCAGTACGCGGTCGACGCCGACGGCAACGCGGGACTGCGCCGGCACCGCTCGCACGAGGTGGAGCCGATCGACCACTGCATGATCGCGGCGCCGGGCGTCAGCGAACTCGGCATCGAGGAGCGCGACTGGTCCGGCATGGTGGCCGTGGAGGCGATCGCCGCGACCGGTTCCCAGGACCGCATGGTGATCCTGGAGCCCCGCCCCGGCGCCCGCCTGCCCCTCGTAGAACTCGACAGGCCGGTCTCGGTCCTGCGGGTGGACGAGAACGACGGCGGCATCCACCGCGTCCACGGCCGCGCCTTCGTCCGCGAGCGCGCCGACGGCCGCACCCACCGCGTGGGCAACGGCGGCTTCTGGCAGGTCCACCCGAAGGCGGCGGACACCCTGGTGACGGCGGTGATGCAGGGCCTGCTGCCGCGCAAGGGCGAGATGGCGCTGGACCTCTACTGCGGTGTCGGCCTGTTCGCCGGCGCCCTCGCCGACCGCCTCGGAGAGAAGGGCGCGGTGCTGGGCATCGAGTCAGGCAAGCGAGCGGTTGAGGACGCCCGCCACAACCTGGCGGACTTCCCGCGTGTCCGCGTCGAGCAGGGCAAGGTCGAGTCGGTCCTCCCGCGCACCGGCATCACCGAGGTCGACCTCATCGTCCTCGACCCGCCCCGCGCGGGCGCGGGCCGCAAGACGGTGGACCACCTGTCGTCGCTGGGCGCCCGCCGCATCGCGTACGTCGCCTGCGACCCGGCCGCACTGGCCCGGGACCTGGCGTACTTCAGGGACGGGGGTTACCGGGTGCGGACACTGCGGGCGTTCGATCTGTTTCCGATGACCTCGCACGTGGAGTGCGTGGCGATTCTTGAGCCGGTCGGGAAGGGTTCCTGACCTGCGGTTTTGCGCGTGCGCACTGTGTTCCGATGACGTCGCACGTGGAGTGCGTGGCGATTTTGGAGCCTGCTGCAAAGGGGCTCTGACCTGCGACTTTCTTGGGTTTTCCAGATGTGGTCGGCGGTGCTCGACCTGTTTCCCGAAGTGCAACGTGTGAAGGGTGACGCTGTCTGCCGGAAACAGCCTGACCTGCGGTTTCAGCAGGGGACGACGATCCCTTCGCCAGCAGCATCAGAGCGATTCCTCCGACTGTTGACGCTCACATGACGCACGTTCTGAAGCCCCATCACGTCGGCCGGGCCGCGTCCACGGAGGCCGCCGGGCCGACGCTTTTGGATGTGGATCCACAACCGGCTAGCCCTATGCTATTTCGAATGCCAAACTGGCCCCATGGTTGACGATGCTGACTTCCTCCCAGGAGACGGCCCCAGTAGCGGTATCTCTGTGTCCCTGACCGCCGGCACGCTGCAGGCCATCCGCGAGCGGGTGGGTAGGCGTGGAGTCTCCGCGTATCTGGAGCGGGCCGCGCAGCGCCAGATCGAGCGTGACAACCTGGACGAGCTGATTGCGGACTTTGACAAGGTCCACGGCCCGGCCGATCCGGAGGCCGTGGCGGCCAAACGAGCCAAGCTCACCGGATCCCAGCCCGGGGCCGAGGCTGCCGCGTGAGTGGTGCCCTGATCCTGGACAGTGAGGGTTTGGCGAAGGCCGTCCAACGAGACCGAGACGTCCACGAGTGGCTGACGGCCGGCCGCGAGGCGGACCTCCCGGTGATCACGTCGGCTGCGGTGCTGGTCGAGGTTACCCACCCGAGGATCAACGACGCTGCCCTGAGGTGGACTCTGTCCTGCCTGCGCGTCGAGCCGGTCACTCAAGCGATTGCCCAGTCTGCAGCGGCTCTCCTTCGGGCTGCGGGCGTCCATGGCCACAAGTACGCCATAGACGCCATGCTCTGCGCGACGGCCTTGGCTCATCCGGGCCGGGTGACGATTCTGACCTCCGACTTGGAAGACATCGAGATGCTTACTGTGGAGCATCCGCGAGTGGTGGCCGAGAAGGTGTGATTCGACCAGCACGCACCCCTTGGCGCTCTGGCCGATGTCGGACGCGCGGTGCGCGCGCTTACCTGCGTGGCGCGGAGTTCCCGTGGGAAGTCCACAAGGAAGGGCTGACCCTGGGCCCGCCGGACGAGCAAGAATGCGGGCATGAAAGCGATCATCCCGAGTTGTGATGGCGCTGGTGCGAACGGCCCTGCCGTGTACTACAGCCTCAGATCTTGAGGTTGTGATCGGTTCTGCTCGGGTTGTCGCCAGGGGCGGAGGCGGGTGGGCAGGGGGTCGCAGCGCCGGTTGTAGTGGCTGACGGTGGTCCGGTTCTGGTGCAGGGCTCGCCAGTGATGCTGCTGGAGGTGGTGGGCGTCGCTGTGGTGGGCGGTCAGGGCGGTGGCCGCCAGGAGACAGGCGAGGGCCGGGACGGTCAGCCGGATCAGCGGAAGGTGCTCCTTCCCGCCGTCTCCTGCGCTTTTCCCACGTCTGCCGGGGCTGGGCCGGTGGGCTGCCCGGTGGGCTCGGCCGCGGGTTCTGCTTCCGGGCCGGGGTGGCGGGCGCGCTGGGCGGTCAGGAAGGCCAGGGCGAGCATCGCGCAGGTCACGTGCCGGTGCCAGGAGGTCCAGCGGCGGACCTGGTACTGGCCGAGGCCGGTGATCTGCTTGGCGAGCTCGTTGTTCTCCTCGATCTTCCAGCGCACCCCGGCCCGGCACACAGCCTCGGTGACCGGGGCGTCGGCGGGGGCATGGACGAGGAAGTACGCGTAGTCGAAGTCCACGCGGCCGCCGGCCAACTGCTTCTTCTCGGTGCTGCGGCGGATCAGCAGCTGGTGGGCGAAGCCGTCGGCCTGCATCTGTCCGGGCAGGGTGACCTCGAACCAGGCCCAGTCGTCACTGCGTTGCCCCTTGGAGCCCTCGCCCTGGCTGCGGCGCTCCCACTGCTAGCGCACCGTGGAGTAGTGCAGCAGGTCACCGGCCGCCGCGACCTTTGGCAGGTACGGCTTGCCCGGCGGACCCTGAACCGGCAGTGTCACCGGCACCGCGAGCACGTAGCGGATCCCCTGCTCGTGCAGCCAGGACCTGAGGGCGGGGTCCTTGCCGTAGTCCGCCTCGGCGGCCACCCAGGAGAACGGCAGAGAGCCGGCCACCGCGGCCTGCAGGATGGCGATGCCCAGATGCGGCTTGGTGGTGAAGGCGACCTCGTCGGGCACCCCGGCCGCCCGAGACCGCTCACGGTCGCCCGTCCAGGACTGCGGCAGGTACAGGCGCCGGTCGAAGAAGGTGTGGCCACTTGCGGCGGCGTAGGTGAGCATCACCACGACCTGGCAGTTGCGGACATCGCCGGTCGTCCCGCAGTGCTGGAAGGCGACCCCGACGGACTTGTCACCCTTCTTGACCACCTGGGTGTCGTCCAGCACCAGCGTCGCGCCTGGATCCCCCAACTCCCTTGCCACGTACGCCTGCACCTCGGCCAACAGTGCGTCCGCGTTCCAGGACGCCTCGCCCAGGAACTTCTGGATCCGGTGCGGGGTGGCGTGACCGGCCCGCCCTGCCATCGTCCAGCCGTTCTTTCGGCCCAGGTCAGACAGCAGCCCCTCGATGAGATCGGCGAACACGTCCCGCGGCTCCGGCCGGGCAAACAGATGCCCCAACCCGCCTGTCAGGGCAGCCAAGTTCCTCCGCCCAACCCCCGACTTGCTCCGCACTCACATCCATCAGCATGACCGGACAACGGTCAGCACCGATCACCAGTCACAAGATCTGAGGCTGTAGTACCGGTGCAGGTTAATCGCGTACCGAAATATCGACCGCAAGGTTCGGATACGGCGTTGACGCCCACGATTTGAGCGTGCGTAGATGAAGCCGTTCCGATAAGCCTCCGCCGGACCCACTTCTGTGCCAAATGACGTCCAGTTCTGCGTTGGCTCCGCTCAGCGGACAGAAATGCGCCCTGAGTCGCTGCCCACGCAGACCGGCAAGGCCAGGGAACAGGAACGCGCAAGACCAGCGCCTGAAGTCTGGTTGGACACAGGGTATACGGCATCGTTCGGCGGCTGTCTGCATCGGTACATGCGGGCGAAGCCTGGCGGCCATGCCCGATAGCACAGGAAGGTAGCCATGACTCGCGATGTCGATGGGCTCATAAAGGACACCGGAAGGACGCTGGGCCGCGCCTGGCGAAGCCAGGACTACGACGATCACGCCTTTCCTGAACTTGCCGCCACTGTCCTGGCCCAGAGCGGACTTCATGAAGTCCTTGACATGATGACGCTCGCCCGATGGTCGATCGCCACACGACCTCACCCCATGCCGGGTCCTAACATGGGAACAAGTTTCGGGGAGCCCCCCGTCACGCTCTACAGTGAATCCGACGCCGGATTCGCGATCGAAGCGCTTGTGTGGCTGGACGGCACAACCGCTATCCATGATCACGGTTTTGGCGGTGCTTTCATGGTTAGTCAGGGATCAAGCATACATACCAAATTCAGTTTTACCGAAACCGACCGTGTGCGTGACAAGTTGAAATTCGGCGACGTCAGGTGGAGCTCGTCCGAGCTGCTGAGTCACGGGCAGGTCTGCCGCATCGATCCCGGATCACGATTCATCCACTCGCTGTTCCACCTGGATCGCCCTTGCGTGACCCTCATCGCCCGCACCGCGACGGCTGCCAACGTACAGCAGTACGCCTACACCCCTCCCAGTGTGGCGTTCGATGCGTTCTACAAGCCTGAACCGCTCAGGACGCAGCTACGCATGCTCGCCTCGCTGATGACCGTCGATGTGCACATGCTGCAGGAGGCGGCCGAATTGCAGCTGGCGGGAGCCGACCTGTGGACCACACAGAAGGTGCTCGCGCTGTTGTACCCGCACCGCCGGCGGGTTGTTGACTGGGACAGGCTGATCAAAGATGCTGTGGAGCGCCACGGCGAGGCCCGAGTTGATCAACTGTTGAGTTCGTTCGCCGAGACGGAGCGGATGAAGAAAATCACTGCCCTCCGTCGGAGCGTGAAGCAGCTGGACCACCGGTTCTTCCTCGCGCTCCTCCTGAATGTTCCGGATCGAGCCGCGATTCTCGATCTCATTGCCAAACGCTATAACGATGTGGATCCGGTGGAGCAGATCCTGAATTGGCTGCAGGAGCTTGCCGACACGCCGAAGGTCGACCTAATGCTGTCGCCGGAGAAAATCGCCTTGCTTCGCGCAGCGCTCTCCGCGGACATGCCCGCGAGCAGCAGTGCCGCTTGGGATGACCTGCGCCACAGCGCTCTCCTCCAGCCGCTGCTGCGTTCGACGGACAGTGAGCGGTGATCCCGTCCGGACAACACTGGCGCGGCCCCTGAACCGACGCGGGCTCCTTGACGGATCCACTGGTCACGGAGATGGCCCACCGGCGTGACGACGGGACCTCTCGTGGAGCAGGAAGACCTTGGTCGGCCTACTGCTTCCACCAGCGGTCCCGTTCTGCTGCCCCCGGAAGGTCAAGGTGGACAAGCTGGTTGGCTGCCCGGCTACGGGGCCTTGCCCGCACGCCCCCGTACCTGCCTGTCTCGCCCCGAACCCGGCCCGTGAAACCGGTGAGGGTGCCGGCGTCGCGGTCACCGGCCAAAACGACCGTGCCGGGCGAAGTCGACACTTCGCCCGGCACGGTCGTCCATGACGGACCATCGCTCGGTCACCGTGGGAAGCCCGCGCGGCTTCGTCGGCAAGTCCCCCGACGACGGGCGGACCCGTTCGCCGGCTCAGCTTGACGTTTATCCTCGCTCAGAGATACGGCGGGTAGGTGGACTGTCCTCCGTCACCGGCGTCGACCTGGTCCAGCTCATCCTCGTTGAGGTCCTCTTCAAGCTCCAGGTCACTTCCCGTGACCGCTTCTTCGATGTTCTTGCTTTCCGACATCTCAGATCTCCTCTATGTCTGCCATCATGTGTACGGAAGCCAGCCGACAATTCATCGCTGGGCAGATACGCCGGTCTCACTGTAGGCGATCAACTTCGCCTTCTGACCTGAGGACCGGGCAGGGTCGTAGGTCAAAAACATTTCCAGTCGTTCAATGGTGAAACCCTTGGCGCTCACCCCACCGGGCTTCCCGATCAATGCGGCGTCATTGCTTCCCGAACGTAGCGAGGCGACGCTTCCCTTTTTGACCGCGCGAAGCGTGTCGGTGACTTCCACGGAACTGAAGACCAGGGCTCCACCATCCGAAGTACGCAGTGCGTAGGACTCCGGCAAGGAACGGTTCAGCAGCCTCCTCAGCGATACACCACGCTGCCCCAGCACGCTGACACCGATATTGTATCCGGAACCGAGTTGATTATCCAAGGCATCGCTGAATTCGAAACCGTCCTTCCCGGACAGTTGCTTCACATAGTGGTCTGTGACGGCTCGGCCGAGACCTGCGGGCGGCACTGCCAGCGCGTCCCCGTCATTGACCATCGACGCCGTGCCGTCTGCGCTCTTTGCGAGATCCGGAACGTTCTCCTGGCCGGTCGGCGTCAGAGCATACGCAGCCTGGAACGGCGCGGATTCGGCACTCTTCACGAAAATGGAGTACGTCGGATAGGGAGCGGGCACCCCGCCCCTGACCCGCTGGGTGATCGCAAGGAACCAGCGAGGGTAGCCGGACTGCTTCGGGACGACGACTTGGGTGTCCGAGTTGTAGATCGCCGGAACCGTCTGCTTCAGTTCCTTGGTGATCCGCATCCACGCTTGGCTCGACGTTCTCAATGGGACGGTCTCTGCTCGCGCGATCCCTGGGTAGTCGAACGTCCTGTTCACTTGATTGTTCTGCCGCTCATACGCCTTGACCGCTGCAAGAGCCTGGGCCTGCGTGATCCCACCGGATGCGGTGGCGGAAGCGCGCGCGGGAGACGCGGCGGTCGCGTGCACTGTCCCGCAGCCGGCCAGGCACCCTGCTGCCAGCAACCACGCGGCCGCGCTGACACCCGCGGACTTGGTACCGCTGAACATCAAACCCTCCGATCGGTGCCACAGCACCTACTGCATCTGACGTCTGACAAGCTGGTGGAAAAGGCCGTCCTCGTCGGCGAGCAGGCCGGCCGGCGACCCGTACTGGGCCACGCGCCCCCCGGCGAGAACCAGGATCTTGTCCGCCTCCATGACCGTGGACAGTCGGTGCGCGATGACGATCCGGGTAGCCCTCAGTTGCCGGGTCGCTTCGGTGACGATCTTCTGGGTGCGGTTGTCCAGTGCGCTGGTCGCCTCGTCGAAGAAGAGGATGCGGGGGCGCCTGATCAAGGCATGGGCGATCGCCAGCCGTTGGCGTTGGCCACCGGAAAGCGTCGAGCCGTCGCTGATGTAGGTGTGCATGCCCATGGGCATCGCGGCGATGTCCTCGCTCAGGCCAGCGAGTTTGGCCGCCTCCCATGCGTCCGCCAGCGAATAGTTCATCGCCCCCGTCATGGCCTGGAAGATCGAACCGCTAAGTTGCTTCGCCTGCTGCAACACCACCCCGCACTGGCTTCGCACCGCCACGCTGTCCAGGGAGGAGAGATCCTGTCCGTCGTACAGCACGGTGCCGGCATCGGGTTTCTCGAACCCGAGCAGCAGGCGCAGGAGCGTCGACTTTCCTCCGCCGCTCGCGCCGACGACTGCAAGGAACTCCCCGGATGCCACACGGAACGACACGTTGTCGAGTACCGGCGGCGCGTCCTTGGAGTATCCGAACGTCAGGTGGTTGACCTCGATGTTTCCGGACAGTTCTCCAGGGGACTTGCTCGCGCTCGACACCTCCAAGGGGTGCCGCAGGATCGGCTTGAGCCTCCTGAAGATGGGAACCACGGACATCGCCGAGGACACCGTGGTGGTCACCTGGGTGACCGACGAGAGCATGACGGTGAGCGCCGCCAGGAACGTGAGGAACTTGGGTATCGGCAGCACCCCGCCCGGGCTGGTCGACTCGATCACGAAGACCACGAGAAGACAGAGGGGGGAATACGCCGAATTGATTACGGCGGTGGCGTTCTGGTAGTGGCTGATCTTTTTCTGGATTTCCTTCTGCTGCGTGAAGGTCCCGGCCCAGTCGGAGTAGGCACGTTCCTCAGCCGCGGCTACTCGCAGTTTGGGCAGTCCGCGCAGGTTCTGGAAGACCTTGTGCGTCAGCCTGTGGCCGAGTTGGACCGATTGGACCTGCCACTTCATCTGCCTGGCACCCAGCACCGCGCAGAGGACCAGGTTGGCGGCAGCGAACGCGGCAGCCAGGAGAGCGAACGTCGGGCTCGCCCACAGCAGTACGAAGAAGTTCACCACTACGACCGCACTCGAGTACAAGGCGGTCGAAGTGACACCCATGAGGACGGTGCGGATCTCACCGATTCCGAGTGCCGCGCCGGCGAGTTCACCCGTCGTGTAGTTCTTGAAGAATCCCGCCGGCAGCCGAAGCAGCCTGTCCCAGACCGCGGTCTGCAGCGTGGCGCCGAATCGGCCCTCGAGGCGCAGGAGTGCAATGTTCTCCATCACGCCGAACGCGGCTGACGCCACGCCCGCCAACAGGAGGGCCACGCCGACCTGGGTGATCAGGTCCGTTCTCGCCTCGGGTACCAGCGTGCCGAGCACCGTGCCGGACAGGACCGGGACCAGCGCGCCCAACGTGACGGCGAAGATCACCCCTGTCACGACAGCGCGGATGTCGCCGGCCGCCCCGCGGAGTCCCGTGCGCAACAGGGCCCAGTTGTTCACCTCGCCCTCGGGCAGGGGTTTGTAGAACATCACGGCCCGCTTCTCGAACTCGGACGCGGTCCTCTCGTTGATCCGCACCGACTCGCGGCTGGCGGGGTCCTTGGCGCAGTACCCGCCTCTCTCCCACACAAAGGCGATCGGACTGAAGTCCTTTGTTCTGTGCCCGACAAATGGACCGATGTTGCTACGCCACCAGTGGCCCTTCAGCGATACCGTGCGCGTGCGCAGGTGTGCGCGGAGCGCAGCCTGTTCGATCGGGCCCGCCATGGTGTGCACCGGCGGACCGTTCGTGCGGAAGTCCTCGATACCCATGGCAGCGGCCACCGCACGACAGGCGGCCGTGGTGGGGTCCTCGTCGGGGTGCGAGCGCCATCGGTCACCCTGGTCGGCCACCCGCAACACGCCGCCCAGAGCGCGATCGGCGCGCTCCGCCGCAAGCCTCGTGGCTTCCCGGCTGGCCGACATGCTCGATTCCGCAGTCAGCCGCTTCCGTTCGATCGCCCTGTCGACGACATACAGGGCCCGGTTCTGGAACTCCACGACGTAGCGCCACAGCTGACCGGACGCGCACAGGTCGCGGGTCGAGTGGGCCCGCACCTTCGCCGGTGTCGCACTGTTGATCCAGTCATGCTCGGTCAGCGTTACCGAGTCCCCCGCGCCGTGCTCGTGGAGGCCTCCCAGACCGCTCGCCGTGACGTCGCCCGCCAGGACGTCGACCCACACGACTCCCTGAGTGGGCCGGGCGTTCTGGCCTTCCGTCAGTTCGAGTCGAGTGCCCGCGACGAGCGGGACGAAATCCTGCGGAGGAAGACCTTCACGGAGGAAGTCCAGCAAAACCCTCAGGCCGTTGTCGATCGCGTCGGACAGGCCTTGCTCCCAGGGAGCCAACCCGTACGCGTCACGGTGACCGGCGGTCCCGGAACGGCTCCGGGCCGCACAGTCCTTGATGGACAGCCGACAGAGCCGGCCGCCTTCCAACGGGCGCACAGTCAGCGTATGGCGCGGCCCGGCAGTCGGCGCCATCACGATGGCGCCAGGCATCAGCCGTCCGATGTGAACCCACTGGCCTGTGCCGTCCGCGTCCACGGCGAACAGATCGAAGGCGCCCTCGGCCACCAGCCAGAGCGTGTCCCTCCGGCGCAGCGAGATGTGCCGCGCCGAGCAGTCGACGGGCAGGGCGAGGTCCACCAGCGACTGCCAACCCGTGAGGTCCTCGGCGATCATCGGCGAGTTCATCGGTTCCATATCAATGCTCCCCGATCAGCTGAGAGTAGCGACCGGCGGCCGCCACGAGCTCCGAGTGACTTCCTCGTTCCACCGCCCGGCCACGCTCCAGAACGACTATCTGGTCGCTGCTGCGAATGGTGCTCAGACGGTGTGCGACCACGACGGTCGCGCAGCCACGCCGCCGCAAATGGTCGATGATCTGACTTTCCGTCTCGGAGTCCAGTGCGCTCGTGGCCTCGTCGAGAACCAGGAGGCTCGGGTCGCGAACCAGCGCCCGGGCGATTTCGAGACGCTGACGCTGACCGCCGGAGAAATTGCGCCCGTCCTGCTCCACCGAACTGTAGATTCCGCCTGGTCGGGAGGAGATCACGTCGTAGATGGCAGCGTCCTTCAGCGCCCGGATGATTTCGTCGTCGGGCACCGATCGGTCCCAGAGGGTGAGGTTGTCGCGGACGGTTCCCTCGAAGAGGAAGATGTCCTGGTCGACGAAGGCCACGGATGCGGCAAATACCGGACGGCTTATCCGTTCCCTCGGGGTTCCGTCCAGCATGATGACACCGCTCCACGGCCGCTGGGTGCCCGATATCAGTCTGGTCACCGTCGACTTGCCGCTACCCGAACCACCGACCAGGGCGATCTGCTCGCCCGGGCCGATCGAGAACGACAGGTTCTGCAGCAGTGGTGGTTCCAGGGGGCTGTAGCCGAAGGACACGTCATCGAACGAAAGGCGTCCGGTCAGCAGACTCATCTCATCGGGTTCGACGTCGCTGATGTCGTCCACGGGAAAGTTCTCCACGTCCCGCAGCCGGACCACCTGCGCACCGAAATCCTGGAGCCGTCCGGCGACCGTGGTGAGCTGGGTGAGCGGGCTCGTGAACGCGGCGAGCAAGGACTGGAACGCGACGAGCAGGCCGATCGATATGTGTCCCGAAACGGCCAGGAGCCCTCCGACGAACAGGATGATCGTGCTGTTGAAGCCGGCGAGCACCGGGGCGACAGCACCCAGCAGAGCGGTCGGCGTCCCTACTTTTTGCTGTCCGCTGACCAGTTTGGCGTGATCGCCTGCCCAGCGGCGGAAGTGTTCGTTCTCCGCTCCCGTCGACTTCATCGTCTCGATGACCTCGAGGCCGCCGTACGACGTGGTGAGGAACGCCGCTTGGTCAGCCGCCAGCCGGTCGACTCCCGTGGCTCGTGCGCGGGCGGTGAGCTGCACGGCGACGATGTTCAGCAGCGAGACACTGATGCATATCGCGGTCAGCAAAGGACTGTACGTCCAGAGCAGCAGCGCATAGGCGGCGATCACCAGAACATTGATGATGATGTTGGAGAGGTCGTTCGCCAGGGTCGCGGCGACGGTGTCGTTGGACTGCATTCTGTTGGTCACGTCTGCCGGGCTGCGCTGTGTGTAGAAGCCCACGGGCAGCCTGAACAGGTGGCGCAGGAAACGTGCACTGTTGAGCGTTGCGCTCACGATGCGGACCCTGAGCAGGAATGACAGTCGAAGCCCCGTCAGAACAGCCGTGGCGACAGCCGTGACGAACATGAGAATGAAGAGTGGCCGCTCGACCGAACTGTCCCCGCCGACAAGGACGATGTCGATGAACGCGCGCGTGAAGCTGGGCGTCGCCACACCCACCAGCGTCAGGAGCAGACTGGCGAAGACGCCGAGCGCGAGCATCTGCCAGCTTCCCTGGAGCCGCTGCGGCAGAGCGGGCAGAACGCCGGGACGACGGCCGCCACGGTGGAAGTCCGGCCCCGGTCGCATGGTGAGTGCCACACCGGTGTAGCTCTCGTCGAACTCGGTCATGCTCACGGTACGACGGCCGTGGCTGGGGTCATTAAGGTGGGCGACCCTCTTGCCCCGCCGCCGGCTGAAGCCCTCCAGCACCAGGAAGTGGTTGAACTCCCAGAACAGGATGACCGGCATGTCGACCCGGGAGGCCAGTGCGACCGGTTCGGCACGGATTCCCTTGGCCACCAGTCCGTATCGCTGGGCAGCTTTCAATACGTTCGTGGCCTTCGAGCCGTTCCGCGATACGCCGCACTCCACTCTCAGCTCTTCGAGAGGAACATCCCGCTTGAAATATCCCAAGATCATCGAAAGGCTTGCCGCTCCACATTCCACGGCTTCCATCTGCAGGACTGTGGGGGTCTTGACGCGACTGGGCCTCAAGGGGCGCCCGGCGCTCTGGTCGGACTTCCTCTTTCCTCCGCGACCATTCTTGTCGGCGAGATGCATGGTCACGACATCATCCAGTCGACCGGCTTGATGGGCGGGAGGTGGATGGCCGCGGAGACGAGGCTACGGGAGTCGATGGTGAAAGGCGGACCGCTCCCCGTCGACCAGGAGAACCCGATGTTGTGCCGGCCCGGTGTCAGCTTCACGATGACTCCGATCGGCGCACCGGCTCGCGTGAAACGCCGGGCGAGCTGTACATCGCCGAGGAAGTTGCTTATCTGCTGTTCGGTCTCAGGGAATTGATCGATCGACTGCACCGTGCCCCTCAGTACGCCGTACTGGTTCGGCGGTGCGGACTGCACTGAAATGTCGACCTGGCTTCCCTTGTGGATCAGGCTGGTGGACGACTGCGCGATGTAGACCATGGCCACCAAGGGGTCGCTCTGGTTCTCGATGCGCTCTATGACCGCGAGCTGTGTACCCCGGGGGATGACCTGGCCCACCCGAGCGAACATGTTGATGACCCGGCCGCCTGTCGCCGACCGGATGGTGTACTGCTTGTTGCCGTCCTGAATCGTGAAGAGGGGCGCATTGGGCAGGAAGGTGGATCCCGTTCCTCCGAAAACGCCCGTGATCTGGCCTTGGTAGTTGCTCTGCATATAGATCGTGCCCTCGGCGTGGGTGAGGATGCCGAGGGCATTGATCCGCCGCCCGATGGAGCCGGTACCGGTCCATATCGCGCCGACGACGATCAGTGCCGCAACCACGGCCAGAGCGACAAGGTTACGCGGGCGCGCCAACTGGACGGGATAATCCATTTGGCGAGGAGCCTGGAGCTTGGCCAGGGCTTGCTTCCGGAATTCCATGAAGCTATTCCTCTTTACTGTCACGTGTGTAGGAACCGGGGCGGGCAGAGCCCAATGTGAAACCGCCGACAGCCGACTCGATCAGGGGGTCGATCCCCGTGGCCCGCCAGAACAGGTCTGCCTCGGGGTTGCCCATGGCACATGGCGCCAGTCGCATCGCCGCGGCCGCCAGGTACATCGAAGCGATCAGAACGCCCGTGTCCTTCAGCACCAGGGCATAGGCCATGGACTGGTATTTCCACATCACTCGGCCGAACCTGGCGGTCAGGACGAGGACGACCTGCGGAGTATCCGCGGTACCCACCGCAGCAGCCGCCCGTCTCGCGATCGCCCGGACCTCGGTGCCGTAAGGTGCCACACCTTCCAACGCGTGCTCCCACCCGTCGTAGCGATGCAGACCCGGCTCGATTCCGGCGACGCCGGCAGTCACCACGTACATCTGCAACTCGTGCAGAGCACCACCCGACGGGTAAGGCCGGTCCAGCACCTCCACCTCACCCGTCCGCCGGACGGTTCGGGTACGGGCTGTGCGATACAGGAACTCGCCCAACTCCTCCCGAGTGATGGGCCGCTCGTGATGGTGCTCGCGGATGGAGCGACGAGCCTCCACGACATCGGCGAAAGCCGGATCGGAGGCCGCCAGCAGCCCGAGATCCGGCACCGGCAAGGGGTTCCTGGGACCGCGTGCCCGGTCACCGCGTGCGGCGGGCGCCGGGAAGCGCCCCTCCGCCCAACGCGTCCCGCCCCAGGGGCGACCGCCGGCACCGCCGGATTCCGCAGGTCCTTCGGAAGAACCGCTTCGCATGTGGAACCACAGTTCATGGGGGGCCCACTGCAGATACCGGAACTCCGTCTCCTCGGGGGAGTTCTCGGCCACGACCAGTCCTGACGTGACCAGGATGTCAAGTACCTCCGCCGCCCAGGGCGCGACCGTGGTCGCATCGGCGCGGGGAAACGGACGGGCAAGTCGCGCCAGCACGGCGGCCACCTCCGGGTCCGCCACATGGGCGCTCACTCCTGTCCGCGGCGACTCGAGGACCAACTCAATGCCGACGCGGCGCAACACCGCGAAACGCGAGAGCAGCAACCGGGGTTCCTCCGGCCCCTGTACCGCCGGGCCGCCGCCGGATGCCGTCAGAGACGCCGTCCGCCGCATTGCGGAGGCGGTGCCGGGAGCCGCGCAGGGTATCAGCGTCAGCAGGCGTCGCTTTCCCGTCGCCAGTCCGATGCGCAACCAGTTCCCCGCTCGCAGGGCCCTGAGAAGCGTGTACGCCTGGGCCAGTCCGGCCTGTCCGTCCACACCGGTTGTCCTCGCCACCAGTTCCGCCGGATCCAGCTCGGCTTCGCTGAGCGCCCGAATCGCCGCGGACTGGCCGCGGGTGAGGATTCCCAGTGAGATGCCGACCCCGTGGTGGCCGATGAGCCGGACTTCACCGTCCTCCGCGAAGACAGCTTTTGTGTCGCCGCGGAGGGTGAAGTGTTCCGTAACCATCTGCGACCTTCAGAAGGAGAAGTTGACGGGGTTCATGTCGTGTTCTGCCACTGGCTGATCGATCCAGCCGAGTTCGACCGGTACGTCGTAGAGCCGACCCGCTCCCAACCGCCGCCAGAAATGCCTCAGCCCGGGCACCATGACCTTGACCACGGCGAGTTCGATGTCGGGCCGGGTCTGATCCAGGACGATGGTTTCCAGACCGGCCCGTGCCGCGACCGCGACGCAGTGCCTGATGGCGGACGCCAGGTCCATCGCGTGCGTGTCCGGGAAGTGCTCGGCCCGGGTTGCGGGAATCCCGGGATGGGGCAGCAGCCACGGATGGGTCTGCACCGTTCCCGTGCTCCACGACCTGCGCATCGCGCCACCGTTCGCCTGGAGACGCGTGGATTCGCTCGCAGTGCGGGCTCGAAGGGACGGGAGGATCTGGTTCAGTTCGGTCAGTGCGCGTACGACGCCCACCAGCGGGTCCAGGTGCGCACCCAGCCCGAGCAGGAGGTCCTCGGCCGGCCCTTCCATGCGCCGCGACACCGCCGCGAAGGTGGGGATACCCAGATCCGCGGTGATGTCCAGAACCCAGACTTCGCGACCCCGCTGCCGGTAGACACCGCGGAGTTCACGGAGGTAGGGATACTCGAAACTGTCCAGGTCGACCACCGGTCGCCGGGCACGGTTGTACCACCACAGTGCCACGCTGTCCCGCTCCACGAGCTCGCAGAATCCCTGGAGGATGGCCTCCTCACGGGTGTTGCCGGCCGCGTTGCCGTTGGAGTCGGGCACGACGAAACCCTGCCTGTGCTCGGGGTGCCCGTACCAGGCGTAAGCCGCCGGCACCAGGCGCTCGCGCTCATGGGTGAGCGACCAGGCCCTTGACCAGCTGATCGGCCTGTCGGGTTCCAGCCGCACCGGAACCTTCTGAGCCCCGTCCGCGGTGGCGTTCCACTGTGTGCGCTCAGCGAACTGCCGTTCCGACAACAGGGTCAGCCGGTTCAGTTCGATCGCGGCGTCCGGGCCGAGCGCGTCGTAGGCGGCGACTAGGGTCGGCAGGCCGTCCCGCCACACGCCCGAGTAGCGTTCGACAGCCTCGCAGATGCCGCTCACCCGTGCCTGGACGTCGGTGCGCCCCTTGCCGCCGCTGCGGCCGCGAACATTGCGGCGCAGGTCGTCCAAGGTATGAGCAGTCGCAAAACCGTGCGTCATCTGGTAACTGCGGATCATCTGGTCGTCGTCACCGGTCAACGACCGTATGCCGGTCACGACGCCGAGCAGTCGGCCCGTGTGCTTGTCGAGGCGCCTCAGCGTCGCCTCCGCGGGCATCACTCGCCAACCGTTCTCCGCATCCCGGTGCGTCGGGTCGGACACCAGGTCGATCCTCACCGACGGTCTCGCGGCAACCGGATCACCGCACGCGGCACACTGAGGCTGTCGGACCAGAATGTGCCGCTCGGTCTGCAGGGTGACCGTGTGCACCGAGATCAGTGAGCCCTCCGCGACGAGTGTGTCGGAAAGGAGCGCCGAGATCAGCGCGTTGGCGGCGAACTGCACGGCGAGCCCGACCGAGGTGCTGGACGCGGCGAGGGACAACCGCAGGGGATCGGAGGTACCCGTGGTCCAGTGCAGGAACCGCTCAACGGGACGGTTCTCTTCGAGACGCTGTCGCAAGCAGTGCCAGCAGCCTGTACGCCCGGGCCACAGGTGAGGGCCGACCCAGACTTCGAGCCCTTGGGGCTTCACCAGCAGCCAAGGCTGGCGCTCGGCCAGCATCCGGGCGTTCAGCGTCCCCAGTGCGGGGTCCAGGTAGTCGTCGGTCAAGGCGACCACCAGGTCGTCCGCCCGGCCCAGGCTCCCCTCGACCTCTCCGACCAGTGTCCGGACCCCGGCTGCCTTCAGGACCTCGGCAGCCTGGAGTATTGCGTGGGAGACGTCGCCGAAGGGAACCAGGACGACGGATCGCGCCCCGAGCCTGCGGCGTGCCTCCTCGGCGGACAGGCCGCGAGCTTCCCAGGAAGCCAACATGCCCGCATCGATGCCGGCCGAGTCACTGTCGGTGAGATAGCCACGTTCACGGAAGCGGCTCAGCGCGAGATAGATATCGACAAGGGGTACCTTGCCGGAGACCGCGGACAGAATCTCCTCCGCCGAGTAGCGCCCGTCCAGGTATTCAGCCACAGCCGCATCGGCCACCCCCTGGACGACATGGGTCTGTTCCTCGCTCAGCACGATGACGGAGTCCTGCCCCACGGCTGTGGCGGTCAGGTGTGCTTTGAGGCGGAGCTTCTCGGAAGGTCTGATGGCCATCATTCATCCAAGGACTGGCAGCAGCAGGGGCTGCAGCAGAAGCTGCCTTCGCCTCCCGCGAGGTCACCCAGTTCCACTTCATTCAGGTCCCGCAAATCCATCTGGGGAAGGTGGGGAACGAAAAGAACATAGCGACCTGATCTGGAACCCTCAGCCCACAGGGAGAGCTGCTCCGTCAGATCAGGGCCGACACCCCGAGAACGAACGATCTCAATCTCGGCATTCGGCGAGGTTTCCAGCCCCATTTTTGCGAGCACTTCACGCGGATTTTCCGCAAGGCGCTGGGAGAACTGGTCACTCGACCACGCCTGGGTGAGAAGCCTGGTGTAGCAACTTATGAACCATGACTTGTCAGCGGGCCGCATGTCCCTAATTCCTCTGTTCAGAAAACCCGGTGCGTGGCAGGCATCGCGATCTCACCACTCACTCGAATGCGCTCGTCCAGGCACGGCCGTGCTGGCAGAGGATCCCCCCACTCGATTTTCGCTTTCTAGGAGCGGGGGAATCCTGTGCGCATCATCGCCTGGTCGAGCGATCAGATCTTCGTGCCGACGGTGGCCAGCATGCAGTTGTCCGGCGGCAGGCCGCCGGCCAGCTTGTCGGCGTCCTCTTCGAGGATCTCGTCGACCTGAATGTCCTCAGGCTCGATCGGCTTGTCGGTAGACATTTTTCACTCCTGGTTCAATAAGTGGCGTTCCGATTCGGAACTGCATTCATAAAGCCACACCTCCAGCCAGCCGGTCAACTCAACTCCTGCACCCTTTCGGTAGTCGTATCGGTACCACGTCGGCCCAGGGGCACCCGTTTTCGGTTTCATCCTCAATTCACTCGGGTCACCTGTTTCGGCCCCCGGACGGCGGAAGGTACTTCTCCTCGACCGGTCGGCGCTTTCCCGGCGATCGCCTCCAGTTGGTCGAGTGTCGACCACCGGCCTGCGACCGCAGCGCGCTCGACCGAGCGCTGGAACATCTGGGCCGCAACCCACGCCTCCTGGGTGGCTGGCCAGCGCCCCGGGCGCAGGGGCACGCCCAGGTTCTCGCGAGCTGCTCGAGCCCTCCCTCGACACCGGGACGGGCCCTTCGTGCCAGCGCGACCGCGTCCCTGTAACTGGCCGAGCAGGGCACTTGGATCGCCGACGCGGCGGGCGGTGTGCCGGACGAGGTCTGGAGAACGCCGCCATCCACTTCGACCAGGAGGAACTCGTCGCGATCGTGTCGACGATCGCCGCCATCAACGCCTTCAGCCGGCTGAACGTCATCCTGCAGCAGCCGGCGGGCGACTACCAGCCCGGACAGTTCGCGTGACCGCGCGCGGACAGTTCGCGTGACGGCACGCGGGGAGGGCGGGGGCCGGTGCCGTGGAGCGCCGGCCGTCTGCGCTGCCACCCTCGGCGCTCCCCCAGGTATCACTCGACAGCAGGCCCCGGCGGCACCGGTCCACCAGCCGCACCCTCCCCGCGCTGCCGAAGCGGTCCCCGGGCTCTTTTCGTCGCCCTCGACACCCTTCCGTGGCCGGCACAGTCGCGTCCGTCTCCGCGCGGTCCCCTCAGCGTCGGGCGGCCCGCCGCCCTGTGCGTACCTCACGAGGGCCGAGCCACCGAAACCGGCGAGCCGCCTTCAGACGAACAGCCCCGACATCACCGGTCAAGCTCAGTAGCGGACCGAAAGATACACCGTAACAAGCCATCCGCCGCATTGACGATCTTGATGGCGTGGTTTGAACTGGACCGGGATATTTTTGTCTGCACGCTGAAGCGGCAGCACCTGCGCATGGATTTTCCACGGACGCAGCCGTGCCAACTTTACACATACGTAACCGCGGTGGAGTTTGACATGGAATACACATTCGACCGAGAGTCCGAGAGTGGCACGATCAAGGGGTATCGGAACGGTACAGATCGCCTGGTGTCACCAGCCGAGACCCTGGAGCGGATTCGCCCATTCTTCGCGAAGGCGGGTCTCACGAGAATCGCTAATGTCACCGGACTCGACATAGTCGATGTCCCTGTCGTGATGACGGTGCGTCCAAATTCCCGCTCTCTTGCCGTTCATCAGGGGAAAGGCTTGACCCTGGAAGCCGCCAAAGCGTCCGCGGCCATGGAGAGCTTGGAACGATGGCATGCGGAGCAGCTGACCGTTCCGTTGCGGCTCGGGACCGTCGCAGAAATGCGGGAGACAGGTACGGTACTGGACCTGAGCTACTACTCCTGGTTCCGGGAGATCGACGGCCTCGGTGAAGAGAGGCGGTTCCTGTGGCTGGAGGGCCGTGAACTGGTACACGACACGCCGATCTGGGTCCCGTATGACCTCGTGCGCATGGACTTCCGCTCGGACGGATTCGACCAGTTCGGCCCGGACCTGCTACCCCCGTGGATAAACTCCAACGGCCTGGCATCCGGAAATCACCCCACAGAGGCACTCGTGCATGCACTGTGCGAACTGATCGAGCGGGATGCACTGGTAAAACTCGACCATAACTTTCTCTCGAGGCCAGAATCCCGAATAAACCTGGAGACCGTGGACGACCCCAACTGTCGTGAAATACTGGCGAGGTTTCGGAACGCCAACTTGAGCGTCGCCGTATGGGATATCACATCGAACATACGCATCCCGACCTTCGAGTGTCTCATAGGAGAAGATCCGGCAGGTGCGTACATGCCGCTCCCGCTGGACAGCGGCCAGGGTTCCCATCTGCGCCGGGAAGTCGCGCTGTCGCGTGCCCTCACGGAGGCAGCTCAAGTCAGACTCACCGGGATCTCCGGAATGCGCGACGACATGAGCCGACCGGACTATGAGTACCGGCGGGACAAACTCACCCTGACTTCGTGGTGGAAGCTGCTGAAGGATTCGAAGGGGATGCGCGACTTCCGGGATGTCCCCACTTATTCTCACGCCTCGTTCGAAGACGATGCCGCCGAGTTGTTCGATGCTCTGCGCGAGGAAGGAATAGGACAGATTGCGCTCGTCGATCTGACGAGAGCGGACATGGGGATCCCGGTGATGAAAGTGATCGTACCGGAACTCTTGTTCCCCTGATCCAGGTCGAAGAAACGCCCTACTCTGACTGAGGCAGGATAGAAAATGCCGGCGTATGTGTTTGTGGGACCCACCCTTGACGAAAGTGAACGGCCCCAAGGAATGGGTGTCGTCTATCTTCCGCCTGTTGAGCAAGGCCAGGTGACTGCCATCTGCCACAAGGGTCCCAGCGCGATCGGGATCATTGACGGGCGTTTCCACGATGTTCCCTCGGTGTGGCACAAGGAAATACTGTGGGCTTTGAACCAGGGGATCCCGGTCTATGGAAGCGCCAGTATGGGTGCCTTGCGGGCGGCCGAGCTCTCCGTGTTCGGAATGCGAGGCGTAGGATCGATATTCGAGGCCTACCGTGACGGCTCGCTGGAGGACGATGACGAAGTGACTGTCGCGCACGCGGGGCGGGATCAAGACTTTGTTCCGACGTCTGACGCCATGGTGAACATACGGGCAACCCTCAGGGAGGCCCTCGAACAAGGAGGCATCGACGAGCGAACGCACGACACTCTGCTACGCATCACCAAGGGCCAGTTCTACGCGCAGCGAAGCCTGAAGGCGGCCCTCAGAGCAGCGGGCCGGTCAGGCGTCGTCTCAAAGTCGGAACTTGAATACCTTGATGGGTATTTCAAGGAGAATTTCGTCGACCAGAAGAAGCGAGACGCTCTTGAAATGCTTCAGGTCATGGCAGCAGACGTACGACCGGGACTGGTTCATGAACCGCGTGCCGTCTTCGCCAGGAACGACTTTTTTGATCGGGCGCTCAACAAGGGACTCGTGGCATCCGGGCACGACGGGTTCATGGAGATAGACAAAATCCTCAACGAGTTGAGGCTTTCGCCTTTCGATTACATACACGTGCGCAGGCGGGTGATCGGCAGGTCGCTCTGGCGAGAAAAAAGCGGGAAGGTGCGTGAAAAGGCCCTGATTGCCGTCCGTAGATTCCGGCAGGCGAACCATCTGGAAGATGATGAGCAATGGTCGGCGTGGCTGGCGGACAACTCGTTCAGCGTCATGGAATTCGAATCCATGATGAGGGAGGAAGTGGCCTGGAACGAGTTTACGCCCCATGGCCAGTCGCTCAACCTGGAAATCCTGCGCCACTTGCGGATGAGTGCGCGGTGGGACGAGATCCAGAAGAGGGTTGTCGGCAAACGAGACCTTCTCCAGGAGAGAGGGCTGGCAGATCCTGCTAGCAGTTTCTCCCGGGAGAAGCCCGACGACTGGCTCGTGCAATGGTATTTCAAAGTCTCCCGGATTCCCGTTCCGTCGAATCTTCATCGATATGCGCTGGGGCTCGGCTTCGAGAATCTCGCCAACTTCGCACGGGCGCTCAGGGAAGAGTTCTGGTTCCGCGAGGCGAACGACATCGACCTGGAGAGCAGTCCCGTCAGGTGGTTCCCGGCGGAGTGTCAGGATGATCTCGCTGATCGAGTGGTGCATGCCGTCTGGGAGGCGGGTTGGAGAGCCCGGTAGCGGTTGCCGACCGGGCCGTCCTGTTCGGCACGGCGATCCGCTGCGGTCGGTGGGCCCTGTCCGCCCGCGCGACCGCCGGCACTCGCCGGTGACAGTGCACCGCGGCCCCGCACGGTGCGGGCTGGAGACCGTCCTGTCGTGGCATGGGCCAAGTGGGCGCGCGACGCCTGGCAGGAGGCCCGCACCCGCCTCCCCGTCCGGCGTGCTTCGCCCGCATCACCCACCACGACATCGCTGGTTCGGCCGCCGTCGCCGCACCGGCTCACCGCTAGGGCGACCGAAAAGTGCACCGCGAATCTGTACTCGCAGTGTTGACGTTCCTTCGAGCACGCGGATTGAATCCCTCGCAGACCCGGACGAGATGCCCTCGCCACGGCTTTGTGCATCCTTCTGTACACGGTTTGACCGAGCCATATCCCTGGACAAGGAGCGTTCCATGCCCGCCGAAGAACTGCAGAACTGGGTGGGCGACGTGGAACAGTTCATGTCGACGTACTGGCGACGTGAGCCGGCGGTTTTCGATACCGACCCTGCGACCCCAATGAATCTCTCCGACGTGGACGCCTCCCTTTCCGGGGGACTGCTGAGGACGCCCTACGTCGAAATGGTCATAGCTGACGGAGATATCCCGCCGGAGTCCTACACGGAATCACGCGACGTATCCTTCGCCGCGCACCCAGGATTCGCCGAGGGCGGCAGTCTGGTCAGCCAACTGGAAGAGGGAGCGACCCTTCTCCTTCGTAACACCGAGCAGTGGCACCGTCCCACCGCTCGGCTGGTGGCACGGTTGGGCGAAGAGACAGGCCGACGGGTCGAAGCCTTCTTCTTCATCACACCGCCGGGAAACCAAGGCCTTACCCTGCACCGAGACGACGCCGACGTCCTTCTGCTGCAGATCGCGGGCAGCAAGGCGTGGACAGTCAGAAGTGGACCCGCAGACCAGAACTGGAAGCCAGGTCCTGTCGTCGGAGATCCGGGCACCACTCTGCTCGACACGACGCTGAAGGCGGGGCAGGTCCTCTACATTCCCCGCGGGTTCGGCCATTCCGCTGTAGGAGCCCAGGGGCTCTCCGTGCATCTTTCCCTGACAGTGCGTGAGATAGGCGGCCGGGAACTGGCACGAGCCGCGACCCAGCTGCTCTTCGAAGGGGTCAGGCTGCCGGCTCGACCGCTGGACGAGGCCGGTTTGCTGGCTTCGAGCCACGAGCTGCTCCATGCGGCGCACGTGCGGCTGAAATCCCTTCAGCCGCACGACATCGTCCGACACGCACGTGAGGCGCATCGCAGTCAGAAGCTCAACGAGGGGGCCACCGACGCCATCACTCGGGTGGCGACCCGGCTGGAGTAGGTCCTCTCTTCCCGGGACTCTGCCATGGCTAAATTTCAAGGGGTACGCAGTGAGTGAAGAGATCGACGCGGCGAAGCGCTTCGTCCGTGCGAAGGTAGACCGGCAGGGCGGAGTCCCGTCGTTCTACGACAATCGCATCATGCAGCTTATCGGTGACGTCCAGAGTGCGCGGTCCTACCTCATCCCCGAGAATGCCAGGACAGCCGCCACGCTGCGTGAGATCAGGGAATACGTCTCACTCGTGGAAAAACCGAGATTCGAGGACCCGAGCCGGCGATTGAATCGCTCGGATGATCTCGTCGGCACGTACACGGCGCTGGGTATGAGCGTCCTCACGCGCAGCCAGGGCATCGCCCACGTCCCGTCATGGGCGGGCCACATGATTTTTAAAACCGCTTATGACATGGTTATGTACGCCATGCTGATCGGTGAATCGAAGCCGCGAACGATCATCGAACTGGGCTCCGGCGCAGGGGGGAGCGCGGTCTGGATGGCCGACGTCGCCCATGCGCACGGCCTGCGGCCACGTATCGTATCGGTCGACCTGAACCAGATCGATGTTGTCGACAGTCGCATCGAATTTCGGCAAGGGGACCTACGCGAAGTATCCCGCGTCATCCCCGCCGCGGACCTGCGCGCATTCGAGCACCCGTGGCTCGTGATCGAGGACGCTCACGTGAACATCAGTCAGGTTCTCGACCATCTGGACTCGGGAATCGCACCCGGCGACTACCTTGTGGTCGAGGACAGTTACCGGAAGCGTGCGCACCTCCGATCGTTCATCGAGTCGAGCCGGAATTCCTACATGCTCGACCTCAAGTATCTGGACATGTTCGGCGAAAACTCCGTCTGCTCCATGGACTCCCTCTTCGTTGCCGTGGACGGACCGAACCGCTCACCGCTCGCGGCATCGAACGAGTGACGGGCAGGCTCTCGGTAGGTCCGTGGCGGGCGACGCGCGAGCACAGTAGGGCGTCGCCACCGACGGGACGGGCGTGCGTTCGCCATGGCTCGGGAAGTGCACTGCCACTCGTCGTCCTGCCCCCGGGCAATGAAAAAGGAAATGGCACACCAGCGAAGGGGAACAGGTCATGCGTGTGGCGCCTCGAAAGTTCATAGCTTTGGCCAGACTCACACCCGACCCGGTAGCCTTCCGCGCCCAGCCCTCCCGGGATGCGGCCGTGTGGAGCATGCCGCGTCAGCCGATCTCCTCACTGCTGACCTTGAAGAATGTCGAACAGCTCCTTGAATGCGGGGGTATCAGGGCGGATCGCGTTGAGATTGCGCACGACGGGAACCTGACACCCAGGCACGAGTTCTCGAGAGGCCGCGACGGGTCAGCGCCGGTCGACATTCATCACGTATACGAGCGATTTCAACAGGGGGACACCCTCGTCTTCAATCACCTGAGTCAGGCGTGGCCTCCCCTGAGGGACCTGTGTCGCCGCCTGACCTTCGAGACCGATGTATACGTCTGGGCGAACGCGTATCTCACGCCTGGGAACTCCCAGGGTTTCTCCCTTCACCACGACACGCACTCGGTCTTCATCGTGCAAACGTCCGGAAGCAAGATGTGGCGGCTGTACGAGCCGGCATTCGCGGATCCCCTGGAGGGCCAGTCCTACAACGCGGTCGTGCCGAAGGCCGATCGGGATCGCATCGCGGAGTCGAAGCCCGCGCTCGAAGTGACACTTCACCCTGGGGACGTCCTCTGGGTACCCCGGGGGTGGGTGCACAGCGGACGCTCCACCGACACGCACTCACTCCATGTGACGCTGGGCTTCAATCCCTACACACCGTTGCGGGTGCTGGAAAAGCTTCTCGAACAGATGAAGGATGTGGCGGAACTGCGCCGCGAGCTCCGCTGGGGAATCTTCGACAGCCCAGCAGAGTTCGGGCGCGTCGCGACGTCCGCCATGGCTGATTTCTCTGCCGCGGCAGCAGCGGTCGACTGGTCCCGTCTCGCAGAGGAGATGCTGCTCACCGACGAGCGGCCGGCGTGGGAGAGGAACACGGGACAGCTCGGTGCCTTTGACGCCCCCTTCACCCCGGACACCGAAGTCGTCACGGTGAGAAGCGCCCTCCGGGAGCTCGCCGAGGTCACCGATGGGGGTCTTGCGGTGCGCACGGCTCGGAAGACGCTCAGCATCCGGCAGCCGTCGAGTTCGGTCCTGTTGAGCTTCCTGGACCGGGAAGAGGACGAGCCCTGGAGGGCGTCGGACCTAGCGCCGTCGGTGGGTCCCACCGCCGCGACGAACCTCGTCGAGCTTTTGGCGCGCAATGGAGTAGTCAGACGCTGTGACATCTGAGGCGGCCAGGCGCAGGGGCCGGTGGCGCCGGCCTCCGTACGGGACGCGTGGCACTGCCGTTCTCCACGCTTCGATCGCAGGCGATGCGCCGGTGCGCGGGATGGCCGACAAGGTGCTCGCGGCGGTGGGTGTCGAGTCGACGGCGGCGGCGGTCGCCGAACACGGCGGACGACGAAGCGTGGCAGGACGGCAGTCGAGGATCAGCCTTGACGCCGAAGGTTCCGCCGTCGAGGTGTTGGGCTCCTTCTCCCGGGTTCGAGCGCGCCGCGGAACACCATCGTCATGCCGGTGCGACGGTACGGCCAGGTAACGACGTGGTGCGTGATTGAGGGTTGGGGTGCCGGCCTGGAGGTTCGGCTGATGGGTGTCACCTCTCGGCGGCGCGGTCGGAGACCAGGCCGGCCACTCCCGAAGAACACCGAAGGCATCCGGTGCAAGCTGAAACGCCTGGTCACAGGGGGCATCCTCACCGAACCCGAACCCGGCCTGTTCACTCAGCCCCGCACCTGACCACCAACCCACCCCGCCGACCAGGGCCCCTTACCCAACCCCAAGACCGAGCGGGCATTACGTCACGTACCGCACTTTCACGGGCGACCGAACTGGATCAACGCTGTTGCCGCATTGCTTCCTCGACCCTTGCCCTGGTCCGCCTTATCGCCCATGGGCCGGCTATCGGGACCGCAAGAGCAACCACACCCGAACTGACCAAGGTTTCGGCGCAGCAGATCCGGACTCGCCGCGGCGAGGTTGTCCTCGGCGAGGGTGTGCAGGGGCAGACTGTCGGCTGCGAGAACATCGAGGTCACGAGCGTATGCGCGCGCCGGGGGCGGGCCCGGACCACGAGCTGGTGTTCGTCGACCGCGTGGGGCAAGAAGAAGATGAACACCAAGAAGGCGATCGTCGTCACCGACGGCGAGGGACGCACGCTGTGGGCCGGGGCGTTCCGCCCCGGCCGCATGCACGACCAGACGGCGCTGCGGACCGAGGGCATCGCCGACCTGTTCGAGCGGTTTCCCGAGGTTAAGGCCAAGGTCGACGCCGGGTACCGGGGCCTGGCCAAGGAGTTCCCCAACCAGGTCCAGGCCCCGCCGCTCAAGCCGAAGAGGGACGCGACTCCGGAGGAGGTCGCCACCTGGGACGCGGAGCGTCACCAGCAATCCTCGGAACGGATCTGCGTAGAACACGCCAACGCCGAGCACAAACAGTGGCGAGCCCTCCAGCGGTTTCTCGGACGACGCGAATACTTTGAGGAGACCTACACGGCCGTGGCCGACCTGGTCTCCGACCGCGCCGCCGAGAGGTGATCACCCATCAGCCGAACCGCCGGGCCGGCACCCCCAGCCCTCAATCGCGCACCACGTCGTAAACCGGCGTCCTGTCACGCAACGCCGGAGACGGACGCCGCGCGGCCGACAGGAGGCCCCGGTTCCGCGGGCCGCACCGGGCGCCCGTCCTCGGCCATGAGCGCGAGCAATTCATCCCGTCCGCCGATGCCGAGTTTGCGGTAGGCGTTGGTGAGGTGGATCTCAATCGTCCGTTTGCCCACGTAGAGGGCGGCGGCGATCTCGCGGTTCTTCTGCCCTCGAGCCGCCAGCAGCGCCACCTTCCGTTCGGATTCGGTCAGGCTGTCGATTCCCTGGCGACGTGCGCGCGGCGGTCGTCCGCCCACAAGTACCAGTTCGCGCCGGATCTCGGCGAGGAGGCCACTGCTGCCGAACGTCGCAGCAAGGTCGTAGGCCTCCCGGAACGACTGTCGAGCGGATTCGGCGTCGAGCCCGGAGAGCAGCTGTCCGCGCTCGCACAGCGCACGGGCCAGACTGAGGCGGTCGTCCGTTCCCCGCAGCAGCGTGAGTGCCTCGTCCAGTACCGGCAGCCCCGAGCCGGAGTCTTCCAGAAGCGCTCTGACCCGCAGCGCCTGAGCCACCGTCTCGGCCGCCCCCCACGTGCGTGCCAGCTCGAGCTCCGCGTCGGTCAACCGGCGGGCCTCTTCGTGGTCGCCCAGCTGAGCCAGGCCTCTGGCCGCGTGCGAACGCCAGGCAAATGCGGCCGGGTTGACGATTCCCCGAGACACCAGGGCCTGTCCGCACGAGAGCAGATCACCCGTGCCGCCACGGAGGTCACCGGACGCCAGGCGCAGGCGGCCCTGTTCGTGAAGCAGTGCCAGGCTTCCAAGGGATCCCAGCTCCGGGACCTTTGCCTGGGCACCACGAAGGAAGGTGAACGCCTCGTCGAGCGTTCCTGCTTCGACCAGGACGCGGACCAGTTGAGCGGCCATCAACGCGAACGTCGAGGTTTCCTCACGGAAGCCGCACTTACGGGCCAGAGCCACCGCGCTGTGTGCGTCCTCGGCGGCGTTGTCCAGCTCACCCAGTCGGAGGGACGCTTGGGAGCGGCAGGCCAGGCCCAGGGCCAGGACCGGCTGGAAACGTCGTTCCTGCGCCAGGGAGACAACAGTGTCGCAGATGCATTTCGCTGAACTGACCTCGCCGGCCAGGAGCAGTACATTCGCCGCGGACAGCTGACGGATCAAATGCGGTACCGAGTGGGCCGCCCCCCGTGCGACCTGGGCAGCGGCGGCAACGGCGGCTTGTCTGGAGTCGCCGGACCGGGAGAACGCCAAGGCCCAGCAACTCAGTTCCGGCCGACTGCCCGGGGCCCGTGCCGGCAGCTGTTCCCCGCTCTGCTCCTCGTGCGCCGTGTGATCCAGGAGGGCGAGGCTGGGATTGCGGATGTCTTCGCGGCTCTCCAGCGTCGTGTAGATCTGCTGCACCTCCTCCCGGAACTCACCGACGGAGAGAAGGGCCATGAGATCTGCCGAGACCCGCCGGGCGACCTCCTCCGGATCCACCCTCAGCGCCTGGCGGAGTACATGTGCGGCTTCGTCCAGGTCGTCGAAGGACGTGGCCAGGGCCAAATCGATCAGGAGGGGCACTCGGTCGTTGAGAGGAAACGGTTCTTCGAGGGCGCGCCGCAGGAACCTGGCGGCCGCCGGGCCGTCGTGTGCGGCGATCGACGCGCGGGCAGCGGCCTGCAGGGCCTCCATCGCCCACGGTGCGTTCACCCCGCTGTCTCCCACGAGGAGATGTGTGGCGACCCGATGACTGGGTCCACCGAGCTCGTGCAGGAGTCGGGCCGCTTCGGCGTGCACGGTGCGCAGCACCGTGGGGGGAGCGTCGCGGAGAACGGAGCTGGCCGTCAGGGGCTGACCGACGGCGATTTTCGTCCCGTCCGCCACGAGCAGGCCCATCTTGTGCATGGCGTGACAGACCTCGGCTATCTCCGCCGGAGCCAGGCCCGAGAGTTCTGCGACGGTCTGGACCGTGGCGTCACCGTCGAGCACGGCCACGATGCGGAACACGGTCATTGCCTCGGGCGATATGCGGCGCAGCCGGACACGCAGTGCCAGCGCAAGGGAATCAGCCGACAGACTCTTCAGCTGACTCGCTCCGTCGCTGTCGGGAAGGATGTGTGACTCGGCTGTACTGCGCAGCAGGGCCTCCAGAAGCAGGGGAACGCCTCCAGAGATACGCAGCGCCTCTTGTGTGAAGGCGGGGGAGGGGTCTTGACCCAGGGCATCCGCGAGCATGCCGGCCGTACCTGCAAGACCGAGGGGCTTCAGCCTGATCTGTCTTGCTGCGGCGGCCACCACGTCGTCGAAGAGGTCTGCATCGGTTCCGCTGAGACCTTCGCAAACGGTGGCGACGATCGCCAGATGCAAGGACTGCTGTCGTTCGATGATCGCGGTCAGCCACCGCAGTGAGGGGCCATCGGCCCAGTGCAGGTTGTCGATCGCCAACAGCACCGGCTTGGAGTCGCTGTTCTCCAGCAAGCGGACGAAAACCGACAGGAGCTTCCGGAAGATGTGCCGCTGAAGGTCGTCGTTCCAGGATTCTGGAGCGTCCCGCTCTCGTAGTATCGCGGAGATATCGAGGTTCAGCGGGTCGCTGTTGTCCAGCTCCTCAGCGATGAGCTGTGCCAGGCAGATGGCGAGATTGAGCGGAATGTCATGTTCCGCATAGTTTCCGCGGAACCGCAGCACCGTGATGCCGCGTACACGAGCCTCGCTCACCAGCGCGTCCAAGACAGCGCTTTTCCCGACGCCCGCGCCCCCGTGCACGGTCACGCTTACGCCCATGCCTGCCGCGGCGGAATCCAACACTTTCAGGCATTCAGCCATTTCCTGTCGGCGTTCCTGGAGATTGACTCGCCCCACTGCTCTCGTCTCCCAAAAACCATGTCAATCGACAGCTTTATCAGGTCAACGTCATTCCACAGTACTGTCAGGCGTCAAGCGGTGAGCCCAGAATTTACTGGACTATACCGAATTTATGCATCGGTGCTGGGTAGACGGTTGCGTGGATCTCAACGCTGGGATAAAAGACCGCGGGGTGCTGCGAAGAGGGTTAGAAGTCGCCCCTCCGGACACTTGCGCGAGTGCTTGCTCGCTGCGTTGTCCGAGCATGTCCGATCGGCGACCAGGGGGTACATACAACTACACCTCGCGCGATCGATGGTGGGCCAACCTGGAGTGTTGAGTCAGTGACCGACGCGACGACCGGCCCCTTCGTGCCGACACGGCAGTCTGTCTCCGTGGGCTGGTGCGGAAGGTAGCCGCGGGCGGTTTCCGCTGTCTGGATCACGATCCGGCGACGTTGATCACTAGAACACACCGTCAGGTTGCACGCAACCACTGTGATTGACGCGGCAACCTTATGTAGGTCTTGATCGTTGGCGCGTCTGTGCAGGTCAGGGGTGGTGCGGGCATGGGAATGGCCGCCGCGATCACGATCGTTTGTGAAGACACGCACGACGTGGAGTCGCGATAGCCCAGCAGGAGTGGACGGCCGCGTTCGGGGACGCGATGGCGCAGGTCGCGATCATCTCTGCGCCAGATGGAAGATCGAGGAGGACTTCCAAAGCGCGAAGGGGACCACCGGCCTCGACCAGGGCCAGGTGACCTGCTGGAACTCCTGGATGCGCTGGAGCCTGATCAGCCTGATGGCCGCCGCGGTCCTGACCGTCACCCGCGCCCACACCGCCGACCCTGACGCGATGCCGCAGGGATCGACCTCGTCCCGGCCAGCCCGCGCGAACTCCTGGCCGTTCTCCGCGCCACCGGCATCCCGATGCCCCGCCGCGACCTCGACCACATCCTGCACTGGTCCGCCTGGCACAGCCGCCACCGACACCGCGCCTCTGCCTGCCCTGGCATTGGAACAACATCACCGTGGCAGCGACTGTGTGACCCGACGACCAAGATCCAGACCTGCAGCTGCCGTTGAACATCCGATTACGTGCCGGTTAACGGGGATTGCTCAGGTCGGGTCGCGATGGAGTCGCCGTACGCGGCAGGACCAGGAGCGTGGGTCCCGTGAGCGGCAACGCGCGTGTGGCTCGTGATCATTCGTACGAGATGGCCCAGATATGCATGATCAGGGGTGGCTGTTCGAGGCCGGGCCGGTCGAACGGCGGCGGCCGCGGCCGCTGCGGCGGCGGTGGACCAGCAGTTCCGGGTGTTCGGCCCCCATCTCCCGCTGTTGCCGCCCTCGCTGGGCCACTGGCTGCCCAGGACCAACCGACGCCGGCTGTGCCCTCCTGGACAACAGACACCCGGCAGCCACGACCCGTTGCGATCGGTTCGGCTCGGCGCAGCCGGTCCGGCCGCAACGGAGCCGGACCGTTGCGGCGCGGCGACGGGCGGGACGAGCCATCGGTCCGACAGACGTCCGCACCCGTGTAGTTCGCCCGGAAGCCGGGTCGCCGAGAGAACGAGCCGGCGCCGTCCTGTGGGCCGAGGCAGGTAGCCGGCGGGGGCAGTGGATGACACCGAAGAGCGGTGACGCCGGGCCGAAATGGGACCGATACGAGTACCGAAAGGGTGCGGGAGTCGAGTTGACCCGCTGGCTGGAGGTATGGCTCTATGCATGCAGTTCCAAGGCGGAACACATTGATTCAACCGGGAGATGGAAATGTCTGACGACAAGTCGAACGAGCCTGAGGACATTCAGGTCGACGAGATCCTTGAAGAGGACGCCGACAAGCTGGCCGGTGGCCTGCCGCCGGACAACTGCATGCTGGCGACCGTCGGC
Source organism: Streptomyces sp. NPDC111744 (assembly GCF_055634995.1). Taxonomy (NCBI): domain Bacteria; kingdom Bacillati; phylum Actinomycetota; class Actinomycetes; order Kitasatosporales; family Streptomycetaceae; genus Streptomyces; species Streptomyces sp. NPDC111744. The sequence goes on from NZ_JBVKCG010000012.1 coordinate 191,849, forward strand.
ACGAAGATCTGATCACTCAATTCAGCGATGACGTGCACAAGGGCCCCTCGCTCTTGGAAAGTCAAGTTCGAGCGGGGGCCCTCTGCCGTTGCGACGGGCAGTAGCGTGTTTCGAGACGGTCTCAGCGGGAGGCGGTATCGCTGAGGGGTGCAGGACCGGGTATTTCGAGTTGACATCCGCGGAGCGGAAGTGCGCACAGGGCCGGGCGAGTCGGCATGTGTCCCCGCGACGGGCGGGCCCTGTACTGATCTGCGGATCCGCCGGACGTTCTGCACGCTCAGGAAGGCCTGACCATGACCGGTGAAGCCGTGTACCAGCCAGCTGACTTCGGTTTGCTGCGCACCCCGCTGCTGCCGATGCGCAATGATCTCCCCGTACTCGTCGGAGTCAGCGTCAACGACGCCGGCGACGACGAGTTGACCTCTTTTCTGCGGGCTGCGGCGAGAAACCGTGTCCTGCGCGAGGCCGTAGCGGTCTCCTCGCCCAGCCTGGCCGAGGTGCTGGACCGGGCTGTCGGGGATGTTCCGATCCGCAGGGCCCAACTACGCAAGGCCGCTTTGTCCATTGCGCGGTACATTATCCGCGCAGGTAACAGAAGTACACCGTTCGGGACTCTTGCCGGTGTTGCTCCGTTGTTCTTCGGCTCGCGAGCGATCGTCCGTTCCGGGCCTGGTCACACCAAACATGTACGTCTCGACGGTCTGTGGCTGGCCGAGATCGTGCGGGAACTGGAACAGCGTGACGAGATACTGACGGAGGTGTACCTGGTCGTCAACCACGAGGCGGTCCGCAAGGGCGGCGCGGTGGAATTCCATGCCGCGGTGCACCGGCGTGACGGGGGCAGCCGGGTGCCGCCCGTGAGGAAATCGGTGAGGACTCAGGCACTCGTTGACGAAGTGCTGCGGTCGGCGGCCCGCCCGGTCTTCGGCCGAACGCTGCTGGAGCAGCTGCACATGGTCTTCCCGAAGCAGTCCATGACGAGGTTGACGTCCCTTGTCGCGCAGTTGGTGCGCAGCCGCATGCTGCTGACGAGTCTTCAACCACTCGTATCCGCAGGGGACCCGCTCGGTCAGCTCCTGGACCAGTTGGACGACATCTCGGCGGAGGCGCTCCGGGAGGTCCGCGCAGACCTGGTCGAGTTGCGGGACCGCATGAAGGTCTATGAGGCAGCAGAGATCGGTGCGGGGCACAAGGCTCTGGAACACGCACGGCAGGCCGCCGTTCGGGTGAGCGATCGCCGTACCCCGTTCATCCAGGTCGACATGCGGCTCTCAGAACAGGTCGAACTGCCGCGACCCGTGGCCGAGGAAGCGGCGCGCGCCGTCGACGTGCTGTGGCGGATCTCGCCGCGGCAGGGCAGGTCGCAACGCGGGCTTCAGAGCTACCGCTATCAGTTCGAGGACGTATACGGCCGGGACGCACTGATACCTCTCAACGTTCTCCTCGACCCGGAGCGCGGCCTCGGGCATCCCGCCACGTGGGCGACGAGCGCGGACGACGATTCCGGATCCGCGGAGGACATGACGACCGAACTCCGTGCCGAGGAGCGGCGCCGATCCCTGGCACTGGCCGAACTCGTCTGGCCCGCGGGTCCCGACCGACACGAGATCGAACTCTCCGACGACCTGATCAGTCGCCTCTCGCGCACGGCACAGTCGCCGCCCCGCATGTCCAGCGAGGTGATGTTCGAGCTGATCGCGAACTCTCCCGCCGACATCGATTCCGGCGCCTACCGTTTGATCATCAGAGGCGGCAGCCCTCAGGCCGCCGCCCTGTTCGGACGCTTCGCCCACCTGCTGCCGGAACTCGACGGCTCGCTTCGGCAGGTCCTTGTCCACGGTGTGCGAGCGCAGGACGTGCCGGCCCAGCTGATGAACCACGCGGTGCCCGCGCTTGCCTATGCTGTGGGCAGCGCCCCGCAGTGGACGGACCGAACGGTTCCCGTCGGCGAGGTCAGACCAGACCGCGAGGGCGGTCCTGGGGCTGGGCGACGGGTGGATCACGATGCCACCGACATCCTGATCGGCCTGCGGGGGGACGACGACTTCAGGGCTGTGTCGGCCGACACCGGCGACGAGTTGCAGATCGTGCAGGCCGACGTGGTGAACGTGGACGCGTTGGGGACTCCCGCGGTCCGATTCCTGCGGCAGATCTCCGAGGGGCGGGGAAGACCCTGGCACCCGTGGTCCTGGGGGGAGTTCGACGCGGCACCACATCTGCCGCGCATCCGCTACGGGAGGTCGATCCTGTCGTTGGAGCGATGGCGCGCCAGCGCGGAGATGACCGAGGCCAACCGGGACTGGAACGGGTGGCAGCGGGCCTTCCACGGATGGCGGGAGCGCTATGCCGTCCCCGACGATGTCGAAGTGAGCGTGGCCGACCAGCGGCTGGTGCTCGACCTGAGTTCACCCCTGGACCAGCAGTTGCTCCATGAGGAACTACGCAAATCACCCCGGGCCCGCATCCAGGAGGCGGCCCGCCGCATCGAGTCGGGCGGGGGTTGGCTGGGCGGGCGGGCCACCGAAGTGGTCCTGCCACTGCTGGCGGCACCACCGGAAGAAGACCTCGCAAGCGATCCGGCCCGGCTCTCCCCACGTGATGCGGACACCAGGACGCCGGCAACGACGGCGGCCCTGACGACGTCGATCCCCGCGAGCCCTGTGAGGTCGTACCCGATCGGCAGCGAGTGGCTCTTCGCCAAGATCTACGGCTCGGCCCGCCTGCACGACGAGATCCTGGCCGAGCGGTTGCCCACGCTGCTCGACACGATCGTGGGGCACGTCGACCGCTGGTTCTTCGTACGCTACCGGGATCCCGCCGACCACATCCGTCTCCGCTTGCACGGCGCGCCGGACGCGCTCCTCAACCTCGTGCTTCCTCGGCTCGGAGAGTGGTGCGAGCAGCTGCGTGACGTGGGGCTGGCCCGCGAATGGTCACTGCACGGCTATGCGCCCGAGACAGTGAGGTACGGCGGGCCGGCCGTCATGCCGGCCGCCGAGGCGGTCTTCCAGGCCGACAGCGAGGTCGCGTCGGCCCAACTGAGGCTGTTGCGCACCCGAGGCCCGGGCAAGGACCGGGACCTGTCCCTGGCACTCAACATGGTCGACATCGCGCGTGCGATGCAGCCCGAGAAGTGGGCGACCTGGCTTGTCGAGCAGGTCCCGCGTGACCTCCACCGAGACAGTTACCGTTCTCGGCGCGGGGAGCTGCGCGAGTTGGTCGGGCTGACCTCGCAGGACCTCGCACAGCAGTGCGGTGGTCCTGAGACGGCTGCCGCTTGGCGCTCTCGCGCCGAGGCGCTCGCGACGTACCGTGCCGAGCTGGCTCGCCAGGAGGGCGACGGAGCCGGTCACCAGGACCGGTCGCGGCTGCTGAAGTCCCTCATGCACATGCACCACAACCGGCTGAGGGGGATCGCCTCCGACTCCGAAGCCGCCGCACACGCGGTGGCACGTGGATTCGCCGAGTTGACCATCGGTGCGGCGACATTCGGACCGTCCCGCGGACAGGGGCGGCTGTGAACGCGGCGATCCCCTGCCCGGAGCGGGGCCCCGCGCAGAACGCCACACTGCGTGGCGGGGAGGAGTGACGAGGTGCGAGTGAGCGACCGCCATCCGCCGAACGGGGCGGCCGACCCGGCCTCGCTCGTGGCTGTCGTGCGGGGGACCCTGGACCGGTCCGGTGGGCCGGGATGGGAACTCCGGCACACCGGTCTGTCATGCACCGTCATGGCGCCAGATGCCGCCGTCCGACGCCACGGGTGGAAACTCCACCTTTCGGCGACACCGTTGTCGGCGCCGACGGTGCTCGCCCGGGCCGCCGAGGTCCTGGTCCGCGAAACATGCTCGTTCATGTTCGGTACCGACATCCACAGCGCCGTCCGGCGCGGCGACAGCTGGTACGACCGAGGCAGTGCGGGTGAGTTCCTCGCCGCGTACCCCCGTGACGACGACCATTGCAGAGCTGTGGCGGACCGGCTCCACTCGGTGACGGAGGGACTCCCGGGGCCGCGCATTCTCTCGGCCAGGCAGCTGTGTCCCGGCAGCCTGCTGCACTACCGCTTCGGAGAGTTCCCCGGCAGGACCGTGTTCACCGACGACGGCATGTTCGAATCATGGACCGCGGGTCCCGACGCAGGCAGGCCCACAGACCGATCCCGTGCCGAAACCTCTCCGCCGTCCTGGGCCGATTCCCCCTTCTCGGACAACCCACCGGCGTCGCGGGCCGTCTCTCCCTCAGGGCTCCTCGGCGGCCGGTTCCTGTTGACGCGGCAGCTGAAGCGCACCAGCCGAGAGTCGGTACGCCTCGCAGTGGACCGTCACAGCGGCGCCGAGGTGGTGGTCAAGCAGGCCAGAGCACATGCGGGCGTCACGTTGGACGGCACGGACGCGCGGGACCGGCTGCGACATGAAGCACACATGCTGGACCGGCTCGCACCCAGTGGCGTCGCGCCCCGCCCGCTGGCCTGCTTCGAGGAGCACGGCGACCTGTTCGTGGCGGAGGAGCGGCTTCCCGGGCAGCCCTTCGCCACTTGGGTCGCGCAGCGTGCCGGCAGCGGAGCGGGTCTGGACACGAAGGCCGCCAGGGCCATGGCCCTGAAGGTGGTGGCGTTGCTGGGTGCGGTACACCGGGCCGGCCTGGTGGTCCGCGACCTGTCACCGGCCCACCTGCTGGTCACGCCCGAGGAGAACGTCCGGCTGGTGGAGGTCGGGCACATGGCGGAGGCCGAACACGAGCCGGCGGCCGCCACCCCCACGAGTTTCGCGGCGCCGGAAGCCACAGCATCGGGCGACGGCGGCACTCAGGGGGGTGCCCTCCCCGCCCCGTCGGCCGACTGCTACAGCCTCGGGGTGACCTTGTTCTGCATGCTCACCTCGCTGCCGCCGCAGAGGGTGTCCGGGCGGCACCACACGCGGCGCCGTAACCCGGAACTGCGAGGGACTCTGGCACAGATGTCCCGCTCGCACCCGGCACTGACCGGCTTCGTCGACGCGATCGTCGGACTCACGGCGACGGACCCGATCGAGCGCTGGTCGCTGGCCGACTGCGAGAGGTTCCTGCGTGCCATGACCGTGACCGGCACACCTGCCCCGGTCAGCGCGCTGAGCCAACTGGGCCCCGAGGCCCTGGACGAACTCCTGGCCGTCAGCGTGGCGTCCCTGCAGCGCGGCATGACACCGCACGAGTCCGCACTCTGGCCGCGCTTCACCTTGGTCGACCACGAGGAAGACCCATGCACGGCGTGGTGGGGTGCGGCCGGTCCGCTGGCGGCACTCACCCGTGTGGGTCAATTCGTCGACGACACTTCGCTGCGTTCCACAGTGGCGCAGGCGGCGGCCTGGATCGACGAGCGGCTCTATTCCGTGCCCCGACTCCTGCCCGGACTGTGCCTCGGGCGCAGCGGCACAGCGTGGGCCCTGCACGACGCCGGTCGCCTGTTGGGTGAAGAGAGGCTGATCGCACGCGCCGTCGAGCTGGCCAAGCAGCTGCCCATCCGCTGGCACCTTCCTGATGTCACGCACGGTCTCTCGGGTACGGGCCTGGCCCACCTTCATCTCTGGCAGGCCACCGCGGATGCGGAACTGCTGGACAGGGCGCTGAGTTGTGCCGAGGCGGTCCTCGCCGCGACCCGGCGCGACGGCGACGCCTGGACATGGCCGATATCCCAGGACACGAACTCGCAGCTGGCTGGTGCCAACCGCTACGGGTTCGCACACGGGGTCGCCGGCGTGGGCACCTTTCTCCTGGCAGCCGCGGCCGCCGCCGCGAAGCGCGACCAGGCCGAGGCCGCGGACCGGTTCATGGACGCCGCGCTCGGCGCGGGGCGCACGTTGGCCGACGCGGCTCAGGTGTGCGGTGACGCGACGGTCCGGTGGCCGTTGGAGGTGCACGGGGAGCCGGTCACGCAGGGCTCCTGGTGCAATGGCGCGGTCGGCATCGGCACCTTCCTCATCAGGCTCTGGGCCGCCTCCGGTGAGCAGCGCTTCAGGAGCCTGGCCGAGGGAGCCGCCGCCACCGCATTCTCCAGGCGATGGCAGGCGTCCGTGGGCGCTTGCTGCGGTGTCTCCGGCCAGGGGCACTTCCTTCTGGACCTGGCGGAGCTCACCGGCGACGAAAGCTTCCGCACGCAGGCTCGTCACCTCGCCGCTGTCCTGCACGCGCAGCGCGGTGAGCACGACGGCGTCGAGCTGCCCTGGCCGTCACCCATGGGAGCAGGCTATGCCCAGGGCGCCGCGGGGGTCCTGGACTTCCTGACGAGGCTGCGCCACGGCGGGCGCCGCCCGTGGCTACCGTGACCGGCTTGCCGACCTGCTGTTTCCAGCGGCCCTGGGCGCCGGTCGCCGAGCCGACCGCGTCGCGAACACCGGCCCTGCCTCGCCACGTCGCACCGGAGACCACCGGGGGCTGAGGGAACGGGTCGTCCCCCGGCCGAGGCGGCGGCTCCGGCCGTCCCGGCCGCACTGAACTCCGCTCAGTCCGCTCCCTGCCGGCTGGAGCCACTCCAAGGAGAAAGCCATGTACAACCCGTCACCTCAGAGCGTCCCTCCCGCCGTCGATCCCCTCGAGCACGAGGACTCGATCAGGGATGCCGTGGACGAGATCCAGTCGTCCGGCGACATACCGCAGAAGCTGTACGAGGAACTCCGGGAGTCGAGCGCGTTCCGCATGCTCACGCCCCGGGAGTACGGCGGCCTCGAGATGCCGCTGACCACCGTCATGAAGGTCTACGAGGCATTCGGCCGCATCGAGGCGTCAGTGGCGTGGACGGTGTGGAACGCGAATTTCGGGTTCATCGCCGCGCTGCTGCCCGAGTCGGGTGCCGCACGGGTCTGGGAAGGAGGCGAACCGGCCTTCGCCAACTCCGGGATGCCTGGCCAGGCCGAACGGATCGAGGACGGCTTTCGGGTCTCCGGCCGCTGGAAGATGGTCAGCGGCGTGAAGCGGGCGGACTGGGTAGCCCTCGTGGCCGCGGTCACGGAGGGCGGCAGCACCGCCACCACCGAGACCGGGGCGCCGGACCTCCGCATCTTCCTGGTCCAGCGCGGCGGGCTGCGGATCCTCGACACATGGGATGCCAGCGGTATGCGGGCGACAGGCAGCCATGACGTCTCCGTCGAGGGGGCGGTGGTCCCGGACGACCTCGTGGTCCCGATCGGACGGCCCGCCAGAATCGACCGGACCCTCTACCGCGGGTACCTGAACTCGCTGGTGCTCCCGGGCTGCACGGCGATCACGCTCGGCGTCGCCCAGGCTGCCATGGACGAATTGGCCCGCTTGGCGCCGGCGAAGAAGGACCTCTCCGGCCGTTCGCTCGCCGAGAGCGCCCTGACCCGGGTCGCGCTCGCACGGTCCGAGTCAGCGCTGCGAGCCGCACGTCTGTTGCTCTACGACGTGCTGCAAGGAATGGAGACATCGGCCGGGTCGGGAGGTGACGTCACCGCCGGACAGCGACACGATCTGATGGCCGCCATGGCCCACGCCGCGGAGGTCTGCCGCGAGGTACTGGTCACGATGTACTCGCTGAGCAGTTCGACCTCGGTCTATCGCGGCAACGTGATGGAGCGGCTTTTCCGGGACGGGATGGTGGCGCTCCAGCACGCCAACCACTCGGGCAAGCACTTCGAGGCGGTGGGAGCCTTCCGGCTGCGGGGAGCGCGGTCCCCGCAGCGGTAGAAGGCGGCCCGCGCGGTGCGCCGCCGGCCGGCAGGGCGGGCAGCACCGGGGCCGATGCGGCGCGGTCCTTCGCCTCGGGCAGGCCGCTCGCTGAACCCCACCTCGGGTGGGGCGTGGCCGCTGGTGCGCCGACAGCTGACGTCCCGTCCGAGCACGGGCTCTGCCCGGTCGGCCGGTTCCACACGTCTGCGCCGGGTCGCCGAGAGAACGACGCAGCACCGGCTCACGGTGCAAGGCTCGCTGTTCGACTGACGGCCCCCGTTCCCGGTCGGCCTCGGTCAACCCGTGCCGGTCGAGATCTGCCGTCGGACGCATCCCCCAGGCCATTGACCGAGGGCAGCCGGCCAGGCGACGACATCCGCGGGGGCCAGCGGGCGGAAGTCCAGCGCCCCCGCCGCTTCCAGCCGTGCGGTGACATCGTCGGCGGGCTCGGCTCCCGCCGGCGCCGGCGGCAGCGGGTGCCGGGCGGCCTTGACCAGCTGGTCCGGGCAGTCGACCGCGACGCTCGTTTGACGCTCTGGCCGCACTCACGCTGCGCGGCGAGCCGATAAAGCTGCTCTGACCTGGTCTTTTCCGTGACTCGCTCAGGCCGACATCTTTCCTCGCCGTTTTGTAGCATCCACAGGTTGGGGTGCTGGGTACCGGCCTCCGCGTCGCTGCCGGAGGAGATGGCCGACGCACAGGCGGAATTGCCGGCGCTGGAGCGACCGGCGACCTTCTGGCAGCTGTCGATGACTGCGGCTTGCCCCGCATCGTCCCGCCCGTCGGCGAAGGTGTCATCGACGCAGAACGCAAAGCCGTCGCTCTGTATGCGGTGACCGCGCGAGGACCGGCGCCGCACGGCTCGGCACGACAGACGTCCTGCCTGGCCGCGGCGTTGCTGTTGCGTGCCTGATCAATCGGTTTGCACGCGGTGCCGATGCCCTTCCCTGCGAGCCGCGGAAGACTGCAGGCCACGTCATCCGGACCGATGAGGGAGCGGCGCGCGGTGCGAATCGTCTGTGTCGACGGTGGTCGCGAGTGGGACGTTGAGGTGCGCTTCGGCCGGCCGGACGCCTCCCTCGCCGACCTGGCCGCGGCCGTGGGGATGCCGGGCCATGTGCTTGCGGTCGACGGCCGGGTGATGCCGCCCGAGACGGTGGTGAACGAGTCCGGTCTCGTGCACGGGTCGCGGGTGGCCGGCACCCGTGGACCTGTGGTCGGTGGACTACGAAAGCCCACGGCGGTCCTACGGCTGGTGGGGGGTTTGGAGGCGGGCCGCAGCGTCCCGCTGGCGGTGGGCCGCACGGTCGTCGGGCGCGGAGCGGAAGCGGACGTCCGCGTTGTGGCCACGGGCGTCTCAAGGCTTCACGCGGCATTCGATGTCCTGCCCGACGGCCGGGTCACCGTCACCGACCTGGGCTCGGCGAACGGCACGGACGTCGACGGCGCCAGGATCCGCGAGGCGGTCCGGGTCCATGCGGACGACCTGGTGTCGCTCGGGGGTGAACTGCTTGTCCGGGTACTGCCCGCCGACCGGCTCGGTCCGGTGCAGCGGATCAACGCCGTCCGCGAGGCCGGCCCCGGTGGGACGCTGCCGTTCAACCGCCCGCCGCGGGGCGGGCGTCCGGGCGGCTCGGTGCCGATCGCCGTCCCCGCGCCGCCAGGTCGTACGCACAAGGCTCCCTTCAGTGTCGCGGCCCTGCTCGGCCCGCTGGCCATGGCCGCAGCGACCGTTGTGCTGACCGGCGACCCGCGCTACGCGGCGATCGCGGCGCTCACCCCGCTGATGTTCCTGGCCAACTTCGCCGAGGAACGCCTGCGCGGCAGGTCCGCACTGCGCCGGGGGAGTCGAGACTACGCCGCCCGGCTGGCGGAGTTCGAGACGGCGGTGGAGCGCAGGCACACCGAAGAGGTGCGGTCCCGCCGCGCGGCCCACCTGGATCCGGCCGAGATGCTCTACCGGGCCTCCGCCCCCGGGACCGCGCTGTGGGAGCGGCGTCCGGCCGCGGAGGACTTCCTCCAACTCGTGGTCGGGACGGCTGACCTGTCCTGGGATCCGCCGTTGGACCGGGGCTCCACCGAGCCCGCGCCGGAACCGGCGGCCGTACTCGCGCGGAGCTCCGTACTGCCGCAGGTGCCCGTGGTGGTGGGTGTCTCCGCGGGTGAGGCCGTGGGCTTCGAGGGCAACCGGAAGGCGTGCCTGGCCGTCGCCCGGTCCCTGCTGTGCCAGGCCGTGGTGGGCAGCGGGCCCGCGGACGTCACGGTCGCTGTGTTCACCGACGCAGACCGGCTCGCCGACTGGGACTGGACCAAGTGGCTGCCGCACGGAGCCGACGTACGATCCGGGACGACACGGCTGGTGGCGGTCGGACCGGAGCAGGCCGACACGCTGGCCCAGCACCTGCTCGCCGCGGGGCCGCCCGCACAGGCCGCGGCCGGTCGGCCGACCACGGGTCCGGTACTGCTCGTGGTCGTGGACGGCGCCACCCTGCTGGAGGGCCGCCCCAACCGGCTTCGCGACCTGGTCGCGGGCACTTCCGTACGCTGCGGGGCGCTGGTGCTGGCCACCCGCCTGCCCGCGCTGTGTACCTCCGTGGTCACCGCCTCGCCCGAGGGCATCGGACAGGTCCTTGACGTGGCCCTGGGCGTCACCGTGGAACGGGTGCTGCTCGACGGCGTGCCGTTGGCCGAAGCGCGGGACACCGCGCGAGCCCTGGCCCGCTTCGAGGACCCGGAACTGCGGATCGAGGGCGCCGGACTGCCCGACCGGATCTCGCTGCTCCCTCTGCTGGATCTGGAGGGTGTGGACGGCGCCGCGGTCGCCGGCCACTGGAAGAAACGGGTGCCCGAGCTCCGGGTCCGGGCGGTGCTGGGCGTCACGGAACGCGACCTGTTCACCGTCGACCTCGACGACGACGGTCCGCACGCGCTCATCGCCGGTACGACCGGTTCCGGCAAGAGCGAGCTGCTGCGCACGCTCATCGCGAGCATGGCGGTCGACGCGGACCCGGAACACCTCACCTTCGCGCTGATCGACTACAAGGGCGGCGGCGCGCTGGACGAATGCGCCACCCTGCCGCACACCGTCGGCCTGGTCACCGACCTCGACGAGCAGCTCAGCGAACGCGCCCTGCGCTGCCTGGAGGCCGAACTGCACCACCGCGAACGGCTGTTGCGCGAGACGGGCCTGAGCCACGTCCGCGACTACCAGCGGCTGCGGGACACCGGGCGGACCGAACTGCAGCCGATGCCGCGGCTGGCCGTGGTCATCGACGAGTTCGCCACGCTGGTCAAGGCGCTCCCGGACTTCGTGGACGCCCTCGTCGGCATCGCACAGCGCGGGCGCAGTCTGGGCGTGCACCTGATCATGGCGACGCAGCGGCCCGCCGGCTCCGTCAACGACGCGATCAAGAACAACGTCAAGCTGCGTATCGCGCTCCGGCTGGAATCCACCGGCGACTCGCAGGACGTCATCGACAATCCGGCCGCCGCCGCGATCGGCAGCCGGCAGTGGGGCCGCGCCTTCTACCGGCTCAGCGCCCGTGAGGTCATGCCGGTGCAGACCGCTCTGTCCACCGGCGTCACCCCCGAGACAGCCGTCACTGCCCCAGCGACCGCGGGACCCTTCCTGCTGGCCCTGCCCGCCGCCGAACCGGGCGCGGCGGAAACCGGCGGGGCAACCGACCTGCAGCGCCTGGTCGCGGCCGCCAGGGAAGCGGCAGGGCTGGCCGGTTTCGCCGAGCCACGGCGACCCTGGCCCGACCCCCTGCCCGCTGTCGTACGTGCCGCCGACCTGCCACCCGTCGCGGAACGCGGTCTGCAGACGGAGGCTGTCGGCCTTCCCGCCTACGGCCTCGCCGATGACCCCGAGCGGCAGCGGCAGTACCCGGTCGGCTGGGATCCCGCAGCGGGAAACGTCCTGATCTACGGCGGCGGCGGTTCCGGGACCTCCACCGCTCTGGCCGCCCTCGCCCTGGCCTCCGCCGGCGCCGAGCCGCCGGAGCGGTGCCACATCTTCGCCCTCGACATGGGTGCGGGCGACCTGGCGCCGCTGGCCGGCCTGCCGCACACCGGGGCCCACATCGGGCCGGCCGAACGCGAGCGGCAGATCCGCCTCATCCGGCTGCTGCGCCGGGAACTCGACGAGCGCAAGACGCGCGGCGTCGCGGCGTCCGGCCACGGGGTGCCGGCCCCGGACTGGCTGGTACTCCTGGACAACCTCGGGGCGCTGCTGTCGGACTTCGACAAGGACATCGCCGGGATGAACCTCATCGACGAACTGGCCCGGGTCTACGCGGACGGGCCGGCCGTCGGCATCCGCTTCGCCGTCACCGCCGACCGCTCCGGCGCCGTGCCGTCCGCGTGGGCGGCACTGACCCAGCAGAAGCTGCTGATGCGCATGGCCGACCCCGCCGAGTACGGCTACTTCGACGTGCCGCGCGGGGCGGTCCCCGGCTACGTACCCGGACGCGCGCTGGTGGCCGCGACCCGCCAGGTGATCCAGATCGCCCTGCCCGCCGAGGACCTCGCCACCGCGGTGGCCGCCTGCGCCGCCCGCTGGCCCGGCGCCGCCACCACCGCGCCCCGGGTCGGCCTGCTTCCCGCCGAGATCACCCTCGGCGCCCTCGCGGCACCGGCTGCGGTGGTCGCCGAGCCCTGGTACATACCGGTCGGTCTGGACGCGGACACCCTCGGTGGCACCACCCTGCGGCTGTACGAACAGGAACACGCGCTGATCGCCGGGCCGCAACGGTCCGGCCGCTCCACCGCCCTGTGCACGATCGCACGCCAGGTGACCGCCGCGGCGGACCCGCCGGCTGTGGTCGCGTTCGCCCCCCGCCGCTCGCCGCTGCGCGAACTGGGCGGGCTGACCGAGCTCGTCACCGAATACGGCGGCCTCGAAGCGGCCCTCGCCACGCATCCGGGCCCCACCCTTCTCCTCGTCGACGACGCGGACACCGTGGAGGACGACCTCGGGGTCCTGGACCGCTGGCTGTCCGCTGCCGGGCCCGGACACCACCTCGTCGCCGCGGGGCGCGCCGACGCCCTGCGCCGCACCTACGGCCACTGGACCCAGCGCGCCCGCGACAGCCGCTGCGGCATCCTGCTCGCCCCGGACCACGACCTCGACGGCGACCTGCTCGGCACCGCCTTGCCCCGGCATGACCGCCTGGCGGCCCTTCCGGGGCGTGGCTATCTGGTCATCGACGGCGTCGCGGGTGGGGTGCAGGTGGCGCGGTGATGGGTGTGCGCGGGGGGTCTACGGAAGTGCGTCGGCGGTCAATGACGTGCTGGTCAGGGCGCACCAGAATTCAGGTCAAGGGCTGTGTCAAGCGGACACCGGCACCTTCCGGCTCCCTCATTCACGGAGAGGTGCATGGCTCAACCGGAGAAACCGACCTATTTCGACATTGCAGCGGCCGAGAACATGAGCTCCGTGCTCGGTCAGCTGGCCGGGAAGATTGGTTGGCTGCTGTGGGTCCGCCACACGAACAGGGGGCGGTTCCTGGAATCCGGGCCGGGTCCCTGGCGGGGCAAGAAGCACGACCATTTCGTGTCAGATTTCGAAGCGGAGAAGACGGCACTCCAAAATCTGGCGGATGAGGCAACAAGACTGAAGGGGAAGATTGACGAGGTCATTGCCCGTGCTAACCGGGAGCGTGGCGGAGTGGGGTTCTGAGGGGGAGGTGACATGCACAAAATCAAAGGGCTGGCTTCCGCCACCCCGGGGTACCTCTATGACTACGCGAAGGTGACCACGGGCGCGGCCGGGCTGTTCGAGGAGTTCGTCAAGGGAACGCTGACCGATGCGCTGACCAAGTACAAGACCGTCGCGGCGAGGATGGGGATGGAGTCCGGCCGTCTTACCGGCGACGGGGAGACGATCGCCGCCGACGTCCTGTGGTGGACGAACAAGGTGCGGGAAACCGACGAGGGAGTGGGCGCCACGGGGCATGCCTTCGCACTCGCCGACAATTTGGAGGGGCCGTTCGCTCCCGTCCTGTCACCGTCCCTGTTCACGGTGCCGCTGGCCCAGATAGGGGTGGTGCACACCACCGACAAGGCGGTGGAGCAGATCCCGGCTCTGGCCGGTGCAGAATATGCGAAGCAGTTCCCTTCCGGTGACCTGACATCGTATCGGTTCGCGATCTTCCAGGAGTTGCAGAAAATCGGTGACCCGGAGTTCGCTGCTGCGTTTTTCAAGGCCCTGCCACCGGCTCAGCTGAAATCGCTCATGGCGCTGAACCAGGTGGGCGATCTCAAGGAGTATCTGAGCCTGGTGACATCGGTGATGAAGCTGATGAAACCTGAGGATGTCACGGCACTGATGGGGCAGGTACAACTGCCCCACCTGGATCTAGCCGGTCTCAAGAGGTTGTTTCCGGAGCTGTTGGCGTTCTACTCCACCGGAGCCGCGCACAGCCTGACGCCGCCGAAGCCGTCCCAATCGCTTGAGCAGTGGCTGAGCGAGGTGGGTGCCAAAATGGGACGCCAGATATTTCCCTTGATGAAAGCCATGCAGGCCGCCGACCTGAGCGCCGGAGATCAACAGGCTTTTGTCACTTCCATCCTCCAAGGCGCCTACCTCAATGTGCTGTTTATGGTGGCTGCCCCGCTGGAGCCCGAGCTACTGGCGGGGAGAGTCATCTTCTCGGCGGCCATCGGGGCGATTCAGAGCATCGCCTCGCAGGGCGATCCGCTGCCCTCCCTGGTGCCGGTCAGCAACAAGCCGCTGCACTTGGTCACCACGAACGACCGTGTCCTGGGGATCGTCAACTCACTGCTGGTCTCCAGCATCCTCACGCACAGCTCCGTATACCCGCCAGGTTCGAGTACACCGCTGGAGCTGACGGGCGAGCCCAAGGACGCCGAAATCGTCCGGCAAATCATGCTGCACCCTGAGGGGTATCGGGTCGACGATCCGGACCCGAAGAAGCGGAATCCATTGACCGTCAAATCGCTGCTCACCACGTTCGCCTACAACGAGCACAAGCAGGGGCTGGATCCGCTGCAACCGTGACGAGCCGTTACTGAAGTGCCCGGCCTGTTCGAATTGCCCCACACGTACAAGGAGGACCACATGTCCGTTGAGAAAGTCACCGCTGACCAGGAGGCGCACCGCGCCAGCAATAAGTTCCGCAGCATCATCCACGGCGGACTGACCGATTCGATCAATCAACTCGCCGCGGCGGGCAACACGCTGAGCGACCCGAATCACTGGGAGGGACGCCACGCCGCTGAGTTCCGCGCCGCGTGGCAGAGCGCACAGACGGACCTGAACAAGATGACGACGGCACTCCAGGAATTCCAGCACAGGTTCGACCGCATCCTGGCCAACATCACCACGGCGGGCAACGGCTGAGTCCGGCCTGGGGAGGAATGCAGAACCGGATCTGACGAGGTTGCACCATGTCTGAGATGGATACGCCCCCGCCCGGTGCCGGTGAGCCGTTCGCAGCCGAACTGTCCGCGGACGACCTCGCGTTGCTCGGCGCCGAGCCACTGCGCCGCTCCGACCCGCCGGACCTCGGCCCCTACCGGGTGCTCGCCCGGCTGGGCGGCGGGGGGATGGGCCGGCTGTACCTCGGGCGGGAGTCCGACACCGAAGGGGCGTACGGAGCGGGAGCGCTCGTCGCGGTGAAGGTGATCCGCTCGGAGTACGCCGAGGACGAGCGGTTCCGCCGCCGCTTCGAGCGCGAGATCGAGGCCGTACGCCGGGTGCACGGGGCGTACACCGCCGAGCTGCTCGACTCCGGTTACGACCGCGACGAACTGCTGTGGATGGCCACGGCCTACGTGCCCGGGCTCAGCCTGGGCCAGGCCGTCGAGCGGTGCGGGCCGCTGCCCGCGCCGGTCGTGTGGCGGCTGGCGTACGAGATCGGGCAGGCGCTCACCGCGATCGCCGCCGTGGGCATCGTCCACCGCGACCTGAAACCGTCCAACGTCCTGCTGGGGCCGGACGGTGCGCGCATCATCGACTTCGGGGTGGCGCACACCGCCGACGCCAGTTCGCTCACCATGACCGGTCAGCACCTGGGCACACCGGCCTTCATGTCTCCGGAGCAGGCGGACGGCCGTGAAGTGGGCACGGCCTCGGACGTGTTCTCCCTCGGCTCCGTCCTCGCCGCGGCGGTCACCGGCTCGGCCCCCTTCGGCGAGGGCACCACCGGTGATGTCATCCACCGGATCATCTACTCGCCGCCGAACGAGCATGTGATCGCCGAGGCCGCCCGGCGCGATCCCGGCCTCGCCCAACTGATCGGCCGGTGTCTGGACAAGGACCCGCTGCGGCGGCCGAGCCCGCAGGACGTCGGCGAGGCCACGCGGGGGCATGCCGTCGACGGGGAGTGGCCCGACGCGGTCGCCGAGACCGTCGCCGCACGGGCGGGCTGGCAAGGGACGGCGGTGTCGGTGCCGCCCATGGACCAGTTGACGATTCTGCGCCGCACCAAGCCCGAGGACCCGGGAGAGGAGGTGTCCGGCCGACGTCGGTGGCCGCTGGTGGTGGGCGTGGCGGCAGCGGTCGCGATCGCGGGAGCGGCTGTCGCCCTGGGGGCCTCCGGAGGAGACGCCGCCCGCCAGGAGGCCGCGGCCACGCCCGCAGGGTCACACTCCTCCGCCACCACCGCGAACTCACCGCACGCCAAACCGGCCTCTCCACGGCCGAAGTCCCGGCCCAGGACGGCGGTGACCGCGACTGTCACGGCCCCACCCTCCTCGGGAAACCAGCCGGCCGGCGGCGTCACGGACCCCGCCCAGCCGCAGCAATCGTACGATCCCCCGCCAGCCACGCGGCCCACCACCTCAGCGCCGACCAAGAAACCCGCGCCGCCGCCCGCCACCCCCGCCGAGCCCTGGAAGTCCTGCACGTACTACTCCGGCACCACTCTCACCGTCTACGGCCAGAAGGGGTCCCGCGTGAAGGAAGTCCAGTGCATCCTCAAGGCCCGCGGCTACAACATCGGCCCCAGCGGGGTGGACGGCATCTTCGGCGCCGACACTCTGACCGAGGTCAAGAAGTTCCAGAGCGACCACCACCTCCGGGTCGACGGCGAGGTCGGCGTCAATACCTGGGCCGCGCTGCGGTCGTGACCGACGCACCGCGGCCCCGGACCCGAACGAATGCCCTAGGCAGGCGCCCCGCGGGCCGTCTGCGCATGCCTGGCCGGGTGTCCGGTCACCACCGCAGCCGCTGCCTGCGGTATGTGCCGGGCGTGACCGCGTAGACCGTCTTGAACGTCCGGTTGAACACCGCGGGGTCCCGGAAGCCCCAGCGCCTCGCGATCTCGCTCACACTGCGGTGCGCGTGGGCCGGGTCGGACAGGTCAGCCCGGCAGTGTTCCAGGCGGCGTTCGCGCAGGAACGCGCCGACCGTACGGCCGTCCCGCTGGAAGAGGTGGTGCAGGTAGCGCAGCGAGATGTGGTTGGCGGCGGCGATGGAGGTGAGTGACAGGTCGGGGTCGTGCAGGTGGTGCTCGATGTACGTCTTGACTCCGCGCAGCAGCAGGTCGGTGGCGGGCGGGTTGGGTTGGGGGCAGGTGGGCAGCGGCTCGGCTGGGCGTGGGCCGGTCCGGTCGCCCTGAAGCCGTGCGGTCTCGCTGTCGAGGAAGGCCGTCGCGAGGTTGACGGCGGCGGTGCCCAGCCAGGCGGTGTGCCGGTCCTCGGCGGAAGGCAGGTGCGTGGCCAGCCCGAAGACGAAGGACGCGAGGAGGGCCGCCGGGCCCGACCCGGTCGGCGCGGGACGTCCGGAGACGTCGCGCAGCACCTTGCCGGGCAGCGGCAAGGCCGCTTCGGGCAAGTGCAGCACCAGCGCGCGGACTTCGTCGGAGCCGGTGGACGCGCCGGCGGAGAGCCGGAACGGATCGGCGGGGTCCCACAACACCACGCTGCCGGACTCCAGCCGCACGAGCCGCCGATTACGGCCGAGGACCAGTGGCCCGCGGGGTGCGAAGACCAGGTGCCAGGTCAGCTGCAGGCCGTCGGCGTACCGGCCCCCCATCTCCAGAACGGCCGGTGGCACGGGCAGGCTGAGCAACGACAGCCGTACCGGGCCCAGATCCACATGGTCCGTCGGGTCGGGCACGGCCGTCCGTACCGGAACCTGAAGCTCGCCGGGCAGGGCGGTTTCCGGTGCTGCCGGGCGGTCGGCGGCGGCGCGGTACCACCGTCCCGCGCCCAAGCCCTGCCTTCTGGCGGCAGGCGGCCTATGGCGCTTGCCGGTGGCGGTCGACGTGGTGTTCGCGATCTCCAGCTCGTCCGTGCCGGGCGAGCTGGCCTGAGCCGTCATGTCGGAAATCCCCCGAAGCGTGCGTGAGCGGCGTGCGCACCCGCGGAGCCAGGACGGCGGCCGACACGGAAGCCCCGGCGTGGACCGGGGGCTTCCGTGTGCAGGGCGTTACGTGCCGCCGCAGGGCTCCTCTCCCGGGGCGGCGAGGGCGGCCGATCCGGGGCCGTCATGCAGGTGCCTCCCCGAGTCTGGAGCGGGCGGACGGTTGCGGGCCAGCGCTGCCCGTCAGTTGCCTCAATCCTGGGACTGGAGCCCCTCTGACCTGCGGAGACGTCCGGCGGATGGGTCGCGGGACGGGACGTCTGTGAGAGAGTGGGCCCTACGGGAGAAGGGGGGACGCCGTCGTGGGACGCTGGCAGCCGCTGCCGGGCGACCTGCCTGCCGACGTGGCCCGGCTGGTGCGAGAACTGCGCCAGTACGTGGACCGGTGCGAGATGAACACCATGACCGTCGCCGCCGGGACCGGTTACAGCCGTAGTTCCTGGCTGCGCTACCTCAACGGGCGGAGACTGCCCCCTTGGGCGGCGGTCGCCGGGCTGGGACGGCTGGCGCAGGCCGATGCCGAGTCCCTGCGTGTGCTGTGGGAATCGGCGGCCCACGCCTGGACGGGGGAGCGCCCAGCCGACGACACGTCACCCGCACCACTGCGTCCGGCAGGTGACGTACGGGACCCGGATCCCCCGGACCTCGCGTCCTTACCGACTGGGGACCGGCCGCCCCCGCGCGTCTTTCGGGTGCCGCGCACGGGCCTACTGGCTGTTGTCGCCGCTTGCTCGCTGCTGGCCGCCGTGCTGCTCGCCCGGCCATGGGAAGGCTGGACCAGCGGGACGGAGGCCGGCCGCGTGCCGACCGGTGCCCCCTCTGGAGCACCGGCCTGGCCGTGGCCCTTGCGCAGCGCGGCGGACGGGGCGGCCGCCGGGTGCCGGGCGGCCGGCTGCCGGGGCCTGGACCCCTACCGCGAAAGATGTGACCGCGACAGTGTCGTCGTCCACCGGCTGCGCGCGTACGGCCGCGTCCTGACGCTTCAGTACAGCCCCGCCTGCCGGGCGAGCTGGGCGGAGGTCGACACAGCGGCGGCGACGGCCGGGTTGCGGATCGCCACGACGGGTGGCGACCAGCAAGTGGCCACCGACGGCGGGGCGTACACGGCGATGGTGGCGAGTGGGCCGGACGCGGCACGTGCCACGGTCGTCGTCCATGGCCAACAACTCGGCGTCGCACGGTACGACAGCTGGATCGACGCCGTCAGCGGCAGCGCGTGAGGGTGACGGCGTTCGTGCGCAGCCGGTGGAACCGCCCGGCGTCATAGACCTCGTAGACGCCGTCCGGGGCCAGGCGCAGCGGAAGATCGTAGCGTTCGCCCTGGTAGACCATCCACCGGCCGTCGGGGACGATACGCTCCGCCGCGACGCCCCAGGTGGCCGATCCGACGATCCCGTCCGCGGACAGGTGGTGGTTGCTCTGCCAGACGCGGGTGGCCTCGGCCGTCAGCTCGTCGTACGTGCAGGTGACTACGGAGATCGCCGAGTATCCGTCGGCCCACAGCACGCTCTGCCACAGGCCGATCAGGTCGCTGCGCCGGGTGCGGCCGACCGCCAACTGCTGTGTGGCGCCCAGCTCGTCGGCGACGAGCACATCGCCAAGCCGGTCGCGGGACTGCGGGTTCCGCGGGACCCCGGAACCCGCACACAGCACCGCCAGAATCAGTACGCACAGCGCGGCGCGCGCCGTCGTTCCTTCGCCCATGGCACCGTCTTACCGTCGTGACGTCAACTGCGTTGCGAGGGCGCTCAGTTACGAAGAACCAGCGGTTCTGCGACCGCCCGCGTAGATACAGTAGGGAAGAAATCGATGACCCCAGAGAGCACTGGGCCCGGAGGGCGTACGTGACTGACTGGAAGCCGTTACCCGGCGGCCTGGCCTCGGACGTCCGGCATCTGGTCGCCGAACTACGGAACCTGAAGGACCGCTCCGGGCTGAGTCTGGCTGTCCTCGGCGGCCGTACTCCATACAGCAAGTCCTCCTGGGAGCGCTATCTCAACGGCAAGGCACTGCCACCGCAGCATGCGGTGACCTCCCTCGGAAAGCTGGCCGACGCCGATCCCGCCCGGCTCGTGGCGCTGTGGGAACTGGCGAGCACCGCTTGGCACGAGCACAGAACCAGTGATACGGACGGGGCCCGTGATGCCCACGACGGCCACGACCGGCCGTTCGAGGAATCCGCTTCCGTAACGGAGCGCACTCCCGCCGCCGCGCAGGCTGAGGAGCCGCCGTCCGTGAGCCGTCGGTTCGGCAGGCGGCAGCTGATCCGGGCGGTGGTCGCCCTGGCCGCCGTCGGTGGCCTGTCCGTCTCGCTGTACGGAGCTTTCGGCCGGCATTCGGGCGCGCAGGCCGACCGGGACGGCACCATGAACAAGGACACACTGACCAGGCAACTCGACGTGAGCTGCTTCGCGGACAGCTGTGCCGGAAAAAACCCCGGACAAACCGGCTGTGGCGGCGACGCGTGGACCGCTGCCCTGTACAGGGTCGCTGGGGTCTACGTGGAGCTGCGCTACAGCGATGCCTGCAAGGCTGCCTGGTCCCGTATCAGCTGGGGACGTCCCGGCGACATCGCCCGGGTCGTCGGCGAGGGGGGCCGGACCTACCAGAACAAGGTCCACTACGACACCGACACGTTCAGCGCGATGGTCGCAGCGCCAAGCCCCTCAACGGCCGAGGCATGTGTTCTGCTCACCTCCGGGGTCCACGCCTGCACCTCCCCGGGGGGCACCCAGCACCTCACCGAGCCCCCGAACCCGCCCATCTCGGCCACCACCTCCGCGACGGTCGGCCCGAGGTAGGTCAGATCACCGAGCGGCCGTCGATACACCACTCCGGCGGACCTGACCCGTGACGCTCGTATGCCGCTCCGCGGTCCCGGGAGATGGCCAGAAGGGCCAAGAAATGCCGTCTGACCTGTGGCTTGCATGATGTGCGCTGTGGGCGTTACGGGCGATGTCTTGACGCATGCGCGACGCATGTGACGCACGTTCGACGCATGTTCTGATGGGGCGTCAGGTGGTCTAGGGGCGCCATCCGGGGAAGGGCTTTCAGCCGTGCCGAGCTGCGGTGCTGTGATCGCAGAGGTCCACCGGTGCCAGTGCGCGAAGCAGCAGGACGAGGCTCGTTGGCCATGGGTCGTCCCTTGCTCCGGCATCCTTCTGCATGCTCGTAGACGTTCGTCCGGCAGTGCTCTGCCGACTCGATCCTGATCGAGGCGCAGGATCGTCCTTGGCGCCCCGCACGATTCTGTCCGCGCGGCGATTCCGCCCGGACCCACGTCGAAGAGAACGATGGAACGGAAGCCTCGGCCGCCGACCCATCAGACAGGCTTTGGCGTTCCGAGCCCGCCCACGGTGCCGAGGGCGGTGGCATCGGCCCCGGGGAAGGTGCGGTCATCGCAGGAGGACTCGTGCTGTTCGTGGTCCTGGTCACCTGTCTCGCTATCAAGCACCCTGACGTCCAGGACACGCTCGGGGCGAGGACGCCCGCCCCGTCAACTCTCCCATCGGCACCCCGGCGGCTTCCGCGCGAAGGCCCTGCGGCTTCGGGCAGTGAAAGCTTCCTGTAAGGAAGCAGTCCCGACACTTGCGCCCACATGTCGCTTCTGCAGTCTGGGGCCTGATGCCATGAACGCCGTCACACGTTTCTGTCTGGATCACAAGCGCCTGGTCGTACTCGCCTGGCTGGTGCTGACAGTGATCGGTGCCCTGACCGTCGGACAGGCCACCGGGCGTCTGACACACTCCTTCGCCACCCCCGCCACCAAGGGCTACGACGCCAACCTGCACCTGCTGCAGAAGTTCGGCATCGACGGCAACGAGCAGCCGTCCATCGGCGTCCTCACGCTCCCCGCGGGCAAGGGCATGGACACCGCGCCCGGCCAGGACATCGCCGCGCGCACCTTCGCCGCCGCGAACAAGGCGGGCCACCTGGCCGTCGCCGACTGGGCCAACACCCATGACTCCAGGCTCGTCTCCGCGGACAGGCGCACCACCTGGGCGATCTTCAACATGCCCAACCCCGACATCCCGAGCGGGGCCGGAGTGATGGATCGCATCGAGCCGGCGCTCAAGGCCGCGGCGCCCGCGGGCGCCACCGTTTCGGTGACCGGCTTCGAGCAGATTCAGTCCACCAGCCAGGGCTCCGGGGGCGGAGGCCCGAGCGTGCTGGTGGAGACGCTGATCGGGGCCGCCGGAGCACTGGCCGTCCTGCTCTTCGTCTACGGCTCCGCGCTGGCCGTCGTTCCGCTGCTGATCGCCGTCCCCGCGATCCTGACGACCTTCCTCCTGATCCTCGGCCTCACCTACACCATGGACGTGAGCTTCCTGGTGGAGTACCTGGTTGCCGTCATGGGGCTCGGGATCGCCGTCGACTACTCACTGCTGCTCATCACCCGCTGGCGTGAGGAACGCGAGGCCGGGCGAAGCAACGAGGAGGCGATCGTGGCCGCCGGCCCGACCGCCGGACGCGCCGTGGTGCTCAGTGGTCTCACCGTCGCCGCGGGCCTACTCTCCCTCGTCATCCTGCCTGTGCCGTTCCTGCGCAGTATCGGCGTCGGCGGGATGCTCATCCCACTGGTGGCCATCGCCTCCGCGGTCACCCTGCTGCCGGTGATCCTCGCCGCCTGGGGGCCGGCCCTGGACAAGCACCGCATCCGCAGGGGGTCGACGACGTTCAGCCGGGGCTGGGAGCGCTGGGCCCGTGCCATCGTGCGCCACCGCTGGGCGGCGGGCGTCGCCGGACTGGTCATCGTCGTCGCTCTTGCGATCCCGGCGCTGTTCATGAACACGGGACAGCCCCGTGCCAACTCCCTGGGAGGCAAGAGCCAGGCCGCGATCACCCTGCACGCGCTCGAGCGGCAGGGGGTGCCCAGCGGGGTGGTGTTCCCCGTCCAGATCCTGGCCCACGGCGGACCCGCCGCCCAGGAGGCCGCACGGATCGCGGAGAAGACGCCCGGGATCTATACGGTCGTCGCACCCGCGACGCCTTCCTTCCGGCAGGCAGGCGACGCCCTCATCACCGCCATCCCCTACGACGAGGGCAACACGCCGGCCGGAACGGCCACCGTGGCTCGCGTACGTGCGGCACTCGCCAAGGTCCCGGGCGGAGCCGAGGTCGGCGGCAACACCGCGCAGAACGTCGACTTCAACCGCGCGGTGTACGGCAACTTCCCGTTGATGCTCGCGGTGATCTCGCTGCTCGCCTTCCTGCTGCTGGCCCGGGAATTCCGCTCCGCGGTGCTGGCCGTCAAGGCCGTGCTGGTGAACCTGGTGTCGCTCGGCGCCTCGTTCGGGTTTCTGGTGCTCTTCTGGCAGAACGGCCTCGGGTCCCAGGCGGTCTACGGCGTTGCGGCCACCGGATCGATCCGCAACTGGATTCCCATCATCACCTTCGCGTTCCTCTTCGGGCTCTCCATGGACTACGAGGTCTTCATCCTGGCCCGCATGCGTGAGGAATACGACCGCACCCGCTCCACCCAGCAGGCCATCATCGGTGCCCTGGCCCGTACCGGGCGCCTCGTCACCTGCGCGGCGGTGATCCTCGCCATCTCCTTCGCGTCCCTGTCCAGCGCTCCCGACGTGGTGGTGGAGATGATCGCCACCGGGCTGGGCGTCGGCATCTTCATCGACGCTGTCGTCGTCCGGACCCTGCTGGTGCCCGCCCTGGTGGCGATCATGGGCCGGTGGAACTGGTGGCTCCCGGAGAGGCTCGCCCGGCTCCTGCGCGTTCCCCGGGCCGGCGGTGACAACGGGATCAGCTCTCCTGTCCCGCTGAGGGCCGGCCCCAACTGAGAGTGCGGGCCGGGCCCGAGGGCTTCCGGTGCCCCTGGCCGTGAAGGGCCGTCGCCCGCTCCTGGGCGGCGGCCCCGTGCCGCCTGTGGCTGCGTGACGTGTCTTCCTCGCGCTCGCCGCCCTCTCGACTGCAAACGACAGCACCGTCCGCCAGATCGCCGCCGGGCTGGCGGCCGGGTCCTGCTCGACGCCATCGTGGTGCGGATGCTCCTCCTGCCCGCGCTGGTCTCGCTCTTCGGCAAGCTGAACTGGTGGATGCCCCCACACGCGGCCCGGCTGCTGCGGATCAAGCCCGATCCACCGCTGCCGCCGGACGAGCAGGAACGCGAGCCCCTACTGGTCGGAGATGCTGGATAGATGCGCGTGCTGATGGTCGAGGACGACAGGGACATGGCCGAGTCGCTCGCCTGGGGACTCAAGGCCGAGGGCTACGTCGTGGACGTGGCGGACAACGGCGTGGACGGGCTGTGGAAAGCCCGCGAAACCTCGCCGGACGTGATCATCCTGGATGTGATGCTGCCGGGGATGAACGGCTACCGGGTCTGTCGCACCCTGCGCGAGCAGGGCCTGTGGACGCCGATCCTGATGCTCACCGCGATGGACGAGGACCTCGACCACGCCGAGGGCCTGGACAGCGGGGCCGACGACTACCTGGCCAAGCCGTTCTCCTACCCGGTGCTGCTCGCGCACCTGCGCTCCCTGACCCGGCGCGGGCTCGGCGCCAGGCCGACGGTGATCACCGCTGCCGGCCTGGCGCTGGACCCGGCCAGCCGCACGGTGACCCGCAGTGGCCAGGAGCTGGATCTCACCCCCCGGGAACTGTCCGTCCTGGAGCACTTGATGCGGTGCAAGGGACGCGTGGTGTCCAAGTCCGCGCTGCTGGACCACTGCTGGGACGTGAACTTCGACGGCGGCCCGTCCGTGGTCGAGGTCCATGTGCACCGGCTGCGCCGGAAGATCGAGACACCAGGCGGTCCGCCGGTGATCGAGACGATCCGAGGCGAGGGCTACCTGATCCGGGAGGACAGGCCGTGAGCAGCCGACGCCTCAGCCACCGGGTCTGCATGCGCACCGTGCGCGCCAGGGTCACCGTCGTCGCCGGGCTCGCGCTCACGGTGGCGGTGACCCTCGGCCTGGTCATCCTCTATCTGCTCCAGGTCGGCTCCGCGCACCGGACCGCCGACGACCAACTGCGCACCTACGCCGCACAGGTCGAGCAGTCCGCCCAGGGCGGCAGCAGCTGGCCGCATCCGCTGCCCGCATCCGCCCTGGACCCCAACGCCCAGGCCCAAGTGCTCACCCCGGATGGCACCGTCCTCTCCGCCACCTCAGCCCTGCAGGCGCAGGGGGCCCTCTACACCCTGCCCCCCGGCGCCCAGACTCCGATCCGGCAGAAGGCCGCAGACACGGCGTTGAGAGGCGAGGTACGCGTTCTCGGTACCCGGGCCACCGTCGGCGGCAGAGCGGTGACGATCATCACCGTCACCACCACCGACCTGCTCAGCCAGGTCAACGAGACCTTCGCGAGGCTGCTGCTGGTGGGCGTGCCAGGCATCCTGCTGCTGGCCTGCGGCACTGTGTGGCTGGTCGTGGGCCGGGCCCTGCGCCCGGTGGAGCGCATCCGCCGCTCCGTCACCGAGATCACGGCCGCGGACCTGTCGAGGCGCGTTCCGCAGCCGGGCACCCACGACGAGATCGGTGACCTCGCCCGCACGATGAACGACATGCTCACCCGGCTCGACGACTCCGCGTCGCGGCAGCGGCGCTTCGCCGCCGACGCCTCGCACGAGTTGCGCAGCCCGCTGGCGGCGATCCGCACCACACTGGAGGTCGGACTCGCCCACCCGGAGGCGGCGCCCTGGCCGGAGATCGCCCGGCGGGCGGTTCGGCAGTCCGGGCGCCTGGAGACGCTCGTGCAGGAGCTTCTCGTCCTTGCCAGGAGCGACGACCGGCAGCTGGTGACGCGACGGCGAACGGTCGATCTCGGTGAACTGGTCGAGGAGGTGCGCGCGACCAGTGCCGCCCCGCGGGTGCCCGTCGGCATCGACTCCGCGAAGACCGGCATCATGGTCATTGGCGACCCCGAACACCTGAGCCGTATGGTGCGCAACGTCCTCGACAACGCCGTCCGCCACGCCCGGCACGCAGTGCAGGTCTCGGTCCTGGACGCTCCGCCCGCTCAGGTGAGGATCGAGATCGCCGACGACGGCCCTGGAGTCCCGCCCGAGGAACGCGAGCGCGTCTTCGACCGTTTCGTCCGCCTGGACGCGAGCCGCGAACGCACCAGCGGATCGAACGGCCTCGGCCTCGCCATCGCCAAGGAGATCGCGACCGCACACGGCGGCCGCATCACCCTCGACGAGGCCCCGAGCGGTGGCGTACTGGTCGTGATCACCCTGCCGGGCGCCGAGGGGCGTCCTTGAACCGCCGCCGGAATCGGGGCGGAACTCCCTCCCGCGGACGAGCAGGGGCACCCCTGGCGGTGGCGAACAGCCGGTGCAGGCCGGGGAGCTGGTCGTGGGTGCCATCATCCTGGTACGGCCCGGAGAGCGCGTGGGAGCCGACGGCCGGGTGCTGGACGGGGCCAGCGAGGTGGACCAGGCGACCATCACCGGCGAACCGCTCCCCGTGCCGAAGGAAATCGCAGACGAGGTCTTCGCGGGCACCGTCAACGGCACCGGCGCCCTGCGCGTCCGCGTCGAACGCGACGCCTCCGACTCGGTGATCGCCCGGATCGTCCGCATGGTCGAGGAGGCGTCCGTGACCAAGGCACCCACCCAGCTGTTCATCGAGAAGGTCGAACAGCGCTACTCACTGGGCATGGTGGCCGCGACCGTGGCCGTCTTCCTGGTGCCGCTCGCGTTGGGCGAGGAGCCGACCGGGGCGCTGCTACGGGCCATGACCTTCATGATCGTGGCATCGCCGTGCGCGGTGGTGCCGGCGACCATGCCGCCCCTGCTGTCCGCGATCGCGGCGCAGATCGCCACCCTCGACACGGGCAGTTCGCTGTTCTTCGACCACCGCGACCCGGAGAACGTCATCCGGCTCGCCAAGCACCGCCTCGACGCATGACCTTCGCACCACCCTGCAGGTCGGCAACACCGTGGTCCTGGCCCGCAAGATCAGCAGCCTGATCCCTGCGACGCACACCGTGTCGACCAGAACGGCACCCGCCCCAGGGCACTGGGCGCGGGCCGGCCAGGCATTCGGTTCGGGACCTGTGTCCCTCCGGTGCCCGGTTGTCGTGCATGGCGATCGAAAACCGGGCAATGCGTCAGGGGTGACACGCGTTGGAATCATCGTCCTGACTCTGGTGACCGCTCTCGGGGCCTTGGCTGCTGCCGTCGGGGACTCGCCCTACTGGTGGTTCGCGGCCCTTCCGCTCACGTTCGTGGGTGTGCTGGGTGCCTGGGACCTGCTGCAGCGTCGGCACTCGGTGCTGCGCAACTATCCCGTGCTCGGCCATGCCCGCTTCCTCATGGAGCGCATACGCCCGGAGTTGCAGCAGTACTTCATCGAGCGGAACTATGACGGGCGCCCCTTCGACCGGGACGTGCGCAGCATTGTCTACGAGCGCGCCAAGGGCACCGACGCGGAGGAGCCGTACGGCACCGAACGGGACGTGTACCAGCCCGGCCACGAGTTCCTGGTGCCGTCGATGGCGCCCTGCCCGGTGCCGGAGAACCCGCCGCGCGTGCGGATCGGCGGCCCGGACTGCGGTCGGCCGTACGACATGGCACTGCTGAACGTCTCGGCGATGAGTTTCGGCTCGCTGTCGGCCAACGCCGTCCTCGCGCTCAACGGGGGTGCCGCGGCCGGGGGTTTCGCCCAGGACACCGGTGAAGGCGGCCTGTCCGAATATCACCTCCGTCCGGGGGGCGACCTCGTCTGGGAGATCGGCACCGGGTACTTCGGTTGCCGCACCGAGAATGGCGATTTCGACGCGGCCGAGTTCGCCGACAAGGCCGCACACGATCACGTCAAGTGCGTGTCGCTGAAACTGTCGCAGGGCGCGAAACCCGGCATCGGCGGTGTGCTGCCGGGAGCCAAGGTAAACGCCGAGATCGCCCGGGTCCGGGACGTGCCCGAGGGGCGGACGGTCGTCTCCCCGCCGTACCACCGGGTGTTCTCCACCCCACGGGAACTCGTCCGCTTCATCGCCCGCATGCGGGAGCTGTCCGGTGGCAAGCCTGCCGGGTTCAAGCTGTGCGTGGGCTCGCGCCGGCAGTTCCTGGCCGTGTGCAGGGCCATGCTGGAGGAGGGCACTGCGCCTGACTTCATCGTGGTGGACGGCGCGGAGGGCGGGACCGGTGCGGCGCCGCTGGAGTTCGCCGACCATGTGGGCACCCCGCTCACCGAGGGGCTGCTCACCGTGCACAACGCCCTCGTGGGCACGGGCCTGCGCGACCGGATCAGGATCGGCGCCAGCGGCAAGATCGCCACCGGCAGCGACCTGGTCAAACGGATGGTGCAGGGCGCCGACTACGGCAACGCCGCACGGGCGATGATGTTCGCCGTCGGCTGCATCCAGGCACAGAAGTGCCATACGAACACCTGCCCCACCGGCGTCACGACCCAGGACCCCCGCCGAGCCCGCGCCCTCGACGTGCGTGACAAGACGGCGCGCGTCCAGCGCTACCAGGAGGCGACTGTGGCCGGCGCCCTGCAGATCATGGCGTCCATGGGCGTCACCGATCCTGCGGAACTGCGTCCGCACATGCTCCGCCAGCGCGTGGACCCCTTCACCGAGCGCTCCTACGAGGAGCTGTACGAGTGGCTGGACCCTGGGCAGTTGCTGGCCGAGCCGCCGGACTCCTGGGCGGCCGACTGGAAGGCCGCCGACCCTGACCGTTTCACCGTGTGACCTGGAGGACTCACGTGGCCCGTACTGTTGCCCGCGTCATCGTGGACGCGCTGAGCGAGCTCGGCGTGCGCCAGGTGTTCGGCGTTGTGGGAGATGCGCTCAATCCCCTTACTGACGCCATCCGTACCGCCGACGCCCTGGAGTGGGTGGGCTGCCGGCACGAGGAGGCGGCGGCCTTCGCCGCGAGCGCCCAGTCACAGCTCACCGGGACGCTCGGCGTGTGCATGGGCACCGTCGGACCCGGTTCCGTCCACCTTCTCAACGGGCTGTACGACGCGGCCAAGAGCCATGCCCCGGTCCTGGCGATCGCCGGTCAGGTACCGCTCGCCGAACTCGGCAGCGACTACTTCCAGGAGGTCGACAACGACGCCCTCTTCAGCGACGTGGCCGTCTTCCGTGCGACCATCACCTCGCCCGACCAGCTTCCGCAGATGCTGGAGACGGCGGTGCGGCACGCACTGGGCCGCAGGGGCGTCGCCGTCCTCACCGTGCCGGGCGACCTGGGCGAGCGGGAACTGACCGCCGACCGGCCGCCCCGCTTCTCCCTGAACGCTCCGCTGAGCCGGCCGGACGGGTCGGCCGTCCGCCGTGCCGCGGAACTCCTCGACCGCTCCGAACGGGTCACCCTGCTCGTCGGCGAGGGCGCCCGAGCCGCCCGCGAGGACGTCCTCACCCTCGCCGACCGCCTGGCCGCACCGATGGTGCTCACGCTGAAGGCCAAGGCGGGCTTCGAGGGCGACCACAACCCCTTCCAGGTCGGCCAGACGGGACTGATCGGCAACCCCGCCGCCGCGGCGGCACTCCAGGACGCGGACACCCTCCTCCTGCTCGGCACCGACTTCCCCTACCGGGACTGGTATCCCGAGGGCCGGACCGTGATCCAGGTGGACACCGAGGCCACCCACATCGGACGCCGGGTACCCGTCGACGTCGGGCTCGTGGGGGACGCCGGCGCCACCGTACGCGACCTCCTGGACCACGTCACCGCCGCGCCTGCCGGGTCCACAGGAGCACGTGACCGCTCGCACCTGGAGAAGGCGCGTGACCGCTTCGACCGGTGGCGCACGGGTCAGGCCCGGCTCGCCGACCCGTCGCACGACAAGGGCGTCGTCGGCCGCATCCGCTCCGCGCTGGACAACCGTGCCCACGACATCCGCCCGGAAGCACTGGCCGCGGCCGTCGACCGGGTCGCCGCCGACGACGCCGTCTTCACCTCCGACACGGGCATGGCCACGGTGTGGCTGTCCCGCTTCGTCGAGATGCGCGGTGAGCGACGCCTCATCGGCTCCTACAACCTCGGCTCGATGGCCAACGCCATGCCCCAGGCTCTGGGCGCCCAGAGCCTGGACCGCGAGCGCCAGGTCGTGGCCTTCTGCGGCGACGGCGGACTGAGCATGCTCCTCGGCGACCTCATGACCCTGAAGACGTACCGCCTTCCCGTGAAGCTCGTCGTCTTCGACAACCGCCGGCTGGGCATGGTGAAACTCGAACAGGAGCAGGCCGGACTGCCCGAGTTCGGCACGGTGCTCGACAACCCCGACTTCGCCGCCGTAGCCGAAGCCATGGGCATCACCGGCGTCCGCGTGACCGACCCGGGCGACGTGGAGAGCGCCGTGCGACGCGCCTTCCGCACTCCGGGCCCGGTCCTGCTCGACGTCCTCACCAACCCCGACGAGATCGCCGTGCCGGCCAAGCCGACCGTCGAACAGGGCTGGGGGTTCGCGGTGGCCAAGATGAAGGAAATCGTACGCAGCCACGGGGAACCGGGCGGGGACTGACAGAAGATGGAGGAATGCCGGTCGGACACCGGGGTAGGCGCCTGCTTGCCGGACGATGGACCGGCGACGACGAGGCCGATCGACTGGGAGGGCACATGATGGCGACGACCGCGCAGACCACTGGGCAGATGGTGGACCTTCCGGAGGTGGCGGACCCCTCCAAGGTCGCGCCGAAGGACGCGCGGGAACTGTCGAAGGTGTTCTTCGACCAGTTGGCGGTGCTGGAGGAGGGCACTCCCGAGTATCAGTACGCGCGCAACACGCTGATCGAGATGAACATGTCCCTGGTCCGCTACGCGGCCGGCCGGTTCCGCAGCCGGGGGGCGGACGAGATGGAGGACATCGTCCAGGTCGGCATGATCGGGCTCATCAAGGCGATCGACCGGTTCGAACTGACCCGCGAGGTCGAGTTCACCTCCTTCGCCGTGCCGTACATCGTGGGGGAGATCAAGCGGTTCTTCCGCGACACGTCCTGGGCCGTGCACGTCCCGCGCCGGCTCCAGGAAGCCCGCGTCCAACTCGCCCGTGCCAACGAGGAACTGCGCAGCCGGCTGGGCCGGACACCGACGACCAAAGAGCTTTCCGAGCTGATGAGCCTTCCGGAGGACGAGGTCGTCGAGGCGCGGCTGGCCTCCAACGGCTACAAGTCGGCCTCCCTGGACGCGGCGATCAGCGGCAGCGAGGACGGCGAGGCCGCGCTGGCGGACTTCATCGGCGACGAGGACGCCGCCCTCGGCCTGATCGAGGACTTCCACGCCCTGGCCCCGATGATCGCGGAACTCGACGAACGCGACCACAAGATCATCCACTGGCGGTTCGTGGAGGAACTCACCCAGGCTCAGATCGGCGAACGTCTCGGCGTCTCCCAGATGCACGTCTCCCGGCTGATCACCCGTCTCCTGGCCCGCCTGCGCCAAGGCATGCTGAGCACCACCTGACGCTCTGCGTAGGCCGATGCCCTTGGGCGAAGGAAGGTTGCCCCTCGACGGGAAGTCGCCCGAGTACGGGCCGAGTCGAGGGGCACCGTCGTTCGTCCGGAAGCGCTGCCGGTCACGGGTCTGCGCGAACCGTGGGCTTCGCCGGCCCCACGTTGGGCTGAGCGCCATCAGAAGAGCAAGGTCGGACAGCCACAGCAGACGACGACGGTGACCGAAAAAAGGGGCCTGCCCGGAATCACGCCGGGCAGGCCCCTTTTCGAATTCTCGCTGGAGAATGCAGAGTCAGTGCTTGAACGCGTCCTTGGCCTTTTCCTTGGCCTCGCGAGCATCACCTGTGCTCTTTTTCACCTGTCCCTCAGTTGCCATACGCTCGTTCCCGATAGCGTTTCCCACGGCTTCCTTGGCCTTGCCCTCGGCCTGCTCGGTCTTTGCCTTGGCCTTCTCGCCGGCAGTCATCGAAGAGCACCTCCTGATAGGTCGTGTTTCGCTGTCGCGGTAACCCATGTGCCCCGGCATTCCCGGCACAAACAAAGCGCCGTTGGCGAATGAAGACGGAATTGCAGGGCACACGGGCTGCAGGAGGTTGATAAACATGGTTCCCCTGCTTCTAGTTCTGCTCCTTGCACTGCTCCTCTTCGGCGCCGGCTTTGCCATCAAGATCCTTTGGTGGGTCGCCGTCGTTGTCCTGGTGCTGTGGCTTCTCGGGTTCGTCATGCGCTCCACCAATGCAGGTGGGGGCCGAGGGCGCTGGTACCGATGGTGATCTGACCCGCACGCCCTCGTCACGGGGCCCGGCCGACATCGGCCGGGCCCCGTGCGCATGCCGTGCGCTAGGCGTTCGGACCCGTAAGAGGACATACGGCACCATAGGTGTCGCAAACTGCGTCAGGGGTACGCGAGTTGCAGTCGGGGGCGGGGCGGGCACGCGCGATGGAGCACGCGCGACCTCCTGCCATGTCCCCGCCTCCGGCCCTTACCGGCGGCCGTGCGCCGGGTGCGGCGGGCATCGGCAGCGACCGGCTGTCGGCAGCGCCTTGCTGCACCTGGGGTCCCCGGACAGAACAGCCAGGGCGGTCGTGCAGGGCCCCGGCGCCCAGCTGCCGGTAGCGGCCGGCCCAGCGTGCGGCAGTGGTGTGGCTGACCTGGAAGCGCTCCGCGGCTCGGCGCAGCGGCCGGCCGTCGTCGACGACACACCGGGCCGGACGCAGCCTGCCGGTCGGCGTCAGCGGGACATTACGGTGGGACACGAGGGCCTCCGCAGGTCGGGTGCAGATGTCGCAGTCCACCGAACCCAGAAGTCCCTCACCTGTTCAAGCACCCGGCACGCGTGTCACCGACGTCCCGGGACAGCACACCTAGGGCAGGGCCAGTTCCGCCCAGATGGTCTTTCCGGACGCGGTGTAGCGCGTGCCCCAGCGTTGGGACACCTGGGCGACGAGGAACAGGCCGCGGCCTCCCTCGTCGTCGCGGCGGGCGCGTCGCAGATGAGGCGCCGTGTGTGCGTTGTCGGAGACCTCGCAGAGCAGACTGCGGTCCCTGATCAGCCGTAGCATCACGGGGCCGGGCGCGTACCGGATGCTGTTGGTGACCAGTTCGCTCACCACGAGCGCGGCGGTGAACGACAGTTCGGACAGGCCCCAGTCCTCCAACTGGCGCTCGGTGTCCGTGCGGGCGTGCGCCACCATGGCCGGGTCGGGCGGCAGTTGCAGGTCCGCCACGTGGTCGGCGCCGAGCCGCCGGGTGCGGATGAGCAACAGCGTGGCGTCGTCCGCCTGCGGGCCGGGCGGCAGGGTCGACATCGCCCGGTCGCACAGTTCCTCCAGCGGGCAGCGCTGCCAGGTGAGCACATGGGCGAGGCGGTCGATCCCGCTGTCGATGTCGGTGCGCCGGTCCTCCACGACACCGTCGGTGAAGAACGCCATCACGCTGCCGTCGGACAGACTCAGCTCGACGTTCTCGTACGGCAGGCTGCCCAGCCCCAGGGGAGGCCCCGGCGCCAGCGCGGACCGGGCCACCGAGCCGCTCGCGTCGGCCACGATCGGCGGGGGATGGCCCGCGCTCGCCCAGACACAGCGGCCGCCGACCGGGTCGTAGATCGCGTAGAGGCAGGTCACACCGAGCGCCTCGTCGCTCAGCCCGCCCGCCGCGTTGGGTTCCGAGTCCTGCGCGACCAGGCCGTCCAGCCGGGTGAGCAACTCGGCCGGGTCCAGATCCAGCAGTGCCAGGGTCCGTACGGTGGCGCGCAGCCGGCCCATGGTCGCGGCCGCGTGCACGCCGTGGCCGACCACGTCGCCGACGGTCAGCCCCACCCTGGCGCCGGACAGCGGGATCAGGTCGAACCAGTCGCCGCCCACCCCCACCCGGCTGTCGGCGGGCAGGTAGCGGTACGCCACCTCGACCGCACTCTGCTCGGGCAGATGCCGGGGCAGCAGGCTTCGCTGCAGCACGAGCGCCGCCGCGTGCTGGCTGGTGTAACGGCGGGCGTTGTCGATGCCGACCGCGGCCCGCTCTGCCAGCTCCACGGCGAGCGTCTGCTCCTCGGGCCCGAAGGGGTCGGGGTTGTCGCTGCGCCGGAAGGTGGCGAGGCCCAGCACCGCATCGCGGGCGAGCAGCGGTACGAAGAGGTCGGAGCGCCGGGCGGCCGACGCCTCTTCTCCCGGTGGAGAGGCGTCGACGACGGGGCGGCTGGTGGCCAGGCTCAGGGCCTGCGGTGACGACGGCGGATAGGAGACGGGAGTGGTCCGGAACTCCTCCGGGGTACGGCCGTGCATCCGCAACAGGCTGTGGCCGGGCGCCGAGCCGGTCGGCGGCTGCCTTCCCTCGATGACCGCCGGCGGCAGATCCACCAGCACCTCGTCGGCCAGCTGCGGCACCGCCACGTCGGCCAGCTCCGCGGCCGTGCGCCGCACGTCCAGCGAGGCACCGATGCGCTTTCCCGCCCGTACGAGCAGCGACAACCGTTCCTGGGCGCGGTAGCGGTCGGTGATGTCCAGGGACTCCTCGAACAGACCCAGCGGTTCGCCCCTGGCGTCCACCAGCCGGTAGTACGAGCAGGACCAGACGTGCTCGCGCACCGGGTCGGCGGGGGCTCGCCCGCGATAGTGCATGCCGAGAATGGGTTCCCCCGTCTTCAGCACGTGTTCCATCACCTGGTCCTCGTCCGGGGGGTGATGGCGGGAGATGAACTCGCCCTGGGGAAAGAGAGCCGAGGCGGGGCGGCCGACGTACTGGGCGACCCCCGCCAGCTCCTGATCGGTGCAGGCGTTCCCCCAGACGACGCGCATGTCCGTGTCGAAGATCGTCAGGCCCACGGAGGACTCGGTCGCCAGTCCCTGCAACATCGCCAGCTGGGCCTCCCAGCCGCGCAGGGCCGCCAGGTCCGCCGCGACCACGACGGTCGCGGCGACGCCCCTGTGCACCAGCGGACTGAACGTCACAGCGGCGCGCAGGGTGTGTCCGTCCCGGCAGCGGAGGTCCAGGACCGTGCTGCGGGGGCTGTGCGCCTTGCAGAGAGCGGACAGCCGCGGCGCCGGGGCCGCCGCCAGCAGCCGCTCGGCCGACCGGCCGAGCACGTCCTCGGGCAGATGCCCGAGGAGCCGCTGGGCCGAGGTGCTCCACCCCGAGATACGGCCTTCCGCGTCCAGCACCGCGACGGCGGCCCTGGTGAGGTCCAGAGGACTGTGGAAATCGATGTTGGGAGCATTCGGAAAACGATCCATGGCACCGCTTCCCTTCGTGCTCCCTCAGCATCCCGTGCCACAGGACGGACGACAACCGCACGCACCGGTGCCTCCGGCTCATGGACGGTGAGAGCCGTCGGTCACCGGGATCGACGCACCGTGGCGGCGCCGATGACGCCGTGGCCGCCGCCTACACCCTGGCAGGACCCGGCATCGACTGAACGGACACGTCATTGAGCGGCCCACTACTTCGGCTCGAACTGTCCAAGTCCGAGGGGTACGCCGCCGCCACCGTCGACGACATCGCGACCGCCGACGGGACGCCGGTGGCGATCACGGCCTCGCTGCGGCAGGCCGCCGACAGCTGGCCGGCCACCCGGCCGATCATCAGCGTCGGCCGCGATGCCGCGGTGGTCGAACCGGGCCTCACCGACCTGGTCGAACGCCGGCTGGAGGAGGCCGTCAGCGACATCTGCGACGGTCTGACGAGGGCCGGATGCTTCGAGCCCCGTCAGCGCCGCTTCCGGGGAGTTCTCGCGATGGCCGAACTCGACTCCGTCGCCCAGGACTGGAGCCGCGCAGGCCGCCTCAGGCGCCGGCGTCTCCCTCCGCGGTGAGCGCGTCCCGGAGCTGGGCCCTTGCCGTGATGCCCAGCTTGGGGAAGATCTTGTGCAGGTGGTAGCCGACCGTGCGGGGCGAGAGATAGAGACGGGCCGCGATGTCGCGGTTGGTCAGGCCCTGGGCGGCCAGTTCGGCGATCTGGCGTTCCTGCGGGGTGAGTTCACCGGCCGGAGCCGTGCCCAGCGCCGTACCCGCCGCCGTACCCGCCGCCGTACCCGCCGCCGTACCCGCAGCCCGCAGTTCCGCCGCCGCGCGCTCGGTCCAGGGACGGGCGTCGAGTCGCTCGAAGCATTCCAGTGCCGCGCCGAGCTGCCGGCGGGCCTCGGCACCGCGGCGGCGCCGGCGCAGCCACTCGCCGAAGTCGAGGTGGGCCAGGGCCTTCTCGAAGGGCCAGCAGTCGGTGCCGGAGCCGTCCACGGCGGCCCGGAAGTGCTGCTCGGCGTCGTCGGTGTCGGTCAGCAGGGCGGTGGCCCGGTGGAGTACGGCGGCCAGGCGCGGGGAGGGGTCGGGCTTCAGGGCCTGCGCCACACCGTCGACCACCGTGCGCGCGTCGTCCGCCCGCCCGGCGCGGACCGCCGCGGCGGCCAGGTCGCCCAGGTAGTAGAGCGAGGCGTGGTAGTGGACGGGGGCGGGGCGGAAGTCGCGGGTGAAGGCCGCGCGCAGTTGGTCATAGGCGCCGGCGTGGTCCCCGGCGACGAACGCGGCCATGCCGAGGGCGTACCGGTGGCGGACCTGGAGGCTCAGGGACTTGCGCAGGTCCACCTCGCGTACGGCCTCCATCGCCCGGGTCCGCGCCGCCGCCGGGTCGCCCCGCAGCGCGCACAGCGTGGCCCGCAGGATGCGGGCGCCCACGGTCACGTTGTCGGCGCCCGCCTCCGTCGCCATCCAGAACGCCTCGTCGGCCGCCTCCTCCGCCGCCGTCCACGAGCCGTTCTCGAACAGGGCGAGGGCGAGCGCCTGGGTCACGGTCGCGTTCGTACCCGCGCTGCCCGCACGGCGCAGGACGTCGATGGTGCGGCCGAGAATGCGAACGGCCTGCTCGGTCTCGTCCAGGAGCCAGGTCGTCCC
Organism: Streptomyces sp. NPDC111744; assembly: GCF_055634995.1. NCBI lineage: Bacteria > Bacillati > Actinomycetota > Actinomycetes > Kitasatosporales > Streptomycetaceae > Streptomyces > Streptomyces sp. NPDC111744. The sequence goes on from NZ_JBVKCG010000012.1 coordinate 228,579, forward strand.
GCCCAGCGCCGTGAGGTCCCCGAGGGTCTCCTCCCGTGCCAGCGCGGCCAGTCCCTCCGCCAAGTGCCCCATGAGCAGCGGCCGTTCACGATGGGGGTCGACGACCGCCAGGGCCCAGGAGCGGCCGGCCGGATCGCCGTCCCCGTCGATCAGCTCGCCGATCCGGCCCAGTTCCGCGCGGTAGTACGGCGCGCCCGAGTTGTACACGGACGTCGCGGCGGTGCTCAGGGCGCCCAGGGCCAGGCCCGGAGCCGACGCCGCGGTGGCCTCGGCGACGCCCAGCAGCAGCGCCAGCGCGTCCTCGTGGCGGAGCGTGACCCCGAGGGCCCAGCCGCCCAGCAGCGAGGCCTCGGCGCGCAGCCGGGGATCCTCGGTCAGATCGCCGACCCGGCCGCTCATCTCGCCGACCCACTGCGGATGACCGGCGAACATCGCCGACTGCGCGGCCGTCAGCAGCCGCCGGGCGCGCAGCTCCGGAGCCGGGGTCAGCTCGGCGGCGCGTTCCAGCGCGGTCGCGGCCGCCGCGTAACCGCCCCGGCCACGGGCCCGCTCGGCGCTCTCGGCCAGGGCGTCGGCGACGTCCGCGTCCTGGCCGGTCGCCGCGGCGGCCAGATGCCAGGCGCGGCGGTCCGGCTCCCCGGTGAGTGCCGCGGCCAGGGCCAGATGGGCCCGCCGGCGCTCGTGGAAGGAGGCAGCGTGGTAGACGGCCGAGCGGACCAGCGGGTGCCGCGGCAGCACCCGGCCGTCCGCCACCCGGACCAGGCCGACGCGCTCGGCCGGGTCCAGGGCCCGGACGACGTCCAGTTCCGGGGCAGCGCGGATGAGGTCGGTCAGCTCCGCCGTGCCCGCCGCGGCCACCAGCAGCAGGGCCTCCCGGGTGGGCGCGGGCAGGCCCGGCAGATCGGCGGCGAACAGGTTCTCCAGCCGCGCGGTGAGCGGAAGAGCCGCGCCCCCGGCACCTCCAGCGCCCCCGGCTCCGCCCCGGGCCAGGGCGCGCGGCAGCTCGATGAGGGCCAGCGGATTGCCGGCCGCCTGCTGGAGGATCTCCGCGCGCGCCTTGCCCCGGGGCGGATCCGGCTGCGTGTCCAGCACCTGCCCGGCCGCGGTCCGGCTCAGCGGGCCCACCGTCACCTGCGGAAAGTCCCGGTCGAAGCGGGCCGGCACGCTCTCCTCACGGGCGGCCAGGAGCATCACCACCGGCTTTCCCTCCAGCCGCCGGGCCAGAAAGGCCAGTACGTCCACCGAGCCGAGGTCCAGCCACTGGGCGTCGTCCACCAGCAGGAGCAGCGGCCGGCGCGTCGCGGCCTCGGCGATCAGCCCGAGCACACTGACGCACAAGGACAGCTGGTCGAGTCGGAGTTCGTACTCCGCCGCCGCCGGCCCGAAGGCCCGCTCCAGGGCCTCCCGCTGCGCCGCGGGCAGACCGTCGCCGCGCAGCAGCGGATGCAGCAGCTGGTGCACGCCCGACAGACCGAGGCCGGCCTCGCCCTCGCTGCCGCGCACCCGCAGGATCCCGAGGCCCAGGGCCCGCCCCCGCTCGGCCGCCCGGTCGACGAGGGTGCTCTTGCCCGCCCCCGGTTCCCCGGTCAGCACCAGCACCTGGGGACCGCCGCCGTCCACCGCCTCGAGCAGCCGGTCCAGCCGGGCCAGTTCGGCGGCCCGGCCCAGGACGGCCGGATCGGCGGGACGGTCGGTGCCGGTGTGCATGAGCGGTCCTTGTGGTCGAGGGGGCCGGGCTCCTGATACGGCCATCCTGCCAGCGGCGGCCCTCACGGCAGCGACCGCGGGTGACTGGTCATGTGACAGAAGCGTGACTGCCCGGCGTGCGCGATGATGCCCCTGGCCAGGGAGAACGTCCACCGCCAGGGGAGTATGTGCATGACGGTCCAGTCACCCAAGCAGTCCGCGATCGGCGCCGAGGCCGTCGTTCTGGGCCGGGACGGCGAGATCGAGCGGCTCCTGCGGTGCGTGACACGCGAGCCCGGCACTCCCCAGATTCTGCTGGTCCTCGGCGAGGAGGGGATCGGACGCACGGCTCTGCTGCGGCGGGTTCGTGAACTGGCCGTCGGCGAGGGCGTGTCGGTGCTCTCGGCACAGGGCTGGGCCGGTGACCCACAGCATGCCCGGGCCTGCCTCCAGCAGCTGCTGGCGCCGCCGGTTCTCGACGAGGTGGCCGCCCTGCCCGCCGTGCCGCACCGGGTGCTGACCGCCGTGCTCCACGGAGACGAGACGCCGGACGAGGGGGAGCTGCGGGCGGCGCTGACCGCGCTGCTCGACCGGCTCGCCGCCGCGCGGCCGGTGCTGGTGTGTGTGGACGACGCCGACCTGTGCGACCGTGCCACCCTGGAGGCACTGTCCGCCGCCGCCCGGCTGCTGGCCGGCCGCCCGCTGACGGTGCTGCTCGCCGCACGCCACGAGACCGCCCTGCCCGGTCTGCCGCCCGACGCCGAGACCCTGAGCCTGGGCCCGCTGGACGACGCCTCGGCCGCCGCGCTCCTCGACCGGCAGCCGGCGCCGCCCACCGGCAGACACCGGCTGGAGATCCTGGCGGAGGCCGAGGGCAACCCGCTGGCCCTCGTCGAACTGAGCCGCGCCGCACCCGGTCCCGCCGGAGCGGTGCGGCGGGCGCCCGCCGAGCCCGTCTTCGGCGTACGACTCGACGCGCTCCCCGCCGACACCCGCCGCGCCCTGCTGTACGCGGCGGCCGCCGGACCCGGCGAGACCGTCGCCGCCGTCATGACCGCCCTGGACACCGGCGACCTCGCGGTGTGGGCCCCGGCGGAGACCGCCGGACTCGTCTCGCTGGTCGAGGACCGGCTCGTCTTCCGGCATCCGCTGGCGCGGTCGTCCGCATATCTGCGGCAACCCGCGGGCGAGCGCCAGCAGGCCCACCGGGACCTCGCCAAGGTCGCCGTACTGCCGGAGGTCAGGGCCAGGCACCTGGCAGCCGCCACCGTGGGCGGCAACGCGTTCGTCGCCGCCGGGCTGGAGACCTCCGCCTGGCGGTGCGGGGACGCCGTACAGGCCGCCCGCGCCCTGGAACAGGCGGCCCGGCTCACCCCCGGGCGGTCGGCACACGCCCGCCGGCTGGCCGAGGCGCTGACGGCGGCGCAGACGGTGGGCGACCCCGACTGGGTACGGGACCTGTACGGCCGGCTCCTCCAGAAATCCGCCGAGCCGGAGTTCGTTTGTGTCGCGGCCGGTGCCCTGGCCTCCGTCCTCTCCCACGAGTCCGCCCAGCGCGAGGCCTTCGACCTGCTGGCCGCCGCCTCGGAGCACTTTCCTGTGGTCAGCGCACCGCTCGCGCTCGCACTGACGGCGCTGGCGGCGGCCATCGCCGCCCAGTCCGGCCTGCCCGAGCACCGCGCGACCCTACCCACACTGCTCGAACGGGCCCACCGGGCCGCCGGGCCCGAGCGAGGCCACCCGACCGCGCCCGGGCCCGTCGGGGGACTGGACGCACCGGACAGTCGGCGGGCCATGGACGCGCTGGTTGCCGTGGTGGGCCGGCCCGAGACCGCCACCGGTGCACTGCGCGGCCTCGGTCGGCCGCCCCGCGCGCCGCTCGGCGGCCCGGACGCGCCGGCCGGTCGGCCGGCCGCCGCCGCGGTGGCCCACCACGCGGACGAGGCCGACCTGGACCTGGGGCAGTCCCGCATGGCCGACGACCGGCTGCGCGTCGCCCGCGCCTTCGGCCTGCGCGGCTGGTCGGTCCTCGGCTTCGTGGACACCCTCCTGGCCATCGGACGGTTCAGCGAGGCACAGGACGTGATCCAGAACGCCATGACCGAGGCCGCGGTGCTGCGTCTGCCACGCCTCCACGCGGATCTGGAGACGCAGGCGCTGACCCTGCGGGCGCTGCGCGGAACCCTCCCCCCGGAACCCTGGCTCACCCCTGCCGTCTGGAGCACCGTCGGCCTGCAGGAGAACCGGGCCACCCACGCCCGCCTGCTGCGCGCCCACGGCCTTGCCGCCATCGCGCGCGGAGACTGGGACGATGGCTGGCGGCAGCTGCGCGAGCTGTTCACCGCCGACGGCTCGCCACTGCACCCCTTCCTGTCGCCCCGGAGCATCGCCGAACTCGCCGTCGCGGCCCAGCGGACCGGCCGGCCGGCCGAGGCGCTGCCGATCCTGGCGCGGGTGCAGGAGGTGCAGGGGGACCGGCCGAGCACCAGGATGACGCTGCTCCTGCACCACGCGACCGCCCTCCTCGGCCCGGACGACGAGGCCGAGGAGCACTTCCAGCTCGCCCTGGTCAACCACGCGGCGAACCGCTGGCCGTGGGAGTGCGGCCACGTCCGCCTCAACTACGCCCTGTGGCTGCGCCGTTGCCGCCGTACCCTGGAGGCGCGCCGGCAGCTGACCACGGTCCTGGAGACCGCCGAACACCTCGGCGCCGGCCCCCTCGCGGACGCCGCCCGCCGCGAACTGCGCGCCAGCGGAGCCGCACCCGCCCCCGAAGCCGGCGGCCCCCTGGAACAGCTGACGGCACAGCAGCGCGAGATCGTGCAGCTGGTGGCACGCGGCCTGTCCAACCGCGAGATCGGCGAACGGCTCTTCCTCTCGCCGCGCACGGTCGGCTCGCACCTCTACAATGTCTACCCCAAGCTCGGCATCAGCAGCCGCCACCAGCTCCGCGACCTGGTGCAGGGCCGATGAGGAAGCCGGCAGGCCGGCCGGAGGAGCGTGCATGAGGCCCGGACCAGCGGACACGGCTGTCGTCCTCGACCGTGTGGTGCAGCGCCTGGTCACCGCCTCCGCCGCCCCGCCCGCCCTGGACGACCTCGCTCCGGACGCGGCACGGCGGGCGCTGCGGGAGACCCAGGCCGACCGGTTCGGGGACTTCGGCGTGGACGCGTCCTTCCGCGTGGCCCCCATCGGCCCGTCGGGGCTGCTCGGCTTCTGGACCGTGCGCCCGGCGGGGGCGACCGGCCCGCTGCCCGCCGTAATGTATGTGCACGGCGGCCGGTGGACGCTCGGCGACGCACAGACCCACGCCCGCCTCATCAGCGAACTCGTCACCGGCGCGGGCGTGTGCGCGCTCGTCCCCGAGTACAGCCGCACCCCCGAGGCCCGCTACCCGCTGGCACTGGAGGAGTGCTACGCCCTGCTGACCTGGGCGGCCGGCCGGGTCGGTGAACTCGGCCTTGCCCTGGACAGGCTGGCGGTGGCGGGCGACTGCGCCGGGGCCACGCTGGCGGCCGCCGTGACGATGCTGGCGAAGTCCCGGCACGGGCCGCGGATCGCCGCGCAGCTGCTCTACTACCCCCTCACCGACGCCCGCTGCGACAGCGCCTCGCAACGGCAGTTCGCCACCGGCTACCTGCTCACCCGCCGGGCGCTACGCGCCTACTGGGCACGCTATGTCCCCGACCAGGCCCGACGCGCCGAACCCACCGCGGCGCCGCTGCGGGCCGGCACGGAGCAACTGGCCGGACTGCCGCCGGCCCTGGTCGTCACCGCCGAGGCCGATGTGGCCCGCGACGAGGGCGAGCAGTACGCGCGCCGGCTGAGCGAGGCCGGCGTCGACGCGCTGTCCGTGCGCTTCCTCGGCACGATCCACGACTTCGTGGCGCTGCACGCCCTCGCCGACAGCATGCCCACCCGGGCGGCGATCCTGACGGGTTGCGCGTTCCTACGTGCCCGTTTGTCCTGACGGGCCCGGAATCGACCGAGGACCAGTCGGCCGACTGATGCGCCGCCGCCCCTCGCCCGGCGAAGCTGGCGGCATGCCAATCGCGACCGGTTCCCACGAGGAGAGACGGCGGCGTCCGACCGCCTCGGCGCATGCCCGGGCCAGGGTCCTGACCACCCGCTCGGTGCCGCCGGGCGAGAGCCTGGACTACTGGCACGACGCCGTGCTCGACACCCTGGTGGGGATGGACATCGCCACCGAGGGCGGCACCTACGACGCGACGATGCGGACCGACCGGCTCGGGGATCTGGAGATCACCACGGTGGACGCCGACCCCGGCCAGGTCCACCGGGCGCCGCGCTTCATCGCCCGCGGCGACGGACGCAAGGTCTTCGTCGCCGTCCAGAGCACCGGCCGCGCCCGGGTCGAACAGGACGGCCGAACCACCGAGTTGCGGACCGGCGACATCGGGATCTTCGAGACCGTGCGCCCGTTCCGCACCACCTTCCCGGAACGCTTCCGGCTGAAGATCTTCGCGATCCCGCGCCGGCTGCTGGAACTTCCGGAGGCCGACGTGAGGCGGCTCACCGGCCGCGCGGTACGCGCCGGCGGTGGCCTCCCCGCCCTGCTCGCGCCCTTGCTGGAGCGGCTGGCGGACACCTCCGAGTCGTATGCGACGCCGACGGCCGAGCGGCTGGCCGAGAGCGTCATCGACCTGGTGGCCGCCACCGTGGCGGACCAGCTGGGGGAGGACCCCGCCGAGCTGCCGGGCGCCGACAGCGTCCTGCTGCTGCGCGTCAGGACGTACATCCGCTGGCATCTGTCGGACCCGGGACTCACCCCCTCCGTCATCGCCGCGGTCCACGGCATCTCGGTCCGCTATCTGCACCGGCTGTTCCAGGACGAGGACACCACGGTGTGCCAGTGGATCCGCGAACTGCGCCTGCACGAGTGCCGCAGGGAACTCGCCGCCCAGCCGCCCGGAGCCGTCAGCCTGGGCCAGGTCGCCCGCCGCTGGGGTTTCACCAGCTCCGCCGGGTTCGGCAAGGCCTTCCGCAACTCCTTCGGGCTGTCACCGACGGACTGGCTCGACCGGGTACGGGCGGGCGGGACGCCATGCTGACCGCGGTGTCCCGTGCCACCCGGGAACCGGCACCCGGCGACCGCCTCGCCGCCTGGCAGCGGGCGCTGTCGGAGGCCTTCGTCGACCTGGAGGTCACGGTGGGACGGGGCCGCCCCTGGACGGGCGAACTCACCGCCGAACGCCTGGGCGCCCTCCAGATCGCCGTCGAGGAGTCAGGGCCCGGAACTGTCCTGCGCAGCGCCCGCTCGGTGGCCGCCGACCCGCGCACCCACATCCTGGTCCGCCGCCAGCTGGCCGGCACCGCCCTGCTGCTCCAGGACGGCCGCACCGCCGAACTCCGGCCCGGACGACTGGCCTTCCACGACGCGCGGCGCCCCTTCCGGATCGTGCTCCCGGAGCGCCAGCGGGCGCGGATCCTCATGGTGCCCCGCGCCCTGCTGCGCCTGGAGGAACGGCACCTGCACGCCCTGACGGCCACGGTGGTGGACGAGGCCGAAGGGGGCGCGGCGGCCCTGCTGCTGCCGCTCCTCGACGGGCTCGTCGACGAGGTCACCCGGGCCACCCCCGCCCGACGCGAACAACTCGCCCGCACCGCGGCGGACATCCTGGCCACCGTCGCCCTAGTCCAGGCCGGCCGGCAGCCCGAGCCGGCCCTGTGGGAGCGGATCACCGCGTCGGTACGGGCCCGGCTGGGCGAGCCCGGACTCACCCCGCAGGACATCGCCGACCAGCACGCCATCTCGCTGCGCTATCTGCACCGCCTCTTCCAGCGCCAAGGCACCACCGTGGGCGCCTGGGTGCGGACCCGGCGCCTGGAGTCGGCCCGCGAGGAACTCGCCGAGCCCGGCGCAGCCCACCGGTCCATCGCCGCGGTGGCCGCCCGCTGGGGCTTCACCAGCCCCTCCCACTTCAGCCGGGCCTTCCGGGACACGTACGGCATGTCACCGGCACAGTGGCGGAGGGCGACGGCCGAGTACACCCCCGGGCCGCGGCCCGGACCTCCTACCCTTTCCGTTGACGGCCGGAACGAACCGATGGCCCGAGTGACGATGGAGCACGTATGACCGACGAGGCGATGGGTGACGACGTCTACCAGCCGGACGGTTCGGAGGTGCAGGACGACGCCGGTGTGCTGGACGCGTCGGACACCCTGGACTACCGGGCGGGCGAGGAGGCCCTGGACGAGGGCTACTCGCCGCCGGAGCGGCCCTGGGCCGTGGAGCACACGGGCGTCACGGCGGCAGAGGGGTGGCGCGGGGAGACCCTCGACGAGCGGCTCGCCGAGGAGGTGCCGGACACCGCCGACCTGGAGGGCGACGGCATCGGCGACGCCTGGGACACGGACGGCGAGCTCCTCGACGACGAGGTCGGCGACGGCCGTGCCGGACGCCTTGTCGCACCGGACGAGGGCGCCCACGAGAACACCGAGACCGACCTGTTCGCCTCCGACCGGGGCCTGGACGGCGCCGGGGCGTCGGCGGAGGAGGCTGCGATGCACGTGATCCCGGAGTCCGAGAACTTCTGACCACCGGCACCCGTGGGCGCGGGGACGGATTCCGTCCCCGCGCCCACGCTTTGGCCGGCCGGCGGCGACCGTTCGACACCGCCCGTGGCCGCCCGCACCGAGAAACTGACCTTCGCCCGCCTGCGTGCGGCGGCTGTCCGCCCCGCGGTTCGACTGGGGCCGGTCAGACGATGTGGCGCAACAGTGCCGCGACGGCCGCCGGGGGCTCCCCCGGTGGCCGTACCACCATCACCTTCCAGCTCGGCGCGTGCCGGGTGAACCGGTAGGTCGTCAGGTCCGGGAAGCGGTGGGCGATGGTCGGCGGCATGATGCAGACGCCGAGGTCGTTGCGGACCAGTTCGGACGCGGCCACGATGTCGTTGACCTCGAAGGTCGTGGCGCGTTCCACGCCGGCCGCCCGGAACGCGCGGTCGGCCGCGTCGCGGATCGCCCAGCCGGGGGTGAACTCCACCTGCGGCAGCTCGGCGATGCCGGCCAGGTCGACCGTGCCCCCGGGGCCGCTCGCGGTGACGCTCCGGCGGGGCGAGGCCACCAGCACCATCTCCTCGTGGGACAGCAGCTTGGTCACCAGCCCGCGCTGCTGCTGGCGGTCCAGTGCCACCACCGCCAGGTCCACCGTGCCCTCGCGCAGCGCCTGACGGAGGTCGATGACCGCCGCCTGCCGCAGCCGCACCAGCACCCGCGGGTGTTCCGCCCGCAGTGCGGCCAGCGCGTGGTGCAGGTTCGCCCAGACCCCCTGCATCGTGCCGACCGTCACCCGGCCGCGCAGCTCCCCCTTCGCCGCGTCGACCGCCTCGCGGGCGAGCTCGGCGGCGCGCAGCGCCTGCCGTGCCGCCGGGACGAACGCCTCGCCGGCCGGGGTGAGCCCGACCCGGTGCGTGGTCCGGGTGAACAGCGCGGCGCCCAGCTCGCGTTCCAGCGCGCGGACCGTGCCGGAGACGGCGGACTGGACCACGTGCAGCCGCCGCGCCGCAGCCGTGAACCCGCCCGCGTCCGCCACCGCGACGACGACTTCCATCTGCCGTAGGTCCATCATCCGCTCCCGCCGGCGCAGCGCCCGCCTCGGCAAGGCGGCGATCTTCGCCGCATCCTAGGCGGCCGTGTCCGCCGGCCTGTCTCAGGCGCGGACCAGGGGAGTGTCGACGAGGTGCTCCGCCAGGAACCAGGCCTGCAGCTCCCCGGTGCGGATCACCTGCGACACCAGCAGGTCGTTGGTGCCGTCGTCGCCCAGCTCGGCGCTGCGGGCGGCCGCGTCATGGGCGTCGACCAGGATGGTCTCGTGGGCCTCCAGGAGCCGCGAGAGCATGGCCGGGACCTCCTCGACGCCGTCCGGCGGGCGCGGGATCGAGGTGATCTCGGCGACGTGCCGAGGGTCGCCCACCGCGACACCGCCGAGGGTCTGGACCCGTTCGGCGAGAGTGTCGACCAGGGCCAGCTGCTCGCCCGCGTGCTTGTCCAGCAGCAGGTGCAGCTGGTAGAAGGTCGCGCCGCGCAGCAGCCAGTGGTGCTTCTTGTAGAGGCCGTACAGGATCTGCGTGTCCGCCAGGACCCGGTTCAGACGCTGGCAGGAGTACATGCGCGCGTCGTACGAGAGGCCGAGCGGGAACTGCTTGACGGTCCCGAACTCCTGGATGACCTCGCCCTTCTGGTGCAGCCACGGCTGGCTGTGCCCCAGGGCGTTCCCGGGCTCGGAGCTGGTGGTCATGTGCGCCTCCTGGTGGATGTGCTGTGGGGGTGGGTATCGGGTGACGCTAGGCGACTACGCGAGCCGGGCTTTGCCCCGGAGCGCATGAGGTGGCGCCCGTGAGCGCACCCGGTTCGCTCCCGGACCGGCAGCCGTGCACGCACAGGCACGGCCGCCGGCCGCACCGCCCTGAAACCGGTGGAAGCGGCCCCGGCTGCCCTACGCCGAGCGCTCCGCGCGCTGCCGGCGTTCGGTCAGCCAGTACAGCAGCCCAAGCACCGGCAGGGCCGCCCCGAAGAGGCTGACCGCGCTCCAGCCGCCGGCCCGGTAGGCGATCGAGCCGAACTGCGAGCCGAGGGCGCCGCCGATGAAGAAGATGGCGATGAAGGCGCTGTTGAGGCGGGACCGAGCGAGGGGATCGAGTTGGTAGACGGTGTGCTGGCCGAGGATCAGGCTGGTCTGGACGGCCGTGTCCAGCGCGACGGCCGCGAGGGCGATCAGGATCACGCTGTGCTGACCGAAGCCCGCTATCGCGAAGGCCACCGCGGCGAGCGCGAACGCGGCACCGGTCATCTTCCGGGTCAGCCCGTGGTCGGCCCAGCGTCCGGCGATCGGCGCCACGGCCGCACCGGCGGCTCCGACCAGCGCGAACACACCGACACCGACGGCGGAGTAGTGGAAGTACGGCCCGGTCAGGACGTACGAGACGGTGGTCCAGAAGGCGCTGAAGGCACCGAACATCGCCGCCTGGTAGAGGCCGCGGCGCAGCAGCGCGGGGTGCGTGCGCACCAGCGCCACGGTGGAGCGCAGCACATGGTGGTAAGACACGGACGTGGTCGGCGCGTGCCGGGGCAGGGCCAGCCGCAGGGCCACGCCCAGCAGGGCCATCAGGACGGCCGAGCCGAGGTAGACGACCCGCCAGCCGGCGACGCTGGAGACCAGGCTGCTGAGCGTCCGGGACAGCAGGATGCCGGTGAGCAGGCCGCTCATCACCCGGCCCACGATCCGGCCCCGCGCGTGGTCGGGCGCCAGGCTCGCGGCGAACGGCACGAGGATCTGCGCGACCACCGAGGTGGCCCCGCTGATCAGCGAGGCGATCAGCAGCATGGGGAACCCGGTCGCGAGACCGGCCGCCACCAGGGCGAACGTGGTGATCGTCAGCAGGGCGGTGATCAGGCTCCGCTTCTCCAGCCGGTCACCGAGCGGGACCAGGAAGACCATGCCGATCACATAGCCGACCTGGGTGAGTGTGATCAGCGCACCCGCGGTGGCCTCGCTGACGTGGAAGACGCCGCGCAGCTCGGACAGCAGGGGCTGGGCGTAGTACAGGTTGGCGACGGTCATACCGGAGGCGACGGCGAACAGCGCGATCAGCCAGCCCGGCACCCCGTGGGCGGGCTCGGCGGCTGCCTTCCGGCGCGGGGAGCGGACTTCTGACGACGACTGGGACACGGGAACCTTCCTCACATGAGGTGTTGCTCTCACTGAGCACAAGCGCTCCGCGGCCAGCCATGCTTCCCCCTGCACGGCGATGGTCCGGGATGTCAGTCATCTCCGTGGCAGATGGCCGTCTTCGTCGGCCGGGGCCTGGCCGGGCTGCTGGTCCAGGAGGCGCTCACCGACGTCCTGCAGTGGCTGCACACCGAACTGGACCGACCGTTCCCCGGTGCGCCACCGGAAGCGGTCCCGTGCGCTGACGCGTGCTGAGCGGCGGCGTCGGCCGCATGGTCCACCTGGCGCGGGCCAACCTCCGCAACATTCCCCGCCCCTGAGCGCGCAGCTCGGCACGGCTGGTCCGCCCGGCGTGTCGAAGGCGTGTGTCACCCCGGGCAGCGCTCCCGGGGTGACCAGCGCGGAACTCCTCCTCGAAGCGGCGGTCGGTGGCCGTCACCCGGACATGGTGCTGGGCCGACGTGCGGGGACACGTCCTTGTCGGCGCCGACGAGCGTGACCACACCGTCTCGGACGGCGATCGCCCCCGCAGAGGCGAACCGGGGCAGCCGAGCCGTGACGCCGGGTCCGCTCCCCACTGCGCTGTGTCCCCTCCGTGCACACGCACCCGCCCCACAGCGCACCGCGCCGGAGCGTGCGCTGCGGGGACGCCGGAAGTGCGCTCGGGGGCAACTGCCCAGCGCGCCGGGCTCCTACGGTGAGGCGTGACGGCGCCGGAACGACCGGTGTGCCCCACGCAATCCCAGGAGACTCGCATGTCCGAAGCCTTCACGCCCGTCAAGCCGGTGCTCGAACCCGCCGCCCAGGCCTTCGTCGAGGCCACCGCCAACCCGCCCTACCTCTTCGACCTCGCCCCGGCGGAGGGCCGCAAGGCCGTCGACGAGGTGCAGTCCGGGGAGACCGCCAAGCCTGCGGTGGACGAGGAGTGGATCACCGTCTCGGGCGGCCCCACCGGCACCGTCCGTGCCCGCATCGTGAAGCCCGCCGACGCCACCGGCACCCTGCCGGTGATCATCTACATCCACGGCGCCGGCTGGGTCTTCGGCAACGCCCACACCCACGACCGCCTGGTCCGCGAGCTGGCCGTCGGCGCCAACGCCGCCGTCGTCTTCCCCGAGTACGACCTCTCGCCCGAGGTGCGCTACCCGGTCGCCATCGAGCAGAACTGGACCGTCGCCAAGTGGGTCGTCGAGCAGGGCGCGACCAAGGACCTGGACGGCACCCGGATCGCGGTGGCCGGTGACTCGGTCGGCGGCAACATGACGGCCGCGCTGACCCTGATGGCCAAGGAGCGCGGCGGCCTCCCGCTGCTCCAGCAGGTCCTCTTCTACCCGGTCACCGACGCGAACTTCGACACGCCGTCGTACCACCAGTTCGCCGAGGGCTACTTCCTGCGCCGCGACGGCATGTTCTGGTTCTGGGACCAGTACACGACCGACGAGGCCGAGCGCGCCCAGATCACCGCGTCCCCGCTGCGCGCCACCCTCGAGCAGCTCAAGGACCTGCCCCCGGCCCTGGTCATCACCGGTGAGGCCGACGTGCTGCGCGACGAGGGCGAGGCCTACGCCAACAAGCTCCGCGAGGCCGGCGTCCCCGTCACGGCGGTCCGCTTCCAGGGCATCATCCACGACTTCGTGATGCTCAACGCCCTGCGCGAGACGCACGCCGCCGAGGCCGCCATCTCGATGGCCGTACACACCCTGCACACGGCCCTCCACACCGCCTGATCCGGTGTCTGGCGTGACCACCGGCGAGCCGTCCGAGCACGACGGCCACCCGCACCTCAGGCACCTCAAGGAACAGCTGACCGAGCACCACCGCCGGACCCGGGCCGAGCACGAGGAGGCCGAGCTGGAGGCGGCGATCGGCACCGCCGCCTTCGACCTGGGCGCCGACATCGCGCACCCCGCCCCCGGTCACACGGCGAGCGGATACGACGTCGACACGGACATCGGCGTCGGCCCGCACCAGCCGACCAGCCGGACCTCGGACAGCAGACAAGCAGACAAGGAAATCCCATGACCGACGCCACACCCACCGTCGTCCTGGTGCACGGCGCCTTCGCGGACGCGTCGAGCTTCGCCCGGGTCATCCCGGAACTGCTCGCCGACGGGCTGAAGGTGCTCGCCCCGGCCGTGCCCAACCGCAGCCTGACCGGCGACGCCGCCTACATCGCCTCGGTCGTCCGCGCCATACCCGGCCCGGTCGTCCTGGTGGGGCACTCCTACGGCGGTGCCGTGATCACCGTCGCGGGCGCCGAGGACAACGTGAAGGCCCTCGTCTACCTGGCTGGTTACGCCCTGGAGGAGGGCGAGAGCCTCGGCGAGCTGCAGGGCCGGTTCCCCGACTCCGAGCTGGCCTCCGCCCTGGTGTACACGCCGTTCCCGGTCGAGGGCTCGGACGAGCCCGGCACCGATGTCACCGTCGAGATCGACAAGTTCCCCGCGATCTTCGCCGCCGACGTCGACCCGGAGCTGGCCAGGGTGCTCGCCGTCTCCCAGCGGCCCCTGGCCGGCGCGGCCTTCGCCGAGGCGGCCCCGGTCGCGGCCTGGAAGACCAAGCCGTCCTGGGGCCTGGTGTCCTCCTCGGACCACACCATCAACCCCGACGTCGAGCGCTACGGCTACGAGCGCGCCGGCATGATCACGGTCGAGGTCGACTCGTCCCACCTGGTCATGCTCGCCCACCCCGAGAAGGTCGCCGACCTGATCCGCGAGGCGGTCAAGAACCTCGCCGCGGATTAACCCCGCGAGGGCGATGCACTACGGGCCGCGCACCGGTGCCGACCGTGCGCGGCCCTCGCCGTCGTGACCCGGGAGCGATTCGAGTCATCGATAGTCTGCGTCACCATGACGCGCGCCTGGACCTTGCCGATGCTGTTCGTGCTCTGTGGATCAGCCGTTGCGACCGGCCTGCTCCTGCGGGGGAGCCCGGCCGCCGCCGCGGCACTCCTGCTGGTGTTCGTGCTGCTCGCAGGCGTGAACTCACCGCTGGTGTTCCCGCGGTCGATCAGTGCGCCGGAGGCACAACGCCGCAGCGCGGCCGACGGCCGACCGGTCGTCTTCTGGCGGCCGGGCTGCCCGTACTGCATGCGGCTGCGCTTCCGGCTGGGCCGCAGCGCCCGTCAACTGCACTGGGTCGACATCTGGCGTGACCCGGCGGGAGCGGCAGCGGTGCGGGCGGTCAACGACGGGAACGAGACCGTGCCGACTCTCTTCGTGGCAGGGCGGCCGCACACCAACCCGGATCCCGAATGGGTGCGCGAACAGCTCTCTCCCTCGGCGTGAAAGACAAGCCGAACCTAGCCCTCCGAGGCCGGCTTCCAGTCCCGGGCGAGGAGGCCGAGGAGTACCTCGTCCAGGAACTCGCCCATCACCCAGGCCGCGGAGCGAAGTACGCCCTCGCGGACGAAGCCGTTGCGCTCGGCGGAGCGCAGCATCGCGGTGTTGTCCGCCAGTGTCTCGATCTGCAGCCGCTGCAGGCCGCGTACGACGAAACCGTAGTGGCACAGCACCGCGACCACGTCGGTGCCGTAGCCCTTGCCGCGGGCGGACGGCAGCAGCCCCAGACCGAGGTGCGCGGACCGGTTGTGGGTGTCGATGCCCCACAGGACCGCGGAGCCGACCAGCGTGCGGCCGTCCAGCTCCACCACGGAGAACGGGACGTGCCCTTGCTCCTTGTCGTCCACCACGAACCGCGACTCCTTCGAGCCGGGCGTGATCGGCCGCCATGGCCGGCCCTGGGCCCGCGAGTGGGTGACCACGTCGTCGTGGAGTTCGGCCTGCAGGACCGGGACGTCCTCCTCGTGCCGGGCCCTGAGCCCGACCTTGCTGCCGCTGAGCATGCAAGCTTCCTATCCGAGCGGGCCGGCCGGCGGCAAACGAATAAGAAGCGCGGGGCGCCGCCGACTGTGAGGGGGCTCACCGAGCCTGTGAGTTGAGCACGCCACCTGTGGATCGCGGTGCGTCTCCCTGCTGAGCCGGCGCCGGCTGCCAGGACGAGGCGCCATGACGGCAGGGTGGTGTGCGCGCACGTTACGGGCCGCGGTGTTCGCGGTCGTCTGTGTGCTGCTCGCCGCCCTGGGCCACGTCATGATGTCCGGCGGCCCGGTGCCCGGCTGGGCGCTGGCCGCAGGGTTGGTGGCCACCGGCGGCCTGGGCTTGGCCCTGGCCGGACGTGAACGCGGGCTGCCGCTGGTCGTGTCCGCCGCGGTCGGCGCCCAGACGGCGCTGCACAGCGGCTTCTCCACGGCCCAGGCATGGACGTCCCAGAAGGACGCCATGGCCTCCATGCAGATGGCCCCGTGCACATGGCCCCCATGCACATGGCCTCCATGAGCATGGACATGGCCGGTTGACATGGCAGGCATGCACATGGGCCCCACCCACCTGGCTCCCCTCGCATACCTCGGCTTCGGCACCGGCGGCACGGCCTCCACCGGCATGTTCGCCGCCCACCTCCTCGCCGCACTGCTGTGCGGACTGTGGCTCGGCCACGGCGAACGGGCCGCCTTCCGCATCCTGCGGGCCGTCGCCGGCCGCCTCACCGCACCCCTGCGGCTGCTGCTCGCCCTGCCCGCCACACCCGAGCGCCCGCGCCCCCACCCGCTCCGCCGCCGCTCGGACCGGGCGCCGCGGCTGCTGCTCCTCATCCACGCGATCACTGTGCTGCGTTACGTCGCCCATCTGTGCGCCGACCCGCAGGCCGTCGACGACCTCGCCCAGGACACGTTCCTGCGTGCGCTGGGCAGCCTGCACCGCTTCGAGGGCCGCTGTTCGGCCAGGTCCTGGCTGCTGTCGATCGCCCGCCGGGCGGTCGTGGACAGTCACCGGTACGCCGCCGCCCGGCCGCGACCGGCGGACGTCCCCGACTGGCAACTCGCCGTCGAGCGGGCCCAGCCGTGCGGGCTGCCCGGCTTCGACGACGGGGTCGCGCTGCTTGACCTGCTGGCGGCACTGCCCGACGAGCGGCGGGAGGCGTTCGTCCTCACCCAGCTGGTCGGGCTGCCGTACGCGGAGGCCGCGGAGGTCAGCGACTGCCCCGTGGGCACGGTCCGCTCCCGGGTGGCCCGGGCCCGCGAGGCGCTCCGGGGTCAGTTGTCCTGAGGCCCCTCGAAGGCCTTCAGGATGCGCTCGGCGGCCAGCGTCGCCGTCAATGTGCCGTCCCTGACCTGTCGTTCGAGGCCGGGGGCGGCCGCGCGCACCGCCGGATGGGCGGACAGTCGGCCGAGCAGCTCGTCCCGCACCATCGACCAGGTCCAGCCGACCTGCTGCTCACGGCGTTTGTCCGCGAGCCGCCCCGTCGACTCCAGCAGCGCCCGGTGCTGCTCCAGCCGCTCCCAGACCAGCTCGAGCCCGGTCGACTCCCGCGCGCTGCAGCTCAGCACCGGTGGCGTCCAGAAGGCGTCCTTGCCGTGCATCAGGCGCAGCGCGCCCGCCAACTCCCGTGCCGCGGACCGCGCGTCACGCTCGTGCGGGCCGTCCGCCTTGTTGACGGCGATGACGTCGGCCAGCTCCAGGACGCCCTTCTTGATGCCCTGGAGCTGATCGCCGGTGCGGGCCAGGCTGAGCAGCAGGAAGGAGTCGACCATGTCGGCGACCGCCGTCTCGGACTGCCCGACGCCGACGGTCTCGACCAGGATCACGTCGTACCCGGCGGCCTCCATGACCACCATCGACTCCCGGGTCGCCTTCGTGACCCCACCGAGGGTGCCCGCGCTGGGGGAGGGGCGGACGAAGGCGTTCGGGTCGACCGCCAGCCGCTCCATCCGCGTCTTGTCGCCCAGGATCGAGCCGCCCGTGCGGGTGGAGGACGGGTCCACGGCGAGGACGGCCACCCGATGACCCAGCCCCGTCAGCAGAGTGCCGAACGCGTCGATGAACGTCGACTTCCCCACGCCCGGCACCCCGCTGATGCCGATACGCCGCGCCCGGCCGCCGTGCGGAAGCAGCTCGGTAAGCAATTCCTGTGCCAGCGCCCGGTGTTGTGGCCGGGTGGACTCGACGAGGGTGATCGCGCGGGCGATGACCGCCCGCCTCCCGTCGAGTACACCCTTCACATAGGCGTCGACATCGATCACAGGTCGTGCCCGAGTTCCGCCGACAGCCGCTTCACCAGGTCGTAGGCCGCGTCGGGGATCACCGTCCCGGGCGGGAACACGGCCGTGGCGCCCATCTCCAGGAGGGTCGGCACGTCCTGCGGCGGGATGACACCGCCGACCACGACCATGATGTCCGCCCGGCCCTCCTCGGCGAGCCGCTCGCGCAGCGCCGGTACGAGGGTGAGGTGGCCGGCCGCCAGCGAGGACACGCCGACCACGTGGACGTCCGCCTCCACCGCCTGGCGGGCGACCTCCTCCGGGGTCTGGAACAGCGGGCCGACGTCGACGTCGAAGCCGAGGTCGGCGAAGGCGGTGGCGATCACCTTCTGGCCGCGGTCATGGCCGTCCTGGCCCATCTTGGCGACCAGGATGCGCGGCCGCCGCCCCTCGGCCTCGTCGAATGCGTCGACCAGGGCCCGGGTGCGGTCCACGTTCGGGGACTCACCGGCTTCGTTGCGGTACACACCGGAGATCGTACGGATCTGGCTGGCGTGCCGGCCGTAGACCTTCTCCAGGGCGTCGGAGATCTCGCCCACGGTCGCCTTGGCGCGAGCCGCGTTCACGGCCAGCTCCAGCAGGTTGCCCTCGCCGTCGGCCGCCCGGGTCAGCGCGTCGAGCGCGTCCCGGCACGCCGTCTCGTCCCGCTCCGCCCGCAGCCGCCGCAGCTTCTCGATCTGCTGGGCGCGCACCGAGGAGTTGTCCACCTTGAGGACGTCGATCGCCTCGTCGGTCTCCACCCGGTACTTGTTGACGCCGATCACCGGCTGCCGCCCGGAGTCGATCCGCGCCTGCGTCCGCGCGGCCGCCTCCTCCACGCGCAGCTTGGGGATACCCGCGTCGATGGCCTGCGCCATACCGCCCGCCTGCTCGACCTCCTGGATGTGCGCCCAGGCCTTGCGGGCGAGGTCGTACGTCAGCCGCTCCACGTAGGCGCTGCCGCCCCACGGATCGATGACCCTCGTCGTCCCCGACTCCTGCTGGATCAGCAGCTGGGTGTTGCGGGCGATACGCGCCGAGAAGTCGGTGGGCAGGGCGAGCGCCTCGTCGAGGGCGTTCGTGTGCAGCGACTGGGTGTGGCCCTGGGTCGCCGCCATCGCCTCCACGCACGTCCGCGTGACGTTGTTGAAGACGTCCTGCGCGGTCAGCGACCAGCCCGAGGTCTGCGAATGGGTGCGCAGAGACAGGGACTTGGTGTTCTGCGGCTCGAACTGGCCGACCAGCTTCGCCCAAAGGAGCCTGGCCGCCCGCAGCTTGGCGATCTCCATGAAGAAGTTCATGCCGATCGCCCAGAAGAAGGAGAGCCGGGGCGCGAACGCGTCCACGTCCAGGCCGGCTTCGCGACCCGCCCGGATGTACTCGACGCCGTCCGCGAGCGTGTACGCCAGCTCCAGGTCGGCCGTGGCACCGGCCTCCT
The DNA here is from genome assembly GCF_055634995.1 of Streptomyces sp. NPDC111744. NCBI lineage: Bacteria > Bacillati > Actinomycetota > Actinomycetes > Kitasatosporales > Streptomycetaceae > Streptomyces > Streptomyces sp. NPDC111744. The sequence continues at coordinate 247,473 of NZ_JBVKCG010000012.1, forward strand.
GGATGTGGTAGCCGGAGATGGAGATCGAGTTGTAGCGGGGCATCCGCTGCGAGGTGAAGGCGAAGATGTCGGAGATGATCCGCATCGACGGCTTCGGCGGATAGATGTAGGTGTTGCGGACCATGAACTCCTTGAGGATGTCGTTCTGGATGGTCCCGGCCAGCTTCTCGGGCGGTACGCCCTGTTCCTCCGCCGCCACGATGTACAGCGCGAGCACCGGCAGCACGGCGCCGTTCATCGTCATCGACACGGTCATCTTGTCGAGGGGGATCCCGTCGAACAGCTGGCGCATGTCGTAGATGGAGTCGATGGCCACGCCCGCCATGCCGACGTCGCCGGTCACCCGCGGGTGGTCGCTGTCGTAACCCCGGTGGGTGGGCAGGTCGAAGGCGACCGAGAGGCCCTTCTGCCCGGCCGCGAGGTTGCGCCGGTAGAAGGCGTTGGACTCCTCGGCCGTGGAGAAGCCCGCGTACTGGCGGATGGTCCAGGGCTGGTTGACGTACATCGTCGGGTAAGGGCCGCGCAGATACGGCGCGATGCCCGGGTACGTCCCGAGGAAGTCCAGGCCCTCCAGGTCACGGCCGGTGTAGAGCGGCTTGACCCCGATGCCCTCCGGGGTCTCCCACACCGGGGCCTCGGAGCCGGTGGCGTGCTTGACGGCCGTACGCCACTGCGCGTCACCGCCCTCGGTGACGGGGGTCCCCAGCTCGATGCCGGAGAAGTCGGGGATTCCCATCAGGACACTCCCATGCGGTCAAGGGTCTCGGACAGCACGGCCACGGCGTCGCAGCCCGCGAAGACGTACGCGTCGACGCCGGCGTACTCGCCCCGGCCCGCGAGGAACACGTGAGCGGCACCGGCCGCCTTCAGCGACCGGGCCGTCTCCTCGGCCTGTTCGGTGTAGAGCGCGTCGCTGGAGCAGAGCACCGCCTCGGCGGCGCCGCTCTCCTCGAAGCGGCCCTCGGTGACGGGTTCGACGCCACCGGCCTGGAAGAGGTTGGCGGCGAAGCCGGCACGCGCGGTGTACGCGGCGGCCGGGCCGATCGTCGCCAGGTAGATCCGGGGGCGGGCGCCGGTCGCCGCGAGGTGGGCGTCCGAGCGGGCGCGCAGTTCCTCGTACGCCTCGTCCCGGCGCACCCGGGGGAGCCCGCCGGACGGAAGCTCGGGCGCGGGCTCGCGCACCGGCGGCTTCTCGGCCAGGTTCGGGAACTCGCTGACGCCGGTGATGGGTTCGCGGCGCTTGGCGAGCTTCTTGGAGCGCTCCGCCCAGGTCGTCGCGAGGTCGGTGCGCAGCCGGCCCGAGCGCAGCACGGCCGCCTGGCCGCCGTCCCGCTCGATGGACCGGAAGAACTCCCAGCCGGCGTGGGCGAGTTCGTCGGTGAGCCGCTCCACGTACCAGGAGCCGCCCGCCGGGTCGATCACCCGGGCCAGATGTGACTCCTCGACCAGGATCGTGGAGGTGTTGCGGGCGATCCGGCGGGCGAACGCGTCCGGCAGGCCCAGCGCGTGGTCGAACGGCAGTACGGTGACCGAGTCGGCGCCGCCGACCCCGGCCGCGAGCGTGGCGACCGTGGTGCGCAGCATGTTCACCCACGGGTCGCGGCGGCTCATCATCACCGGCGAGGTGACGGCGTGCTGCACCTGGGCGCCCGCGTCGGGCGCCCCGCTGACCTCGGCGACCCGCGCCCACAGTCGGCGCGCGGCGCGCAGCTTGGCGATCGTGAGGAACTGGTCGGCGGTCGCCGCGTACCGGAACTCCAGCTGTCCGAGGGCCTGTTCGATGCCCAGCCCGGCTTCGGTCAGATCTCGCAGGTAGGCCACCCCGGTGGCCAGCGAGGCGCCCAGCTCCTGGCCGGCCGAGCCGCCCGCCTCGTGGTACGGCAGCGCGTCCACGGTCAGCGCACGCAGCCCCGGGAACTCCTCGGCGCACCGCTTCGCCAGCTCGGCGACGGGGGCATAGGCCAGGGACTCACCGGTACGCGCCTCGAACCCCAGCGGGTCGGCGCCCAGGTTGCCGCGTACGGCCTTGGGGTCGACGCCCTTCTCGTCGTAGAGCCGGAACAGCTCGGCGGCCGCCTCCGCCACCTCACGGCCGGCGTCGAGTGCGACCGGAGCCAGGTCGAGGTAGACACCGTCGAGGGCGCGGGCGAGGCCGGACACCGGGATACCGCCTTGGCCGACGATCAGCCAGAGCGAGGTGACGCCGTTCTCCAGATCGGCGAGGACCGCGCCGTCGTGTGCTGCCACGTGCCGCTGCCTTATGTCCCAGCCGCCCGCGGTGCCGACCTCGGGCCGTCCGCCGCGCACATACGGCGCGAAGCCGGGCAGGCCGGGGTCGGGCGCCGTGTCGCGCGCGGTGTAGAGGGGACGGGTACGCAGCCCGTCCTCCAGCGTCGTGGACAGAGCTTCCTCAGCGGCCTCGCCCGAGACTTCCCTGCCCGACTTGCGCAGCACACCCTCCACGAGGCGTTGCCACTGCTCGTGTGTCGCGTCAGGGAACTCGGCGGCCAGTGAGAGCCCGTCGTCAGGCAGGACCGTCATGCTCGGATGCTAGGGCAGAGCGCCAAAAGTGCACGGGTGACGGGGCTGTGACCTTGCCCTCTCCGTGGTTGTGACCTGAGCCTCTCCCGGGTGAAGTGACCGGATTCGTGCGGTCAGTCCGTGCCGTCGGCGAGCTTCGGCACGAGCGCGCACAGGGCCTCGCGCTGTTCCGGTCCGATGACGTGAGTGAACGCCTGCCCGACCGTCTCCGCGAGGGTGGCGGAGGCGTCACCGAGGAGGCCCCGGGCCTTGTCGGTGAGGGCCACCTCGACGCCCCGCTTGTCACCGCAGACGGCCTTGCGGGTGACCAGGCCGGCGTGCTGGAGGCAGGCGATCTGGTAGGTGAGGCGGGTCTTGGGGCGGCCCAGCAGCTCGGCGATCCGGGTCATGCGCAGGCCCTCGCTCGGTTGCTCGGCCAGCAGACACAGGATCAGGAACTCGTCGTGGGAGACGTCCAGCGTCTCCTTCACGACCGACCGCAGCCGCTGCTCCACCGCCCCCGTCGCGGCCAGCAGCAGCATCCAGGCGCGCAGTTCGCCGGGGAGCAGTCCGCCGCCTGTGACGGACGGGCATTCGGGCAGCTCTGCGGGGTGTTCCTGGGAGGCCGTCATGGCATCGAGTCTACCTGTTGTCCAAATTTGAATAGTGGGCTAGCGTGATGGTCATCCAAATTTGGACCATAACTCGGACCACTACTCGATGGGAGTACGGCCATGACCGTCACCGTGGAAACCGGCCTCTGGCAGCTCGACCCGACCGCCTCCACCGTCGCCGTACGGCACAAGTCCGTCTGGGGCCTGGTGACCGTCAAGGGCACCTTCACGGGCGTCACCGGCCGGGGCGAGGTCGCCGCCGACGGCACCGCCACGGGCGCGCTGGCGATAGACGCGGCCTCCCTCGACACCAGGAACAAGAAGCGGGACGACCATCTCCGCTCGGCCGACTTCTTCGACGCCGCCAACCACCCGGAGATCACCTTCGCGGTGCGCGGTGCCGAGCGGCGCGCGGGTGACGTGGTGCACGTCGACGGTCAGCTGACCGTCCGGGGCGTCAGCAGGCCGCAGCAGGTCACCGCGAAGCTGGTCTCGGCCGACGCCGACGGACTGACGCTTCAGGCCGAGTTCACGGTGGTGCGCGAGGAGTTCGGGGTCACCTTCAACCAGATGCGCATGATGGGCGGGCCGACCACGGTGGCCGCCACCCTCCGCTTCACGCGTGTGACTGCCTGACCGACTCTCCTGTGATCTGAGGGGTTTCGCGTGACCGGCTATCCGGCCGTCCTGCGCAGCTTGACGTCCTTGCTGGACAGGGTCTGCGGATCCGCCGTGAAGGCGCGCAGCCGGATCCGGGTGCTCGGCTTGGCGGGGATGCCGAACCGGCCGTTCGGCGGCTTGAGTTCCACGCTCGCCGTGCCGTGCGCGGGAATCGTCGCCGGACCCCGCACCAGCAGCCAGTACCTGCTCATGCCCTGGCCGGTGGTGAGGGTGTAGTGCGGGGTGAGCGGGACGCTCCCCGTGTTGACCACCTTCAGCGTCATCGCCCGGACCACAGCTGTCGACTGCTTGGCCCGGCGCAGGGTGGTGATCTCCATCCGCAGCGGTGGCCTGCCGGACACCGCGAGGCCGGCGCTCACCAGCGCCGGCACGAACAGCAGGACGACCGTCCCGACCAGGACGGGTCGGCGGCGGGACCCGGTCAGGAAGGCCGGGCGCGGCTGCCAGGCGTGCCCGAACTCCGACAGGGGTGCGGTGACGGCCGCCGCCAGCCACAGCGGGGTCATCAGCAGGTAGTAGCCGTCCTGTGAGCGGGTCGCCAGGAAGAAGGCGAGCCAGGGCAGCACGGTCGCGGCCGGGCCGAGGCGCCGTACGAACAGCACGAACAGGGCGAGCAGGGCCGCCGCGAGCAGCATGCTCGCGTGCGAGTACCAGTCGATGCGGTCACTGCCGTTCGTGAAGTACAGCGTGACGTCCACCAGGCCCTGGCCGTGCACCACGGCGCCCTGGGTCAGCGGCAGCGCGATCCCGCCCAGCCAGCGGCCGGGCTCGGACACGATGAAGTACATGTTGATCAGCAGCCAGACCGCGACGGCGACGCCGACGATCCGCAGCACCACCAGAGCGGCGGCCCGGCCGCCCAGCTCCCCGCGCCGCACCGCGTAGATCCCGGCCAGCAGGAACGGCGTGACGAACCACGGCAGCTGCTGCGCCGCACACGCGGCGCCCAGGCACGCCGCCCGGGCGACCCCCGCCGTGCCCAGCCGGCCGCCCGCGCCGATCCGCGGCCAGCGCACCACCACCGGGATCAGCAGGGCGAGCCCGATGATCGCCGGATAGCCGACCCGGGCGTACGACGGCAGGAAACCGAAGCCCAGACACGCCAGCGTCGCCGTCGACCGCCACGGCAGCGGGAGCATCCGCCACAGCGTGATCGTGCCGGCGATCAGCGCGCCCGTGCACACCGCCGTCGCCGGGGCGCCGGAGTGGCCCAGCCACAGCAGCGGGACGGTGAGCAGCGGGGCCAGCGGGGGATAGCCGTACGTGAAGTCGTAGCCGCCGCCTATCGTCGGCGTGAGGGCGATGCCCGTGCCGTGGAACAGCCAGGGCCAGGCCTGCCCGTAGACGGTGTGCCCCGCGACGAGTTCCTTGGCGGCCTGGGTGGTGAGGACGCCCTCGTCGCCGCCGTTGTGGTTCAGTGCCCAGGCGCACAGGGCGAGGGTGACCGCCGTGACCAGGACCACCAGGTCGAGGCGGGCCAGCGACCGGGTCCTGCGGACCGTCAGCGTCAGTACGCCGGTCACCAGGATCGAGACGTAGCAGACCGAGATCAGGGCCGCCATGACCAGGTGGTGCGTCGCCGCCTGCGCCCAGATGGAGCGGGTGCCGATGAACAGACCGATGTCGGAGAGGAGGGTCAGGACGCGGTGCCACGGCGCCGGGGCCCCGAGGTCTGTGAGGTCTCCCGGAGCGGCGGACACCGCCGACAGCGTCCGCCGGCCGGGTGTCACCTGCTGTGTTTCTGCCAAGTGCACGCACCGGACGCTAACCCCGGGCGGTGAGCGGAGCATGGCTGGAGGAGAAGAGTCCGGTGTGAGGGCGGTAAGAAGCCCCCAATGCGCGGCAATCGCGTGAATAGTGACAAGATCACTCTTTCTTCGCATGGGTGCCCACGCGCGTTCGCGCTTCGTGTCGCTGTTGGGCCGAACGGGTGACTTGGCGTAAGAATTGGCTGGTGCAGGCATCGAACGCAAGTCAGGTCAGGGGGAGCCGGTGAGCCGTTACGACGTCACCGATGAACAGTGGGAGGGGCTCGCCCAGGTCGTGCCGCTGCGGGGCCGTGACGCCTGGCCGTCGGCCGTGAGCCACCGGTCGCTGCCGGACGCGGAGACCGAGACGCGGCGCCGTTTCGTCGTGCTGCGGGTGAATGTCTTCGCCGACGCGCGTGAGGTCGCCGAGACGCTGATGGCGGGTGTACCGGTGCTGCTCGACCTTACCGGTGCGGAGACGGAGGTCGCCAAGCGCGTCCTCGACTTCAGCACGGGCGTCGTCTTCGGCCTGGCCAGCGGGATGCACCGGGTGGACCGCAACGTCTTCCTCCTCACCCCGCCCGGCACGGAGGTCAGCGGGCTGATGGAGGGGGCGGGGGTCTCGGGCGGCTGAGGGGAGCACCGTCTCCGGCTCGGCCCTCGGTCGGGGCATCGGTCATGGGGTGGCTGCGCGCTCGTCCCCCGATCGTAGGAAGGTCCCGACGGCGGAACGGTTCACCGGTCGGCCGGAGCCCTACGGTCCGCATATGCCCGTGCCCTCTGCCTCACCCGCGTCCCACCACTCTCCGCCCGCCGGTTCCGCCCCAGACGACACGCCGACGTCGCCCGAAGCCGCGCCGCTATCGGCGATGTCGGGTGCCTCGACGGGCTCTGACGGCCTCAGGCCCAAACGCCCCCACGGGTCGCGCCCCGCTACCCCCACGGAACCGCGGGAGACCGTGCCCCGCGCCCGCACCGCACCACCGACCGCGGAGCCCGCCGGTCCACCCGCCGCGGCATCGGCCACGCGGTCCGCGTCCGGCGATGCGGCTGCCCCGGTGCCGACCGCGCCCTCGGAGACCGGTTCCGCCGGTCGGCCCGCCACCGCGTCGGCTCCGCGCGCGGCGACACGTGCCGGCGGTCCGGCTGCTCGCTCGTCGGCCGCCCTCCCGACCGCCGGTCGGGCCGGTTCTGGCGATCCGTCCGCCGTCGCGTCGGCTTGGCATGCGGCGGCATGCCCCGGTGGTTTGTCTGGTTCCGTGTCGGTTGTGGGTTCGGGTGTCGGTTCTGCTGGTGTGTCTTCTGCGGTGTCGGCTTCGGGTGCGGCGGTAGGTGCCGGTGGTTTGTCTGGTTCCGTGTCGGTTGTGGGTTCGGGTGCCGGTTCTGCTGGTGTGTCTTCTGCGGTGTCGGCTTCGGGTGTGGTGGTACGTGCCGACGGTCCGTCCGGCCCCGTGTCGGTCGGCCGCCCGGGCGGTGCCTCCGCTGGTCCTGCCGTCCCCTCCGCCCCCGTGGCCACCCCCCGGCGCGACCCCCGCCCCCGGGTCACCGAGCTTCGGCTCTCCGCCTTCGCTCGGCATCGGGGGGCGAGTTTTCCGCTTGGGCGGGTCACTCTTTTCGCCGGGCCCAGTGGGAGTGGGAAGTCCGCCGTGCTCGCGGCCTATGAGGCGCTGGCACGGCTGGGGGGCGGGGCCCCGCTCGCGGAGGTGTTTCCCGATCCTGTCGCACTGGTGCCGGAACGGGCGCGGCCCGATGCGCAACGGCGGCGGGGGTTTCGGATCGGCTGTACCGCCGACGGCCCGGAAGGGCCCGTACGCCTCGATGTCGCCGTGCAGGCCGAGCCCGAACTCCGCATCGTCGGCGAGCGGTTGACCGCCGGCGGGCTCGTGCTGCTGGAGACGGCCCTGCGCGACCCCGGGCGGCGGGCCGTACAGGCCGCCTGGCACACGGCGGGCAGTTCCCCGGTGACCAGGGCCCCGCTGCCCGACGACCGGCTCGGCACCGCCCTGCTGCCCCTGCGCGTCGCCGGAAAGACCGACGGCCAGCGCCAGGTCCTCGCCGCCGCCGAGCAGATGGTCGTCGCCCTGCGGTCGGTGTTCGCCTGTGATCCGCGGCCCGAGGGCATGCGCACCCCGGTTCTCGTCGGCTCCGGTCGGTTGCTGCGAGGCTGCGACAACCTCGCCGACGTCCTCTGGCGCACCCGCTCCGAATGCGGCCGCCGGCACGGACTGCTCGTCGACGCGGTGCGCACCGGCTGCGCCGGCCCCGTGACCGACCTGCTCGCCGAGCCGCTCGGCGACGGCACGGTACGGGCGCTGCTCGACCGCGGCGACGGCCACCGCTCGGAGCTGGAACGGCTCGGTGACGGCGAGCTGCGCTACCTCGCCCTCGCCCTGGTCCTCTTCACCGGCCCCGGCGTCCTGGAGGTCGACGCACCCGGCGAGGTCCCCGACGCGATGCGCAGCCTCACCGTCCTCGCCGACGGCTTCGACCGCTGCCTGGACCCCCGCCAGCGCACCGAACTCCTGCGCACGGCGGTCCTGATGGGCGAGCGCGGCCACATCCGCTTCGTCGGCGCGGTGAGCGACGCGACCTGGGCCGTCGGAGCGGGGGCGATCACAGTGGTACATCTGGACGCGTGACCGACGAAGAACCCCTCGACGTGGCGAAGCTCCAGCGCCGGCTGGCCGAGTTCGCCGCCGCCCGCGACTGGCAGCAGTACCACACGCCCAAGAACCTGGTGGCCGCCCTCAGCGTGGAGGCATCCGAACTGGTCGAGATTTTCCAGTGGTTGACCCCGGAGGAGTCCTCCCGCGTGATGGACGACCCCGACACCGCCCACAAGGTCACTGACGAGGTCGCCGACGTCCTGTCCTATCTGCTCCAGCTCTGCGGAGTCCTGGACATCGACCCGCTGGCCGCACTGGATGCCAAGATCGAGCGCAACGAGAAGCGCTTCCCGCGCCCCTGACGGAGGGTCACGGCGGAAGTGCAATACTCCGGGATAACGCTCGGTAGCCAAAACCCCGCCCGAATCCGAATTGTTGTCCACAGATTTCCCTCTTCCTCTGGCTCCACGTCTCACATGCCCTCACTCTGGGTAGTGAACTACTGAGTGCTGCAAGGCAGTTCGGACCGACGGGGACGGGGCGACGGATGGACGCGATGCGGCTCATCGTGGCGAGCAGACGGGCGCTGGCGAGCGGCGCCGGCGTACCGGAAATGATGACCGAGGTGTGGCAGGCCCAGGCCCTGGCCCAGGCGATCGGCAGCCGGCTGGCCGTCTCCGGCCCACCCGAACTGCGCGGCGAGGCCCTCGGCCTGACCGAGCTGGCGGGCCGGGGCTGCGGGATTCTGGGCGCCCCTGACCTGGACCCCGGCACCCTGCGTGCCGCCCAGCTCACCGAACTGGACGACGCGCGGCTGACCCTGCTGAGTCTCGGCGGACTTCTGGGCGAGGTCGGCATCACGCTGGTCGGTATGGCCAGCGCCGCGGCCGACGAGGCGACGTACTGGCAGTGCATGGAGGCCATCGACGCGGCCGACGAGTCGCGGGACCGGGTGCTGGAGATGCTGCGCAAACTGGCGGCACGGGAGGAAGTCCGCGACGGCTAGACGGCGGGCGCCGCCTGCAACGGAAGAGTGTGCAGGTCACACGGTCAGGATGAACTGACCAACCTGACCGTCCCGTTGAACCTGTGCCGCGTCTCACCGTCCCCTGGGCGTTTCGGCCAGTGACAGGTGCACCGGCGGCGCCCGGCCAGGAGCGGGCACCTCCCGTGCGGCAGCGGCACGTCTTCGGGCTGCCTGCACCAGGACTGGAGGTCTTCGTACCCGTCCCGCTCCGTCAGGGTGCACTCGGCGGCTGCGGCGGTTCGAGTTCGCACCTGCGGTCCTGGCGCCGACGGCTCGCCGCCGGGCATCAGCCCGCTGATCTGCCCGTCGATCTTCCCCGGCGGCTGGGCGAGCCGCCCGCGGCGCCGGACGCGCACGGGCCGTCGGCGGCCGGCCGGGAGGCGATCAGGACACGACAGGCCCTACCTCGGGTCGGCCTCTTCCTTCGGGGCCCGCTGCAGATCCGCGTCCAGCGCGGAGAGATCCGCGTTCAACGCCGCCATGAGTTCCTCCATCTGCTGGAGCAGCCCCTTCGGCTGACCGGTGGGGCCACCCTGGTGCGAAACGGACTTTTCGGACAAGACGGCCTCCTCGGCCCCCCGGCGCGCCGTCGGCGGGCCACGACTACGCGCGACGGCGAGGACCGTCCGGCGCGGGTGCCGGACGGCCCGGCTCCCTCCAGCCAACGATCACCGCAGAGGCCGGTCACTGGTCCGGCCCCGCCCCGCGACCCGCCGTTGACGACATTCACCCTGGCGGGGACGCACGCCACGGCTCGGGCCGATGCGGTTGACGGGGCCACGGCCATGCAGGATGGACGCATGGACCTTCGCATCTTCACCGAGCCACAGCAGGGCGCGAGCTACGACACCCTCCTCACCGTCGCCAAGGCGACCGAGGAACTCGGGTTCGACGCCTTCTTCCGCTCCGACCACTATCTGAAGATGGGCGACGGAGACGGCCTGCCCGGCCCCACCGACGCCTGGATCACCCTGGCGGGTCTCGCCCGCGAGACCAAGCGGATCCGCCTCGGCACCCTCATGACCGCGGCCACCTTCCGGCTGCCCGGTGTGCTCGCCATCCAGGTCGCCCAGGTCGACCAGATGTCCGGCGGCCGCGTCGAACTTGGCCTCGGCGCGGGCTGGTTCGAGCAGGAGCACAAGGCGTACGGCATCCCGTTCCCGAAGGAGAAGTTCGGCCGCCTGGAGGAGCAGCTGGCGATCGTCACCGGGTTGTGGGAGACCAAGCTCGGCGAGACCTTCGACTTCCACGGCACCTACTACGACCTGACCGACTCGCCCGCGCTGCCCAAGCCCGCCCAGGCGCGGATCCCGGTGCTGATCGGCGGTCAGGGCGCCACCCGCACCCCGAAGCTGACCGCCCGGTACGCCGACGAGTTCAACATGCCGTTCGCCTCGATCGAGGACAGTGAGGCGCAGTTCGGCCGGGTGCGCGCCGCCGCCGAGGCCGCCGGCCGCAAGAGTGACGACCTGACGTACTCCAACGCCCTCGTGGTCTGCGTCGGCAAGGACGACCGGGAGGTCGGCCGCCGCGCCGCCGCCATCGGCCGTGAGGTCGACGAGCTGAAGGCGAACGGCCTGGCCGGCACCCCGGCCGAGGTCGTCGACAAGATCGGCCGCTACGCCGAGATCGGCTCGCAGCGTTTCTACCTCCAGGTCCTCGACCTCTCGGACCTGGACCACCTGGAGCTGATCTCCGCCCAGGTCCAGTCGCAGTTGTCGTAACCCGGACCGGCCCGGCCGCTCCCGGCCCCCGTCACCGGGGCCGGGGGCGGTTGCTTTTCGGTACGTCGCTATTAGTGACACCGACCGTAAGAAAAAATTCCACCCGCCCCATTCCGGGCCTTCCAGGACTTAATGCCGAGGGGCAAGTGGTGGATTTGCGGGAGCGAGTCGCAGGTACCGTGCTTTCCTGCGCCAACCGGTTTTTACTTTGTGCTTTCCTGGGTCCTTTGACAACTCGGTGCGCAGGTTTCTATTCTCGGCGGGTATTCAGAGCTCCGGCGCCGTGGCTCTCGGTACTGACCTGGTCGGTGGGGGACGATGTACAGGTACTTGCCCGATGTTCCGGAACGCTCGATTTCTGTTTCCGAGGTTCCGTCGTGATGCCTTGTAGATTCCTCTGAGCCTGGGCGTGCACGCTTCCGGTGTGGTTTCCCGGATTTTTTTCCTGCCCGGTTTCCCCGGCTGACCTGCCCGGTTTCCTCAGTTGAACGGTGTGCCGTACGCCCTTGGTCGGCGCGCCGTAAGCCATTCGACCCGCCGTACCGGCACGGCGTTTCGGCCACCACCCGTGGCCGCAACCTGGCCGCCACCCGTCCACGGCCGCCACACCTCGGCCATCGACGCGACAGGAAGAGAAGGCATCGCCATGACCACAGCCGTATCCACCACACGCACCATCGTGGACCTGCTGCGCGACGCCGCCCGGAACCACGCCACATCCGGGCTGCGCTACCCCCGGACCGCGACCGACCCCGACGCACCCTTCCAGAGCTATCCCGAACTCCTCGACGCGGCCCGGTCCGTGCTCGGCGGCCTGCGCGAGCGCGGGCTCACCGCCGGCGACAAGGCCGTACTGCTCCTGGAGCGGCCCAAGGAGTTCCTCGCCGCGTTCTGGGCCTGCCAGCTGGGCGGCTTCGTGCCCTGCCCGATGGCCGCGCTCGGCGGCGACCCGGAGCGCTGGGCCGCCCAGCTCGCCCATGTCGACACCCTCCTGGACCACCCGCTGATCGTCACCAGCGAGACCCTCGCCGCCGAACTCCCGCGCACCGAGGGCCTGTCGGTCGTCGCCCTGGAGGAGCTGTACGCCGAGCCCGCCGACGCCTTCCACGAGGCCGACCCGAAGGACACCGCCGTCCTGGTGCTGACCTCCGGCTCCACCGGCAACTCCAAGGCCGTGATGCTCTCGCACGGCAATCTGCTCGCCTCCATGGCCGGCAAGAACGGCTACCACCGGCTGACCGGCACGGACACCACCCTCAACTGGGTCTCCTTCGACCATGTCGCCGCCCTGCTGGAGTGCCACATGCTGCCGCTGTACGCGGGCAGCACCCAGCTGCACGTCGAGGCGCCCGTCGTCCTCCAGGAGCCGCTCAACTTCCTGCGGCTGATATCCGGCTTCGGCGTCACCATGACCTTCACCCCCAACTTCCTGCTGGGGCTGATCAATCCACAGGCCGACCGGCTCGACGAGGAGGACGGCGCGGGCCTCGACCTGTCCCGGCTGCGGCACATCATCAGCGGCGGGGAGGCCGTCGTACGCACCACCGGCGAGACCTTCCTGAGCCGCTTCGCCCCCTACGGCCTGCGCGCGGACGCCCTCTGGCCCGCCTTCGGCATGTCCGAGACCTGCGCCGGCAGCATCTACTCCGTCGAGTTCCCGGCCGCCGACCAGGGCCAGGAGTTCGCGAACCTGGGCCGGCCCGTCGAGGGACTGCGCATCCGGATCGCCGACGAGGAGGACCACCACGAGCTGGCCGAGGGCGAGGTGGGCGAGCTTCAGCTCAACGGCCCGATGATCACGGCCGGTTACCACAACAACGAGCAGGCCACCCGGGACGCCTTCACCCCCGACGGCTGGTTCCGCAGCGGCGACCTCGGCCGCCTCGACGAGGGCCGGCTCACCCTGGTCGGGCGCAGCAAGGACAGCGTCATCGTCAATGGCGTCAACTACTTCAGCCACGACATCGAGTCGGTTCTCGAAGGCCTCGACGACGTGGCCCGCTCCTATGTCGCCGCCTTCCCGACCCGGGCCCCCGGCAGCGACACCGAGCAGCTGGTGATCGCCTTCCACCCGGAGTGCGCCGACGGCGACGAACTCGCCCTGTACCGGGTGCTGACCGCCGTCCGCAGCAGTGTCGTCATGCACTGGGGCTTCCGGCCCGCCCTCATCCTGCCGCTGCCCGAGAACGCCTTCCCCAAGACCAGCCTCGGCAAGATCCAGCGCTCACTCATGCGCAAACGCCTGGAGGCGGGAGCGTACGACGAGATCCGGGCCACCGTCGACGACCTGGTGCTGCGCCGGCTCGGCGGCTACAACGCGCCCGAAGGCGACACCGAGACGGTCCTCGCCGGGATCTACGCCGAGATGTTCGACACCGACCCGGAGAAGCTGAGCGCCACCGCCAACTTCTTCGACCTCGGCGGAACCTCACTGGACATCCTGCGGCTGCGCTCCCTGGTCGCCCAGCGCCTCGGCGCGGCCGACCTGCAGATCATCACCGTGCTGCGGGCCCCGACGGTCCGCGCCCTCGCCGCCCACCTCGACGGCGCCGCGAACGGCGAGCAGGAGTACGACCCGATCGTGCCCATGCAGGTCAACGGCGACAAGACCCCGCTGTTCTGCGTCCACCCCGGGGTCGGCGAGGTCCTCGTCTTCGTCAACCTCGCCAAGTACTTCGTCGGCGACCGGCCCTTCTACGCCCTGCGCGCCCGCGGCTTCAACCCCGGGGAGACCCCCTTCGAGAGCTTCGCCGAGATGGTCGACACCTATGTGCGGGCGATCCGCGCACGGCAGCCGCACGGCCCCTACGCCGTCGCCGGATACTCCTACGGCGGTGCTGTCGCCTTCGAGATCGCCAAGGTGCTCCAGGACCAGGGCGAACGGGTCGACTTCGTCGGCAGCTTCAACCTGCCGCCGCACATCAAGTACCGCATGGACGAGCTGGACTTCGTGGAGACCGCGGCCAACCTGGCGTTCTTCCTGGAACTCATCGACAAGAAGCAGTCCCTCGAACTCCCGGACAAGGTGCGCCACTTGGCGAAGGACGAGCAACTGGCGTACTTCATCGACCACGCCCCCGAGGGCCGCCTCGCCGAACTCGACCTGACGTTCGAGAAGTTCCGGGCCTGGGCGGAACTCGCCGACGGCCTCACCAACCTCGGCCGCACCTACGCCCCCGGCGGCAAGGTCCGCTCGATGAGCGTCTTCTACGCCATCCCGCTGCGCGGCACCAAGGAGGACTGGCTCAACAACGAACTGCGCCGCTGGGACGAGCACACCACCGAGGCCAACCGCTACATCGACGTACCCGGCGAGCACTACACCCTGATGGGTCCGCGGCACGTGGCGACCTTCCAGTCCATCCTCCGCAAGGAACTCGACCGCGCCCTCGGCGACGCCTGACCACAGGAGAGAGAATCAGTGAACGGCAAGAAGATCCTGGTCACCGGCGCCACCGGACAGGTCGCCGGACCGGTGGCCAAGGCCCTGGCCCAGGAGAACGAGGTATGGGCGCTGGGCCGCTTCGGCACCCCCGGCACGGAGCAGGACCTCACCCGGCACGGCGTCCGCACCTTCCGCTGGGACATGGACGACACCGGCGCCGGCTCCCTCAAGGGCCTGCCCGAGGACTTCACCCATGTCTTCCACTCGGCGGTGCGGCGCGGCGAGGACGGTGACTTCAACGCGGCCGTCGAGGTCAACTCGGTCGCCGCGGGACGCCTGATGACCCACTGCCGTACCGCCGAGGCGTTCCTTTACGTGTCCACGGGCGCTCTGTACGCCCGCCAGACCCTCGACCACAAGTACACCGAGACCGACCCGCTGGACGGCAGGGCCGACTGGCTGCCCGCCTACCCCGTGGTCAAGATCGCCGCCGAGGGTACCGTCCGCGCCTTCGCCCAGACCCTCCGCCTGCCCACCGTCATCGCCCGCCTCAACATCGCCTACGGGCCCGGCGGTTACGGCGGTGTCCCGATGCTCTACTTCAAGCGGATGCTCGCCGGCGAACCCATCCCGGTGCCCGCCCAGGGACAGAACTGGTGCTCCCTGCTGTACACCGACGACCTCGTCGAGCAGGTCCCCCACCTGTGGAACGCCGCCGGTGTGCCGGTGACCCTGACCAACTGGGGCGGCGACGAGTCGGTGGGCATCACCGACTGCGTCCGGTACCTGGAGGAGCTGACCGGGGTAGAGGCGAACCTCGTCCCGAGCGAGGTCACCCGCGAGACCTACCAGTTCGACCCGACCCTGCGCCGTTCGATCACCGGTCCGTGCAAGGTGCCCTGGCGCGAGGGCATCCGCAGGACCCTGGCCGCGCTGTATCCCGACCACCTTAAGGGCTGAGGCACACATGAGCGAGAACACCACCGATCCACTGGCCCCGGTCCACGCCGCCTACGCGGCCTTCGCCGCCCGGGACGTGGGCGCGCTGCTCGACGCCTTCCACCCGGACATCGAGTGGGTGCACCCCGAGGGCATGGCGAAGTACGGCCTCGGCGGCACCAAGCACGGGCACGCCGGCGTCAAGGAGTTCCTGTCACACGTGCCGACCGTGGTGGGCGGGATGCGGCTGCACCCCGAGGAGTTCGTACGCGAGGGCGACCGGGTGGTGGTCTTCGGCCACCGCGACGTCGCCTCCCTGTCCGGCCACACCGAGTCGCTGCCGTTCGTGCACTCCTGGGTGCTGCGCGACGGGCGTGCGGTGCGGATGGAGGACATCTTCGACACCGTCGCCTTCCTCCGCGTCATCGAGAGCTGACGGCCCGCGATGACCTACGCCTACCTCGGCCCCGAGGGGACCTTCACCCAGATCGCCGTACGGCGGCTGCTGGCGGTGGTCCCGCCGGGCCGGCGCGGCCCGCACCGCCCGTTCCCCACCGTCCCGGCCGCTCTGGAGGCGGCCCGGCGGGGGGAGTGCGAGGCGGCCGTGGTGCCCCTGGAGAACTCGGTGCGCGGGGTCGTACCCGCCACCATGGACCAGCTGGCCGCGGCGGACATGCATATCAACGCCGAGGTCGAGGTGCCCGTGAGCTTCGCGCTGATGGCTCCCGAGGGCACCGGCCCGGCGGACGTCACCGAGGTGCTCAGTCATCCGCATGCGCTCGGCCAGTGCGAGGACTGGCTGCGCGCCCGCCTGCCCGGGGCCAGGACCCTGGCGGCGGCGTCCACGGCGGCGGCCGCCCAGGAGGTCGCCCGGACCGGCACCCCGGGCCGGGCGGCCGTCGCGGCGCCGGCCGCAGCCGAGCTGTACGGGTTGCGGATCCTCGCCGTCGGTCTCGGCCGGGAGGCGGCCGCGGTGACCCGGTTCGTGTCGGTGGCGCCCCGCTGGCACCACCCGGCCCGCACCTCACGCGAACGCACCTCGCTGCTGCTCGCCCTGGGGGACGGCGGCCCCGCGCTGCTCCCCGACGTCCTGCACGCCTTCCGGTCCCGCGCGGTCGAGCTGTCCTGGATCCAGTCCTGGCCCACCGGCGAGGGCCTCGGCCGCTACCACGTGTTCCTCGACGTCGACGCGCACATCGACAGCAGACGGCTGAGGATGGCGATGGCGGAGGTCGGGGCCCGGGACGTGGAGGTGCGGTTCCTGGGCAGCTATCCCCGCTGGTCCGCAGCGTCCTGATGTTGCGTCAGCTCGGCCGCGGCCTCGCGCACGGCCGGCAGCAGTGCGGCCACCTGCGGACTCCGTACGGCGCCCTCGCGCACCACCAGGGTGATACGGCGGGTCAGCTCGGGTCCGTCCGGGGTGACCCGGGCGACCGGGAGTCCCGGCCGGCTCGGCACCAGGTCGGGCACCAGCGCCACGCCCCAGCCCAGCGAGACCAGCCCGAACACGGCCTGCATATCGCCGATGTCGGAGACGATGTCGGGCACGAAACCGGCCCCCGCGCAGGCGTGCAGGGCGAGCCGGCCGAGCCGCGAGGTCCGGTCGAGCAGCCATTGCTCCCCGGCGAGCTCCTCCAGTCGACAAGGGTGTTCACGCTGGGCCAACGGGTGGTCCGGCGCCACGATCAGCCGGATCCGGTCACTGAGCACCTCCTCCTCGTACAGGCCGGGCACCCGCGGCTCGGGCACCTGCGGGTAGCCGGCGGCCAGCACCGCGTCGAGGCGGCCGAGCCGCACCGTCTGCCGCCCCTCGTCCGGGGCCACCCCGTGCAGCGTGATGCGCAGCTGCGGATGGTCCGCGCGCAGCCGGTTCAGCGCCGGCACCAGCAGCGCGGGCCCCTCGTGCAGCGGGACGCCCACCCGCAGCTCGCCGCCGATCTCCCCGTCCCTGGCCAGCAACTGGGCTTCGGCCGCCTCCAGTTGACTTACGATCTTGTCCGCGTGCGCCACCAGCAGCCGCCCGGCCGCGGTGAGCTCCGCCCGCTTGCTGCCCCGGTCCAGCAGAGCGGTGCCGGTCTCCGACTCCAGGGCGGAGAGCTGCTGGGAGACCGCGGACCGCGTGTAGTTGAGGGCCTGCGCGGCCGCGGCGATGGACCCCCGGGCGCCGACCTCACGCAGCAGAACCAGTTTCCGTACGTCCAGCACCGTCACCCTCGCTAACGCTTCCGGTTATGAACTGCCACGCCAGATTACGGGACAACCCTCCCGCCGGGACTTTCAATGGATCACAGACGGACACGAACGACCTGATCAGACAGGGGATTCCCATCATGCCGACGCTGCTCCACCTCGACTCCAGCCCGCGTGCGAACTCGGTCTCCCGCCAGATCTCGGGCGAGTTCGCCGAGGCCTGGCGCAAGGCCAACCCCGAGGGCACCCACGTCTACCGCGACCTCGCCGCCGATCCCGTGCCGCATGTCGACCACCCGCAGATCGAGGTGATGCACCGCCTGGAGAAGGAGGGCGTGCGCGACCTCACCGCGGCCCGGGAGGCGGCCACCACGCCCGAGGAAAAGGACAGTTGGGCCGTCACCTGGCCGCTGATCGAGGAACTCGTGGCCGCCGACACCATCCTGCTCGGCGTGCCGATGTACAACTTCTCGGTGCCGTCGACCTTCAAGGCGTGGTTCGACCGTGTGCTGATCGCCCCGCTGATCGTCGACCCGGCCACCGGTGAGGGCCCGCTGTCCGGCAAGAAGGTCGTGGTGGCCTCGGCGCGCGGCGGAGCCTACGGTCCCGGCACGCCCCGCCACGACTCCGACCACCAGGAGCGGTACCTGAAGGCCGCCCTCGCCATGGTCGGCCTGGCGACCGACCTCACCTTCCTGCACGCCGAAATGACCAAGTCGGCGCATGTGCCCCGGCTCGCCCAGTTCCAGGAGATGGCCGCGGCGTCGTACCAGAAGGCGATGGAGGGTGCGCGGACGCACGGCGCGTTCTGAGCTCCGCCGCCTCGGACGGCCTGAAGTCGGCTACCTCAGGAGGAAGTTCCGGTCGAAGACGTTCTCCGGGTCGTACCGGTCCTTGAGGGTGCGCAGCCGGGACAGAGCCGGCTCGGGGAACGCCTGCGCCAGCACCTCCGGCTTGCGCCGGGTGTCGAAGCTGAGGTACATGCCGTTCAGTTCTGGGTGCGGTGGGCGTAGGCGGTGGCGGCCGGGTCCGTGTCGTTGACCGCCCCGCCCACCGAACGGAACTGCTCCATCAGCACCTGCCCCGACTCCAGGGCGTCCGCGACCGCCCGTGCCGCGTCCGGGGTGAGATGATCGAGCAGCCCGGAGCGGGTGGCCCCCGGGCGTCCGGGGTGCTCACGCACTGCCGAACTGACTGCCCGGCGAACGGCCGTACCGGTAAAACCAGTGGTCACGGCGGGGCAAACCCAGCAGACTCGGGCATGTGTTCCTGACGATCTCCACGAGCGGCACCGCCGCCACCCCGGCCACCGACCTCGGGTTCCTGCTGCACAAGCACCCCGACAACGCGCAGACCTTCTCGACCTCCTACGGCATCGCGCACGTCTTCTACCCCGAGGCGGATGCCGAGCGCTGCACGGCGGCGCTGCTCCTGGAGGTGGACGCGGTGGCGCTGGTCCGGCGCGGCAAGGGCAAGGGACGCGGCGGGGCACCCGACGCGGCGCTCGCGCAGTACGTCAACGACCGCCCGTACGCGGCCTCCTCGCTGCTCGCCGTGGCGATAGGCAACGTCTTCTCCAGCGCGATGCGCGGAGTGTGCCGGGCCCGCCCCGAGCGCGCCGCCGCCCCGCTCCCGCTGCGCGTCGAGGTCCCGGCGCTGCCCGCACGGGGCGGACCCGACCTCGTACGACGCCTCTTCGAGCCGCTCGGCTGGACGGTGACCGCCGAACCGGTCGCCTTGGACTCCGAGTTCCCGGACTGGGGCGACTCGCGGTACGTCGGTCTCGTCCTGGAGTCCGAGTCGCTCACCCTCGCCGAGGCGCTGCGCCACCTCTATGTCCTGCTCCCCGTCCTCGACGACGCCAAGCACTACTGGGTGTCCGCCGAGGAGGTCGACAAGCTGCTTCGGGCGGGCGAGGGCTGGCTGCCCGGCCACCCCGAGCAGAAGCTCATCACCACCCGCTATCTCTCCCGCCGCTGGTCGCTGACCCGGCAGGCGATGGAGCGGCTGGAGCTGGTGCGGCTCGCCGAGGCCGACGACAGCGAGGTCGAGGAGATCGACAACGCGGTCGAGGAGGAGACGGAGGCGGAGGAGAAGCCGGCGCCGCTCGCGGTGCAGCGCCGGGAGGCGATCCTCGACGCGCTGCGCCGGTCCGGTGCCGCCCGGGTCCTCGACCTCGGCTGCGGGCAGGGTCAGTTGGTGCAGGCGCTGCTGAAGGACCCCGCCTTCACCGAGATCGTCGGCGTCGACGTGTCGGTGCGGGCGCTCACCATCGCCGCGCGCCGGCTCAAGCTGGACCGCATGGGCGAGCGGCAGGCGTCCCGCGTCAAGCTCTTCCAGGGCTCACTGGCCTACACCGACCAGAGGCTCAAGGGGTACGACGCCGCCGTGCTCAGCGAGGTCATCGAACACCTCGACCTGCCCCGGCTGCCCGCCCTCGAGTACGCCGTGTTCGGCGCCGCCCGCCCCCGCACGGTCCTGGTGACCACGCCGAACGTCGAGTACAACGTCCGCTGGGAGACCCTCCCCGCCGGACACGTCCGGCACGGCGACCACCGCTTCGAATGGACCCGCGAGGAGTTCCGCGCCTGGGCCACCCGGGTCGCCGAACTTCACGGCTACGACGTCGAGTTCACCCCCGTGGGCCCGGACGACCCCGAGGTCGGTCCGCCCACCCAGATGGCCGTTTTCGACATAAGCACCACTCCCGCCGTGAAGGAGGCGAAGGCAGCATGACCGAGCGGACACACGGACGGGTCCTTCCCGTCACCGACCTCTCCCTGGTCGTCCTCGTCGGCGCCTCCGGCTCCGGCAAGTCCACCTTCGCGCGCCGCCACTTCAAGCCCACCGAGGTGATCTCCTCCGACTTCTGCCGGGGGCTGGTCTCCGACGACGAGAACGACCAGGGCGCGACGAAGGACGCCTTCGACGTGCTGCACTACATCGCCGGCAAGCGGCTGGCCGCCGGCCGCCGTACGGTCGTCGACGCGACCAGCGTGCAGCAGGAGTCCCGGCGCCAGCTGATCGACCTGGCCAGGCAGTACGACGTGCTGCCCATCGCCATCGTCCTCGACATGCCCGAGGAGGTGTGCGCCGAGCGCAACGCGGCCCGCGCCGACCGGGCCGACATGCCCCGCCGGGTCATCCAGCGCCATATCCGCGAACTCCGCCGCTCCCTCAGGCACCTGGAGCGCGAGGGCTTCCGCAAGGTGCACATCCTGCGCGGTGTCGAGGAGGCCGAGTCGGCGAGCGTCGTCACCGAGAAGCGCTTCAACGACCTGACCCACCTCACCGGCCCCTTCGACATCGTCGGCGACATCCACGGCTGCGCCTCGGAACTGGAGTCCCTGCTGGGCCAGTTGGGCTATGCGAACGGCGTGCACCCGGACGGCCGGACCGCCGTGTTCGTCGGCGACCTCGTCGACCGCGGCCCGGACAGCCCGGGCGTGCTGCGCAGGGTGATGTCCATGGTGAAGTCGGGCAACGCGCTGTGCGTGCCCGGCAACCACGAGAACAAGTACGGGCGGTACCTCAAGGGCCGCAAGGTCCAGCACACCCACGGACTCGCCGAGACCATCGAGCAGATGGACGGCGAGAGCGAGGAGTTCCGGAAACAGGTAAGGGAGTTCATCGACGGACTCGTCAGCCACTACGTCCTCGACGGCGGAAAGCTGGTCGTCTGCCATGCCGGACTGCCCGAGAAGTACCACGGCCGTACCTCCGGCCGGGTCCGCTCGCACGCCCTGTACGGCGACACCACCGGCGAGACCGACGAGTTCGGCCTGCCGGTGCGCTATCCCTGGGCCGAGGACTACCGGGGCCGGGCGGCCGTCGTGTACGGCCACACACCCGTCCCGGAGGCGACCTGGCTGAACAACACCATCTGCGTGGACACCGGCGCCGTCTTCGGCGGCAAGCTGACCGCGCTGCGCTGGCCTGAGCGGGAGCTGGTCGACGTACCGGCCGAGCGGGTCTGGTACGAGCCGGCCAGGCCGCTGCGCTCCGAGGCCCCCGGCGGCCAGGACGGACGCCCGCTCGACCTGGCGGACGTGCACGGCCGGCGGGTCGTGGAGACCCGGCACCAGGGCCGGATCGCGGTCCGCGAGGAGAACGCGGCGGCCGCCCTTGAGGTGATGAGCCGCTTCGCGATCGACCCGCGCCTGCTGCCGTACCTGCCGCCGACCATGGCTCCCACCGCTACGAGTCACGTCGACGGCTATCTGGAGCACCCGGCGGAGGCCTTCGCGCGGTACGCGGAGGACGGGGTCGCCCGGGTCGTGTGCGAGGAGAAGCACATGGGCTCGCGGGCGGTGGCCCTGGTGTGCCGGGACGCGGAGGTGGCGCACAAGCGCTTCGGCGTCGCACCCGGCCCCACCGGCTCCCTCTACACCCGCACCGGACGCCCGTTCTTCGACGACGAGTCGGTCACGGAGGAGATCCTCGGCCGGATCCGCGTGGCGGTCGACACGGCCGGACTGTGGGACGAACTCGCCACCGACTGGCTCCTGTTGGACGCCGAGCTGCTGCCCTGGTCGCTCAAGGCCGGCGGCCTGCTGCGCACCCAGTACGCGGCCGTGGGCGCCGCCTCCGGCGCGGTGTTCCCGGGTGCGCTGGCGGCCCTGGAGGGCGCGGCGGCGCGCGGTGTGGACATCACCGGGCTGCTGGGCCGGCAGCGTGAACGTGCCGCCGACGCGGCCGCGTTCACCGACGCCTACCGCCGTTACTGCTGGACCACCGAGGGCCTGGACGGGGTGCGCCTGGCCCCCTTCCAGATCCTCGCGGTCGAGGGCCGCAGCCTCGCCACGCTCCCGCACGACGAGCAACTCGCGCTCCTGGACCGACTGGTGGAGCACGATGCGACCGAACTGCTCCGGACCACCCGGCGCCTGTATGTCGACACCGGGGACCCGGAGTCGGTGCGGACCGGTGTCGACTGGTGGCTGGAGATGACCGGCCGGGGCGGCGAGGGCATGGTCGTCAAGCCGCTCGGCGCGGTGGTGCGCGACCCGAAGGGCCGGCTGGTCCAGCCCGGCATCAAGTGCCGGGGCCGCGAGTACCTGCGGATCATCTACGGCCCCGAGTACACCCGCCCCGACAACCTCACCCGGCTGCGCAACCGGTTCCTCAACCACAAGCGGTCCCTGGCGATCCGCGAGTACGCGCTGGGCCTGGAGGCCCTGGACCGCCTCGCGGACGGCGAGCCGCTGTGGCGGGTCCACGAGGCGGTGTTCGGGGTGCTGGCCCTGGAATCGGAGCCGGTCGACCCCCGGCTGTGAGGCCGGCCGACCGGCTCCGAGGTCAGCCGACCAGTCGGAGGCGGTGGGCGCAGGCTCCGACCCGGACCGTCTGCCCCCAGGTGAGCTCCAGGGCGTCGGTGTCGATGCCGTCACCGAAGGCGATCAGGCGGTCCGACTCGACCGTGAGCGTCAGCACCGCCGAGGCGGTCAGCTCGCCGGCGACCAGGGAGGTCCCGGTCGCCGGGGAGGGCCAGGCCTCCCGGACGAACCACAGCAGGCGGTCCTCGGTGGGGGAGGGCAGCGCCAGCCGGGCGCCGCGCTCCTGCCACAGGGAGCGCAGCCAGCCGGTGGCCCCCGTGCCGGTGCCCACCAGCACCCCGGAGGAGGCCTGGGCCTCGACGACACCCCCGTCGTCCTCGAGGCCCAGGCGGTAACGGGCGGTCTGATGACCGGCGGTACCCAGATAGATCTCGTTGAGCGCCACGAGCCGCTGTGTGTCGTCGGCCACCGCCTCGACCATCGTCAGCTCGTCGGCGCCCGTGCCCTGGAACGAGGCCAGCAGGACGGCCGCGTGCTCCGGCCGGTGCCGCACCAGCACACCGGGGTTGCGGCCGGGGTCGGTGTCGATCCCGATCACCGGCTGGCCGTCCAGGTACTTGGCCACGTTCGCCACCAGCCCGTCCTGGCCGACCACCACGACCACGTCCTCGGGCGCGAACAGGAAGCGGTCCAGGTCGCCCCGCTCGACCAGCGCCTGACGCCAGGTCAGCGGAATCGCCGCGGCCACCTCGGCCAGTGCCCGCCCGGTCCGGCGGTGCCGCTCGGCGACCTCCTCGATGTCCCGCCCCCGGGTGGAGAGGAAGAAGGCGGCCTGCCCGTGAGTGCCGTGGTGGGCCACCAACTCGTCGTACTCGGTGGTCCGGTGGACGAGGACCACCCGGGGCGCGAGGCTCATGACGCCGCCTCCCGTGGCCGGCCGAGCCGGGCGGCAGGCCTTCCGCTCGGGTCGGCCGACAAGAAACCGTGAGTCAGGCCGGCCTGATCCAAACGACAGGCCCCCGGTGAGGCGGCCGGCCAGGGCTCCACCGATTCAGCGGCGCGCTGGGCCGCCGCGTCCTGCCTGCCGCCCGCGACCGGGGGCCTGCGGTCCGCGGTCACGCCCCCTCCGCCGAGCCCAGCTTTGCTAGCAACCCCGTCAGCACGTCAGGCGACACGGTTACGCTGTCGATACGCGGCAGGTTCTCGGCGAGCCGCGTGCCCGTGAGGGCGTGCAGCGTGGCCACGTCCACCTCGCCGTGCACCCGCAGCCAGGCCGCCTGTGCCGCGGCCCGGGCCTCGCCGACCTCCCGGGCCCCCTCGGCCTCGGCCCGCGCGAGCGTGACCGCCCGGGCCGCCTCGGCCTCACCCAGCTTCACGGACCGGGCAGCCTCCGCCTCCGCGAGCCGCACCATGCGCGCCGCTTCCGCCTCTGCCAGCTTCACGGACCTCGCGGCCTCCGCCTCTGCGCGCACCGCGTCGGCCGCCGCGTGCTCCTCCGCCTCGCGCCGCGTGTTGGTGCCTCGCTGCTCGACCAACTGCTCCTCGCGGCGGGCCAGTTCGATCTGGCTGGCCAGCTCGTTCTCGGCGATCGCCCGCTCCCGCTCGACGGCCACTGCCCGCCGCTCGTAGGTGGCCCGGTCGGCATCCTGCTGGATCTGCTCGCGGGCCGGGGTGCGCAGCGCCCGCTCCACCTCCGGCTCTGGCCGCAGCGCCATCACCCGCACGGCCACCACCTCGATCCCGGTCGCCGGCAGCCGGGGCTCCGCGCCCAGCCCCTCGGCGATCCGCTCCCGGACCGCCGCCACCCCGTCGACCAGCGCCTCCGCCAGCGGGGTGCGGGCCAGCACGGCCAGTGCGTGCTGCTGGGCCGTCTCCGTGAGCAGGGTGCCCAGTTGTTCCAGCGGGGTGCCCCGCCAGACGCCGGTGTCGGGGTCGATCGAGAAGTCGAGGCGGGCAGCCGCCAGCGCCGGGTCGCCGATGCGGTAGGTGACCGTCGCCTGCACCGCCACGTCCTGGAAGTCGGCCGTACGGGCGTGGAAGGTCATCGCCAGCTCCCGGTCGTCGACCGGTATCTCGGAGATCGCCGCGGTGAGCGCGCGGAACCAGAAGCTGATGCCCGGCCCGTCGTGCAGCAGCCTTCCGCCCCGGTGATGTCTGATGTGCGCCGTCGGGGCCCCACGCAGATGGCGCCGCCCCAGCCGCCGGGTGATGTCGGCCATGAAGTCCCCCTCGTGATTTAGAGTCAGCATGACAATAATTGCCTCTCTCGCGCTTGTCGTCAAGGGGACGAGAACAAGAAACGGTCGACCTGGGGGTGAACCCGGTCCGCGATGGTCAGGATGGTGGCATGGGATTCCAAGTCGACTCCGAAGCCGGGCGGCTGCGCCGCGTCATCCTGCACCGGCCGGATCTGGAGCTCAAAAGGCTCACCCCCAGCAACAAGGACGCCCTTCTCTTCGACGACCTCCTCTGGGTGCGCCGGGCCAGGGCCGAGCACGACGGTTTCGCGGACGTGCTCCGGGACCGCGGGGTCGCCGTGCATCTCTTCGGCGACCTGCTCACCGAGACGCTGGCGATCCCGGCGGCTCGCGCCCTCGTCCTGGACCGGGTCTTCGACGAGAAGGAGTACGGCCCGCTGGCCACCGACCATCTGCGCGCCGCATTCGAGAACCTGCCCGCGTCCCAGCTGGCCGAGGCGCTGGTCGGCGGCATGACCAAACGGGAGTTCCTGGACGAGCACGCGGAGCCCACCTCGGTCCGCTTCCACGTCATGGACCTCGACGACTTCCTCCTGCAACCGCTGCCCAACCACCTCTTCACCCGGGACACCTCAGCCTGGGTCTACGACGGCGTCTCCATCAACGCCATGCGCTGGCCGGCCCGGCAGCGCGAGACCGTGCACTTCGAGGCGATCTACCGGCACCATCCGCTCTTCCGTGACGAAACGTTCCATGTCTGGTCGGAGGGGCAGGCCGCCTACCCCTCCACCATCGAGGGCGGCGACGTCCTGGTGATCGGCAGCGGCGCGGTCCTGATCGGGATGAGCGAGCGCACCACCCCGCAGGCCGTGGAGATGCTCGCGCACAAGCTTTTCGCGGCGGGCTCCGCGCAGACGATCGTGGCCCTGGACATGCCGAAGCGGCGCGCCTTCATGCACCTCGACACCGTGATGACGATGGTCGACGGCGACACCTTCACCCAGTACGCCGGGCTCGGCATGCTCCGCTCGTACACCATCGAACCGGGCGCCGGCGAGAAGGAGCTCAAGGTCACCGACCATCCGCCGGAGCACATGCACCGCGCGATCGCCGCCGCCCTCGGTCTCAGTGAGATCCGGGTCCTCACCGCCACCCAGGACGTGCACGCGGCCGAGCGCGAGCAGTGGGACGACGGGTGCAACGTCCTCGCCGTCGAACCCGGTGTGGTCGTCGCCTACGAGCGCAACTCCACCACCAACACCCATCTGCGCAAGCAGGGCATCGAGGTGATCGAGATCCCGGGCAGCGAGCTGGGCCGGGGGCGGGGCGGGCCGCGCTGTATGAGCTGCCCGGTGGAGCGGGACGCCGTATGAGGAGCGCCGTGCCAAGAGCGACACTGGCTGTATAGAAATGTGAAACATCGTATAGACTTCCAAAAGTCCCCGCGTCGACCTCTACTGCTGGAGCGCCCCATGGCGACAGTCCCGACCGCCCTCGCCGGCCGCCACTTCCTCAAGGAGGCGGACTTCACCCAGGAGGAGTTCCGCGGGCTGGTCGGGCTGGCCGCCGAGCTGAAGGCGGCGAAGAAGGCCGGGGCCGAGACGCAGTACCTGCGCGGCAAGAACATCGCGCTGGTCTTCGAGAAGACCTCCACCCGAACCCGCTGCGCCTTCGAGGTCGCCGCCGCCGACCAGGGCGCCGTCACGACCTACCTCGACCCGGCCGGTTCGCAGATCGGGCACAAGGAGTCCGTGAAGGACACCGCCCGGGTCCTCGGCCGGATGTTCGACGCGATCGAGTACCGCGGGCATGGACAGGGCGTCGTGGAGGAGCTGGCCGCGTTCGCCGGGGTCCCCGTCTACAACGGTCTCACCGACGAGTGGCACCCCACCCAGATGCTCGCCGACGTGCTCACCATGACCGAGCACAGCGACAAGCCGCTCACCGGGACGGCCTTCGCCTACCTCGGCGACGCCCGCTACAACATGGGCAACTCCTACCTCGTCACCGGCGCCCTGCTCGGCATGGACGTGCGGATCGTGGCGCCCCGGCTGCTGTGGCCGGACGGCACGATCGTCGAGCTGGCCGAGCGGCTCGCCGACGCGTCCGGCGCCCGGATCACGCTCACCGAGGACGTGAAGGAGGGCGTGCGGGGCGCCGACTTCATCGCCACCGACGTATGGGTGTCGATGGGCGAGCCCAAGGAGGTCTGGGACGAGCGGATCGCGCTGCTCGGCCCCTACGCCGTCACCATGGACGTGCTGCGTGCCAGCGGCAACGCCGACGTCAAGTTCCTGCACTGCCTGCCGGCCTTCCACGACCTGGGCACCGCCGTCGGCCGCGAGATCTACGAGCGCCATGGACTGACCGAGCTGGAGGTCACCGACGAGGTGTTCGAGTCCGAGCACTCGCTCGTCTTCGACGAGGCCGAGAACCGGATGCACACCATCAAGGCGGTGCTCGTCGCCACGCTCGCCTGACCGCCGTATCGCAAAGGCCCCACCAGGCCCTATTCTGTCCGGCGGCCCGGCGCCACCCCTGCCGCGGCCGCCACGGCGACCGACCCCGGATCGCACCCGCACCACCAGAAACGAGCACCACCCGCATGCCCCGCATCAAGTCCCCGCACCTGCTGGTCGCCGAATCCGGCGCCGACCGCGCGGGCCACGGCCTCCGCCGCACCATGGGCCTCTTCCAGCTGATCTGTTTCGGCATCGGCGCGGTCGTCGGAACCGGCATCTTCGTCGGCCTCTCCGACTCGGTCGCCCAGGCCGGACCGGCCGTCGTGATCTCCTTCGTCCTCGCCGCGGTCACCTGCGTCTTCACCGCCCTCTCCTTCGCCGAGCTGGGCGGCGCGATCCCGGTCTCCGGATCGTCGTACTCCTTCGCCTACGCCGGTCTCGGCGAGTCCACCGCGTTCCTGGTCGGCTGGTGCCTGCTCCTCGAGTACGGCATCTCGATCTCGGCCGTCGCGGTCGGCTGGAGCCAGTACGTCAACGAACTGCTGCACAGCCTCACCGGCCTCCAGCTCCCGCACGCCCTGTCCGCGGGCCCCGGCGACGGCGGGATCGTGAACCTCCCGGCCGTGATCGTCATCGCGATGGCCGCCGTACTGCTGGTGCGCGGGGCGCGGGAGAGCGCACGGGCGACCGCCGCGATGGCGGCCGTGAAGCTCGTCATCCTGCTCGCCTTCTGTGTGATCGGCTTCAGCGCCTTCAAGGACGGCAACCTGGTGCCGTTCTCCCCGGCGGGGCTCGGCGGCATCGGCGCGGGCACCACCGCCGCGTTCTTCTCGTACATCGGCTTCGACGCGATCACCACCGCCGGCGAGGAGGCCAAGAACCCGCGCCGGGACATCCCCGTCGCGATCCTCGTCTGCATGGGTGTGGTGACGCTGCTCTACTGCGCGGTCGCCCTTGCCGCGACCGGCGCCATCGGCGGCGACCAGGTGGCAGGGCGTCCCGCGGCCCTCTCCTACGTCGTCAACCAGGTCACGGGCTCCACGGTCGGCGGCGGCGTGATCGCCTTCGGCGCGGTCGTCGCCATTGCCTCCGTCGTGCTCGCGGTGATGTACGGCCAGACCCGCATCCTCATGTCCATGTCCCGGGACGGGCTGATCCCGCGCGTCTTCGAGAAGGTCTCACCGAAGACCGCCACCCCGGTCGCGGGCACCCTCATCGTCGCGGTCGTCTTCGCGCTGCCGGCGGCCTTCGCCTCACTGGACGCGGTGATGAACCTGTGCACCATCGGCACCCTCGCGATCATGGCCGTGGTGAACATCGCGGTGATCGCGCTGCGCCGCCGCGAACCGGCCCTGGCCCGCACCTTCCGGGTGCCCCTCTACCCCGTCCTGCCGCTGCTGGGCGTCGGTTTCTGCCTGTATCTGATGTACGAGACCGGGTGGGCGACCTGGATCCAGTTCGCCGTCTTCCTGGCGGTGGGCCTGCTGGTCTACGTCGGCTACGGGCGCCGGAACTCCACGCTGGCCCGCGCCGAGGTGATCACGCCGGACGCCACTGACGCGGTACTGCAGGAAGCCTGAACCACACCGCCTTGCCGGACTCGGTGGGGCGGTGCCCGCAGGACGCGCTGAGGGCGCGGATCAGCAGCAGACCGCGCCCGCCCTCCTGCATGAGGTCGGGCTCCTCGATCACCGGACGGGTGAGGTGACCCGGCGGCGCCGGGTCCGGGTCGTGCACCTCGACCTTGCAGCCGCCCGGCATCAGCTCGACGACCAGCTCTATCGGCCCCTTGCCGGCGGTGTGCTCGACGGCGTTGGCGACCAGTTCCGCCGTGAGCAGCTCGGCGGTGTCGGTGTCCGCCGCATGGCCCGACTCCTCCATCGCCGAACGCACCAGGGCACGGGCGACCGGCACGGCCGCGACGGTGTGCGGCAGCGCGATGCGCCAGGAGGCGGCGGCGGAAGGTGGTTCGTACACGGCGGTTCCGTTCATGGCGCAGGCGATCATGCTTGTCCTGCTTTCAACTGTAGGAATGGTACGGGTCCCGTCCCGGAGCCTGTCGGCGAACCCCGAGCGGGACTTTCGGCCCGGTATCGGGCTGCTTACCCCGCCCGGCGGCCCGTCTCGCACGACCGGCCCCGCTGTTACCGCCTTATTGACGCTCCGTGACGTTGTGACCGCCGTACACGCGAAGGAGCCCCCGGCGGGCGCCGGGGGCTCCTTCGCGGAAGAGGGGATCAGGCGAAGTCGACCATCCCCGCGGTCAGCGTCGCGCCGTCCGCCGGAGCGATCAGGATGAACGCGCCGGTACGCCGGGAGACCGCGTAGGCGTCCAGCGGCAGCGGCTCGGCGCTGCGCATTGTGATCCGGCCCAGGTCGTTGGCGGTGAGCTCGGCCGCGCCCGCCAGGTCCCGGACGATCGCCTTGACGGTCCGCGTGGTGTGCTTGAGCAGCACCCGGTCGCCGACCCGGAGCGGCCGGTCGGCCAGATGGCACACGGCCGCCGTGACGTCCTGGGTGAGCACGGGCACCTCAGGCCCGGCGGTGATCATGTCGCCGCGCGAGACGTCCCGCTGGTCGGCCAGGCGCACCCCGATGGACTGCGGGGCGTGCGCGGCCTCGACCGCGCTGCCGAGCACGTCGATCGCGGCGATCTCGGAGGTCTCGCCGGAGGGGTGGACGGTGACGCGGTCGCCGACCCGCAGCGAGCCGGAGACCAGCTGGCCCGCGTAGTGCCGGATGTCACCGTGCCGGATGACGTACTGGACCGGGAAGCGGGCCGGGGCGTCGGCCGCGTCCGCGGCGACCGGGACGCTCTCCAGGAACTCGAGCAGGGCCGGCCCGCCGTACCAGTCCATGTGCGGGGAACGGTCGACGACGTTGTCACCGACCAGCGCGGAGACCGGGATCGCGGTGACCTCGGGAAGGCCCAGCTCGGCGGTCTGCGCGGTGAAGTCGGCGACGATCCGCTCGAACTCGGCCCGCTCGTAGCCGACCAGGTCCATCTTGTTGACCGCGAGGACGACATGCGGGACCCGCAGCAGGGCGGCGATCGCGGCGTGCCGGCGGGTCTGCTCGACGACCCCGTTGCGGGCGTCGACCAGGACCACGGTCAGCTCGGCGGTGGAGGCACCCGTCACCATGTTGCGGGTGTACTGCACGTGGCCGGGCGTGTCGGCGAGGATGAACCGGCGCTTCGGGGTGGCGAAGTAGCGGTAGGCCACGTCGATGGTGATGCCCTGCTCGCGCTCGGCGCGCAGCCCGTCGGTGAGCAGGGCCAGGTCGGGGGCGTCCTGCCCGCGCGAGGCCGAGGCGCGTTCCACGGCCTCCAGCTGGTCGGTGAGGACCGACTTGGAGTCGTGCAGCAGCCGTCCGACGAGGGTGGACTTGCCGTCGTCGACCGAGCCGGCCGTCGCGAAGCGCAGGGTGTCGATGGTCGTGCCGGTCATTTCTAGAAGTACCCCTCGCGCTTGCGGTCTTCCATCGCGGCCTCGGACATCTTGTCGTCGGCGCGGGTGGCGCCGCGCTCGGTGAGCCGGGAGGCGGCGATCTCGGCGATCACGGCGTCCAGCGTGCCGGCGTCGGAGTCGACGGCGCCCGTGCAGGACATGTCACCGACGGTCCGGTAGCGCACCTGGCGCTTCTCGACGGTCTCGCCGTCCTTCGGGCCGCCCCACTCGCCGGCCGTCAGCCACATCCCGCCCCGCCGGAACACCTCGCGCTCGTGCGCGAAGTAGATCTGCGGCAGCTCGATGCCCTCGCGGGCGATGTACTGCCAGACGTCCAGCTCGGTCCAGTTGGAGAGCGGGAAGACCCGGACGTGCTCGCCGGGGGC
>NZ_JBVKCG010000013.1:0-110365 GCF_055634995.1 Streptomyces sp. NPDC111744
CTCGACTCCGAGAAGTACCAGCTCAAACCCCGCGACTGGGCCCGCGCCGAGACGGAGGGCATCGCACCCCTCGTCACCCGCCTCAACACCGTCCGACGCCGTCACCCCGCGCTCCAGCAGCTGCGAAACCTGCGCTTCCACCACACGGACAACGACTCCGTCATCGCGTACAGCAAGCGCGCCGGGGAGGACACCGTCCTGGTGGTCGTCAACCTTGATCCGCACCACACCCAGGAGGCCACGGTCTCGTTGGACATGCCGCAACTCGGCCTGGACTGGAACTCCGCCCTGTCCGTGCGGGACGAACTGACGGGTGAGACCTACTCATGGGGCAGGACCAACTATGTGCGCCTCACACCCGGCCAGGCACCGGCGCATGTGCTCCGGGTAGGGCGACCAATACCAGCGAACGGAGGGCCCAGCGCGTCATGACTGTCAACGACCCCGTCCCGGACACCTTCGAGGACACTCCCGCAAAGGACCGGGACCCGGACTGGTTCAAACGCGCCGTCTTCTACGAGGTCCTCGTCCGTTCCTTCCAGGACAGCGACGGCGACGGCATCGGCGACCTGAAGGGCCTGACCGCCAAGCTCGACTATCTGCAGTGGCTCGGTGTCGACTGCCTGTGGCTGCCTCCGTTCTTCAAGTCGCCGCTGCGGGACGGCGGTTACGACGTCTCCGACTACACCGCCGTACTCCCCGAATTCGGTGACCTCGCCGACTTCGTGGAATTCGTGGACGCGGCCCACCAGCGCGGTATGCGGGTGATCATCGACTTCGTCGTCAACCACACCAGCGACCAGCACCCTTGGTTCCAGGAGTCCCGGACGAACCCCGAGGGGCCGTACGGCAATTACTACATGTGGGCGGACGACGACAAGCAGTACCAGGACGCGCGGATCATCTTCGTCGACACCGAGGTCTCCAACTGGACCTTCGATCCCGTGCGTGGCCAGTACTACTTCCATCGTTTCTTCTCGCACCAGCCGGACCTCAACTACGAGAACCCGGCGGTTCAGGAGGAGGTCCTGGCCGCGCTCCGGTTCTGGTTGGACCTGGGCATCGACGGCTTCCGCCTGGACGCGGTGCCGTATCTGTACGCGGAAGAGGGCACCAACTGCGAGAACCTGCCGCCCACCCATGAGTTCCTGAGGCGGGTCCGGCGCGAGATCGACGCGATGTATCCGGACACCGTGCTGCTGGCGGAGGCGAACCAGTGGCCCGAGGACGTCGTCGACTACTTCGGCGACTACGAAAAGGGCGGCGACGAATGCCACATGGCGTTCCACTTCCCCGTGATGCCGCGGATCTTCATGGCGGTGCGCCGGGAGTCCCGTCACCCCGTCTCGGAGATCCTCGCCAAGACGCCGGCCATTCCGTCCGGCTGCCAGTGGGGCATCTTCCTGCGCAACCACGACGAGCTGACCCTCGAAATGGTCACCGACGAGGAACGCGACTACATGTGGGCCGAATACGCGAAGGACCCGCGGATGCGCGCCAACATCGGCATCCGCAGGCGGCTGGCCCCCCTTCTCGACAACGACCGCAACCAGATCGAGCTGTTCACCGCCCTGCTGCTCTCGCTCCCCGGCTCGCCGATCCTCTACTACGGTGACGAGATCGGCATGGGCGACAACATCTGGCTCGGCGACCGCGACGCCGTCCGCACCCCCATGCAGTGGACACCCGACCGCAACGCCGGCTTCTCGACCTGCGACCCGGGCCGCCTGTATCTGCCGACCATCATGGACCCGGTCTACGGCTACCAGGTCACCAACGTCGAGGCGTCGATGTCCTCGCCGTCCTCGCTGCTCCACTGGACGCGCCGGATGATCGAGATCCGCAAGCAGAACCCCGCGTTCGGACTCGGCACGTTCGCGGAGTTGCAGTCGTCGAACCCGGCGGTGATCGCGTTCCTGCGGGAGCACGAGGACGACCTGGTCCTGTGTGTGCACAACTTCTCCCGGTTCGCCCAGCCCACCGAACTGGACCTGCGGCGTTTCAACGGCCGCCATCCGGTCGAGCTGATCGGCGGGGTGCGCTTCCCCGCCATCGGTGAACTGCCTTATCTGCTCACCCTCGCGGGGCACGGCTTCTACTGGTTCCGGCTCTCCCGAGTCGCCTCCCGCATCGGCCGTCGGCGCTGAGCGTGCGGAGCCGAGGAAAGGACGCGTCACCATGACGAAGACCGTTGACCTACCCCGGAGCACGGCGACCGGCCTCGACCGGCCGCTGGCCTCACTCGGCGGACTGCTGCGCGACTGGCTGCCCCGGCAGCGCTGGTTCGCCGGCAAGGACCGGCCCGTCACGGATCTGTCCGTACTGTCCCTGACCGAGCTCTTCCCCGGCTGTCTGCATCTGCTCGTTCACGCCGACCATTCCCCCGGCGGGGACGGCGCCCCTTCCGGTGACTGCTACCAGCTTCTGCTCGGCGTACGCGAACACCGCACGCCCCGGCTGGAGCGGGCGTACATCGGCCGGGCCGAGGAGGGCCCGCTGGCCGGGCTCGCGGTCTACGACGCCCTGCACGACCCGCGCGCCGCCGAACTGCTCCTGGAACGGCTGCGGATACCCGGCACCGTAGGCCCGCTGCGTTTCGAGACCGCCCCGCGGACCCGGATACCCGGCGGACTCGCGCCCCGGCTGCTGGCCGCCGAGCAGTCCAACTCCTCGCTGGTGTACGGCGACTCCTACATCCTGAAGGTGTTCCGGCGGATCCAGCCGGGCATCAACCCGGACCTGGAGGTGCCCGGAGCGCTGGCCGCGCAGGGCTGTGCGCGGGTGCCCGCGCCGGTGGCCTGGTTCCGCACCACCGAGCCGAGCCCGGCGACCCTCGGGGTGCTGCAGCCCTTCCTGCCGGACGCGGCCGACGGCTGGACCCTCGCCCTGCGCGCGCTCGCCTCCGGCGACGACTTCGCCACCGAGGCGCACGAGCTGGGCCGGGCCACCGCGGATGTGCATCTCGCGCTCGCCGCCGCCTTCCCGTCCGCCGTCCACGACGAGCACGGCCGTACGGCGGAGGCCATGTCGGCGCGGCTGGAGGCGGCCGCGCACGCGGTCCCGGCGCTGCGGCCTTTCGTGCCGGGGCTGCGGGGCGCCTTCGATGCCCTGGCCACCTGTGACGCGGGGCCGCACGCACAGCGCATCCACGGCGATCTGCATCTCGGGCAGGTGCTGCGGGCGGACCGCGAGTGGTTCGTCATCGACTTCGAGGGTGAGCCGTCCCGGCCGCTCGCCGAGCGGCGCAGCACCCAGTCGCCGGTGCGCGACGTGGCCGGCATGCTGCGGTCCTTCGACTACGCGGCCCGGCAGCGCCGTCCCTGGCGTCCGGAGTGGGCCCGCCGTTGCCGGGAGGCCTACTGCGCGGGTTACGCTTCCCGGGCCGGCTGGGACCCGCGGAAGAAGCACGCGCTGCTGCGCGCCCATGAGACGGACCGCGCGGTGTACGAGCTGGTGTACGAAGCCCGGCACCGGCCGGCCTGGCTTCCGGTTCCGATGGCCGCGATCGAGCGGCTCGCCCGCTGGGGAGGCTGACCTCATGGCACTGCGCGACTCTTCGCTTCCCGAACCCTCCGGCCCCTCCCGGTCCACGGCCCCGCCGCTGGATCCCGAGGACCGCGGGCGTCTGCTCGCGGGCACCCATCACGATCCGCACGCCCTGCTCGGCGCCCACCCGGTGGACGGCGGCACCCTCTTCCGCGCGCTGCGCCCGCACGCCCGGGCCGTGAGCGTGCTCGTCGACGGGGTGCGCAGCCCCCTGGCGTCGGAGGGCGACGGCTTCTTCGCGGCCGTACTCCCGTACGCCGAGGTCCCGTCGTACACGCTGCTGGTCGAATACGAGGACGGGGAGGACGGCGGGCACGAGGTGCACGACCCGTACCGCTTCCTGCCCGCGCTCGGTGAGTTCGACCTGCATCTGATCCGTGAGGGGCGGCACGAGCAGCTGTGGAAGGCACTTGGCGCCGAGCCGATGACCCACGAGGGGGTGGCCGGGACCCGGTTCACGGTGTGGGCACCGAACGCGCAAGGCGTGCGGGTGGCCGGGGACTTCACCTGCTGGGACGGCACCCAGTTCCCGATGCGTTCGCTGGGCGCGGCCGGGGTGTGGGAGCTGTTCCTGCCGGGCGTCGGCGAAGGTGCCCGCTACAAGTTCGAAATCACCTCCCGGTACGGCGACCGGTTCCTCAAGGCCGACCCGATGGCCCGCCGTACCGAGGTGCCGCCCGCGACCGCGTCGATCGTGGCGGTCTCCCGCCACGAGTGGAGTGACGCGGAGTGGATGGCGCACCGGGGCGACACACCGGTGCACGAGGCCCCGTTCTCGGTGTACGAGGTGCATCTGCCGTCCTGGCGGCCGGGGTCGACCTACCGGCAGCTGGCCGAGGAACTCCCGGCGTACGTCAACGACCTGGGCTTCACCCATGTCGAGTTCATGCCGGTCGCCGAGCACCCTTTCGGCGGCTCCTGGGGCTACCAGGTCACCGGCTTCTACGCGCCGACGGCCCGGCTCGGCACCCCCGACGACTTCAAGTACCTGGTCGACGCCCTGCACCGGGCCGGGATCGGCGTGATCATGGACTGGGTGCCGGCCCACTTCCCCAAGGACGACTGGGCGCTGGCCCGCTTCGACGGGGACCCGCTGTACGAGCCCGGGGACGAACGGCGGGCCGAGCATCCGGACTGGGGGACCTACGAGTTCGACCTGGGCCGGGTGGAGGTGCGCAACTTCCTGGTCGCCAACGCCGTGTACTGGTGCGAGGAGTTCCACATCGACGGGCTGCGGGTGGACGCGGTCGCCTCGATGCTCTACCTGGACTACTCGCGGGACTCCGGGCAGTGGACGCCGAACGTGTTCGGCGGACGTGAGGACCTGGACGCGGTGGCGTTCCTGCAGGAGATGAACGCGACCGTGTACCGGCGTGCGCCGGGCGTGGTGACCATCGCCGAGGAGTCCACCGCGTGGGACGGGGTGACCCGGCCGACCGACAGCGGCGGGCTGGGCTTCGGGCTGAAGTGGAACATGGGCTGGATGCACGACT
Source organism: Streptomyces sp. NPDC111744 (assembly GCF_055634995.1). Taxonomy (NCBI): domain Bacteria; kingdom Bacillati; phylum Actinomycetota; class Actinomycetes; order Kitasatosporales; family Streptomycetaceae; genus Streptomyces; species Streptomyces sp. NPDC111744. Next base: position 5,040 of record NZ_JBVKCG010000013.1, read on the forward strand.
CGCTGGAGTACATCCAGCACGAGCCGGTCCACCGCAAGTACCACCACCACGAGATGACCTTCTCGATGGTGTACGCGTACAGCGAGAACTACGTGCTGCCCATCTCCCACGACGAGGTCGTCCACGGGAAGCAGGCCCTGGTCTCGAAGATGCCCGGCGACTGGTGGCAGCAACGCGCCAATCACCGCGCCTATCTGGGCTTCATGTGGGCCCATCCCGGCAAACAGCTGCTCTTCATGGGGCAGGAGTTCGCCCAGGGCGGCGAGTGGTCGGAGGCCCACGGCCCCGACTGGTGGCTGCTCGACCCGGAGTACGGCGCCGAGGCCGATCACCGGGGTGTCCGGGATCTGGTCCGCGATCTCAATTCCGTGTACCGCACACACCCCGCCCTGTGGCAGCGCGACACCGATCCGGCGGGTTTCCAGTGGGTCGTGGGGGACGCGGCCGAGGACAACGTCTTCGCCTTCCTGAGGTTCGACGCCGAGGCCCGGCCGCTGCTGGCGGTGTCCAACCTCTCCCCCGTGGTCCGTCCCGACTACCGGCTGAGCGTGCCCCGGGGCGCCGCAGTCTGGCGCGAGATCCTCAACACCGACAGCGCGCGATACGGCGGCGGCGACGTCGTCAGCCGGGGGCCGCTGCTGGCCGACGAGGGTGCTGTACGGCTGACACTGCCGCCGCTCGGCACGGTGTGGCTGGAGCCTGTCGCCCCGTAGCCCGTCGAGGACGCCGTCACGTGTCCGCATGGGCGGGCCGGGGCAGTTCGGGATGAAAGACCCCGCCGCGCCCGGTCGCGGCCCGGCCGGAGGGTGGTCCTCGGTGCTACGTACCGTGGGAGTGGAGGAAGAACTTCTGCTGGTCCACCCGGACAGCGGGGAGCCGATGCCCCAGTCGGCCGCCGTCCTCGACCGTGCCGCGCTGGACGATCCCGGGCAGGCCGTGTTCCAGAAGGAACTGTTCGGGCAGATGCTGGAGCTGGCCACCAGTCCGCAGCGGCACATGGCGGACCTCGGCGCCGAGATCGCGCGCTGCCGCAAGGAGGCGGCCCGGCTCGCCGGCGAGATCGGCTGCGCGGTGGCGGCGCTCGCCACCTGCCCGCTGCCGGTGACGCCCGCGCTCAGCGCGCACGAGCGGTACCGGTGGATGGCCGGGCGGTTCGGCAGCGCCACGCTGGACCAGTTCGTGTGCGGCTGCCATGTGCATGTGTCGGTGGAGTCCGACGAGGAGGGCGTCGCCATCCTCGACCGGCTGCGGCCGTGGCTTCCGGTGCTGCGTGCGCTGAGCGCCAACTCGCCGTTCTGGCAGGGCCGGGACTCCGGCTACGCCAGTTTCCGCAGCCGGCTGTGGGCGCGCGGCCCGTCGGCGGGGCCGACCGAGCTGTTCGGCTCGGCCGAGGGGTACCGGCGGCAGGTCGAGGACATGGTGGCCAGCGGGGTCATCCTCGACACCGGGATGGTGTACTTCGACGCCCGGCTGTCCGTGCACTACCCGACGGTGGAGATCCGGGTGGCCGACGTGTGCCTGCGGGCGGACACCAGCGTCCTCGTCGCCACCCTGGCCCGGGCCCTGGTGGAGACGGCCGCCCGCGACTGGCGGGCCGGCCGGCCGCCGCTCGACCACAGTGTGAGCATGCTCCGGCTGGCCTCCTGGCAGGCCGCCCGCTCCGGTCTGGACCACGAGCTGCTCGATCCTGTGACCATGCGGCCCCGGCCGGCCGTCGAGGTGGTGCGCGCCCTGCTGGCGCACACCGCGGAGGCGCTCACCGAGAGCGGTGACGCCGGCGGCGTCGAGGAGGCCGTCGCACAGGTGCTGCGCAGGGGCACCGGAGCCCGCGAGCAGCGCTCCCTACTGGAGCGCACGGGCAGCCTGCGGGATGTCGTCGTCGAGTGTGTGCGCCGCACTCAGGGCTGAGCTCTTGTCATCAGGCGGAAACTAGTTGACCGTTCCCGACACGGGCCGCGCTCCCCTGAGCTAGATTCGACCCGCGTCAGCAACAGTACCGATCGGTGGGGTCACCCTCCGTGCATCCAGGAGCAGCGCATGCGCGACTACGCCCTCGCTCCGACGACCGCTTCGACCCTGACCGGCGGGCTCGCCGACAGCATCTTCGAGACGGCTGACCGGAACCCGACCCTGCCCGTGCTGGCGCGCCGGCCCGAGGCCGCCGCCACGGGCTGGGAGGAGGTCACCGCGGTCGAACTCCGCGACGAAGTGGTCGACTTGGCCAAGGGTCTGATCGCCTCGGGCATCTCACCCGGACACCGGGTGGCCGTGATGGCGCGGACGCGCTACGAGTGGACGGTGTTCTGCCTCGCGCTGTGGTCGGTGGGTGCGGAGGTGGTGCCGATCCACCCGACATCCGCCCGGGACCAGGTCGAGTGGATACTGCGGGACGCCCGCTGTGTGGCCGTGGTGGTCGAGGACGAGCAGGCGGTGATGACCGTCGGCACGGTGTGCCAGGGTCTGCCCGGGCTCAAGCACGTGTGGCAGCTGGACGCGGGGGCGCTGCCCGAGCTGGTGCAGCAGGGCGTGTTCGTCCCGCTGACCACGGTGGAGTCGCTGCGCCGGATCGTGATGCCGGACTCCACGGCGGCGATCACCTACACCTCCGGTACCTCGGGCCGTCCGCTGGGCTGCGCGCTCAGCCACCGCGGTCTGGCGTACCCGTGCGACACCCTGCTCGCGGGCTGGGGGCACACCGCCGCCCGTCCGGGCGAACAGGCCTCCGTACTCGCCTACTTGCCGTTCTCGCACGTGTACGGCCTGATGGTGATGGTGCTGTGTCTGCGCGGCGGGGTCCTGATGGGTCACGAGCCGGAGATGTCGGAGATGGCGCTGGCGACGGCGCTGCGCAGCTTCCGGCCGACCTATCTGTACGCCGTCCCGTCGGTCCTGGAGAAGCTCTACAAGACGTTTCTGCGCACCGCCCAGCAGCACGGCCGGGGCGCCCTGTTCGAGCGCGCAGTGGACACCGCGCGGGACTTCGCCACCGCCCAGGAACGGCAGCGGCTGGGCACCGGGGCGGGCCCGGGGTTCGACCTGCGGCTCCAGCACGCCCTGTACGAGCGGACGGTTTACCGCAAGTTGCGGTCCGTGCTCGGCGGACGGGTGCTGCGGGCCACCTCCGGCGGCTCCTCGCTCAGCCGTGAACTCACCCTGTTCTACGAGGGCATCGGCATTCTCGTGCACGACGGCTACGGGCTCACCGAGTCCAGCGGCGGGATCACCATGCAGCCGCTGGGCCGCGAGAAGTCCGGCACGGTCGGCCAGGCCCTGCCGGGCACCCAGATCCAGGTCGCCGACGACGGCGAGATCCTGGTGCGCGGGCCGTCCGTGTTCCAGGGGTACGTCGGTGACGACTACGCGACCCGGGCCGCGCTGCGCGGCGGCTGGCTGGCCACCGGGGACATCGGACGGCTCGACTCCGAGGGCTATCTGACCATCACGGGCCGCAAGAAGGACATCATCATCACCAGCAGCGGCAAGAGCGTGGCCCCGGCCCCGCTGGAGCAGCGGCTGCGGATGCATCCGCTCGTGCACCAGGCGGTGGTCGTCGGCGACGACCGGCCCTGTGTGGGCGCGCTGATCACCCTGGACCCGGACTTCCTGGCCCACTGGCGTGGCGCCCTGCCGCTGCCGGGCGACTCGCCCGGGCGGGAGGCCCGCGAGGAGAACGCACTGCGCGAGGAGATCGCCCGGGCCATCGCGTCCGCCAACAGTGCGGTGTCCCGCTCCGAGTCGATCCGGGTCTACCGGGTGCTCCAGGAACCGTTCGCCCCGGGCAACGGTATGCTCACGCCGTCGATGAAGCTGCGTCGGGACGCCATAGCGCGCCACTACGCCGCCGAGATCGACGCCATGTACCAGGCCCGCTCGCGGGCCGTACGCCGGCCGGGCACGCCGGAACCGGCCGACTGGGACGACTCGGACGACGTCTTCCGCTGAGCAGGTGAGCGAGGCACGCGTATCCGGTGCGGCAGTGGGAACTCGCCGCGAGGGGAGAGATCGGACAGATGACGGCCCTGATCCCCCAGGGCCGGGAGAGACGTGATGGCGACCGGGCCACGGCGCGACCCCAGAAACTCCACGGAGGAGACCCAGGACCGGGCGGTCTCCTTCCCCGGCGAGCTGCGCAATGTCACGGGTGCCCGGCTGGCCGCGGACGGGTATCTCGCAGATCTCGCCCGCACCTCGCCGCCCACCGCCCCCGAGTACTGGGACGACATCCTGCTGGTGGTGACGGAGCTGGCCGCCAACGTCGTCCAGTACGCGCCGGGGCCGTTCGAGCTGCGGATGCGGCGCACGTATGACGGTGTGCACATCACGATGCACGACACAAGCCAGGTCAAGCCCGAGCCGCGCCCCTTCCATCCGCGTCACGGCGGGGGCGGTGTGGGCTGGCACCTGCTGCACACCCTGTGCGACCAGGTCAGCGTGGTCGTCACCGACACCGGCAAGGACATCCACGCCTTCCTGCCCTGGTGAGCGGTGGGTTCCCGGCCCGGGTGAGGGTGGGCGCGGTCACTCGGGTCGGTGTGCGACCACTCCGAACATCGTCACCGACATGTGCAGCGCCCCCTGCTCGGCGGCCTCGGTGAGGTCGGCGTACAGGGTGTCCCGCTGCTCCTCGGTGAGGGCGCCGGTGCGCACGGCGGACTCGCCGAGCATCCGGATCAGCGGCCAGGCGACCGTGCGATGGTCCTGGAGCAGGGCCTGGGAGCCGCGGTCGTCGACCACGAACCCGGCCGCGCTGAGCTGGCCGACCAGGCGGCGCCCGGAGTAGGGGTTGGCACCGTTGAGGGCGGCCGCGATCAACGTGCGCACCACCCCCGGGTCGCCGGGGTGCAGAAGAGTGGTCCCCCAGTCGGTGTCCAGCAACGCCACCCGGCCGCCGGGACGCAGCACCCGGGCCATCTCGGCGACGGCCCGGTCGGGGTCGGGGAGGTGCTGGAGCACCCGCTCGCACCACACGAGGTCCATCGAGCCGTCGGGCACGGGCAGCGCGGCCGCCTCGCCGTGGACGAAGCGGGCCCGGCTGCCGACGGAGCGCTCCTCGGCGACCGCACGCAGACTCGGGTTGGGCTCGACGCCGATCGCGACGCCGTCCGGGCCCACGGCGGCGGCCAGCGTCCGGGTCTGCGAGCCGGTTCCGGAGCCGACGTCGAGGAGTCGCTCGCCGGCCCGTACCGCCAGCGCCTCCTCGGCCCAGGCGCGCAACCGCTGTACGCCCGGATTGGCGTCCTGGGAGTCCAGGGCGCCTACCAGCGGGGCCACGCGGTCGGGGTCGATGTGCCGCTTCTGGAAGCCCGTTCCGGGCTGGGTCTGAGCCATGGCGGGCACTCTACTGGCGTACGTGATCGCCATGGACGGCCTCGCACCTGACAGAAGTTCGGCGCATAACTGTGCGGCTGCCGGTTACTCCTCTCGATCGGAGGGCATGCTGGAGCCCACGCGTTCGTCTGCCTGCGCCGCCCGGCTGGCGGAACGGCGTCGGGCACGGTGGGATCGAAGTGGTGCGAAGCAAGCGTTCCAGGGCAGGCGAAGGGCGTGACCCCGGCCCTTGGAGCAGCGGAAAGGTATGGACACCGTGACACGACCCAGGATCCTGGTGGTGGGCGCCGGCTTCGCCGGAGTGGGGTGCGTCCAGCGCCTGGAGCGCAAACTCGCCCCCGACGAGGCCGACATCACCCTGGTGGCGCCCTTCGCCTACCAGCTCTATCTGCCCCTGCTCCCACAGGTCGCCTCGGGCGTGCTGACTCCACAGTCGATCGCCGTCTCGCTGCGCCGCAGCAAGAAGTACCGCACCCGGATCATCCCCGGCGGTGCGATCGGCGTGGACCTGAAGTCCAAGGTGTGCGTCGTCCGCACCATCACCGACAAACTCGTGAACGAGCGGTACGACTACATCGTGCTGGCCCCGGGCAGCGTCACCCGCACCTTCGACATCCCCGGTCTGACCGAGCACGCCTTCGGCATGAAGACCCTGGCCGAGGCCGCCTACATCCGCGACCACGTCATCTCCCAGCTCGACCTGGCCGACGCCAGCGACGACCCGGTCGAGCGAGCCGCGCGGCTGCAGTTCGTGGTGGTCGGCGGCGGGTACGCGGGCACCGAGACCGCGGCCTGTCTGCAGCGGCTCACGCACGCGGCGCTGCAGCGCTACCCGAACCTGGACCCGAAACTGATCAAGTGGCATCTGATCGACATCGCCCCGAAGCTGATGCCGGAGCTGGGCGACAAACTCGGCCGCAGCGCCCAGGAGATCCTGGGCCGCCGTGGCATCGAGGTCTCCCTCGGGGTGTCGATCGAGAAGGCGGGCCCCGAGGAGGTCACCTTCACCGACGGCCGGGTGGTGCCCACCCACACCCTCATCTGGACGGCCGGTGTGGTCGCCAGCCCGCTGATCGCCACCCTCGGCGCGGAGACGGTCCGGGGCCGGCTCGCGGTCAGCGCCGAGATGACCCTGCCTGGCCACGACGGGGTGTTCGCGCTCGGCGACGCGGCCGCCGTACCGGACAAGGCGAAGGACGAGGAGGGCGCGGTCTGCCCGCCCACCGCGCAGCACGCCATGCGGCAGGGCAAGGTGGTCGCCGACAACGTCATCGCGGCCCTGCGCAACGAGCCGCTCCACCCGTATGTCCACAAGGACCTGGGGCTCGTGGTGGACCTCGGCGGCAAGGACGCGGTCTCCAAGCCGCTGGGCATCGAACTGCGCGGACTCCCCGCCCAGGCGGTGGCCCGCGGCTATCACTGGTCGGCGCTGCGCACCAACGTGGCCAAGACCCGGGTGGCGACCAACTGGCTGCTGAACGCGGTGGCAGGCGACGACTTCGTCCGTACCGGCTTCCAGGCCCGCAAGGCCGCCCGGCTCAAGGACTTCGAGTACACAGACGTGTATCTGACGCCGGAGCAGGTCCGGGCCCGCGTCGAGGGCCCCGGCGAAGTCACGGCCTGACACAGAGCGCGGCGGAGTGAGAGCGGCGGGGCGGTCGGTGTGGGCGGAGGCGCGGGGACGGCTCGCGGCGGCCGACCCCGGGCTGCTCCGCTTCACCGTCGGCCTGCGGACCGTCACGTCCATCGCGCTGACACTCGCCGTCCTGGCGGCCCTGCGGTTCGACGTGTCCCATCTGGTGGCGGGGGCCATCACTGCGATGGTCGCCACGTTCGCGATCCGCGAGAAGGGGCGGTCGCAGCAGGCCGTCACGCTGGCCCTGGGCCTGCCGGTGGCGCTGGCCTCGATGTCCCTGGGCGCGCTCCTCAACCAGCAGGTCGTGGTCGGTGACCTGTTCTTCGTGGCGCTCATCTTCTGCGCGGTCTACAGCCGCCGCTTCGGCGACCGGGGTACGGCGCTGGGGCTGATCGGCTTCCAGATCTACTTCGCCTCGCTGTTCGTGCACGCGACCGTGCCTGTGCTGCCGACTCTGTACGCCGTGATCGCGGTGGCGTTCGGCTGCGCCGCCCTGGCGCGCTTCGTGCTCGTACGGCAGACACCTGCGGGCATCCTCGGCCGGCTGCGGCGGGCCTTCCGGGTGCGGTTCGCCCAACTGGTCTCAGCCCAGGAGGAGTTGCTCGACGCCGGGCCGGACGAGCTGGACAAGGCGGTGGAGGAGGTCCGGGTCAGGACCGCCCGGCTGCACGAGACGGCGCTGCTGATCCAGGGGCGGCTCACGGACGGCACCTCCGACGAGGCGACGGCCCGGCTGGTGCAGCGCCGGATCGCGGACGCCGAGATCGCCGCCGAGCGGCTCGGGCTGCTGCTGCTCACCGCGCGCAGCGAGCAGCGGGCGGACACGCTCACCATGCATCTGCCGGGTGCCACGCTGCCCTCGGCCGCCCGGTCGCCGGTACGGGACGAGGCGATCGAGCGGCTGCACCTGGATCTGGAGGCGCTGCGGCTGCTGGTGCTGCGGCCGGTCGGCCCGGAGGAGGGGACGGCGGTGGCCCAGGTGCGCAACCGGCTGCTCGGCTACCGCGAGGAGGAGAACCTGCCGCCCGCCTCCCCCGCCGTCCAGGACGTCTTCAGGGGGATCGGCGAGGCCGCGCGGGCGGTGCTGGGACTGCGGATGGCGCTGGACGAGCCGCAGGACGAGTCGGACGACACCCCGGCCACCTCCCGGTCCCGCGAGGAACTGCACGCCGAGGACGCGGCCATCGGGGGCGCCGAGGAGGCGGAACCGGAGTCCGAGGAGCCGGCCGGGCTGCGCCGGCCCACCACGCGGGCGGCGGTGCAGGTGGCCGTCGGCTCGTCGCTGGCCATCGTGGGCGGCGAGTTCCTGTCCGCCCAGCGCTGGTACTGGGCGGTGCTGACGTGCTGGATCGTGTTCATCAACACCGCGTCCACCGGCGAGATCCTGGTGAAGAGCTACCGGCGACTGGTCGGTACGGTCCTCGGTGTGGTGGCCGGTATCGGGCTGGCGGGGCTGGTCGGGCACCACACCTGGACGGCGTTCGGTCTGGTGCTGCTGTTCGTCTTCGCGATGTTCTATTCGGCGCCGCTGTCGTACACCCTGATGTCGTTCTTCGTGACGGCGATGCTGGGCCTGCTGTACACGCTGCTCAACACCTACAGTCTGGACGTCCTGGTGCTGCGGGTGGAGGAGACGGCGCTCGGTGCGGTGTGCGGTGTGATCGCGGCCGCGGTGGTGCTGCCGGTAAACACCGACCGCCGTACCGACGAACTGCTCGTCAAGACGCTGGACCGGCTGGCCGACGTCACCCGGGCCGCTGTCGACCAGCTGAGCGGGGCGCCGCCGGTCGACCTGGTGGAGAAGGCCCGTGACCTGGACCAGGCGCTGGCCGACCTGCGGGCGGCGGTGCAGCCGCTGACGCACCCGATCACGCCGCTGCGCTCCCGCCGGGACAGTGCGCGCTATGTGGTGGCACTCCTCGAGACGTGCGCCTATCACGCGCGGTCCCTCGCGGCCACGGCCGAGCTGCTGCCCACCCATCCGGCGATCGCGGCGGACCCCCGGCTGCGCGCGGCGGGGCAGCGGATCGTACACAACATCGAGGCGCTCGCCGCCCACGTCGACACCCGGCGGCCCTCCGCCGAGATCGAGACCGGCCCCAGCATCGCGTCGATGCTGGAGCCGGGCACCCTGCGCGCTCCGCGCTACGACCGGGTGACCGACCGCGTGCTGCGGCATCTGCAACGCCTCGACGAGGTGGTGACGGGCCTGGCCCGGCCACTGAACGTACCGGTCAGGCCGCGCACCGCCTGACGCGGTGTCACTGGCCGAGGGCCTCGGCCCGGACGCGGGCGCAGCTGCGGCTGATCAGTCGGGATACGTGCATCTGGGAGATGCCGAGGCGGTCGGCGATCCGGCTCTGTGTCATGTCCTCGAAGAAGCGCATGTAGAGGATGGCCCGCTCGCGCTCGGGCAGCCGGCGCAGCCCCTCCTTGGCGGCCTCCCGGTCGATGACGGTGTCGAAGGAGCCGTCGGAGTCCCCGAGGGTGTCGGCGAGGCTGTAGCCGTCCTCGCCGGCGGAGAGTTCGGCGTCCAGGGACAGGGTGCTGAAGCTCTCCAGGGCCTCCAGACCGGCGGAGACCTCGTCCTCGGTCAGGCCGGTGTGGGCGGCCAGGTCGGCGACGGTGGGCTCGGCTGAGCCGGGGTTCTGGGTGAGTTCGCGGCGGGCCACCCGTACCCGGTTGCGCAGTTCCTGCACCCGGCGGGGCACGCGCAGCGCCCACATCCGGTCCCGGAAGTGCCGCTTGACCTCGCCGGTGATGGTGGGCACCGCGTAGCTCTCGAAGGCGCCGCGGGAGGGGTCGTAGCGGTCGACGGCCTTGACCAGGCCGAGCGCGGCGACCTGGCGCAGGTCCTCGACGGACTCACCGCGGTCACGGAAACGGCCGGCGATGCGGTGGGCCATGGGCAGCCAGGCGGCCACCAGTTCGTCGCGCATGGCATCCCGCTCGGGGCCGTCACCGAGAGCGGCGAGACGGGCGAAGAGAGAGGCCGTATCGGGGGCGTCGTCGTGCGAACGCCGGGACGGGGCGTGCGTGGCGTGGTCGGGCGTGCTGGGGCGGCCGTTGGTCAAGTCGGTGAGCATGCGGAATCGCTCCTGAACTGTGGGTTCCAGGGCCTCACCGGAACGTGGTTCCGGGACTCGACCCGAACTGCATTGTCAGAGTCGCCGCGGGAGCATCGCCCGGACCGCTTTGCGGGCCCGGGGGCGACATGACTGCTCCCACTGGCGCGCGCCTCCGGTCCGAAGCACGACAGTCCGCCTGCCCCTTCGCTCCCGGCGCAAACACCGCAGTGCGAAGTTCGGTTCGCCGCCTCAGGCCAGGGACACGACCGCGGTGATCCGCTTGCCCCCGCGGGGCAGTCCGGCGACCTCGACATCCCGGGCCAGCCGGCAGACGATCGGCCAGCCCCGGCCGCCGGGCCGGCCGCGGTCGCGCCCGTCCGGGGCCTGCTCGGCCACCGGCAGTGAGTCGCTTCGGTCGCAGACCGACACGCGCACCGTGCATCCGTCGACATCCACGTCGAAGCCGGTGATCCCGTCGCCGTGCAGGATCGCGTTGGTGGTCAGTTCCGAGGTGACGAGCAGAGCGTCCTCCAAGGCCTCGGCGGCGCACGGCACGGACTGCCGGGCGACGGCGCCACGGACCGCTCTGCGGGCGTCGGCCGGCTGTAGCGACAGCCGGCGGAAGTCGGGTTGTGCCCCTACTGACTCGGTCCGGTGCTTCTCGCGCATCCCTTCGCTCCCTGAGGTCGACTCGCTCCCTGAGTGGTGAACCGGTTGGTCTGACTGGCCCGTCCGCGCGGGTCTCTCCTTGTTCGGCTCACCTGTCGGGGCGCTGCCAAACACATCCGGGGGCGGCAAGGGCTCCCCTAAGTGAAACGGGTCACGTACCCTGTTCCCAGGTACCCGAAAGGGCCCTCGATGGTTTAGCGTTCATCCATAAGTGGTCGAGGAGTCGACATCAGGTCCTCCCGCACCACCGCTTGACGGCCCTGGCTGGCCTCCCCCGTCCAGCCAGGGCTTTTTTATGCCCGGACGGCTCCCGGGCGGCGATTCTCATGTCCTTCGAGGTGCCCGGCGTGTCGGCAGCGGCTGAAATGGGGCATAGGCAAAGCCCCCGTACCCTCGCCGGCGAGGAGCCCAGCGCCATGACCAAAGCCATCAAACTGCTGACCGCCCTCCCGCAGGCGCAGCGTGAGCGCCTCATGGAACTGGCTCAGGAGGTCTCCTTCCCGGAGGACGCCCGCATCTTCGAGGCCGGCGGCACCGCGGACCGCTTCTGGGTGATCCGCTCGGGAGCGGTCAACCTGGACCAGGAGGTGACCTCCCACAAACGGGTCACCGTCGCCAGCCTGGGCGCCGGCGACCTCCTCGGCTGGTCATGGCTGTTCCCGCCGTACACCTGGGACTTCGGGGCAGTGGCGTTCAGCCAGGTGCGGGCCTACGAGTACGACGCCTCGGCCGTGCTCGCGCTGTGCGTGGAGGATCCGCTGCTGGGGCTCTCGCTGGTGCGGACCGTCGCCGAGATCCTCGCCAGTCGGCTGGAGGTCACCCGGGGCAAGCTGCTGGACGCGTACGTGGGGCGGCGGCCCGCGTAGGGGTGGGGCTGATCGGTGCGCCCAAGTCCGTTCGCGGCGGGCGGCCGGGCGCGCTCCTCCCGCCCGGTCTCAAGGAACGGTCAGATGCGGTAGCGGCGCAGGGCGGGCACGGCGGCGGTCAGGGTCAGCATCACGGCCACGACCAGCAGCCCGCCGCCCGTGACGGCCGCGCGCGGCCCGAACACCGACCCCGTGGTGCCATGCAGGACGTCGGCCAGCCGCGGACCGCCCGCGACCACCACCGTGAACACACCCTGCATCCGGCCGCGCATCTCGTCGGTCGCGGCGGACAGCAGGATCGCGCCCCGGAAGACCATCGAGACCATGTCGGCGACCCCGGCCGCGGCGAGGAAGGCGACCGCCACCCAGAGGTTTCGGCTGAGCCCGAACCCGGCGACGGCGGCTCCCCAGGCGACGACCGCGCCGATCACCATCCAGCCGTGCCGGCGCGCCCGTGAGAACGTGCCGGAGAAGAGCCCGCCGAGCACCGCGCCGACGGGGATCGCCGCGAACAGCAGGCCCAGCGCCAGCCCTTCGCCGTAGGAGCCGTAGGTCTGGGCGGCCAGCTGCGGGAACAGGGCGCGGGGCATGCCGAACACCATCGCGATGATGTCGGCCAGGAACGACAGCAGCAGCACCTTGTGCATGGAGATGTAGCGGAACCCCTCCACGATCTCCCGCACCCCGGCCCGGCGGGCCGTCGCACGCGCCAGCAGCGGCAGCGTCGGCAGCCGGTAGACCGCCCACACCGTCACGCACAGCGCCAGCGCGTCGATCAGATACAGCTCCGGCAGGCCGATGACCGGAATCAGGGCACCGGCCAGCAGCGGGCCGATCACCTGCCCGGTCTGCATGACCGTCGACCCGAGGGCGTTGGCCGCGGGCAGCTGCCCCTCGGGGACGAGCCGGGCTATGGAGGCGGTACGGGCGGGGGCGTTGAGCCCCCAGAACGCCTGCTGCATGGCGAGCAGGACCATCAGCGCGGCCACGGATTCGAGGCCGGTGACGGCCTGGAGCCAGAACAGCAGCGAGGTGACGGCGATACCGCAGTTGGTGATCAGCAGCAGTTTGCGGCGGTCCATGGCGTCGGCGACCGCGCCGCCCCACAGCGCGAACACGATGAGCGGCAGCAGTCCGGCGAGGCTCGCGGCGCCGACCCAGGCCGAGGAGCCGGTGATGTCGTAGATCTGCTTGGGCACGGCCACCGCGGTGAGCTGGCTGCCGACCGACGTGACGATCGTGGAGGTCCACAGCCGTCGGTAGGCCGGGATGGCCAGCGGGCGGGTGTCCATCGCCCAGCGGCGCCAGCCTCGCCGGGGCGGGGGCGCCGTGGTGTCTTCGGGGGGCTGTATGCCGGACTGGGTGCCGCTCTCGCTGGTGTCCACGGAATTCCTGGTGTCCTGGTCCTCTTGGTGCTCGCTACATCTTTCGAGTGCAGGCTCACTATCCCAGCAACTTCTGTGCCTGGCCGGACCGGTTGTCTCAGGATGCGGCCCCACCAGTGTCCGGGGGCGTCAGGAGCCCGCCGCGAGCATCAGGCCGAGCCCGATCATGGTCAGGGCCACCAGCCCGTCCAGCACCAGCCAGGCGCCCGGCTTGGCGAGGTACCGGCCGAGCAGCCGGGCGCCGAAGCCGAGCGCCGCGAACCAGCACAGGCTGGCCAGCGCGGCACCGAGACCGAAGGTCCAGCGCAGGTCGCCCCGGTCGGCGGCGAGGGAGCCGAGCAGGAACACCGTGTCCAGGTAGACATGCGGGTTCAGCCAGGTCATGGCGAGGCAGGTGAGCACCGCGCGCCGCCGGGAACCGGCCGCCGCGCCCTCGGCGCGCAGGCCACCGGTGCCGGGCCGCAGGACCCGGCGGCCCGCCAGCACGCCGTAGCAGAGCAGGAAGGCACCGCCGACCAGACCGACCGCCCGCACCGCGCCCGGCCAGGCCGCCACCAGCGCGCCCACCCCGGCGACGCCGAGGGAGATGAGGACCGCGTCGGAGAGGGCGCAGATGCCGACGACCGCGAGGACCGCGTCCCGGCGCACGCCCTGGCGCAGGACGAAGGCGTTCTGGGCGCCGATGGCGACGATGAGCGAGAGGCCGCTGCCGAAACCTGCGGCAGCGGCGGCGAAGGGGCTGGACATGCCCTCGACGGTAAGGAAGCGAGCTCTGGACGTACAGCTAAAGATTTTCACGTACCCTTAGCGCAGCTGTAGATGGGAGTGGAACGGTGGAACTTCCCCTCGACCAGGTGCGGACGCTGCTGGCGGTGGTGGACGAGGGCACGTTCGACGCGGCGGCCGCGGCCCTGCGTGTGACGCCGTCGGCGGTCAGCCAGCGGGTGAAGGCGCTGGAACAGCGCACGGGCCGGGTGCTGCTCCAGCGCACCAAGCCGGTGCGGCCGACGGAGTCGGGCGAGGTGCTGGTGAGGTTCGCCCGGCAGCTGGCCCGGCTGGAACGCGACGCGCGCGGCGAGCTGGGCATGAGCGGTGCCGGGGAGCCGACCCGGGTGTCGGTCGCGGTCAACGCGGACTCGCTGGCGACATGGTTCCTCGGAGCGCTGACCGGTCTCCCGCGCGTCTTCGTCGAACTGCGGCGCGAGGACGAGGATCACACGGCCGCGCTGCTGCGGGAGGGGCTGGTGATGGCGGCGGTGACCTCGTCGCCGGACGCGGTGCCGGGCTGCTCGGTGCGGGCGTTGGGACGGATGCGGTACCTGCCGGTGGCCGCGCCGGAGTTCGCGGCGGCGTATCTCACCGGGCCGCTGCCGGATGCGCTCGCCGAGGCGCCGGTGATGGTGTTCGACCGGCGGGACGATTTCCAGGACGGGTTCCTACGGCGCCTGGGACGCTCCGGCGCGAGTGCTTTGCGGCATCACATGCCGACGTCCGAGGGGTTCGTGGACGCCGTGACGGCTGGGCTGGGGTGGGGCATGGTGCCGGAGGTGCAGGCGGAACCGCGGTTGCGGGAGGGGAGATTGGTGCGGCTCGGCGGGCGGGAGTTGCGGGTCGACGTGCCGTTGTACTGGCAGCAGTGGAAGCTGGATTCGCCGGCTTTGGGGGCGGTGGCGGAAGCGGTGGCGAATACGGCGGGGGACGCGCTGCGCCAGCCGTAGCGGGTCAGCTCGTTTACCGCGCGGGTGGGTCGTGGCGGGCAGGCGGGCGTATGTCGAGTTCCACTTGGCCTCGTCCGCCCGCTGGGAGTCCTGGGGCAGGGCCAGGGATGCGGCGTCCAGGGCCGTGAAGGCCAGGGTCCGGTAACCAGTGGTCCATGGCGGAGTACGGTTGTCAGGCCGTGGTGTGGCAGACGGCCCTCAGCCCTGTCGTCGCCCTCGAACTCCTGGCCACCGGCGCGTGGTCGGGCTCGGGCGTCTTCGGCCCGGAGGCGTTCCCGGCTCGCCCGTTCCTCGACCTCCTGACCGAGTCCGGCTCGCCCTGGGGCCTGCGCGAGCAGTGACCGTCCGCGATCTCCTGGCGACTTGGCCGTTTCGGCCGCGCCCGCTCCGGTGACCCGAACCGGAGTACGCACACGAAACGGCAGAACCGACTTGGATCGCAGGTGACTTCGATGGACGACTGGCGAGACCACGCCGAATGCCGCGACGAGGACCCCGACCTCTTCTTCCCGGTCGGTACCACCGGCCCGTCGCTGCACCAGACACGGCGCGCGAAGGCCGTCTGTGAGCGCTGCCCGGTCCAGGAGCCGTGCCTGCGCTGGGCAATGGAGACCGCGCAGGCCGTCGGCATCTGGGGCGGTACGACCGAGGCGGAGCGCCGGCTGCTGACCCGGCGCCGGCAGAAGGCCGCGCGCCGGCTCAGCTGACGTCGGCCGGCGCCTCGGCGGCCGGCAGTCGCAGGGTGAACTCGGCGCCCTTGCCCGCTTCGCTCGCGGCCCCGACGGTCCCGTCGTGGGCGGCGACCAGGTGGCGCACGATCGGGAGGCCGAGCCCACTGCCCCCGGTGCGGCGGCTGCGGGACTTCTCCGCGCGCCAGAACCGTTCGAAGACGTGCGGCAGATCGTCGGGGGCGATGCCCTTGCCGGTGTCGGTGACGGTGAGCACGACCTCGGCGCCGTCCCGGCGGGCGGCCAGGGTCACCGTTCCGTCGGCGGGGGTGTGCCGGATGGCGTTGGAGACCAGGTTGCCCAGCGCCTGCCGCATCCGCACCGGGTCGGCGTCGAGCCAGGCGGTGGCGTCCGCGTCGGTCAGCAGGGTGACCCCGGCCGCGTCGGCGGCCACCCGGTGGGCGGCGGAGACCTGGTCGAACAGGTCGGCGGCGCGGACCGGTTCGCGGTGCATGCGCAGGGTGCCGGCGTCGGCGGCCGCGAGGTCCTGGAGGTCGTCGATGATCCGCTGGAGGAGCAGCGCCTCCTCGTGCAGCGAGGCCAGGAGAGCCGGGTCGGGGTCGACCACGCCGTCCCGGGTGACCTCCAGCCAGCCCCGGATGTTGGTGAGCGGGCTGCGCAGTTCATGGGCGATGTCACTGACCATGGCCTTGCGCTGTTCCTCAAGGCGCTCCCGCCGCTCGGTGAGGTCGTTGAACGCCTCGGCCAGCAGCCCGATCTCGTCGCGGGTCCGCACCGGCGCCCGGGCGTGCAGTTCGGGCGGCTGCTGGGCGGCGGCCGTGAGCGCGCGCAGCGGCCGTACCAGGCGGGTGGCGACCACCGCGGTGACGGCGACCGTGACGGCGAGGACCAGGCCGGCCACGCCGACGATCCTGGCCTTGTTGGCCGGGGACATGTCGAAGCGGGGTGCGGTCTTGTCGCCGAAACCGAGGAAGAGTTCCGCGGCCGGGGCGACATACGGTTCGAGCTGGGTGCGCCGGGCGTTGGTGACGCAGTTCTTCGCCGTCTGGTCCATCTCCCGCTTGACGTCCTTCCCGGTGATGAGGAAGCCGCCGGAGACCGGGTTGCGTCCGGTGGTGTCATAGGTGAGGGAGAGCGGGCCGCCGAGATCCATGTCATTGGCCTTGAGACAGGGACGGGCCAGTTCCGTCAGCGCGGTGAGGGCCTTGGTCTCGGTGGGGGTCGGGAAGTCGAGCGCGTCGCTCGTCCCGCTGGTCGGCGTGCCGAAGACGTTGCCGCACCCGGCCTTGAGGTACAGGACGGCGTCCGTCCCGTCGTCGACGACGACATAGGGTCGCCCGCCCGGGGTGTGCTGGACGGTGGTCCGGGCGCCGACTCGGTCGAAGCACCCCTGCTCGTTCGTCGCGACCGCGTCCAGCTTCTCGCGCTCGATCGCGGCCAGCCGGAACGGACCCACCGCGCGCGGGTCGATGCCGCTGAGCTGGGCGCCGAACTCGGTGTAGGTGTCGGTGTGCAGGGGGTCCACGGCGGCCGCGGGCCGCGGTGGCAGCGAGGTGTCGTGGGGCGCCGAGTCGGCGATCAGGGTGCGGTCCGCGGTGGTCAGGGCGATCCTGCGGCCGGTCTTCGCGGCCAGCGCGCGGACCGTGCGCTGCACCCCGGTCCAGTCGGGATGGTCGGCGGCGTACCCGCTGAGCTGAGTGAGGATCTTGTTGTCGGCCGCGAGGTCCTGCCCCTGCGCCTCCTCCAGCGCGCTGGTGGTGGTTGTCACCGCGAGCCAGGCGGTGGCCGCCACCGAGCACACGGCGATCAGCACCGAAGCGAACAGCAGCCGTACGAGCAGCCGTTCGCGCCACGGTATCCGGGCCTTCACGGACGGCCGCCGCTCAGCTTGTAGCCGACGCCGAAGACGGTCAGCAGCCGCACCGGCCGACGGGGATCGGCCTCGATCTTCCGGCGCAGGTTCATCACATGGACGTCGACGGCCCGTTCGGTGGAGGCCCGGTCGAAACCGCGGGTGCACTGCAGCAGCTGCCGCCGGGTGAACACGCGGTGGGGCTCCCCGGCCATGGCGAGCAGGATCTGGAACTCGGCCGGGGTCACCTCCACCGGCACCCCGTCGCAGCGCACCTCGTGCCGCACGGGATCGACGCTGATCCCGGCGGCGGTCACGGCAGGCTCCTCCCGTTCCGCGGCAGCCCGCCCGCTCCGCCGCAGGACCGTCCGGATCCGGGCCATCAACTCTCGTGGACTGTACGGCTTGGTCATGTAGTCGTCGGCGCCCAGCTCCAGGCCGAGCAGCACGTCGTCCTCCTCGGACCGGGCCGTGAGCATCAGCACCGGGATCTCCGGGTCGCCGCCGCGCAGCACCCGGCACACGCCGAAGCCGTCGATCACCGGCAGCATCAGGTCCAGGACCACCAGGTCGGGTCCGAGCCTGCGCGCCGCGTCCAGCGCGGCGGCCCCGTCGTGGACCACGGTCGCGGTATGGCCCTCGGCCAGCAGGGAGCGCCGGATCAGCTCGGCCTGCATCTCGTCGTCCTCGGCGACCAGCACATGTGCGCACACAGGTTCGGATCCTAAGCGGAGTTCCGGGGCCTACTGGGCGAGCCAGTCGGCGTACCCCATGACGACGACCGGATGCCGGTCCGGGTCCAGGGTGCGCAGCAGCTCCTTCATATGCACCTTGGCGACACTGACACAGGCGTGGGTCGGACCGCCGTGGTCGACATGCAGCCAGACCCCGCCGCCCCGCTTGGCGCCCATGGGGCGGGTCCAGTCGAGGGGCGAAGTGCCCGGCTCGTGGTTGTAGTTGATGGCGACGACGTAGTCGAAGGAGCCCTCCAGCGGCTCTCCCTCGAATCCGGTGCCGGGCGAGTGGAAGCCGTACGACTGGTGGTACGGCAGCTTGCTCCCGGGTCGGCGAGCAGCCCCCCGGCGTCGGTCAGCCCGTAGACGCCGAGGGGCGAACGCAGGTCTCCGGCCACGTGGTGCTCGCTCCAGCCGTCCCTGCCGTTGTGTGCGGGCCAACTGGCGCCTGCCTGCCAGACGTTGTCGTCGCGCTCGTAGAGGACGACGGCGGAGACGGGCGAGTCCTGCCCCGTCCGCCGGCGACGACGACCTGCTCCGCCCGCTCGGGTATCGCGGCCGTGGTGCGCGGCCCCAGCCCCGGTATGCCAGGCGGCTGCGGGGTGCTGCTCTCCGGTGTGGGGGCATCCGTCGTCCGCGCCGGCCGGGCGTCGTCCGACCGGCTCGGCGCGGCCTCGGCGCCACCACCGCAACCGGAGAGCAGAAGGGGGGAGGCGAGGAGGGCGACAGCTGTTCTACGGTGGATCATGAAACCGACTCTGGCCGACGAATGTGAGAAACCCGTCAGCTTTTGACCGCTACGGCTTGCCCGTCTCGAACAACCACGTCCGGAACAACGAACCGAGGTCCCTCCCCGACTCCCCCTCAGCCAGCTTCACAAACTCCGCAGTCGTCCCGTGCCCGTACCGGTGCTCACTCGCCCAGGCCCGCAGGATCCGGAAGAACACCGGATCCCCCACGGCCTTCCGCAGCTCGTGCAACGCCATCGCACCCCGCGCGTACACCGGCGTGCCGAAGATGTTCGCCCCCTTCCCCGGGTCGCCGGGCGGGTACGCCCACAACTCGTCGCTCGCCGGCTTGGCGTACAGCGCGTCGAAGGCCTTCTGCGCGCTGTCGCCGCCGTGTTGCTCGCTGTAGAGCCACTCGGTGTACGTCGCGAAGCCCTCGTTGAGCCAGATGTCCTTCCAGGCGGTGAGGGAGACGGAGTCACCGAACCACTGGTGGGCGCTCTCGTGCACCAGCGTGCTGAGGTCGGGCGCGGAGTCGTAGATCGGCCGGCTCTGTGTCTCCAGGGCGTAGCCGACGTTCGGCGCGTGGTCGACGATCGCCCCGGCCGCACGGAAGGGGTACGGCCCGAACAGCCTGCTCTCCCACTCCAGGACCGACGGCAGCTTCTTCAGCACGGCCGCGGAGCCGCGGGCCTCGTGCGGGTCGACCGCGTTGTACACCTTGATCCCGTCCCGGGTGGTGTACTGCTCGACCTTGAACGTGCCGACCGTGGCGGTGGCCAGGTACGCGGCCATCGGCTCGCTCTGCCGCCAGCGGAAGGTGGTGCGGCCGCCGGCGGTGTGCTGCCCGAGGAGGACTCCGTTGCTGACGGCGGTGCGGCCCTTGGGGACGGTGATCGTGAAGTCGTACGACGACTTGTCCTTGGGGTGGCTGTTCGCCGGGAACCAGGTCATCGCGCCCTGCGGCTCGCCGGCGACGAACGCGCCGTCGTCGGTGCGGATCCAGCCGTCGGCCGAACCGTCGGGGTCGGTGACCTGCTTGGGGGTGCCGTTGTAGGTGACGGCGACCCGGAACTCCCGGCCCTTCGCGAGTGCGTGCGCCGGCGTGACGACGAGTTCCTGCCCGCTGCGGCTGAAGCGGGCGGTCCGGCCGTCGACCGTCACCCGGGTGACCTTCAGGCCCTTGAGGTCGAGGTCGAAGCGGGTGAGCTTCTGGGTGGCGCGGGCGGTGAGGACGGCCCTGCCGTCGAGATGGCCGGAGGAGGTGTCGTAACGGAGCGTCAGGTCGTAGTGGCCGACGTGGTAGCCGCCGTTGCCACTGAGCGGGAAGTAGGGGTCGCCCGCGCCCGCGGCGCCGATCGTGCTCGCCGAGGCCGGTCCGGCGGCGGCGAGCAGGGCCGCCACGGCGACCGGGACGGTGCCGAGGACGGCCTCGCGGCGGAGGACTGCGATACGTCTGCTTGCGCCCTGCACATGGGCTCCTTCGGGGGATGGCCGGTGATCAATGGCCCACAGACTAGGCGCGCGGGCGTCCGCGATTCTGCCTCATTCTGGTCAAGCTGCGCCGCGTCGGCAGCCGGTGGTGCGGGGCCGCCGCATACGCTCGCGGCACCGACATCACCACCGAGCCGGGGAGGTGCCCGACCATGAGCGTGCGCGTCCGCAGGATCTATGAACCGCCCGAGCCTCAGGACGGTGTGCGGGTCCTGGTGGACCGGCTGTGGCCGCGCGGGCTGTCGAAGGCGGACGCGCGGGTGGACGAGTGGCCCAAGGGGCTGACGCCGTCGAACGAGCTGCGCCGTTGGTACCACGCGGGCGAGGGGTCGTACGACGAGTTCGCTGACCGCTACGGGGCGGAGCTGACCGCTCCCGAGGCCGCAGAACTCCTCGACGGCCTACGGGATACGGCCCGCAGGGGCCCGGTGACCCTGCTCACCGCGTCCAGGACTCCGCAGCAGTGCCACGCCACCGTACTGGCGCGGCTCCTCACCACCTAAGCCGTCTGCTTCGCGGCCGCGCGTCCCGCCGCCCGGCCCGAGAACAGGCAGCCGCCGAGGAAGGTGCCCTCCAGCGCGTTGTAGCCGTGGACACCGCCGCCGCCGAAGCCGGCCACCTCGCCGGCCGCGTAGAGCCCGTCGATCGGCTGCCCGTCGGCGCCGAGGGCGCGGGAGTCCAGGTCGGTCTGGATGCCGCCGAGGGTCTTGCGGGTGAGGACGTGCAGCTTGACGCCGATCAGCGGCCCGGCGGCCGGGTCGAGGATGCGGTGCGGGGTGGCGACCCGGCCCAGGCGGTCGCCTATGTACCGGCGGGCGTTGTGGATGCCCTGGACCTGGGAGTCCTTGCTGTAGGAGTGGTGGATCTGCAGATCGCGGGCGACGATCTGGCGGCGTACCTCGGCCGCGTCCAGGAGCGCCTTGTCGGTGAGCCCGTTCATCTTCTCGACGAGCTGCTCCAGGGACGACGCGGTCACGAAGTCGGCGCCCTTGTCGACGAAGGCCTGCACCGGGCCCGGGGCGCCCTTGCCGAGCAGCCGGTCACGCAGCACGGCCTTGCGGTCCTTGGCGGTGATGTCGGGGTTCTGCTCGGAGCCCGAGAGCGCGAACTCCTTCTCGATGATCTTCCGGGTGAGGACGAACCAGGAGTGGTCGTGTCCGGCGATGTCCTCGGTGGTGCGCAGGTACTTGAGGGTGCTGAGGGTGTCGTACCCCGGCAGGCAGGGGTCGGGCAGCCGGCGGCCGAGGGCGTCCAGCCAGATCGAGGACGGGCCGGGCAGGATGCGGATGCCGTGGCCGGGCCAGACGGGGTTCCAGTTCTGGATGCCCTCGGTGTAGTGCCACATACGGTCGCGGTTGACCAGGCGTACGCCCGCCTCGGCGCTGATGTCGAGCATGCGGCCGTCGACGTAGGCGGGGAC
The DNA here is from genome assembly GCF_055634995.1 of Streptomyces sp. NPDC111744. NCBI lineage: Bacteria > Bacillati > Actinomycetota > Actinomycetes > Kitasatosporales > Streptomycetaceae > Streptomyces > Streptomyces sp. NPDC111744. The sequence goes on from NZ_JBVKCG010000013.1 coordinate 26,627, forward strand.
GCCGGTCACCATCTCGGCGGGGGGTGTGCCGAGGCGTTCGGGCCAGTAGCGGCGGACGATGTCGTGGTTGGCGCCGATGCCTCCGGTGGTGACGACGACAGCCTGGGCGGTGAGTTCGAAGTCGCCGATGCGGTCGCGGTTGGAGGCGGCACCGCGGGGCGAGTCGTCGGGGGCGAGGACCGTGCCGCGTACGCCGTGTACCGCACCGTCCTCGATGACGAGTTCGTCGACCTGGTGGCGGTGGTGGAAGGTGAGCAGTCCGTCGCGGGCGGCCTGCCTGGCGTACCGGGCGAAGGGTTCGACGACACCGGTCCCGGTGCCCCAGGCGATGTGGAAGCGCGGTACGGAGTTGCCGTGGCCGGTCGCGCGCAGGTCGCCGCGCTCGGCCCAGCCGACGGTCGGCAGCAGACCGATGCCGTGGCTCTGCAGCCAGGGCCGCTTCTCCCCGGCCGCGAACTCGACATAGGCCCGTGCCCAGCGCACCGCCCAGGAGTCCTCGTCGTCCTTCCGGTCGAACTGGGCGCTGCCCTGCCAGTCGTTCCAGGCCAGGTCGAGGGAGTCCTTGACACCGAGGCGGCGCTGCTCGGGCGAGTCGACGAGGAAGAGCCCGCCGAAGGACCAGAACGCCTGGCCGCCGAGGTTGGCGGCGTTCTCCTGGTCGACCAGGGCGACCCGTCGGCCCCTGCTGGTGAGTTCGTGCGCCGCGACCAGGCCGGCGAGGCCCGCTCCGACGACGATGACGTCCGCGTCCATGGCGACCGTTGCCTCTCTTATCCGAATGGGGTGCTGCCGTCGGTCAGCAGCGCGGTGAGCAGTTGCTTGAGCCAGGCGCGGGCCCGGTCCACGTCCCTGTCCAGCAGCAGTTGGGTGGTGACTCCGTCGTAGGCGGCGACCACGGCGTGTGCGGCTCCCTCGGCCCCGCCGAGCACGGCGGGGACCGGTGCGTGGCCGCGGGCCCGGAAGAGCCGGTCGGCGATGGCCTGCCGCAGCCGGGCCCGGTGGCCGAGGAGGGCCTCGGCGACCGCCGGGTCCCGGGCGGCGTGCACCAGGAAGTCGGTCTTCACCAGCAGCCAGTCCACGTCGAGGAGCAGGACCTCGGTGACCCGGTCCACGGAGGCGGGCACGTCGAGGCCGGGTCCCTCGACGGCGAGCGCGTCGGCGACCTGCTGGGCGATCACGTCGGCGCGCTCCCGGTAGAGGGCGAAGAACAGCTCGTCGAGGGTGGCGAAGTTGGAGTAGAAGGCGCCCCGGCTGAATCCGGCGGCCTCGCAGACCTCCTCGATGGAGACGCGTCCGAAGCCCTTGGCCGCGAACACGGTGAACGCGGCGTCCAGCAGCCGGGCCCGGGTATGCACCCGGCGCCGGGTGACCCGCTTCGTCGCGCCGTCCACTGCCATGTCCCGACCTCCGTTCGATACACGAATGTATCGGATACACGAATGTATCGAAAGACCTCGCGCCAGGTCGTCATGATCGAATGCGAACACACTTTCGATTAAGGAGTACGCTGATTCCATGGCCACGCACCTCCAGGGCTCCCTGTTCGACCAGACCGACGAGCTGCGGCTCGGCTCTCTCGACGCAGTCGGCCGGACCGAGCTCGGCTCCGGCGCCTGGATCGACGTGCTGCCCGGCTGGCTGAGCGGCGCCGACGCACTGTTCGAACAGCTGGCGGCGGACGTCCCCTGGCACGCCGAGCGCCGCACGATGTACGACAACGTCGTGGACGTACCGCGGCTGCTCGCCTTCTACGGCGCCGACGACCCGCTGCCGCATCCGATCCTCGCCGAGGCCCGGGCCGCGCTCACCCGGCACTACGCCGACGAGCTGGGCGAGCCGTTCACCACGGCGGGGCTCTGCTACTACCGCGACGGCCGGGACAGCGTCGCCTGGCACGGCGATCGCATCGGCCGGGGCTCGCGGGAGGACACCATGGTCGCGATCCTCTCCGTGGGCGCGCCCCGTGACCTGCTGCTGCGCCCGCTGCGCGGCGGCCCCTCCGTCCGGCGCCCGCTGGGCCACGGCGACCTGATCGTGATGGGCGGCTCCTGCCAGCGGACCTGGGAGCACTGCGTACCCAAGACGGCACGGGCCGCCGGTCCGCGCATCAGCGTCCAGTTCCGGCCGCACGGGGTGCGGTGACCCGGGTCCCCGTTAACAGGTGCCCCGCACCATCTGGTTGGCTGTCCCCCGGTTCGGTCGGCACGCTGCGGGAACGTCGGAGAGATCATGCGCGCAGAAGTACATGAAGTCGGCAGGGGCACCTATCTGGTGCACGGGCAGCACACCAACTGGGTGATCATCAAGGACGGCGACGCCGTCACGTTGGTGGACACCGGCTACCCCGGGGACCGGCCGGGGCTGCTCGACTCCCTCACGGAGGTGGGCAGTTCACCGGAAGCCGTCGCGGCCGTCCTGATCACCCACGCGCACAACGACCACCTCGGCTCCGCCGAGTATCTGCGTGACACCCACGGCACCCCGGTCTATCTGCACGAGGCCGAGGTACCGCACGCACGGCGGGAGTTCCTCCAGCAGGTCTCCGTGGGCTCGGTGCTGAAGAACGCCTGGCGGCCGGGTGTGGTGCCGTGGCTGGTGCACGTCCTGCGGGTCGGCGGCACCGAGCAGCATCCGGTCACCGCGCCCGAGGCGTTCCCGGTGGCGGACGGCCCGCTCGACCTGCCGGGCCGGCCCGTCCCGATACACACGCCCGGCCACACCGACGGGCACACCGTCTACCACCTGCCCGACGCCGGGATCGTGATCTCGGGAGACGCCCTGGTCAGCGGCCACCGCACCGCACGTCTGAGCGGCCCGCAGCTGCTGCCCGACATGTTCCACCACGAGCGGTCCCAGGCGGTTGACTCGCTCGCCATCATCGAGGCGCTGGACGCCGATGTGCTGCTGCCCGGGCACGGCCCCGTGCACCGGGGATCCGTCAAGGCGGCCGCCCAGCTGGCCCGCGAACGCGCCCTCTGAGGCCGGGCCATGGCATTGCAGATCAACGCCACCAACCCGGAGCACCCCGTACTCCTGCTCGAACTGCCCTGGGACGTCCCGCTGGAGGAGTGGCCCGAGGAATACCTGGTGCCGCTCCCCCGCGGTATCTCACGGCACGTCGTGCGCTACGCCCGGGCCGGCAGCGAGGTCCTCGCGGTGAAGGAGCTGGCGGAGCGGCCGGCGCTGCGCGAGTACGAGCTGCTGCGCGACCTGGACCGGCTCGCCATCCCCGCGGTCGACCCGCTCGCGGTGATCACGGGCCGTACCGACGCGGCGGGCGAACCGCTGGAGTCGGTGCTGGTCACCCGGCACCTGGGCGGCTCGATGCCGTACCGCTCGATGTTCGAGACGACGATGCGCCCGGCCACCATGCACCGCCTCATGGACGCCCTCGCGGTGCTGCTCGTACGACTGCACCTGGCCGGGTTCGCCTGGGGCGACTGCTCGCTGTCCAACACGCTGTTCCGGCGGGACGCGGGCGCGTACGCGGCGTATCTGGTGGACGCCGAGACCGGCGACCTGCATCCGCAGCTCAGCAGCGGACAGCGGGAGTACGACCTCGATCTGGCCCGGGTCAACATCAGCGGCGAGCTGCTCGACCTGGAGGCGTCGGGGGCGCTGCACCCCTCGCTGGACCCGATCGAGTTCGGGTTCGAGATCTGCACCCGGTACGGCGAGCTGTGGGAGGAGCTGACCCGGACCTCGGTGTATCCGGCGGGCAAGTACCACTACATCGAGCGCCGGATCCGACGGCTCAACGAGCTCGGCTTCGACGTGGCCGAGATGCAGATCGAGCACTCCTCCAACGGTGACACCGTCACCTTCGTGCCGAAGGTCGTCGACGCCGGGCACCACCAGCGCCAGCTGCTGCGGCTTACCGGCCTGGACGCCGAGGAGAACCAGGCGCGGCGGCTGCTGAACGACCTGGAGAGCTGGATGGCCACCCAGGACGACTACGCCCCCGGCGACCCCCTGGCCGCCCGTCCCGAGGTGCTGGCCCACCGGTGGGTGCGGGACGTCTTCCGCCCCACCGTGCGGGCCGTGCCGCTGGAGCTGCGCGGCTCCATGGATCCGGCCGAGATCTACCACGAGCTGCTCGAACACCGCTGGTACCTGTCCGAGCGGGCGCAGCACGACATAGGCCTGGACAGCGCGGTCGAGGACTACATCGAGAAAGTCCTTCCCAAGGCGCGGGAGACCCTGGAGCCGGTCACTCCCGAGTGACTCGGTCGTGCGGCACCACGGCCACCGGGCAGTCGGCGTGGTGCAGCATCCCGTGCGCGACCGAGCCGATGCGTGCGCCGACCGCCGTCCGGTGGGCGCGCCGGCCGACGACCATCAGCTGAGCCCGGCCGGCCGCCGAGAGCAGCACCTGGCCGGCGCTGCCCATCTCCACATGCTCGGCGACCGGCACGTCCGGGAACCGCTCCCGCACTGGCCGTACCGCCTCGGACAGGGCCTTCTTCTCGAAGGGCTCCAGTCCGCCGGTCTCGTCCAGCAGCTTCAGCGAGCCCGGGCTGTAGGCGAAGACCGGCGGCAGGGTCCAGGCCCGGACCACCCGGACCGTCGCGCCACGGGCCGCCGCCGTCTCGAACGCGAACTCCAGCGCGGCCGCGCTGTCCTCCGGGCCGCCCTGCTGACCCACGACGACCTCACGCCCGGCGGCCTCCCCCACGGGCCGGTCCCCGGCGCGCACCAGGACGACCGGCCGGGCGGCCTCGGCGATCACCTGCTGCCCGACCGAGCCCAGCAGGAACCCGACGACCGGCCCGTGCCCGCGCGAGCCCAGCGCCAGCAGCTCGGCCCCGGCCGCCGCCTCGACCAGCACCTCGACCGGACCGCCCGCCAGGACGTCGACGCTCACCGCGAGCTCCGGATACCGCTCGGTGACGGCACCCACCGACTCGGCCACCCCGTCGGACACCCACCCGCGCTGGGTCTGCCGGTCGCCGCCGAGCGCCTCGTGCTCCTCATACCGCCAGGCGTGCACCACCCGCAGCGGCAGACCGCGCCGCACCGCCTCACGGGCCGCCCAGTCCAGAGCCGCGAGACTCTCCTCCGTACCGTCGAGCCCTGCCGTGATCGGGCGTGTCATGCACCGGCCTCCTCGTCGGTTCCGCGTCGGTTCCGCGTATGCGCGATCAGTCTTCCGCACTTACGGGTGCCCGCTGTGCACGGGCGTACAAGAGCGAGGGCGAGCAATCGAACATACGATGGGCGGGTGCGGTGGCCGCGCTCCTTCCGGAGGGCCCGCCGTGCAGAGAATCCAACGGCTCGGGGTGGGAGACGTATGGCACAGGCTGCCGACGCAGCGCGGACCGTCATCATGACCGTGGACGACGACCCGGGAGTCTCCCGTGCCGTCGCCCGGGACCTGCGGCGCCGCTACGGCGCGTCGTACCGGATCGTGCGCGCGGAGTCCGGGGATTCGGCGCTGGACGCGCTGCGGGAGCTGAAGCTGCGCGGCGACCTGGTGGCGGTGATCGTGGCCGACTACCGGATGCCACAGATGAACGGCATCGAGTTCCTGGAGCAGGCCCTGGACGTGTATCCGGGCGCCCGGCGCGTGCTGCTGACCGCGTACGCGGACACCAACGCGGCGATCGACGCGATCAACGTCGTCGATCTGGACCACTATCTGCTCAAGCCCTGGGACCCGCCCGAGGAGAAGCTGTACCCGGTCCTCGACGACCTGCTGGAAGCGTGGCGGCGCAGCGAGTACAAGCCGGTGCCGGCCACCAAGGTCGTCGGGCACCGCTGGTCGGCCCGGTCCTCGGACGTGCGGGAGTTCCTCGCCCGCAACCAGGTGCCCTACCGCTGGTACTCGGTCGAGGAGCCGGAGGGACAGCGGCTGCTGGCGGCCGCCGGGGCCGACGGGCAGCGACTGCCGCTGGTGATCACGCCGGACGGCACGCCCCTGGTCGAGCCCGAGGCGCCCGAACTGGCCGCGCGGGTCGGACTCGCGACCACGCCCACGGCGGACTTCTACGACCTGGTGGTCATCGGCGGTGGCCCGGCCGGGCTCGGTTCGGCGGTGTACGGGGCGTCGGAAGGGCTGCGGACCGTGCTGGTGGAGCGCGCGGCGACCGGCGGGCAGGCCGGGCAGAGCTCCAGGATCGAGAACTACCTCGGCTTCCCGGACGGGGTGTCGGGGGCTCAGCTCACCGACCGGGCACGGCGGCAGGCCGCCAAGTTCGGCGCGGAGGTCCTGACCGCCCGTGAGGTCACGGCACTCGAGGTCAACGGGGCCGCGCGGGTGGTGCGGTTCGCGGACGGCTCGGCGATCGCGGCGCACAGTGTGATCCTGGCGACGGGTGTGCAGTACCGGCAGTTGGAGGCCGAGGGCTGCACCGACCTGACCGGCTGCGGGGTGTTCTACGGCTCCGCGCTGACCGAGGCCAGCTCCTGCCAGGGGCACGACGTGTACATCGTCGGCGGCGCCAACTCGGCGGGCCAGGCGGCCATGTACCTGTCCCGGTTCGCCAAGTCGGTGACGCTGCTGGTGCGCGGCGCCGACCTGTCGACGTCGATGTCGTACTACCTGATCCAGCAGATCAACGAGGCCCCGAACATCTCGGTGCGCAGCCACACGCTGGTCGACTCCGCGCACGGGTCCGACCGGCTCGAACGGCTGACGCTGCGTCACTCGGTGAGCGGCGAGACCGAGTCGGTCGAGGCGCAGTGGATGTTCGTGTTCATCGGCGCGGCCCCGCTGACCGACTGGCTCGGCGACACCGTGCTGCGCGACGGGCGCGGGTTCATCCTGGCCGGGCCCGATCTGACGGTCGACGGACGACCGCCGACGGCCTGGGAGCTGGACCGGCCGCCCTACCACCTGGAGACCAGCGTGCCCGGAGTGTTCGTGGCGGGCGACGCGCGTGCCGAGTCCGCCAAGCGTGTCGCGTCCGCCGTCGGAGAAGGAGCCATGGCCGTGATGCTCGTCCACCGTTATCTGGAACAGTCATGAGCGGGCGGCTGATGCCCTGCAGCCCGAAGGAGATCGGCGCGCTGTTCCTCTTCGAGAAACTGGAGCCGGAGCAGCTGGGGCGGCTGTGCGCCGCGGGCCGGGTCGAGCTGTTCGAGCCCGGTCCGGTCTACACCGAGGGCGAGCCGGCCACCTGCTTCTACGTGATGATCGAGGGCACCGTGGTGCTCTCCCGCCGGGTCGCCGGCGACGACATCGAGGTGACCCGCACCTCGCAGCCCGGGGTTTACGCGGGTGCCATGCAGGCGTACCTCGGGGACCGGGTGCGGCAGGCGTACAACAACTCGATGCGGGTGACCGAGCCGACGCGGTTCTTCGTGCTGCCGGCGGACACGTTCGCGGACATCATGCGCGAGTGGTTCCCGATGGCCGTGCATCTGCTGGAGGGCCTGTTCTTCGGTTCGAAGAATACCCAGGCGGCGATCGGGCAGCGCGAGCGGCTGCTGGCGCTCGGCTCGTTGTCCGCCGGGCTCACCCACGAGCTCAACAACCCGGCCGCGGCGGCCGTCCGCGCCACGTCCACGCTGCGCGAGCGGGTGGCGAAGATGCGGCGCAAGCTCGCCGTGATCGCCGAAGGGCCGTTCTCACGGGAGCAGTTGGCCGGTCTGATCGAGCTCCAGGAGCGCACCGCCGAACGGGTCGCCAAGGCCCCGGCGCTGAGTCCGCTGGAGGCCACCGACCGCGAGGACGCGCTCTCCGACTGGCTGGACGACCACGGCATCGACTACGGGTGGCAGCTGGCGCCGACCTTCGTGCAGGCCGGGCTTGAGGTCGACTGGCTGGAGCAGGTCGCGGCGGCCGTGGACGAGGAGATCCTGCCGAACGCGGTCGGCTGGCTCAACTACACCGTCGAGACCGAGCTGTTGATGAACGAGATCGACGACTCCACCACCCGGATCTCGAACCTCGTCGACGCGGCCAAGCAGTACAGCCAGCTGGACCGGGCGCCGTACCGGGTCGTGGACGTGCACGAACTCCTCGACAGCACCCTGCTGATGCTGTCCGCGAAGATCGGGCAGGACATCCAGGTGGTCAAGGAGTACGACCGTACGGTCCCGCCCGTCCCCGCCTACCCCGCCGAACTCAACCAGGTATGGACCAATCTCATCGACAACGCGGTCTCCGCCATGAAGGACGGCGACGGCGGCGGCCACGGCACGCTGACCGTGCGGACCGCGCTCGACCACGAGCAACTGCTGGTCGAGTTCCGGGACACCGGCACCGGGATCGCGCCGGAGATCAAGGGCCGGATCTTCGACCCCTTCTTCACGACGAAGCCCGTCGGGCAGGGCACGGGTCTCGGCCTGGACATCTCGTGGCGGATCGTCGTGAACAAGCATCACGGCACCATGCGGGTGGAGTCGGTACCCGGGGACACCCGTTTCCAGGTGCTGCTTCCACTGACCGCCGCAGCGCCCGAGACAGCGGCGCCCGAGTCACCCGAGGAGACCGTATGAGTGAGGACACCACGATCGACCCGAACGTTCCGCCGAGCGGTGCCGGGTGTGTGGAGTGCGACAACGCGGGGGGCTGGTGGTTCCATCTGCGGCGGTGTGCCCAGTGCGGGCACATCGGGTGTTGCGACGACTCGCCCGCGAAGCACGCGACGGAGCACTTCCGTGACACGGGGCATCCGATCATCTGTAGTTACGAGCCGGGTGAGGGATGGTTCTGGAACTACGAGACGGAGGAAGTGTTCGAGGCGGGGCCGGAGTTGGCGCCGCCGGTGAGCCATCCCGCGGACCAGTCCGTGCCGGGTCCTGCGGAGCGGGTGCCGGGGAACTGGGCGCAGGTGCTGCGGGGTTGAGTGCCTGAAGGGGTGCCGCCGATCAATACGGCCCCGCGCCCCTGGCGCTGACCGACGAGTCGGGGCGGCCGCCGGACGTGACGGTCCGGCTGGCGGCGCCGGCGGTGGGACTGCGCGGCACCGGGGGCGAGGGCCACTGGACGGACCTCGCGGGCGAGCTGGTCGAGTCGGCCCGGGTCTCGGCCGCGCGGCAGGGCCCGGAGGGGCAGGCCTGGCTTGCGCGCGCGGAGGCCGAGTGGACCCGTGCGGTGTCCGGGCCGGACGCGGCGAGCCGTACGGAGGCGGTGGCGATCGCCTGTCGCGAGGGCCTGATCACCCCGGAGCCGACAGCCCAGGGGTGATCAGGCCGGTAAGCGGGTTCAGCGGTCGCAGTCGAGGCCGGCGAGGTCGACGGCGTCGGCCATGGCCTGCATTCCCTTGTCGTTGGGGTGGATGTGGTCGCCGCCGTCGAGGAACGGCAGCATCCGCGCCTGGTCGTAGGGGCTGCGCAGGATCCGGTCGAAGTCGGCGGTCCCGTCGAACTCCCCACTGGTGCGGACGAACTGGTTGACCTCCTGGCGTACGGCCTCACCCGCGGTGTCCCATTCCGACCAGCCCTCGAACGGCCCGACGGTCGAGGCGACCACGCACTTGCCGGCCGCGTGCGCCCGCCGGACGATCTCGCGGTACCCGGCGATCAGGTCCGCCGCGGTGACCCCGGTGTGGGCCTTGATGTCGTTGACCCCCTCGAAGAGGAAGACGGTACGGACACCGGGCTGGCTGAGGACGTCACGGTCCAGACGGTTGAGGGCGGCCTGCCCGGCGCCGTCGGCGAGGACCTGGTTGCCGGAGATCCCCTCGTCGGCGACGCCCTTGACCTCGGTGTCCGCCTTCTGGAGCCGGCGGGCGAGATAGTCCGGCCAGCGGCGGTCGAGGTCGGTGGTGGACGCCCAGCCGTCGGTGATGGAGTCGCCGAGCGCCACCACGGCCCCGGTTGCCGGGTTCGACGGCCGTACCGAGACCGAGTCCAGGTACCACCAGGAGCCGGTGGTCTCCGTCCAGTTGGCGGCGCTCTCCTCGGCGGTGTGGTCGCCCTGGGTGGTGTAGGAGGTCTGCATGGCCATCCAGTGGCCGGTGGCCGGGCCGGCCGCGTCCGGGCTGTGCAGGCTGACGACCAGATCGCTGCCGGCGGGCAGGCTGCCGGGCAGCGGGTCGCTCCACGCGGTGGCGCCGGCCGGCACGGTGACCGTGCGGGCGCCGTCGAAGGTGAGCCGCTTGTTGCTGCCCGGCTTGAGGGCGGCGCCCTGGCTCCGGAGGCCCGCGTAGACGCTGTCCAGCGTCAGCGGCCGGTCGCCGAAGGCGTTGGACAGACGCACCCGCAGACCGCTTCCGGCGGCGCTGGTGTGCACGACCAGCCGGTAGCCGCGGTCGGCGGTGCCCTGCCCCATCCGGTCGGCGCTGGCCCCCCAGGTGACGACGTCGTGCCGGGCGGAGGCGGTCCGCACCGGGGCGGGTGACGCCTGGGCGGGCCCGGTCTGGCAGGCGACCGTCGCCAGTAAAACGGCGGCGAGGCTGAGGAGTCGCGCGAACCGGCCGGTCACCGCGCGAAGTCCTTCAGCGTGACGGACGCGCCGGGCTGCAGCGTGACCGTGCGTGACTCACCGCCGTAGGCGACCGTCGTCGTACGGCCGCCCACGCTGCGGATCCGGGCCTCGGTCGGCCTGCCGTCGCGCCAGCTCAGGTCGACGACGAAGCCACCGCGCGCGCCGGCCCCGGTGACCCTGCCGGAGGCGGCCCAGGCGGCGGGCAGGGCGGGCAGGAGTTCCAGGTGACCGGGGCGGGAGTACAGCAGCATCTCCACGATCGCGGCCGGGGTGCCGAAGTTGGCCTCGATCTGGAAGATGCCCCGGCCCTGCTCGACCTCGTAGATGTCGAAGAGGTTGGGTGAGGTGCCGTTGCTGCCGTTGCTGGACGGGCGAAGGTTCCTGACGACGAGCTGGTAGGCCTTGTCGGCGTCCTTGAGCCGCGCCCAGCACAGCGAGCGCCAGGCGTTGGCCCAGCCGAAGCTGTCCATACCGCGCGCGGTGAGCAGGGCCGTGGCACCCTTGACGATCTCGGCGGGGGTGGACCCGTCGGGTCGGATACGGTCGCCGGGGAAGAGGTTGATCAGCGGCGAGAGGTGGCGGTGGGTGGTCTCGCCGAGGTTGTCCGGGGACATCCACTCCTCCAGCCAGCCGGTCTTCGGGCTCACCACCGGCAGGTAGAGGCGCTCGCGGAGCCCGCCGATGGTGTCCGCGTACCCAGCATCCCTCTTCAGCGTGGCGGCCGCAGTGCGGAAGTTGCCGAACAGCATCCACACCTGTTCCTGGGCGTAGGTGATGCCCTTGGCGTCCAGCGGCCCCTGCTCCGGGGACCAGTCGCTGTCCGCGATCAGGACCTCCTTCCCGTCGTCCAGGGTGGTGGTGAGCAGCCGCGCCTCCCAGAACTCACAGGCGCCCTTGAGGAGGGGGTAGATCTTCTCCAGGTGGGCGCGGGACTGGGTGAACTCGTAGTGCTCCCACAGGCTCTGGCACAGCCAGGCGTTGCCCGCCGGGTGCCACCACCAGCCGCCTCCGCCGAAGGGGTTGGTGGAGATGGCGACGGTCCAGCCGGCCACCTTGCCGCTGGAGTTGCGGTAGCGGTTGCGGGAGTCCTGGAACAGCCGCTGGGTGAGGTCCGTCCAGGACGGGAGCTGGTCGACGCAGTAGTCGGTGTAGGCGTCGAAGCACTGGGACAGGCCCAGCCGGTCGGACATCCAGTAGTTCATCTGGATGTTGATGTCGGTGTGGTAGTCGCCCATCCAGTCCGGGTCGTTGCCGTCCAGCCAGACACCCTGGAGACCCATCGGCAGACTGTCACGCGACCCGGCGATCATCAGATAGCGGCCGAACTGGGCGTAGGAGGCCTCCAGTTCCGGGTCGGGGTCACCGGTGTCGGCGCGGGCCTGGAGGCGCGCCCAGGTGTCGAGTTCGCGCTGGCCGGCCGTCGAGGTGCCGAGCGACAGGTCGAACTGCCCGAACAACGCCCGGTGGTCGGCCGCGTGGGTACGCAGCAGCGCGTCCGCCGAGTGCCGGGCGGCCGCCTTGACCTTGGTGCGTGCGAGCGCCCGCGGGTCGAGGGACGGGTCGCGGTAGCCGACGGCGGCGTCCGGCGCGTAGTTCGTACCACCGCTGACTACGACCGTCAGCTCCCGGCAGTTGGTGAAGGTGATGTGCGATCCGCTGACACGCACGCTGCCACCGCTGCCGTACGCGTTCACGGCGGCCCCGTACTTCAGGCCGTTGGCGAAGGCCCCGGCGAACGACTCCGCCGTGCCGCCGGTCTCGCCGTGGGTGCCTTCGAGGGTGATGGTTCCGGTGTACCGGCCGCCGCCGTCCTGGCTGAGGTGCAGCACGATCACGTCGTCCGGGCGACTGGCGAACACCTGCCGCCGGTAGGTCACTCCGGAACGGACGTACGACGCGCTCACCACGCCGTTGTCGAGGTCGAGGGCACGGCGGTAGCCGGAGACGGCACCCAGGTCGTGGTCGGGGATCTCGACGGTGAGCCGGGCGAGCAGGGTGAGCGATCCGAAGTCGGCGCGGCCGTAGGGGAACTGGCCGTCCGAGTCGAGGGTGTCGTTGAGACCGCCGGTCCACAGGGTGGCGTCGGTGATCAGGAGGAGCTCACGGCCGGAGTCGTTGCTCGCGAGGGCGCCGAGCCGGCCGTTGCCGACCGGCAGACCCTGCGTGATCATCGACCCGTCGCCGGCGGGCGCCTGCCACCAGAGCTGGTGACGAGGAGAGACGAGCGGCTCCGAGGACCGCAGCGGGGCGGCGGAAGCGGTGAAGGAGGGGAGCGAGGCGAGGGCTCCGGTGGCGGCGGCGAGGGCGAGGAAGCTACGTCTGCTGGGGTGGTTGTCCATGGGTTCCAATCCGACGTTCGTGAGGAGGGCGCCCCTTTCCGGGGCGCGGGGAACTGCGCGACCGGCCCCCACCGGCCCGCAGTTCCCGAACGACGCACTTACCGAGGCGACTTGGGAACGTCGATCCGGTCGACGTCCGGCGCGTACCCCGACCCGCTGTCGAAGCTGATCGTGTTGGCACCGGCCTTCAGAGCGACCGGCACGCTCACCGTCGCCACGGTCCCCCAGTCCCCGGTGGACGGGAACTTGTGGCTGGTCCCGCCCCCCGCGTTGGCCGCGATGGTGGCCGACCGGGAGTCACCGCTGACGTAGGCCACCTTCACCAGGTACGTACCGGCCTTGTCGACCACCACGTTGTTGAAGGTCAGCTTGCCGCCCTGGTACAGGTTTCCGACCTTCTTCTGCCCGGAGCACGCGTCGCAACCGGCCACCGAGGCGTTGCCGCTCAGCGTGTTGGCGCTCGCCTCGGCCTCATAGCCGGTGGAGGCCAGGGCGCTGCCCTTCGGGGTCACGGTGAACAGGCGTGAGCCGTGCGCGGGCAGCGCCTGGGTGATCTTGTTCTGGTAGCTGCCGAGGTTCTCGTGGTTCCACAGATCCCGCACCGACGCCTTGCCGGTGAAGCCGAGGGCCGTCCAGTCGGCCGTCACCGCCGAAGGCGAGTTCGCGAGGTTGAACAGGGCGACCGTGTACGTGCCGTCGGCGTTCTTCGCCGCCCAGACCTGCTGCGGGTCGGACGGCGTGACGGGCCGGGCCGGCGGGTTGTCGCTCTGGTCGACGCCGATGACCTCGCGGTTGGTCAGCAGGGAGACGCCGTAGTCGTCGAGCTTGGTGATGTCGTCGCCGGTGAACAGGGGCGACTTGGCGACGGCCCACAGCGTGGCGTAGCTCTGCCGTTCGGCCTTGGTGAGGCCGTCCATCGCGCCGTTGCCGACGTCGAGGGAGTCGAGGTCGTTCCAGCCGCCGGGGCCCGCCTTGTCGGTCCAGGCCGGGGTGTCGTCCCAGCGGTCGTCGACGGAGTTCTCCCAGCTGACCAGGGTGTTGCAGTAGCACTCGACATCGGTGTCGATACGCCAGCCGTTGGTGTACTTCTTCCAGTCGGCGGCATGCCCGAAGTCCAGGGACCAGGAGGCTTCCAGGTGGATCGGGCGGCCGGTGGCGGTGATCGCCTTGTTCCAGGCGGCGACGTCGGCGACGTTGTCGTACTGGTCGCCGCTCTTGCCGGAGCCGGGGCCGACGCCGTCGAGCTTGAGAAAGTCATAGCCCCAGCCGGCGATCATCTGGGCCTGGGAGTCTATGTACTTCTGCGCGCATGGCTTGTCGAAGTCGATCTTGTATGCGCTGTCCCAGCCGTTGGTGGTGCGCAGGTCGTCGTAGACGACATCAGCGGTGGTGCAGCCGTCGGCGTTCCAGACGGGCGTCTTGCCGTCGCCGTAGGCGCCCTTCTCCAGGCCGGCCGGGAGGTAGATGCCGGCCTTGAGGCCCTTGGCGTGGATGCGGTCGGCGACGGCCTTCATCCCGCTGGGGAAACGGGCGGAGTCGGCCTTCTGGCGGCCGTACTGGTCGTAGCCGGACTTCCAGTTCCAGTCCATCCACCAGCCGGCGTCGATGTTGATGTAGTCGTAGCCGAACTTCTTCAGCTTGCTCGCCATGGCGTCGGTCTGCTTGAGGACGTTCGCCTCGGTGAGATAGCTGTAGTCGCCCTGGTCGTTCAGGCCCGGGTACTTGGACGACTGCATGCTCCAGCTCGACCAGCCCATGTACGGCTTGGCGGCGATCGGGGCGGGCGTTTCGGCCTGGGCGGCCGGCACGGCGGCCGCGAAGGCCGCGGTGAGTGCCAGCACCAGCACGGTTCTCAGCCCGCGTGCGGGCAGGACGGAGTACGAAGGTGACCGCATGGGCCCTCCTGGGGTCGGGGTCTTGGGCGGCTCAGCCCTTGCCCGTTGGGGTGGGAGACGAGGTGATGAAGGACTGGATCGCGGCGGCCGCGGCCCCGCGCGCCCACTCCTCGAAGGGGAGTGGGCGGGTCTGTACGTCGCACTGCGCGGCCGAGCCGAAGGCGGCCGCGGTGAACGAGTCGAGGATCTGCTCGGCGAAGAGGTCGTAGGCGGCGAGTCCCTCGCCGGAGATGATCACACGTTCGGGGCCGAAGAGGTTGGCCACGGTGGCGATGCCCCGGCCGATGGCCTCGCCGGCGCGGGCGTACACCTCCCGAGCTCCGGGCACGCCTTCGTGGGCCAGGGCCACCGCCTCGGCGGAGTCGGTCACTTGACGGTGCGTCACCTCACGCATCCGGGTGACGATCGCGGCGTCGCCGGCGATCGCCTCCACACAGCCGCGGTTGCCGCAGTGGCACAGGGGCCCGGCCGGGTCGATGGCCACATGCCCGATCTCCCCCGCCACCCCGTGCGCGCCCGCCACCAACCGGCCGTGGATCACCAGTCCGCAGCCGATACCGGCGCCGACGGTGACCACGGCGAAGTCGGAGAGCCCGACCCCGGCGCCGAACCACTGCTCGGCGACGGTCAGGGCACGTACGTCGTTGTCGACGACGACCGGCAGCCCCGTGGTCATGGCGGCGAGTTCGGCGAGGGCCACGTCCCGCCAGTCGAGGAAGGGCGAATAGCGCACGACCCCTTCGGCGCGGTCCACGTCGCCGGAGACGGCGATGCCGAGGCCGAGGACGGGGGCGCCGAAGTCCTCGGCCTCGGTGCGCAGTTCGTGGGCCAGTTCGGCGATGGAGGTCAGGACGGCCTTGGCGGCGCGATCCGTGACCGGCAGCCGGCGGGACAGGCGGATTCGGCAGCAGAGGTCGGTGAGGACGGCGATGACCTCGTCGCCGGTCACCTTGACCCCGATGAACAGCGCGCGCCCGCCGTCGACCCGCACCAGGTTGGCGGGGCGGCCGAGGGCGGCCCGGGCCTCGCCGTCGGCGTCCTCCGCCAGGTACCCGGCCGCCAGCAGGGGCCGGACGGCCTTGGTCACGGCCGCCGCCGACAAGCCGGCCCGGCGGGCCGCCTCCAGCCGGGTGAGGGGGCCGTGGGACAGGACCGTGGTGAAGATCTGCGAGGCGGCCGGCGTGTGGGCCGGGAACATCTCGGCACGGGAGGTGGAGCGCATGGCCGGGAACTTAGGTGGCTTATTTTCCGCTGTCAATAAAAGAAACAGGAATCACCTGAAGGTTGACTGTGAGGCTGCCGTGGCCTTCAAATGGCGGGTGACATGGGGACCTTGGCTCGTGTTCCACCGGTGAGGGTGATCCGGGTGCCCGGCCCCCCGACAGGGCACCCGGATCAGCGGTGTGCCGTGCCCGTCAGTGGCGGCCGGCCGACGTGTTGGCCTCGGTGACGTTGACCGCTGCCCAGGCCTGGTCGACCGTGCGGTACTCGACGCCGCTCGCGCCGTAGAGGTCCTGGGCCGCCTTCAGCGTCGCGACCCTCGCGTCGTGGAAGTCGGTCGAGGAGACCATGTACCGGGTCAGGGCGCGGTAGAAGATCGCCGTGGCCTTGGCACGGCCGATGCCGGTGACCGTGGACCCGTCGTAGGTCGGCGAGTCGTAGGTGGTGGCGCCGATCTTCTTGCGGCCGCTTCCCTCGGCGAGCAGGTAGTACGCGTGCGAGGAGACGCCGGAGCCGGCGTGCACCTCGGCGTCCGCCACCTCGGGCGACCAGTAGTCGACCGTCTGCTCGATGCGGTCGAGCGAGGGGTGGTCGAGGCGGCGCAGGAACTTCTGTTTCAGGCCCAGCTTCTCGCCGAGCAGGTAGTTCGGCGGGTTGTTCGGGTTGTTCGCGGAGAACTCGACGTTCGAGCCGAAGACGTCGGCCAGCGACTCGTTCAGGGCGCCCGGCTCGCCGTACTGGCCGTCGCTGTCGACCCGGGTCGGTTCGAGCTTGGCGGTCGCGTCCACCACGCCGTGGGTCAGCTCGTGCCCGGTGACGTCGAGGACGACCAGCGGCTTCTTGATCTCCTGTCCGTCGCCGTCGCCGTACAGCATGCAGCCGCAGTCCGAGTCCCAGAAGGCGTTGCCGACCTTCTTGCCCCAGTGGACCATGGCGCGGGCGGGCTTGGAGTTGTTCGCTATGCCCTTGCGGCCGAAGGTCTTCTTGTAGAAGTCCAGGGTCTTGGTGATGCCGTACTGGGCGTCGGCCGCGGCGCTGCCCCGGCTGCTGGTGGCGCCGTTGCCCCAGCTGTCGGTGCCGCTGGTGAACTTGGTGCCCTGGGCGAAGCTCTCCGTCTCCTTGCCCTTGGCGTCCCGGGTCTCGGTGCCGTAGCGGGTCGGGTCCTTGAGCAGGAAGCTCTTGGGGGCGGTCTGCGTGGTGGTGAGCGGGACCTTGCCGACGAAGAGGGACCTGCCGAAGCCGTGCGCGGTCGCTGGGTAGCGGGCGGCTGCGGAGACGGACG
Organism: Streptomyces sp. NPDC111744; assembly: GCF_055634995.1. NCBI lineage: Bacteria > Bacillati > Actinomycetota > Actinomycetes > Kitasatosporales > Streptomycetaceae > Streptomyces > Streptomyces sp. NPDC111744. Next base: position 43,739 of record NZ_JBVKCG010000013.1, read on the forward strand.
CGCCGGCGAAGGCGTCGGCCTGAGCGCCGGTGCCGGTGGCCGGGTCGAGGGTCTCACCGTGCTCGCGGAGGGTGTCCAGCACCTTGGGCGAGAGGAACTCGTCGTTGTCCGGCGTATTGCTGCGCACCTTGCCGCTGACGGCGTCGACGACGACCGTACGGGAGCCGTCCGGGCCGTCGACCGCCACCTGGTAGGCGAGGGCCGATGCACCGCCGCGGGCGTCCACCACGAGCGCGGCGGTGCCGGCGTCGCCGTCGGCGGCGGAGGCGGCCTTCTGCTCGGCCTGGCGGGCCGTCAGCTTCGCCTCGGTGGTGGCGGGCCGGACGGCGTGGTCGGCCGCTCGGGTGACACCGGCGTAGGCCAACCGGCGGGAAAGATGGACGACGAGGTCGCCGCCGAGCACCGCCATGCCCCGGTGGGTGCGGAGGAAGCGGACATGACGTGCCCCCTCGGGGTCGATCATCACGTCCTGTGCCCGGAGCTCGTCGCCCGCGCCGACACCGGTCGCCGAGGCGTGGGCGAAGGCCGCGGCCCGTGCCGCCCTCACCACCTGCGCGGCCGTGGTGGCGGCGGTCGCGGCCTGCTGCTCCACCCCCGTGGTGGGACCGGCGAAGGCCGTACCGGTCAGGCCCGTGGCGGCCGTCGTCACGGCGACGGCGACCGCCACGCTGCGTATGTGCGCGCTACGCACTGATCAGGGTTCCTTACCTTCGAAGGCGGCCGGAATCGTCACCGACCGCCTTGCGGCACGGCGCCGTTGGGCGCCAAGGGGCTGGTCGGGCCCCGGGCCGCAACCCTTCCGGACGAGTCATGTGCATGTAAAGCGCAATTCGTCGCTTTTCTTGCGCTTCATGGAAATTCTTTGCGAATTCGCACGGCATGGTGATCGCAGAGTGACCAACTGTGCGTCGACTGTGGAGATGTGACGGGATGCGAGAGGGTTCCCTGAAGCGAATGTGACCCATCTCGCATCGGAAACAGGCAGAGAGGAGCAGGGTTCGAATGGTCTCGGCAAAGGTGAGCAGAAGCGCGGTGCTCGGAGCGGTGGCGCTGTCGCTGCTCGCGGTCCCGGCCCAGGCGGCGCCCATGAAGGCGGGAGCGGAGCCCCGGCCGGCCGCCGCCCTGCCGGCGCCCGACACCGCGGGCATGGCCGCGGTGCTGAGCTCGGTCGTGGCGAAGGGGGCACCGGGCGCGATGGCCCGGATCGACGACGGCACGAAGGTCTACAAGACGACGCGGGGCGTAGCCGACCGGACGACCAGGCGCGCCATCACCACCGGCGACCGCTTCCGCGTCGGCAGTGTCACCAAGACGTTCTCGGCGGTCGTCCTGCTGCAACTGGTGGACGAGCACAAGCTCGCCCTGGACGCGCCGGTCAACCGCTATCTGCCGGGGCTGCTGCCGGACGACCGCATCACCGTGCGGCACGTGCTCAGCCACCGCAGCGGCCTGTACGACTACACCAACGACATGTTCGCCAGCAGTGTGTCGGGCTTCGAGGCGGTGCGGAACAAGGTCTTCACCTACCGCCAGCTGGTGAACCTCTCCCTGAAGAAGCCGCGCACCAACGCGCCGGGCGCCGCCTACTCGTACTCCAACACCAACTTCGTGGTCGCCGGGATGCTGATCGAGAAGATCACCGGGCACAGCGTGCGGACCGCGTACGAGAACCGCATCTTCAAGCCGCTGAAGCTGCGCGACACCTTCTATGTCCACCCCGACACGAAGATCCCCGGGCAGCACGCCAACGGCTATCTCACCGCGGACAAGTCGGGTGCCAAGCCGGTCGACGCGACGGACCAGACGGTGTCCTGGGCACAGAGTGCGGGCGCCATCATCTCCACCGCCCAGGACCTCGACACCTTCTACTCGGCGCTGGTCCGCGGGAAGCTGACGTCGACCGCACGCCTTGCGGAGATGGAGCGCTTCACCCGGGTCAACTCCAACACCTCCTACGGCCTGGGGCTGCGCCGCCGCGACCTGTCCTGCGGGATCTCGGTGTACGGCCACACGGGCGCCGTCCAGGGCTACTACACGTACGCCTTCACCACCAAGGACGGCACGCGCAGCCTGACCGCGGTGGCCAACGCCTCCAACAGCTCGGCCGTGCTCAACACACTGGCGGAGACGCTGGAGCCGGCGTTCTGCGGCAAGCGCGCGGCAACGCGCGGTGCCGGGACGCCGGTCGAGCGGGAGGACATCGCACCGGCCGCGCCGCGGGAGCAGTAGCCGCGGCACCTCACCTCGCCGAGGGAACCTCGCGCCCGGGCCGGACGTTCTACCGGCGACTCCCCCACCGGGCGCGACGTTCGGCCCCTGACCTCGCAGAGGCGGCGCGATGAGCGAGCTGGTCCCCGGGGGCAATCTGCCCCTTCCGGACGGCGCGCTGACGCTGCGGGTGCCCGGTCCCTTCGACGTCTCCGCGCTGATCACCGACGAGAGCGGCAAGGTCGGCGGCGACACCGACTTCGTCTTCTACAACCAGCCGGACGCACCCGGCGTCCGGCTGCGCGGCGACACGCTGACCGTGGAGCCCGCCCGGCTGCGAACCGGCGCCCAGCGCGTCACCCTCACGGTCACCGCCGCCGAGCCGGGCACCCCGCTCGGCCGGCTGCCCACGTCGACGCTGCATGTCACCGACCGCCTGGGCCGGACGCTGGCGCGGTTCGCCCCGCCGCGTCCGCAGACGGAGACCCTCCTGCTGCTGGCCGAGATATACCGCCGGGACACCGGCTGGAAGCTGCGCGCGGTCGGGCAGGGGTACTCGGACGGACTGGCGGGGCTGGCCCGGGACTTCGGGGTCGATGTCGTCGAGGACCGGCAGCCGGCGCCCGGGCTGCGCGCCACGATCCCCACCCAGCGCACGGCGACCGCGCCGCCCCGGCCCTCGGCGGCCGCGCTCCCGGACCCGGACGGCCTGCTGGGTCTGGTCAACTCCGCCCGCGCCCAGGCCGGCCGGCCACCGGTGGCCCCTGACGCCCGGCTCACCTCCGCCGCCCTCGCCCACGCCACCACGATGGCCGACGCCGGCCGCCTCGCCACCGAGAGCCAGGACGGCATCTCCCTCCACCAGCGGATCAGCCGCACCGGATTCGCGTATGTCACGGTCGGCGAGCATCTCGTCTCCGGCCCGCGCACCCCGGTCGAGTTCGTCGACTACTGCCTGCGCACCGAGGGCGCCCGGCGCACCCTGCTCGACCCGGCCTTCACCCACGCCGGCCTGGCCCACGTCCATGGCCCCGGGGACGGGGACACCTACTGGACCGCGCTGTGGGCCAGACCCCTCACCCCGTCCGAACTGACCCGCACCCACGCCGAGGTCGTCGACCTCACCAACCGGGAGCGCGCCCGGGCCGGGCTGCGACCGCTCGCGGTGGATCCACAGCTGGCGACGGCCGCTCAGGCGTACAGCATGGACATGGCGACCCGGGACTTCTACTCACACACCTCCCCCGAGGGGACCCAGCCCTGGGACCGGGCGGCCGCCGCGGGCTCCCGGCGGCGCACCATCGGCGAGAACATCGCCTGCGGCCAGCGCTCGGCCGCCGAGGTGGTGGACGGCTGGATGAACAGCCCCGGACACCGGGCCAACATCCTCAAACCGGACTTCACCCACATCGGCATCGGCTTCGCGGGCGGCGGCCGGGCGGGCACGTACTGGACGCAGTTGTTCGGTGCCTGAACCGATACGGTCGGTGATCTTGGCGGAACGCGTCCGTCCGGGACACCATGCCTGCCATGAAGGGTGATCTCTTTTCCAGTCAGCACATGGTAGGGCCCGCCGTCGAGCCGGGCATGACGATCGAGAACGCCAAGTGCATCAAGTACACCGTGAACGGTGAGATGTACGCCCGCCAGGGCGCGATGATCGTGCACCGCGGCAATCTGAAGTTCGAGCGCAAGGGCCAGGGCGTGGGCGGGATGCTCAAGCGCGCGGTCACCGGCGAGGGCCTGCCCCTGATGTCCGTACAGGGCCAGGGCGAGGCCTGGTTCGCGCACGAGGCACAGAACTGTTTCATCGTCGAGGTCGAGCCCGGCGACCAGTTCACGGTCAACGGCCGCAACGTCCTGTGTTTCGACGCCTCGCTGTCGTACGAGATCAAGACCGTGAAGGGGTCCGGCATCGCCGGCGGCGGTCTGTTCAACAGCGTGTTCACCGGACAGGGCAGACTGGGGCTGATCTGCGACGGCAACCCGCTGGTCATCCCGGTCTCGCCGCAGGCGCCGGTGTACGTCGACACGGACGCGGTGGTGGGCTGGACCGCACAGCTGCAGACCTCGCTGCACCGCTCGCAGTCCATCGGGTCGATGCTGCGCGGTGGTTCGGGGGAAGCGGTCCAGCTGATGCTCCAGGGCGAGGGCTACGTCGTGGTGCGGCCGAGCGAGGTGACCCCGCAGAAGGCACAGCAGCACTGACATCCCGCGCGGTGATCCACACCACGCGGCCGACCCCGGCGGCCGTGCCGCCGTCCTGATGTACGACAGCGAGGCCCTGGCCCCTGTGGCCAGGGCAGAATTTCGGTGCACAGTACACACCACATCGCCGCGCCTGAAGGGTGCACCGCCTTGATCCGCATCTCGGACATCGAAGCCGCAGCACAGCTCATCGCCGGACACGTCGTACGGACCCCCACCGTGCCCAGCCCGGGCCTGTCGGAACTGCTCGGCGCCCCGGTCATCACGAAGCTCGAACTCCTCCAACGCACCGGTTCGTTCAAGGCGCGCGGCGCCACGGCCAAGCTGCTGTCGCTGAGCGAGGCCGAGCGGGCGGCGGGCGTGGTGGCCGTCAGCGGCGGCAATCACGGCATCGCCCTCGCGGTGATGGCGGCGGCCCTCCATGTGAAGGCCACGGTGGTGATGCCGCGTACGGCGCCCGCCCGCTCGATCGAGCTGGTCGAGGCCGCCGGGGCCTCGGTGCGGCTGACCGACGGCATGGGCACGGCGTTCGAGCTGGTGACGCGGCTGCGGGACGAGGGGCTCACCCTGGTCCACCCGTTCGACGACCCGGTCGTGATCGCCGGACAGGGCACGGTGGGCCTGGAGTTGGCCGAGGACGCGGACGACGTCACCGATGTGATCGTCAGTATCGGCGGCGGAGGCCTGATCGCCGGTGTCGCGGCGGCTCTGCGCGCACGGCGCCCGGGCGTGCGGGTGTGGGGGGTGGAGACGGAGGGCGCGCAGGCCATGTCCGAGGCGCTCAAGGAGGACGGGCCGCTGCCGGTCACGGTGTCCTCGATCGTGACGACGCTGAGCGCGCCGTCCGTGTCCCGGCTGACGTACGACCATGTGTCGGCGCTGGTGGAGGAGGTTGTGGTGGTGCCGGACCGGGAGGCCGTGCGGGGCAGTCTGGAGTTCGCCGAGCACGCGAAGGTGTGGACCGAGCCGGCCGCCGGATGTCTGCTGCCCGCGGCCCGCCAGGTGCTGGAGCGGGTCGGTGACGGAGCGCGGATCGGGCTCGTGGTGTGCGGGGGCAATGTGACACACCGGGAAATCGCCGAGTGGACCGAGCGCTTCGGGCTGGGCTGACCAGCGGACCGGAGTCGGGCTTTTACCGTCGGTTACCCGCAGGTGGGGGCCCGGCCATAGGCCGTTGTCCGCAAGTCCCAGATGGGTGCGGGCGTTTGAATAAAAGGCAAGAACGGGCCCGGAGTTGCAGATTCTTTGAACAAACCCGGGCGTCCCCCGCGTACCTCTGGTCAAGACGAGGCAGGGGTTCCAGCGAGGGATGACGATGGTCAAGGCGCATGTCTCCGCACAGCAGTTGGTCGCCGGAAGGTACCGGCTCCTCGAGGTCGCCGACCGCGAGCCGAACCGCATCAGCTGGTACGCGGAGGACGTGCGGGCCGAGCGACCGCGCCTGGTGACCCAGATCGTGCTCCCCGACGCCCTCACCGAGGACGTCGTACGCCGGACCACCTCCCGCATCCTGCGTACGTCCGAGGTCATGGGGGCGCTGCGGCCCGGCCGGGTCGCCATGGTGATCGACGCCTTCGAGGAGGCGGGCGCGCTGTGGACGGTCACGGAGCTGATCGACGGCACGCCGCTCACCGAACTCCTCCTCCAGCAGGCCACGTTCGACTTCGCGCGGACCGCCCGGATCGGCCTCGAGGTGCTCGACGTGCTGGACGCCGCGCACGGCGAGGGCTATACGCACGGCGAGCTCAGCCCCGGCCAGATCTTCGTCCGTGACAAGGGCCCGGTCGTGATCACCGGCTTCGGGCTGGCGGGCGCGACCCTGGCCCCCCGGGTCAGCGCCCCGTCGTACGCCTCACCGGAGCAGGCCAGGGACGAGCGCCTCGGCCCGGCCGCAGATCTGTGGGCGCTGGGCGCGATCCTCTACACGATGGTCGAGGGACGGCCGCCGTTCCGGGACCGTGGCCGGGCCGAAGCCACCCTGAAGGGCGTGGACCGGCTGCCGCTGCGCACCCCGCTGCGGGCCGGGCCGCTGACCCAGACCGTGCAGGGGCTGCTGCGCAAGAACTCCCGTGAACGCCTGAGCAGGCCGGTGGTCCATCAGGCACTGACACGTGTCCTGGCCGAGGACCCCGACGCCATCGGGCAGCCCGCCCCCGTGCCCCGGCTGCGCGGTGCCTATGTGGCGGCGCGGGCCTCGGGCTGGAGCAGGACCACCATGATCGGAGGGACCGCGCTGGCCGTGGTGACCGTGTCGGTCGCGGTGCTCGCCGCCACCCAGGGGCTCCCGGGCGGCGGCTCCTCGGCCGGCTCGGTGCCGAGCGCCTCCGCGACGGCCACCGAGCCGGGCAACCGCACGGACGGCAACGCGCCCACCGCCTCCCCGTCTCCCTCTTCCCCGAAGACATCGCCGTCGCCCGCCCAGTCGCCCTCCCCGTCGGCCACGGCCGGTGCCCTCCCGGCCGGGTACCACCGCTACACCGCCCCGGAGGGCTTCTCCGTGGCACTCCCGCAGGGCTGGAAGCGCATCGACACCTCCCGGGTCGACGATCTCGCCTACCGCGTCACCTTCGGCCCGGGCGGCGGGGACCTGCGTACCCTGGCCGTCACCTACAGCACCCAGGCCGGCCCGGACCCGGTCGCGGTCTGGCGGGACGACGTGGAGCCGCAGCTGGAGCGGCTGGACGGTTACCGACGGATCGGCGAGATCAGGGCGACCACCTACCAGGGGTACAAGGCGGCCGACCTGGAGTGGCTCTCCGGCACGGGCGCCGAGCAGGTGCGCACCTTCGGCCGCGGCTTCCTGCTCGGCGGCGGCCGCAGCTTCTCGCTGCGCGTCACGGCACCCGCCGCCGCCTGGGACGACGCCGCGAACACGCTGGCGCTGAAGACGTTCCTGGCCACGTTCCGGGGGCCGGCGAGCTGAGCCGTTTCCCCCGTCCCCGTCGGGGGACTCGGACGCTATGGTGCTAATCGGATACACGATGATGACCGAACAGGCCGGTCCGCGTGATCTCGTGGACCATGTGGTGCGGGCGGAGGAGGCGGGTTTCGACTTCTCGGTGACCTCGGACCACTACTTTCCGTGGCTGCGCTCACAAGGTCACTCCCCGTACGCGTGGAGCGTGCTCGGCGCCGCCGCCCAGGCCACCACGCGGATCCCGCTGATGACCTATGTGACCTGCCCGACGTTCCGCTACCACCCGGCGGTCGTGGCCCAGAAAGCGGCGACCATGCAACTGCTGTCCGGGGGCCGCTTCAGGCTGGGCCTCGGCTCGGGAGAGAATCTCAACGAGCACGTGGTGGGCGGCGGCTGGCCGTCGGTGGACGTACGGCACGAGATGCTCCAGGAGGCAGTCGAGATCATCAGGGCGCTGTTCGCGGGCGGCCACGTCAACCATCGGGGCCCGCACTACGACGTGGAGTCGGCCCGCCTGTGGGACCTGCCGGACGAGCCGCCGCCGATCGGCATCGCGGTCTCCGGCGAACAGTCCTGCAAGCTCGCCGGGCACCTCGCCGACCTGGCCATCGCCACCGAGCCCAAGGCGTCCCTCCTGGAGGCCTTCGACCGGCACGGCGGGTCGGGCAAGCCCCGGGTCGGCCAGCTGCCGGTGTGCTGGGACCCCGACCGCGACACGGCGGTGAAGCGCGCACACGCCCAGTTCCGCTGGTTCGGCAGCGGCTGGAAGGTGAATTCCGAGCTGCCGCACCCGGACTCCTTCGAGTCCGCGACCCAGTTCGTCACCCGGGACGACGTGGCCGCCTCCATCCCGTGCGGGGACGACCCGGACGACTTCGTCGAGGCCGTACGGCCGTACGCCGAGGCCGGGTTCGGGGAGATCGCCCTGGTGCAGATCGGCGGCGAGTCGCAGCCGGACTTCCTGGACTGGTCCCGCAAGACGCTGCTGCCGGCGCTGCGCGACGCGCTCGGCTGATCTTCGACCGTGCGGCAAACCCCGGCCAATGGGTCGATATAGGCTGCCCGTCGGTACGTATGCAGTTCGGCAGCCTTCAGGAGCGTCCTCCGTGACCCTAGCGATCGACCCGTCCGAGACGTCCAGCGCGTCCCCCGCTCCCCTGTCCGACCTCGTGGCGCGGGACGCCCGGGAGTTCGGCGCCTACGTACGCACCGGAGGGTGGACGTTCGGGCTGATGGTGGCCCGCAGTGTGCGGCCCGGAGGGCAGGGCGCGGACGAGACGCCGAAGGTGTCGGCGAAGGAGTTCGCGGAGCTGGCCGGCTGTTCCCCGGAGCGGGTGATGCGCTACTACAAGGCGTGGGACAGGGCGGCCGACGACGGAGTCGTCCCGCACTTCGAGGCTCTCGCCCCGGGCCAGGAGGTCGAACTCCCGGACTCCGAGGTGTGGCTGGACTACTACGTCTCCCGCAACAGCGCCACGTCCGAGCGCGGCACCGCCATCACCGAGGCCGCCGAGGCCGAGGGCATCCGGCCCACCAAGGCCCTCGAAGTGGCCGAGAACCCCACCGCGCTGCGGGCCGCCATCCTCGCCGACCCCTCCACCGCCCGCGCGGCCCGCTCCGCGTTGCTCGACCGCATCAAGGAGGACCCCGACCTGCAGACGGTGCTGGCCCGCGACGTGGTCCGCATGGCCGACCTGAAGAAGGCCGTCGCCACCGAGAGCCGCTCGGCCGACCGCATCGGTTACGTCCGCCAGATCGCCGAGACCGGCCAGATCAGGACACCGGCCGGGCAGACGGTCGACGCACCTGTCGGACTGCGTCAGGAGGCCGAGCGCCATCTGTCGCTCCTCGACGAGCTGGACGAGGACGAGGACACCGGAGAGTGGGCGACCGAGGCCTACGACACCATGAAGAACCTCGTCGTCGAGACGGTCGAGGCGGACCCCGAACTCCGCGTCCAGGAGAAGCGCACCAAGTTCTACAGCAGCCTGCAGAAGGCGACCAAGGCGTTCGAGGAGCTGACCTTCGACGACGCCCAGGACTTCTACGAGGACGACATGGTCCAGCGCCTGGAGGAACTCCAGCAGGCCATCGGCTCCTGCCTGGCCGCGCTGCGCGGCACGAAGGGCGATTCCGCCATGGATTCCGCTCACGATTGAGCGTTTTTCATGTGAGAGGGGTACTAGAGGGCACCAAGTCGATCGTCTCGGAGGGCTCTCGCGTGAACCCCATCGTGCACAGGACCCTGGTGGTACAGCTCCGCGCGGACGGAACGGCCCGCTGTCCCGTCCTCGCCCACCTGTCGTACGACACCTCGGACCCGTTCGCCGTCACCGCGATGTTCACCCTGGACGGCCGGGTGCTCGCCAGGTGGCGGCTGGACCGGGAGATGCTGAACGACGCTCTCAGGGAGCCGGTCGGGGTCGGGGACGTCCGCCTGCGTCCCGTACGGCAGGGACGCTGGAGGGAAGTGCGCATGGATTTCCTCGGCGACCCCCTGCCCGGCGGCGGCCGGCATCACGCGGTCGTGTTCGCCTGGGCGCCCGCGCTGGCCTCCTTCCTGGGCGACACCTACATGGCCGTGCCGCCCGGGCGGGAGGAGGTCCGCGTGGACGACGTACTGGCGGAGATCCTCGCCACCGGCTGAGTAACCGCCTGACAGGCTGAGTAGCCGTACTCATGTCTGCTTCCGGGCGCGCGGCCACGATGGGGCTCCCACGACGAGGAGTCCGCCATGACGGCAGTGCACCCCGCCCCGCGCCCCGTTCCGCACCGTGTGCCACGCCGGATCCCGCCCGCCCTGCTCACCGGTGTGGTGGTGGCCGGCACGGCCGTGTCGGCGTGGGGTGCCCGGGATGGCTGGCTGCCGAGATCGGCGGGCACGGTGCGGACACCTTCCTCGGCACGCAGGGCGATGTCTGGGACACCCAGTGGGACATGTTCTGCGCGCTCATCGGGGCGACGGTGTCACTACTGCTGCTCAGCCGCCTGCACGATCGGCAGCCGCGAGCCCTGAAGGCGGCTCAGCGGGTGGTGTGACGGCGCCGGGCCCACAGCGGCAGGCCGTACCAGCACACCAGGTACCAGGCGACGACGACCCCGACGAACCAGGTCACATGGCTGCCACTGGTGGCGACCCGCAGGATCAGCACCAGGGAGGAGGCCATGGTGGCGAGCAGCAGGAACAGGCCGATCTGGGTGAGTTTGGAAGCCAGCCGCACCGCCTCCGGCTTCACCTTGCGGCCGGCGAGCAGGCGGTGCAGGGACACCGGGCCGATGAGAGCGCCCGTCGCCGAGGCGCCCAGGAAGACGGTCACGATGTAGATCGTCTTGTCCACGTCGGGCAGCCCGGCGTACTTCTGCTGGAAGACCACGGTGAGCAGGAAGCCGAAGAGGATCTGCACACCGGTCTGGGCGACACGCACCTCCTGGATGAGTTCACCCCACATCCGGTCGGCGCGCTCCTCCTCCGTCTCGTCGCGTCCTCTCCTCGTCTCCTGGCTCGTCATGGGGTCCGTGTAACCGTCGGACCCGTCGTTCAAACGGGCCGGGCCGGGGGCGGCACCGTGGTGGCGGCCCTGGCCCGGCGGGTGCTACCAGCGGTTCTCCACCTGGTCCTTGATGCGGCGGTCGTAGAGCTCGCGGATGGCGGTGAGCGTCTCCGCGGGCAGTTCCGGGAGCTTGCCGGCGGCCGCGTTGGCGCGGGCCTGCTCGGCGTTCCTGGCGCCCGGGATCACCGTGGTCACGCCCGGCTGTTCGACGATCCAGCGCAGGGCGAGCTGAGCCGGGGTGTACCCCTCGGGGACGAGCGCGGCGAACTCGGCGGCGGCCTCGACGCCCGTGGTGTAGTCGACACCGGAGAAGGTCTCGCCCTGGTCGAAGGCCTCTCCGTGCCGGTTGAAGGTGCGGTGGTCGTCGGCCGCGAAGACGGTGTCCTTGGTGTACTTGCCGGACAGCAGACCGGAGGCGAGCGGTACGCGCGCGATGATGCCGACGCCGGCCTCGCGGGCGGCCGGGAGGACCTCGCGCAGCGGCTTCATGCGGAACGGGTTGAGGATGATCTGCACACTGGCCACGCCCGGGCGGGCGATCGCGGTGAGCGCCTCCGCGCAGGTCTCGACGCTGACGCCGTAGGCCGCGATGCGCTCCTCCTCGACCAGGGTGTCGAGGGCGTCGAACACCTCGTCGGAGGAGTAGACCGGGGTCGGCGGGCAGTGCAGCTGCACCAGGTCCAGACGGTCCACGCCGAGGTTGCGGCGGGACCGGTCGTTCCACACGCGGAAGTTGTCCAGGACGTAGTTCTCCGGGATCTGGTCGACCCGGCGGCCCATCTTGGTGGCCACCAGCACATGCAGGTCCGGCCTGCCGCGCAGGAAGCCGGCGATGGTCTGCTCGCTGCGCCCGTCGCCGTACACGTCGGCGGTGTCGAAGAAGGTCACCCCCGACTCGGCAGCGGCCTCCAGAACGGCCAGGGCCTCCTTGTCGTCCACATCGCCCCAGTCGGCGCCGAGCTGCCAGGTGCCGAGGCCGACGACCGATGCCCGCTGTTGCGACCTGTCGATTACGCGTTCGTCCATGGGGCCAGTCTGTCACCCGCCACCGACAACGGTGTCACGGGCCTCTTCGACCCCGCCCACCTGTGAATCCTTCACCCACACGGGTGATTGTGTTCGACAGAAATCGGGGGACGTCAACCCGGCCCTAGCGTGTCGGCGTGACTGATTGTTCAGCGAACAACTTCCCTGCCAGGGGTGGCTGGAGCCGTCGGGGTTTCCTGCGGTCCGCCGCCGCGCTGGCCGCCGTACCGGTACTGCTGGCGGCGGACCCGGCCGTGGCCGCCGCCGAACTGCCCGGCTTCCCGGCGGCGGTCGAGCTGTACCGCTCGGCGTACCGCAACTGGGTCGGCGAGATCACCGCGGACGGGCTGTGGGCCTGCGCCCCGGCCGACGCGGACGAGGTGCTCACGGTCGTCGACTGGGCCTGGCGCAACGGCTGGCGGGTACGCGCGCGTGGCTCCTCGCACGGCTGGTCACCACTGACCGTCACCGAGGGGACGGCCGCCGACGACAAGGTGCTGCTCGTCGACACCAGGACGCACCTCACGGGGCTCTCCCTGGACTCCGGGGCGGAGGTACGGGCCGGGACCGGCGTCACCATGGAGGCGCTGCTCACCTTCCTGGAGGGCCACGGTCTCGGACTCACGGCCACGCCCGCGCCCGGCGATCTGACGCTCGGCGGCGCGCTGGCGATCGACGCGCACGGCACCGCCGTACCTGCCGACGGCGAGAAGCGACTGCCTGGGCACACCTACGGTTCGCTGAGCAATCTGGTGCTGTCGCTGACGGCGGTGGTGTGGGACGGGAACGCGGGAGCGTATGTCCTGCGGACCTTTCGGCGCGACGAGGCGGACTGTGCGGCCCTGCTCACACATCTGGGGCGCGCGTTCGTGACCGAGGTCGTCCTGCGGGTGGGGGCGGACAGCAATCTGCGGTGTGTCAGCCGGACCGACATCCCGGCCGGCGAACTGTTCGCCGCGCCCGGTTCCGGCGGGCGCACCCTCGACGGTTTCCTGACGCGGTCCGGGCGCATCGAGGCGATCTGGTTCGCGTTCACCGAGTACCCGTGGCTTAAGGAGTGGAGCGTCGCCCCGAGCAGGCCGCTCGCCTCGCGGCATGTCACGTCACCGTACAACCACCCCTTCTCCGACAGCGTGCCGACAGTGGTCGCCGACCTCGTGGGGCGGATGGTGGGCGACACGGCCTGGTATCTGGCGCCGGTGCTGGGCAACGCGCAGCTGGACGCGGCGGCGCTCGGGTTGGTGACGACGCTGTCCTCGGACATCTGGGGGGCGTCGAAGAACACGCTGCTGTACCTGAGGCCGACCACGCTGCGGGTCGACGCGAACGGGTACGCGGTGCTGACTCGGCGGGCAGAAGTGCAGCGCGTTGTCCACGAGTTCACTTCGTTCTACCGGGAACGGCTCGCCGCGTACGCCGCGTTGGGGCGGTTCCCGGTCAACGGGTCGGTGGAGATTCGGGTGACGGGGCTGGACGAGCCTGGGGATGTCGAACTGGCCGGTGCCCAGGTTCCGTTGCTTTCCGCGGTGCGGCCGAAGGGCGTGGCGGACACGGCGGTGTGGCTGGATGTGCTGACGCTGCCGGGGACGCCTTGTGCGGAGGCGTTCTTGCGTGAGTTGGAGCGGTTCTTGTTCGAGCGGTACGAGGGGACGCGCGTCGAGTGGTCCAAGGGGTGGGCGTATACCGAGTCCGATGTGTGGAGCGACGAGGAGGTGCTCGGTACGACTGTTCCGGGGTCCTTCGAAAACGCGGTGTGGGATTCGGCGGTCGGGACGCTCGACCGCCTCGACCCGCACCGTGTCTTCAGTAACGGGTTCCTGGATCGGGTCCTTGTGCGCCGTTGACGCCTGCGGGCCCGGCGGGGGCTGGTCGCGCAGTTCCCCGCGTCCCTGAGGAGCGCGCTCCCCGAACCGGCGCCAGAAGTACCGGTCTTCTCCTAGAAGTAGTGGCGGCCCTCTTCCAAGTCGGCGATCAGACCCGGCTGTTCCGGCTCCCAGCCCAGAAGCTTCCGGGTCCTCTCGCTCGATGTCGCGTTGTCGATCGCCGCCACCGCGCCCAGCCAGCCGAAGTGCGCTTCCGCCTCTGTGGGCGCGATGCTCTTCAGGGGGACGTCGAGGCCCTTGCTGATCGCCGTGGCGATGTCCTTGAAGGGGACTCCCTGGTCGGCCGCTCCGTGCAGGGCCGTGCCCGCCGGGGCCGACTCCAGTGCCAGGCGGTACAGGTGGGCCGCGTCCAGGCGGTGTACGGCCGGCCAGCGGTTGGTGCCCTCGCCGACGTACGCGGCGACGCCCGTCCGGCGGGCGACGTCGATCAGCTGCGGCACGAAGCCCTGGTCGCCACGGCCGTGCACCGTGGGGGCCAGGCGGACCACCGAGCTGCGTACGCCGCGCTCGGCCAGCGCGAGGGCGGCGAGGTCGCAGGCGCCACGGTGGATGCGCGGTGCCGGAATGTCCTGCTCCGTCGCCACACCGTCGACCGCGGCGAGCATCATGGTTCCCGAGGTGACGACGAAGGGCCGGTCCGAGCCCTCCAGGGCGGCGCCGATCGCCTCGATCACGCGCAGGTCGGTCTCCACGGCACGTGTCACGTCCGGGAAGTCTTCGTGGTTGAAGGCCAGATGCAGCACGCCGTCGGTCCCGGCCGCCGCGCGTGCCAGGTCCTCGGGGTTGTCGAGGCCGCCGCGGTGCACTTCCGCGCCCGCCGCCTTCAGGGCCTCGGCCGACTTGTCCGAGCGGGCGAGGGCGAGGACCTGGTGTCCGGCGCCGAGGAGTTCGGGGACTGCCGCGGAGCCGATGAAGCCGCTGCCGCCGGTGACGAATACCCGCATGGTGGGGTGCTCCTTCGATGAAGGCGATGAAGGGGGTTGTGCTTCCATCGTTCGGCCGACAGGCCGTGTGCGTCCAAAGCCTGTTTCTCATGGCGCCATGCCTTCTGGGCATCAGGGCAGGTCGTCGCGGCGCTACGGCTTACCCTGGGGGCATGGCCGACATGGATCCCACCCCCGATCTCGATCTGCGGGTGGTCCGGTACTTCACCGTGGTCGCCGAGCAGCGGCACTTCGGGCGGGCCGCCGAGGCCCTGCTCATCACCCAGCCGTCGCTGAGCCGGCAGATCCAGCGTCTGGAGCAGCTGCTGGGGGCGCGGCTCTTCGACCGGACCCCGCAGGGCGCCCGGCTCACCGGGGCCGGTGAGGTGTTCCTGCCGCGTGCCAGGGCGTTGTTGCGGGCCGCCGCCCAGGCCGCGACCGCCACCCGGGCCGCCGCCGAGCCCAACCGGGTCACCATCGGGTACATCAACGGAGTCTTCGTCACCGCGGCCGTACGCGATCTGCGCCGTCGATTCCCCGACGCCGAGGTGCAGACCCTGCACCTCGATTGGAACGAGTCGCGCGAGGCCCTGCTGACGGGGCGGGTGGACGCGGTGGTGACCCGGTTGCCGCTGCGCGCCGACGAGTTGCGGGTGACGGTCCTCTACGCCGAGCCGCGTGTCCTGGTCGTGCCGCTGGACCACCGGCTCGCCGGGAAGGAGTCGGTCACGCTCGACGACATCGCCGATGAGCCGCTGCCCCGAGGGCAGGATCCGCTCTGGAACGCGTTCTGGCGTGTCGATCCCCGACCGGACGGCAGCCCGGCGCCCGGCGGTCCGCTGATCGACGCGGTGGAGGACAAGTTCGAACACGTCGCCGCCGGGCAGGCGGTGGCGATCGTGCCCCGGGTGCCCGGCGTGGCCATCCGCCCCGACCTCACCACCGTCCCGCTGCACGGTGTCGAACCGAGCCATGTGGTGCTGGTGACCCGCGCCGAGGACGACACCCGGCTGCTGGCCGCCTTCCGCACGTCGGCCGAGGCGCTCCTGACGGCGCCGGAGCCCGGTCAGGGCGTCAGCTGGGCCTGGACGACGGGGCCGTAGCGGTCGGTGATGTCGTCGATCGCGGAGTCGCGCAGCCGTGGCCCGCGGGCGATGCCGTACATCACGCCCAGGCCGATGAGCTGGGCGACAGCGAGTTCGGCGCGCAGTGGGGCGTCGGGGCCGGTGAGCCGGGCGGCGACGCGGTCGACCACCTGGGTGCGGAAGTTGGCGCGCAGCACGTCTCCGTGGTCGCCGTGCAGGGGGGCGAAGACGATCCGCAGCAGCGGGTCGGCGCCCCGGTCGCGCTGGCCCTCCAGGACGTGCCGGACCATGTGCCGGCCGAGCTCGTCCAGGGGTGCGTCCAGCAGGGCGGTCGCGTCGGTGTCGAAGGACATCACACGGGCGAACAGACCGTCCTTGTTGCCGAAGTACTTGAGGATCAGCGGCGCGCTGACCCCGGCGCGTTCGGCGACGTCCTTGAGGGTGATGTCGGCGTGCGCGTGCCGGGCGAGGAGGTGGCGGGCGGCCTTGAGGATGGCCGCCTTGGTGGCCTCCGCGTCCCGGCGGACGGGCGCGGGTGTGGTGTCGGTGTCGGGTCGGGTGCTCACGGCACTCATGCTCCCTCCAGCGCGTCGTCACGGGCGCTCCGGGTGCGGCTCCGGGCGCGCGGGGCGTCGTCCGTGGCCTTGTCGCCGGGTATGGACAGGGCGGCCGCGGCGGCCGCGAGCGCGATGACGCCGGCCATCGCGAACGCCAGCAGATAGCCGTGCAGCGTGGGCACCTGGGCGCCGCCGACGAGGCTGGTGTGATGGGTGAGGACGGCGGCAACGGCGGCGCTGGAGGTGGCCTGGCCGATGGTCCGCATGAGGACGTTGACGCCGTTGGCGGAGGCGGTCTGGCTCGCCGGGACGGCCCGCAGGATCAGCGTGGGCAGCGCGGAGTAGGCGAGGGTGGTGCCGGTGGCGACGACGGTGGCGCCCAGGATGATCAGCCAGAGGTCGCGGCTGTCGGCGATGCGCACCACGTATCCGCAGGCGATGACCGCGGCGCCGAGGGCGAGGGTGATGCGCGGGCCGCGGGAGGCCGAGATCCGGGCGGAGAGCGGCGAGAACAGCAGCATGGTCACGCCACCGGGGAGCAGGCAGAGACCGGTGGCCACGATGGACAGGCCAAGGCCGTACCCGGTGGCCTTCGGCGCCTGCACCAGCTGGGCGGTGACCAGGGAGTTGGCGTAGAAGGCGAACCCGGTGAGCAGGGCGGCGACATGGGACAGCCCGACCCGGGGCCGGGACACCAGGTGCAGGTCGACCAGCGGCTGCTCGGTCCGCAGCTGCTGCCACCACCACAGGGCCAGTACGACGACGGTGGCGGCGAACAGTCCCAGCACGCTCGGGCTGCCCCAGCCCCACTGGCCGCCCTGGGAGACGCCGAGCAGCAGACAGGTCAGCCCCACGGCCAGCCCGAGCGCGCCGAGCACGTCGAACCGCCCGGGTGAGCGCACCGGGGACTCCCGAACCGCCCACCACACTCCCGCCACGCCCACCGCTCCGAGCAGGCTGGTCAGCCAGAACATGGTGTGCCAGTCGTAGTACTGCACCACCAGCGCGGCCAGCGGCAGGCCCAGCGCGGCACCGATGCCGACGGTGGAGCTCATCAGCGCCACGGCCGATCCCCGCCGCTCGGGCGGCAGTTCGTCGCGCAGGATGCTGATCGACAGCGGTACGACGGAGGCGGCGGCACCCTGCAGAGCGCGGGCGGCGATGAGCACGGTGATGTCGGACGACAGGGCGCACATCACGGAGCCGACGGTCATCAGGGCGAGCGCCCCGGTGAGCACCCGGCGCTTGCCGTACATGTCACCGGCCCGGCCGAGCACCGGGGTGAGGACGGCCCCGGACAGCAGGGTCGCCGTGACCATCCAGGAGACGGTGCCGGCCGAGGAGTGGGTGAGCTTGGGCAGGTCCGGGAGCAGGGGCACGACCACCGTCTGCATGACGGCCATCAGGATCCCGCCGAAGGCCAGTACCGGGATGGTCAGCCGCTCCCGCGACGGGGGCGGTGCGGCGGTCAAGCCCGAGGGTCCGGCGGTCGGGGCGGGGTGGTCCATCGGCGCTCCTGCGGACGGCAGAGATAAGGAGGTGAATACAAATTCACCCTATCGAGTGAATGACCTTTCACCAACTCATGCCGTCTTCGGGGGCGCCTACGACCGGGAGTGCAGGGCGCGCGCCGCCCGTGGCCCGAGCCATCGCTTGAACCGGCGCAGCACCTCCAGCCGGCCGGCCGCCTTGTCGATGCCGTAGTAGAGCTGCGGCGGTACGTACGGCAGCAGGGGCGAGTGGCGCTGGCCGAGCAGGGCGAACATGCGGTGCGGGGGCAGATGGATGTACCGGGGCAGGTTCTCGTACCACTGGGCGCTGAGGCGGGCGGCGCTCTGGGCGGAGAGCAGTTCGGCCTTGCGCTGCCGCTCGTAGGCGGCGAGCGCCTGTGGATCGGCGCCGTGTTCGCGCAAGGCTTCCGCGAGGCACATCGCGTCCTCCAGGGCGAGGGTGGTGCCGGCGCCGACGGAGTAGTGGGTGGTGTGGGCGGCGTCGCCGAGCAGGACGAGATTGCCGTGGTGCCAGGTGCGGTTGGTGAGGGTACGGAAGGTGGGCCAGGCGGCCGCCGAGGAGCCGCCGGTCAGCGGCCGCCCGTCGAGGATGCCGGTGAACAGCTTTTCCAGCAGGGCCAGTTGGTCGGCCTCGTTCAGCGTGTCGAGGCCGAGGCCGGTGAGGGTCTCGGGGGCGCACTCGATGACGCAGGTGCTGTGCTCGGCGTCGTAGGGGTAGCCGTAGCACCAGACCCAGCCGTGCTCGGTCTCGGCGAAGGCGAAGGTGAAGGAATCGAAGACCTTGGTGGTGCCGAGCCAGACATAGTGGTTGCGGCCCTCGGTGACCTCGGTGCCGAAGTCGTCGGCGTGCCGGGTGCGCAGGGCGCTGTGGATGCCGTCGGCGGCGACGACCAGGTCGGCCTCGGGGAGCTTGTCGGGCGTGATCTCGTTCTCGAACTCCAGCCGCACCCCCAGGGACCGGGCGCGGTCGGCGAGGATCTCCAGGAGGCGGTGGCGGCCGATGCCGTGGCCGGCGTCGCCGGGCTGCCGGGTGATCTGGTCGCGGACATGGGCGACGCCCTGGTTCCAGCGCACCGAGCTCTCCTCGATGGCGCGCGCCGACTCGGGATCGTGCGCGTGAAGCCGGTCCATCAGAGCACGCCAGTAGGTGACCCCCCAGCCGTAGGTCGAGCCCTCGGGATTGCGTTCGTGGACGGCGATGTCATGGGACGGGTTTTGCCGCTTGAGCAGGATCGCTAGATACAGGCCGGCGGGCCCGCCTCCGACGCAGACGACCTTCACACGCACCCCTGGATTTCACGGAAAGTGGTCAATTGGAACCGCAGGGTAGCAGCGGACGCGGGCCCGGCCGGGCTTTCGAATCGCGCCAGATCGACGGCGTGAGCCATGACACCCGGACGGCGGACCACCGCGAAAGATCGACGGAAACACCCGCACCCGGGCTAGGAATTCCCCGTTCCGGGAGCTGCGATCACCCCGCCACGGCAAGATCATCTTTGTTCAACCTTGTATGACATGTAGTCAATTGTCCTGATCGCAGCCAACCCGGTCCGGGCGATTTCGCCCGCCCGGAAACCGGCGGATAGGCATACGGAGTCATCACCCGCACCCACCACAGGAGCATCCGTATGCCCGAACTCACCCGCCGTCGCGCGCTCACCGCGGCCGGCGCCCTCGCCGCCGCGGCCGGCACCCAGACCCTGGTCGCGCCCGTCACCTCGGCCGCCACTCACCCGCGGCAGGGATCCCTCGAACCCTTCGACGAGGTCTACAAGGGGCGCCGGATACAGGGCCGCCCGTCCGGCATGGACGGCATGGACGGCATGGACGGCCACCACCACGGACACGGCGGCGGATACGCGGTGTTCGTGGACGGCGTGGAGCTGCATGTGATGCGGAACGCCGACGGCAGCTGGATCAGCGTGGTCAGCCACTACGACCCGGTGCGCACCCCGCGTGCCGCCGCCCGTGCGGCGGTCGACGAGCTGCAGGGCGCCGCACTGCTGCCGTTCCCCGCCAACTGACCGCCCTCGCAAGGACTTCCGGAGCCTCCAAGCACATGACCGTACGCAAGAACCAGGCCGACCTGTCCGCCGACGAGAAGCGGCGGTTCGTCGCCGCCGTCATCGAACTGAAGCGGAGCGGGCGTTACGACGACTTCGTGCGCACGCACAACGCCTTCATCATGTCCGACACCGACGACTCGGAGCGCACCGGCCATCGTTCGCCGTCGTTCCTGCCCTGGCACCGCAGATTCCTGCTCGACTTCGAGCGGGCGCTGCAGTCGGTGGACTCCTCGGTGGCACTCCCCTACTGGGACTGGAGCGCCGACCGCACGGTCCGTGCCACGCTGTGGGCCCCGGACTTCCTGGGTGGCACCGGGCGCAGCTCCGACGGGCGGGTGATGGACGGCCCGTTCGCCGCATCGAGCGGGAACTGGCCGCTCAACGTCCGTGTGGACGGCCGTACTTATCTGCGCAGGTCGCTCGGGACCGGCGTGCGCGAGCTGCCGACCCGGGCCGAGGTCGACTCGGTGCTGGCCATCCCGACGTACGACATGGCGCCCTGGAACAGCGCCTCGGACGGCTTCCGGAACCATCTGGAGGGCTGGCGCGGGGTCAACCTGCACAACCGGGTCCATGTCTGGGTCGGCGGGCAGATGGCCACCGGGGTCTCCCCCAACGACCCGGTGTTCTGGCTGCACCACGCCTTCATCGACAGGCTGTGGGCCGAGTGGCAGCGCCGCCACCCGCAGGCGGCCTATGTGCCGGGCGGCGGGACGCCGGACGTCGTCGACCTGGACGAGACGATGAAGCCGTGGAACGACGTGCGGCCGGCGGACCTGCTCGACCACACGCGGTTCTACACGTTCGACGTCTGACGACGTCCGATCAGCCCGCCGCCGTACGGCACTCCGGGTGGCCCCAGCCCTGCCCGTTCTTCGCGATCGGCTCGCCGGCAGCGTAGGAGCGGCCGCACAGGCAGCGGCCGGGGAACTTGGCCTTGATGGTGCGCGTCGAGGAGCCCCCGGCGGCGGTCTTGCGGGGTGCCGCCTTGCGGCGCGGGGCCGCGGCGGAGGCGGCGGGCGTCGGCGACGGCGGCGGTACCGGGGATCCGAGGGCGCTGCCCGCGGCCTCCTGGACCGTCGCCGCCTGACTGGCCGCGCGGTCGGCGAAGTCGTTCAGCGGATCGCCGTCGACCTGGTGGGCGGGGACGTAGCGGAAGTCGACCGTGCGGCCGTCGAGGAGTTCGTCGATGCGCACGACGAGGTCCTGGTTGGCGACCGGCTTGCCCGCGGAGGTCTTCCAGCCGTTGCGCTTCCAGCCGGGCAGCCAGGTGGTGACCGCCTTCATCGCGTACTGCGAGTCCATCCGCACCTCGAGCGGCACGTCCGGGTCGGTGGCCGTCAACAGCCGTTCCAACGCGGTCAGTTCGGCCACGTTGTTGGTGGCCTTGCCGAGCGGCCCGGCTTCCCAGCGGGCCGGAGTCGCCGCGTCGTCGGACACCACCCAGGCCCAGCCCGCCGGTCCCGGGTTTCCCTTTGAAGCCCCGTCGCACGCGGCCACCAGTCGTTCACCCATGGGCCCGATCATGCCACGGCCGGGCGGGGAGCCCGGCCGTGGCCCTGTGTCCGTGCTGGTCAGACGTCCTTGGCCTGGGGCGGCTCGCCCTCGGTGGTGGTGATGTCGATCACCGAGAAGTTGGCGCCCTGCGGGTCGGTGAGCGCCGCGAACCTGCCGAAGGGGCTGCTCATCGGACCGAAGCGCAGCACCGCGCCGAGCTTGGTGGCCTTGGCGACGGCGTCGTCGCAGTTGTCGACGGTGAAGTAGACATTGATGTACGAGGGCACCTCGGGCGGGAAGTCGTCGGTCATCCGCATCCGGCCGAGGACGGTGTTCCCGTCCAGGTCGAACATCCGGAAGTCGACGTTGTCGTCCTCGAGCTGCTTGGCGGTGTAGGGGAAGACGGCGGTGAGGAAGGGGTCGGTCTTCTCGGGTTCGCGGGTGAAGACCTCGGCCCAGCAGTAGGCGCCGGGCACGGCCGTGGCCTCGAAGCCCTCATGGACGCCGCCCTGCCAGATACCGAACACCGCGCCGCTGGGCTCCCGGGCCAGGCACATCGTGCCGAACTCGCCGACCTGCATCGGCTCCATCAGCACCTCACCGCCGTTCTCCCGGATCCGCGCGGCGGCGGCCGCCGCGTCCGGCGAGGCGAGGTACAGACACCACTGCGACTGCCCCTCCTGGCCGGGCATGGGGGGTACGACGGCGGCGACGGCCTTGCCGTTCGCGTAGGCCTGGGTGTAGTTGCCGTACTCCGACGTCGACTCGCCGAACGTCCAGCCGAGGACCTCACCGTAGAAGTTCTTGGCCCCCTCCAGATCACTGAACATCGCGTCGGCCCAACAGGGGGTTCCTTCAGGTTGTACCGCCATCGCCGCGGCCCTTCCGATCGCACGGATTCTCCGGGTTTCTCACGCTAGCCATCCGGCGCTCCGCCCGCGCGCCGAACGCCGGACTCCGGCGGACACTGGGGAAGGTGAGCCGACGGGACTCGGCGGATGGGGCACGACATGACGGACACGATGCGGGCGTGGTCGGTGGAGCGGCCCGGACCGGTCGAGGGCGATCCGCTCCGGCTCGTCGAGCGTCCGGTACCGGTGCCCGGAGCCGACGAGCTGCTGGTCCGGGTGCGCGCCTGCGGGGTGTGCCGGACCGACCTGCATGTCACGGAGGGTGATCTGCCGGTGCACCGGCCCGGGGTGACGCCGGGGCACCAGGTGGTCGGCATGGTCGCGGGCAGGGGTGTCGAGGTGGCGGACTTCGCGGTGGGCGACCGGGTGGGGGTGGCCTGGCTGCGGCGCACGGACGGGACCTGCGCCTACTGCCGGCGGGGTGCCGAGAACCTGTGCCCGCACTCGGAGTACACCGGCTGGGACGCGGACGGCGGTTACGCCCAGTACACGACGGTGCCGGCGAACTTCGCCTACCGGCTGCCCGGCGCCCTCGACGACGTGGCGCTCGCGCCGCTGCTGTGCGCCGGGATCATCGGCTACCGCGCGCTGCGCCGGGCATCACTCCCCCGGGGCGGCCGGCTCGGCGTGTACGGCTTCGGGGGCAGCGCCCATCTCTGCGCGCAGGTGGCGCTCGCGGAGGGCGCGACCGTGCATGTGCTGACCCGGGGTGCCGAGGCCCGGCGGCTGGCCGTGGAGCTGGGCGCGGCCTCGGCCCGGGACACCTCCGAGCCGCCGCCCGAGCCGCTGGACAGCGCGATCCTGTTCGCCCCGGTCGGCGATCTGGTGCCGGTCGCACTGCGCGCCCTGGACCGGGGCGGGGTGCTGGCGGTCGCCGGCATCCACCTCAGCGACGTGCCGACGCTGAACTACGAGCGTGAGCTGTTCTACGAGCGGGAGCTGCGCAGCGTCACCTCCAACACCCGTGCCGACGGGCGGGAGTTCCTGGCCCTGGCCGAGCGGCACCACGTCCACGCGACCACCCACACGTACCCGCTGTCCGAGGCCCCTCAGGCCCTGCGGGACCTCAAGGCCGGGCGCTTCGACGGGGCCGCGGTGCTGGTCGACGACCTTTCCTGAGCCCAACCCTCGCCGGACCCGGGTACGAGAGCGGCCCACCGGCGCGCGATCAAGGAACGCAACCTTTTCCACCCCGAACACCAGGTTTGCGCAACTAAGGCGCACTACCGCCCCTTTCGCGCCGTACCCGTAGATCACCACGGCTGTTTGGCTGGTCCTTGCGCATCACCACCTCGCACCACCAGCGGCCCTCCGGGTCACCCCTGTTCGCTTCTCTGCTGGAGGGAATGTGTCCACACCGGACAGCGTCATCGGTTCCGCCGTCGACGAGCCCGAGCCGGATCCGACCACCGACGGGCAGCTCACCAGTCTGAGCACCCGGGCGGCGCGTCAGCTCGCCACGACCACCAAGTCCGAACCGCAGATGCAGGCCATCACCTCACGATGGCTGCTGAAGACACTGCCGTGGGTGGACGTCAAGGGCGGCGCCTACCGGGTCAACCGGCGCCTCCAGCTGCGCACCGGACGCGGCCGGGTGAGTTTCGAGCACAACGGCGGCGACGACATCCGGGTCATCCCGGGGACCCTCACCGAACTGCCCATCCTGCGCGGTTACGACGACCTGGACGCGCTGACCCAGATCGCCGCGCGGTTCCAGTCCCGTGAAGTGCGCGCCGGGCAGGTGCTGTTCGAGGCCGGGCAGCCGGTCACCGAGACCTACCTGGTCGTGCACGGCCGGTTCATCCGGTACGCGGCCGGCAAGTACGGCGAGGAGGAGGTCGTCGGAGTCGTCACCGACGGCGACCAGATGGGCGACGAGGCGGTCGGCCAGACCGACCCGCTGTGGCTCACCTCGGTCCGGGCGGAGACGGCCGGCGTGGTGCTGGCGCTGCCCTGGGCGGTCGTCGAGGAGGTCATGGACCGGGTGCCGTCGCTGGGCGCCCACCTCCAGGCGTATGTCGACCGGCAGCGGCTGCCGATGAACCGCAAGGGCGAGGCCGAGGTGCCGGTACAGGCCGGCCACCGGGGTGAGCCGACCCTGCAGGGCGGCTTCGTGGACTACGAACTCGCGCCGCGCGAGTACGAGTTGTCGATCACCCAGACCGTACTGCGGGTGCACACCAGGGTCGCCGACCTCTACAACCACCCGATGGACCAGACCCAGCAGCAGCTGCGCCTCACGGTCGAGGAGATCCGCGAGCGCCAGGAGTGGGAGCTGGTCAACAACCGCGAGTTCGGGCTGCTGCACAACATCGACTACGGGCAGCGGATCAGCTCCTTCACCGGCCCGCCGACCCCGGACGACATGGACGAGCTGATCTCCATGCGCCGCAAGACCAAGGTGATCCTGGCGCACCCCAAGGCGATCGCGGCGTTCTTCCGGCAGTGCAACCGGCGCGGACTGGTGCCCCCCAGCACGAACGTCGACGGGCACGAGATCCCGGCCTGGCGGGGGGTCCCGATCTATCCCTGCAGCAAGATCCCGATCACCGACGACCACACGAGCAGCATCGTCGCGCTGCGCACCGGCGAGGCCGACCAGGGGGTCATCGGCCTCTACCAGACCGGGATCCCGGAGGAGTTCCAGCCCGGCCTGAACGTCCGCTTCATGGGCGTCAACGAGCAGGCCATCGTCAACTACCTGGTCACCGCCTACTACTCGCTGGCCATCCTGGTCCCCGACGCGGCCGGGATCCTGGAGAACGTCCAGCTCGGCCGTACCGCCGACTGACGGCCTGGAGCACACAGTCATGACCAAAGCCACCCCCTCCTACGTCCTGCCCGGGCCGCCGAACATCGCGCAGAGTCTGCGCCCGGCCAGGCGCACCGGTGCGGTCCCCGGACTGCACTACCGGCCGGCCGTGCCCGCCGACCCCGCCAAGGCCGCCGAACTCGACCGCCGTCTGGAGACCTGGGCCCGGGAGCTCGACCTGTTCCCCGAGGCCTGGAAGGGGGACTTCTCGGGATTCCAGTTCGGCCGGGCCGTCGTACTCCAGCATCCGGGCGGTCTCGACCTGGACCGGCTCACCGTCGCCGGCAAGCTGCTGCTGGCCGAGAACATCGTGGACTCCTGCTACTGCGAGGAGGACGAGGGACGCGGCGGATCGCGGCGCGGGCTCGGCGGCCCGCTGATCATCGCCCAGTCGGCACTCGACCCCTACCACGGCGTCCCGGAGCTGGAGGAGGAGTGGCGCGAGGGCATCCGGGCCGACGGTCCGCTGCGCTCGTACCACTTCGCCCTGGTGGACTTCGCCGGGTTCGCCACACCGAGCCAGACCGACCGGTTCGTGCACGACATCGCCCGGCTGCACCTGGGGTACCTGGGCGAGGCCGCGTGGATGGAGACCCGGTACATGCCGCGGGTCTGGGAGTACCTGGTGATGCGGCAGTTCAACAACTTCCGGCCGTGTCTGTCGATCGTCGACGCGGTGGACGGCTATGAACTGCCCGAGCAGCTCTACGCCCGCCCGGAGATCCAGCGGATCACAGCCCTGGCCTGCAATGCGACCACGATCGTCAACGACCTGTACTCCTTCACCAAGGAGCTGGCGAGCGACCCGGACCACCTCAACCTGCCCCAGGTGGTGGCGGCCAACGACCGGCGCGGACTGAAGGCGGCGTACCTGAAGTCCGTCGACATCCACAACCGGATCATGGAGGCCTTCGAGGAGGAGTCGGCAGCCCTGGCCGCCACCTCGCCGCTGGTCGCGCGCTACGCGGAGGGCCTGGCCGCCTGGGTCTCGGGCAACCACGAGTGGCACTCCACCAACACCAACCGCTACCACCTGCCCGACTACTGGTAGCACCGCGCCCATCCGAAACGCCGTCAGAAACACTTCGAGGAGCAACTGTTGACCACCGCCCCTGTCGCCCGGAAGACGTCCACGTCAGCCCCGGTGCCGACCCAGTCCAGGTACCAGAACCGCGTCGCGGACTACTGGAACGCCGAGGAGAACCCGGTCAACCTCGAACTCGGAAAGATCGACGACCTGTACCACCACCACTACGGCATCGGCGAGGCCGACTGGTCGGTGCTCGACGAGACCGACCCCGAACTGCGCAAGGAACGCGTCACCAGCGAACTGCACCGTCTGGAGCACGCCCAGGCCGAGCTGCTGGCCGGTCACCTCGGCCCGCTCACCCCGGCCGACCGGGTCTTCGACGCCGGCTGCGGCCGGGGTGGCGGCAGCATCGTGGCGAACCTGCGCTACGGCTGCCAGGCCGACGGGGTCACGATCTCCGCCAAGCAGGCCGACTTCGCCAACGACATGGCCCGTAAGCGGGAGGTCGGCGACAAGGTCCGCTACCACCACCGGAACATGCTGGACACCGGCTTCGAGACGGCCGCGTACGCGGCCTCCTGGAACAACGAGTCCACGATGTACGTCGAGTTGGAGCTGCTCTTCGCCGAGCACGCCCGGCTGCTGCGCCGCGGCGGACGCTATGTCACGATCACCGGCTGCTACAACGACACCTACGGCCGGGCCTCGCGCGAGGTGTCCCTGATCAACGCGCACTACATCTGTGACATCCACCCGCGGTCGGAGTACTTCCGGGCGATGGCGAAGAACCGGCTCGTCCCGGTCCATGTGGAGGACCTCACCGAGGCGACGATCCCCTACTGGGAGCTCCGCAAGGAGGCCGAGCACCTGGTGACGGGGATCGAGGACGCCTTCCTCACCGCCTACAAGAACGGCAGCTTCCAGTATCTGCTGATCGTGGCCGACCGGGTCTGACCGGCGAGGCGCATGCGCGGGGCGGTGTCTGGGGACACCGCCCCACGTCGCCATGCGGGTCACTCGCCCGCGTACGCCTTCCTCAGCGTGGCGATGTCGAGCTTGCCCATCGCGTACATCGCCCGTGTGGTGCGGGCCGCCTTCTCCGGGTCGGCGTCGCCGATCATCTCGATCAGCCCGTCCGGGATGACCTGCCAGGACACGCCGTACCTGTCCTTGAGCCAGCCGCACGGGCCGGGCTCGCCGCCGTTCTCG
The DNA here is from genome assembly GCF_055634995.1 of Streptomyces sp. NPDC111744. Lineage (NCBI taxonomy): Bacteria > Bacillati > Actinomycetota > Actinomycetes > Kitasatosporales > Streptomycetaceae > Streptomyces > Streptomyces sp. NPDC111744. Next base: position 71,133 of record NZ_JBVKCG010000013.1, read on the forward strand.
GTGAGCTTGGTCCAGTAGTAGTCGACCTCCTCCTGGCCGTCGCAGTAGATCTGGAAGGAGATCGCCTCGGTGAACTTGAACTGCGGGCCGCCGTTGAGGGCGACGAACTTCTGCCCGTTGGCCGTGAAGTCGACGGCCAGCACGGAGCCCGCCTCCCCCGGTCCGGCCTCGTTGTAGCGGCCGACCTTCCCGACGCTGGAGTTCTTGAAGATCGACACGTAGTAGTGGGCGGCCTCCTCGGCCTGGCCGTCGAACCAGAGACACGTGGTGAATCCGTCGGTGGTCATGAACACCTCCTGGGGCGTGGAACAGGGTCATCTGTACCGACCCCGACTCGACGGGAAACTCATCGCTGATCGCTCACTGTTACACCTAGCATCCCGACCATGCCCTCTTCGTCAGCTGTTGATCCGTTCCGCATCTCGATCCCCCAGAGCGACCTCGACGACCTCCACGAGCGACTGGACCGCACCCGCTGGCCGGCCGAGATGCCGGGCGCCGACTGGGCGTACGGCGTCCCGACGCCGTATCTGCGGGAGCTGGCCCGGTACTGGCGGCACACGTACGACTGGCGGGCGGCCGAGGCCTTGCTGAACGCGTGGCCGCAGTTCACGACCACGATCGACGGCGCCCACGTCCACTTCGCGCACATCCGCTCCCCCGAGCCGGACGCCACCCCGCTGGTCCTCACCCATGGTTGGCCGGGGTCGATCGTGGAGTTCCTGGACGTGGTCGGCCCGCTCACGGATCCGGCGGCGCACGGCGGGGACCCGGCCGACGCCTTCCATGTGGTGGTGCCGAGCATCCCGGGTTTCGGTTTCTCCGGTCCGACCACAGAGCCCGGCTGGGAGGCCGGCCGGGTCGCGGACGCCTGGGCCGAGCTGATGCACCGGCTGGGCTACGAACGGTTCGGTGTGCAGGGCGGTGACTGGGGCGCGGCGATCTCGCGTGAGCTAGGCCGCGCCCATCCGGGGCGGGTGATCGGCGTCCACCTCAATCTGCTGCCGGGGGCCCAGCAGGCCACGGAGCCCACCGCCGAGGAGCTGGCCGCGCTGGATCCCGAGGAGCAGGCGAACACCCTTGACTCATGGCGCCGTTGGGCCGCCTGGTCCCGCGAGAGCACGGGGTACGCGATCCTGCAGAGCACCCGCCCGCACACGCCCGGCTACGCGCTCACGGACTCACCGGTGGGACAACTCGCCTGGATCGTCGAGAAGTTCCGGGAGTGGACGGACTCGGAGGAGCTGCCGGAGGAGGCGGTGGACCGGGACCGGATGCTGACCAACGTGATGCTGTACTGGCTGACCGGTACGGCCGCCTCGTCCGCTCGTATCTACTACGAGCGGGCGCACGCCACCGGCCCCCGTGCCACCGCGCCCTCCGCACCGTCGACGGCACCCACCGCCGTCGCCCTGTTCCCGGCCGAACCCCAGCGTCCGCTGCGGCACAAGGCGAACCGCACGGAGAACATCGTGCGCTGGACGGAGTTCGACCGGGGCGGCCACTTCCCGGCGATGGAGGAGCCGGACCTGCTGGTGGGCGACGTCCGGGCGTTCTTCCGGCAGCTGCGGGAGCGGGTCGAACACTGAACCGCGGTCAGGCGACCAGGCACAGCCCGTTGTAGGGCCCGGGCGCGGGTCGGCCCAGGGAGGTCTTCCGGGCGAACTCGGACTGGACCAGGGACAACAGACCGCCCAGGTCCATGCCGAGGGCGTGGGCGGCGGCCGCGAGGACCTCCGAGGAGGCCTCCTTGCGGCCGCGCTCGATCTCCGAGAGATACGGCATGGAGATCCGGGCCGCCTCGGCGACGTCCTTGAGGGTGCGCTCCTGGTCCAGCCGCTCCCGCCGCAGGACGTCTCCGACCAGGTCGCGCCAGAGGGGTTCCCTGGGCTCGGGGGTCGGCTGTTGCGGGCGTAGGGGGACGACAGGGGCGTGGTTGGGCGGTTGGCTGCTCACCCCCACAGCCTAAAAGCAGTGGCACGCGCCGGAAGGCGATCGGCATGCTGCCCGGCATGGATGCGCTGGAGTTCATGGGAACAGGGCCGCAGCTGCGGGACACCTTCGACCAGGACGCGGAGCGGTACCAGCGTGCACGGCCCCGGTATCCCCGCTCTCTGATCGAGGAGCTGAGCCGGGTCACGGGCGCCGCCCGGGGTGTCCGCCTGCTGGAGGTCGCTCCGGGCACGGGCCAGCTCACCGTCGATCTCGCCGGGTCCGGCTGTGCGATCACGGCCGTGGAGCTGGGCCCCTCCCTGGCCGCCGTGGCCCGTCGGCAACTGGCCGCCTTTCCCGCGGTGGACGTCGTGACCGCGGACTTCGAGCGCTGGGAGCTGCCGCCGGAGCCGTTCGACGCGGTGGTGTGCGCGACCGCGTTCCACTGGATCGACCCGGCGGTCCGGGTGCCCAAGGCGGCCCGGGCGCTGCGCCCCGGCGGACTGCTCGCCGTCGTCACCACCCACCATGTGGCGGGCGGCACGGAGGACTTCTTCGCCGACGTCCAGGAGTGCTACGAGCGTTGGGACCCGGCCACCCCGCCGGGGCTGCGGCTGACCCCCGAGTCGGACATCGCCACCGACACGGCCGAGTTCACCGGCTCCCCGCACTTCACGGACGTCACCGTGCACGGCCACGCCCAGGAGATCACGTACCCGACCGACGCCTACCTGGACGTACTCCTCACCTACTCCAACCACCGGGCCCTGCCCGAACCCGCCCGGGCCGGGTTGCTGACCGGTGTCCGGGAGCTCATCGAGTCGCGGTACGGCGGCGTGGTCGCCAAGCGGTACTGGCACGAGCTGATCACGGCGGTGCGCGTCGCGGAGTGACTGGCTCTCCCCCAGCTGTCACCGGCTGTTTTACGCCACCCGGGTGGACGGTACGCATGCGATGCGTCACCCGGGGTACACGACCGTCAAGCACGCATGGGATGTCCGATGCCGGGTATCCGGGCCAGGCAGTCAACTGGACAGGGCTGGAACTACGCAGGCCGAAGGGGCAGGGCCGAACCGTGACTTTCGTGGGAGAGGTAATGAATACCGCCGGGATCCGGTCGGGAGCAGGGAACACCGCGCCGTCTGTCGGGGAGCGTTCGACGGAGGGGGCGCTGCCCGGAATAGCGGACCCGAGGACCGTCGCCCCGCGGGACGCGCGGGAACTGTCCCGCCAGTTCTTCCACCGGCTCGGCGAGCTGGAGGAAGGCACAGCCGAGTTCCAGTACGCCCGCAACACGCTCATCGAGATGAACATGTCGCTGGTGCGCTTCGCGGCCGGACGGTTCCGCAACCGGGGCGACGACATGGAGGACATCGTCCAGACCGGGATGATCGGCCTGATCAAGGCCATCGACCGGTTCGAGCTGTCGCGCGAGGTCGAGTTCACCTCCTTCGCGCTGCCTTACATCGTGGGCGAGATCAAGCGGTTCTTCCGGGACACCACCTGGGCCGTGCACGTCCCGCGCCGGCTCCAGGAGCTGCGGGTCGAGCTGGCCAAGGCGCGCGAGGAACTCTCCAGCCGCCTCGACCGGGACCCGACGGCCGCCGAACTCGCCACGCTCATGAACCTGTCCGAGGACGAGGTGATCGAGGGCCAGCTGGCCTCCAACGGCTACAACTCCTCCTCGCTGGACGCCGCGCTGACCGGGGACGGCCCTGAGGACGGCGAGGCCGTACTGGCGGACTTCATCGGCGTCGAGGAGGAAGGGCTGCGGCTCGTCGAGGACTTCCAGTCGCTGGCCCCGCTCATGGCCGAACTGAGCGAAAGGGACCGGGAGATCATCCATCTCCGGTTCGTCGAGGAGGCCACCCAGGCGGAGATCGGCGAGCGGCTCGGCTGCTCCCAGATGCATGTCTCCCGCCTCATCAAGCGGATCATCACACGCCTGCGCCAGGGGATGCTGGGCGAACTCGGCTGCGCCTGACGGCGGGCTCATGGGCGCTGCCCCGCACCGGCGCGTGGGGCAGCGCCTGTGGTGAGCCCGGGGGTCCGGGCGATCCGACGGGATTCCCGATGGGACTCTCCTCCGCCGAAGTTCAGTGCGAGAGCGGCAGCAGCGCGCGCACCCGCTTGCCGACCGGCACCCGCTCGGCGGTGACCTCGGCGGCCAGGGCGTGGACGATCTCCAGACCGTGCCGGCCGACCCGCTCGGGGTCCCTGGGGAAGCGCCGGGGCAGGGCGGCACTGCTGTCGTACACGGAGACGAGGACCGCGCTGTCCGTACCCTCCAGTTCGAGGATGTACGGGCCGTTGCTGTGCCGGTCGGCGTTGGTGATCAGCTCGCTCACCACCAGGAGCAGCTCGCCGTCGGCCCGGGGGTCGATCGTGGCACACCACTCGGTCCTGAGCTGGTCCAGGAAGCGGGCCGCGAAGTCCCGCGCCTCGGCGATGCAGCCCGGTTCACCGGTGTAGTGCGCCGCCCGCCGCAGCGGCTCCACGGGTACGTCGAAGCCAGTCGTTATCACTGCCCCGCCCAGGTGTTCGATCATGCGTTTCTCTCCAGGAGGCCGGTTCCGGCCCGGTCGCTTTGCAACCATGCTCGTACCCCGAGTGTGGTCCCACAGTCCCCGGCGTGTCTGCCGACCGCGCACAAACGTCGTCAGGCTGGTCACACCGCCGGAGAACCGGGACCCGCGGACTCCGGGGGCGCGGGGGGAGCGGAGCTGGGCGGGGCGGGCGGGGACACCGGGGCGGCCGAAGACCCCGCGGACTCGGGGCCGGGCGACGCCGGAGAGGGCGGCCGCGCGGAGGGCGGGGCCTGGGACTTGGAAGATTCCGGCGCCGGCGACGCCGGGGCCGGGGCTTCGGACTTCGGGGACTCGGTCTTCGGGGACTCGGACTTCGGGCTCTCCGTCTTGGGCGACTCGGTCTTCGGTGATTCGGTGTTCGGAGATCCGGTGTTCGGAGATCCGGTGTTCGGAGATTCCGACGAGGGCGACTCGGAGGACGGCGGCTTCGAGGACGGTGACTCGGACGAGGGCGGCTTCGAGGACGGTGACCCCGAGGACACGGAGGACGACGGCGACTTCGAGCCGGTGCCGGGGCTGGACGGCCCCGAGGGGCCCGTGGAGGCCGGCGGGCACGGCGTGGCGCCGGGGTTCCCGGTCCTGCCGGGGCTGGGCGGGCAGCCGTGGTGTCCCGGCGGGTTCATGGGGTCCGGATCGGCCGGGGGCTTCGCCGGACGGTCCTCGTGTCCGGTGTGGTCACCGCGATGGCGGCCGAACCAGTCGTCGTGCCGGTGGTCGAAGATGACGAAGACGTTGACGATCCGCGCGGCGGGTGCGACGACGACCACGTTCGAGGGCCGGTACGAGGACCAGGCGGTGCCCCTGGTCCTCGGAGTGCTCTTCTGCGCGACCGGCGGGGTCAACGGGTTTCCGCAGGCGCACCGCACCCGGGGCACACCGTGCCCGTCGACCATGACGGCGGTGCCCGCCTGGAGGACGGACTGGTACGTGGTCGAGCCGCCGCCGCGGTAGCCGTGCGCGGTGACCCGGGTGTCCGCGCGCAGCTGTACGGGGGTCAGGGAGCGCAGGTAGGCGGGGACCCCGGAGGGCCGGACACCGACCTGTGCGGCAAACGCCTTGTTGCGTGAGGGCGAGGCCTGGAAGTACTTGATCTGTTTCCCGACGTCGCAGCTGCTGCTGTTCTTCGTGCCGCTGTAGAGGCCGGGCGCGCCGCCGTCCACCCCGCGCACCTCGTTCGCCGGCACCGCCGACGCGGCCGGCGCGGCGGGTACGGAGGATGCCGGTGCGACGGAGCTCTTCGTGGCACTGGACTCGGTGTACGGGTCCTGTCCGGAGCTGTTGGCTGCCTGGAGGAAGACTTCGCCGCCCTTCCCGGAGCCACCACCCGGACGGGTGAAGACCACGGCCAGCACCGCGGCGACCACGACGGCGGTGGTGAGCATCGCGATCCGGGGCGCGGACCTCCACCACGGCTGGTGCGGCTGTCCGCCCTGACTGCCGCCGCCTCCACCTCCGGGCGGCTTCGAGGGCGGGCCGGGGGGCGGTCCGGAGGGTCCGGACAACGGGCCGGAGGGAGGTCCTGTGGGGCGGCCGGATGACGGCGGTTCGACGCTCACGCTCATCTCCCCGTTGCGACTGACGCTTTGACAGTAAACAGCTTTTGCGAAAAATGCCTCATTTGAAGCACAACGAGCCCAATGTGCGCCGCTCGCCTACCGTCCGCAAGCCGACGCGGACGGCCTACCCGGCGGGCGAGGTTCCGGGGCGTTGCCTAGCGTGACAGCGTGAGCCCACGAATCGCCTCGGCGCGGCCGGCGGCCGCGCCGGCCGGTCGGCCCGTCGCCCGGCACGGCTGGCCGCAGGCCCTGGCCGTGGTGCTGGCCGCGCTGGTCGCCATGACGGTGGTGGCGGCGGTGGGGCTGTGGGCGGCGGGCGCGGCGGACCTGCCAAAGGGGGCCTTTCTGCCAGTGGTCCTCGCGACCGTGGTGACGGCCGTCGGTGGCACCGTCGAGCTGTCGGGCGACGCGGGCGACCTGGCCAGGACGAACGCCGGGCTGACCGTCGTACCGCTGTCGGTCACGCTGGTCGGCGTGCTGGTCGTCGCATGGGGCTTTCTGCGGCCGCTGCGGCACCGGGCGGTGGCCGGCGCCCGGGAGCTGGCCGGCTGGTCGGCCCGGGTCGCGGTGCTGTGGCTGCTCGCGCTGATCGGTCTCGCGCTCGGTGCCCGGCACACCTTCGCCGTGAACGTGGGCAGCGGCACGCTCAGTGACCTCACCGATCTGCTGGACGCCGCGCCGAAGGTGGGCTTCACGACAAACGTGCCGCTCACGGTCGCCTCCGGGCTGCTGTGGCTGGCCGGGATCCTGCTGCTGGCGCTGCTGGTGTCGCGCGGGGCGCCGCTGCCGGGGCGGCTGCTGCGCTTCCAGGCGTCGGTGCGCCCGGCGGCGTTCGCGATGGTCGTCTTCGTGCTGGCGTACGTCGGTCTGGCCCTGGTGGTCGCGCTGGTCGCGCTGATGACGCGCGGGCACGCCAAGGAGACCCTCGGGGTGATTCTGCTCGGGCTGCCCAATCTGGCGTGGCTGGCGCTCACGCTCGGTCTCGGCGCCACCTGGAAGGGGCGGGTCGACGGCCCGTTCGGGCTGCCGGTGCCGCACGTCCTCGCCGAGGTGCTGCGCACCCCGGACATCTCGACCATGAACCTCCGAACGATCACCGCCCATGACGGCCGCTGGTGGTGGCTGGTGGGGGTGGCCGCGGTGCTGCTGCCGGCGTCCGCGTTCCTGATGGCGGTGCGCTCCCCGGCCCGGGTCCGCGCCTGGCAGCACGCCCTGCATCTGGCGATCGCGCTCGCGCTGACGATGCTGACGCTCTGCCTGACCGGCCGGATCTCCGCCCACTACGGGCTCTCCCTGCTCGGCATCGGCGACCTGGGGGGCAATCTTTCCGGCGAGCTTCTGTTGAAGGCGCAGCTGTGGTCGGCGCTGGGCCTGGGCGCGCTCTGGGGTCTGGTCGCCGGGTTCCTGGGCGCGCTGCTGGCCGGCCCGGTGCGCCGGCGGGGCGAGGTGCCGGCCCGGGGAGCCTGAGACCTACCGCTCGCGGTCACCGTCGCGGGTGACCACCCGGGTCGGGTGGTGACCGAGGCCGTCGCCGCCCGGCTCCGCGCGGTCGGTGAGGTGCCCGTCGGTGCGGTCACGGTCAGTGGGGTCCCGGTCGGCCGGGCCCCGGTCGGTGAGGTAGGTCGACAGCCGCCGCCCGTCGCCGTACAGCCAGCGTCCCTCGGCCGGGTCGTACAGCCACATGGACTCCCCGTCGACCACCACCCCGATGCGCAACCCGTGCGTACGGCCCCGGAAGGACTCCCCGTCGAGGCCGCCGGCCAGGTCCTCGACGGCGTCCCGGTAGTCGGCGAGGGCCTGTGCGGCGCGGATCAGCAGCGGGCGTGGGTCGGTGGCCTCGGCGGACGGGCCGCCGGTCAGGGGCGGGTCCCGGGGTACGGCCACGAGGTGGCGGCCGTCGACCCAGGCGGACCAACCGTTGGCGCAACTGATGCGGGCCCAGTCGCCGCGGCGCTCCATGAGCTGCACCGGCAGCAACGGGTCGAGGGGCACGGTCGGCCGGGCGGGGTCGGGGGCCTCCCAGGCGGGCATGCCGTCGCCCGGCACGACGTGGGTGGGCCGGAACCCTGGGCTCGTGGTCATCGCGTCGCCTACTTCCGCATCACGGCGGGTTCGTGCCGGCGCAGCAGCCGGGACAGGAGACAGCCGAAGGCGACGGACAGCACCACCAGCATGACCATGTTGCGCAGCCAGACGCCCGCAGAGTGCCGGAAGAACGGGTCGGCGGTGAGCTGGCCCGGCACGATCCGGTGCAGTTCGACGGTGCCGGCCATGGCACCGAGCGCCCATCGGGAGGGCACCAGCCAGGCGAGCTGTTCGAGCCCGGGCACGCCGTCCAGCTTCAGCAGGCTTCCGCAGAAGACGACCTGGACGACGGCGAGCAGCACCAGCAGTGGCATCGTCACCTCCTCCCTGCGGACCAGCGCGGAGATCAGCAGGCCGAGCATCATCGCGGTGAAGGAGAGCACGGCGACGGCCACCGTGATCTCCAGCAGGGGTGGCATCAACACCCCGTGGCCGCCGGGGGCGTTGAGGTCGACGCCCGCCAGGCCCACCTGGGTGAGCACGGTCGCCTGGAGCACGGTGATGGTGCCGAGGACGACGACCTTCGACATCACGTACGCCGATCTGGGCAGACCGACGGCTCTCTCCCGCTGGTAGATGACACGTTCCTTGACCAGCTCGCGCACCGCGTTGGCCGCGCCGGTCAGCACCCCTCCCACGGAGAGGGTGAGCAGCGCGTTGGTCGCGGTGTCGAAGGTGAGCTTGTTGCCGGCGACGGCCCGGGCCATCGCGCCCATGACGAACGGCAGCCCGATCATGATGGCGAGGAAGGTGCGGTCGGTGAGGAGGGCGGCGGTGTAGCGGCGCACCAGGGTCGAGAACTGAGCTCCCCAGCTGCGTGGCCGCGGCGGCGGCGCCGGGGCGACCGGGCCGGTGCGCGGCACGACGGGCTGTGCGCTGGAGTTCACGATGTACTTCCGGTGGTACGACGAGCCGCGGAACTCCCCCGCCCAGTCCCGGCCGGTGTCCCGCTCGAAGGACTCGAAGGCCTCGGGCCACTCGTCGAACCCGAAGAAGCCGAGGGCGTCGCCTGGCGGGCCGAAGTAGGCGGTCCGGCCGCCCGGTGCAAGGACCAGGAGGCGGTCGCAGGCGTCGAGGCTGAGCACGCTGTGGGTGACGACGATGACGGTACGGCCGTCGTCGGCGAGGTCGCGCAGCATGTTCATCACCGAGCGGTCCATGCCCGGGTCGAGTCCGGAGGTCGGCTCGTCGAGGAAGAGCAGGGACGGTTTCGTCAGCAGCTCCAGGGCGACGCTGACCCGCTTGCGCTGCCCGCCGGAGAGACTGTGCACGGGCTGCTCGGCGCGCTGTTCGAGGCCGAGTTCGCGGATGACCTCCTCGACCCGCCGGCGCCGCTCGGCCTTCGCGGTGTCCTCGGGGAAGCGCAGTTCGGCGGCGTAGGTGAGGGCGCTGCGCACGGTCAGCTGGACGTGCAGGATGTCGTCCTGCGGGACCAGGCCGATGCGCTGGCGCAGCTCGGCGTAGTCGCGGTAGAGGTCGCGGCCGTCGTAGAGCACCGTGCCGTGCTCGGCGGGGCGCTGGCCGGTGAGGGCGCCGAGCAGGGTGGACTTGCCCGCACCGCTCGGTCCGACCACGGCGAGCAGGCACTTCTCGCCGACCGGGAAGGAGACGTGGTCGAGCAGGATCTTGCGGCCGCGGTCGACGGAGACGGTGAGTTCCTGGACGTCGAGGGAGACCTCGCCGGTGTCGACGTACTCCTGCAACTCGCCGTCGACCAGGCAGAACGCCGAGTGGCCGATGCCGACGACGTCCCGGGGCCCGAGCGGGGCGCGGATGACGGTGCGGCCGTTGAGGTACGTGCCGTTGTGGCTGTCGAGGTCGACGATCTCGTAGCTGCCGTCGGGGTGGGCGCGCAGTTCGGCGTGGTGGCGGGAGACGACCAGGTCGTCGACCACGACGTCGTTGTCGGTGGCGCGGCCGATGCGGATGGTGCGGGCCTGGAGTCGTCGTACCGAGGACGGCTGCCGGAAGGTGCCGGTCTGGCTGGGCATCGAGACGGAGGAGGGGCGGTCCGTGGCGGGCGGCGGGCGGCCGACGAGGACGGCGGTCGGCCCGTCGGCGGGGCTGCCGAAGCGGATGACCGTACCGGGGCCCACTTCCCATTCCCGGATGCGGCGGCCGTCGGCGTAGGTGCCGTTGGTGCTCTGCTCGTCCTCGAGCGTCCAGTGGTCGTCCGCGGGCCGCAGCACCGCGTGGTGCCAGGAGACCCGGGAGTCGTCGATGACGATGTCGCTGTACGGGTCGCGCCCGACGTGGTAGTCGCGGCCCGGGCTCATCACCGTGGATCCCGTGTCGGTCTCCAGGACGAGTTCGGGGGCCGCCGAGGTGACCGGCCGCTCCGCCATGGTCAAAATTCTACAGATCTGTCAGCTTATACGCCTGATCTTGGCTGCCCGGTCGGCGGCTGTCACGTGTCAGGCCACGGGAACGACAAGGGCGGGGATGGTGCGCTGCATACGGAGGGCGTCGACGGACTCGGCGAGCAGTTCGTACTCGGTGGTGTCGTCCTGGACGGCGATCCGCACCAGCCGCCCGCCGGCCAGTTCGTCGGCGACGAGTTCCTGCCGGACCACGTCGGCACACCAGGCGCGGAGCAGAGCGGGTACGTCCGAGACGGTCGCCCCCACCGGGACGAGTGCCCCCTGCGGATATCTGGGGTTCTCGGGTAAGGGATCCAGCCTTTCCGCGATCCACGAGGCCCGGTCCCGTAACCACCACAGCGCAAGGGCCAGGGTCGGCGCACGGTAGGTGCCGAGGGGAACGCCGATGCGCTGCCCGCCGCAGACGCCGTATGCCGTGACATGGCAGAGGAATTCGTCGTGCACGATCACTCCCCCGTAGCTCGCCGGTGTGCCGTCGCGGGCCGGTTTTCCGTGCGGCTCCTGTGCGGTGAAGTGCTCCTGACATTCGAGTATGTTCACTTTCGAAACACTGTCACCACACCTTTCCGGCCAGTCTCTTGGCATATTCCGCCTGCGAATTGGCCGAAATGCGTGAGCTGTACGGCCCGGCCTTCATTACCCGAGGGGTAATCGATTCGTCGCACGGATGCGGGCATGGTGGTGCCAACGGATCGCCGCAAGCCGCGATCTATCTCCTGACCAGCAGTGACGACCTCGATGGAGGCTGATTCGCCATGTCCGTGAACACCGACCGTTACCAGACCGCCGCCGCCCGCTACTTCGAGGCCTGGAACGCCACCGAGCCCGAGGCGCTGAGCAAGGCGGTCGCCGAGGCCTGGGCGCCGGAGGGCACCTACACCGACCCGCTCGCCGACGTCTCCGGGCATGCGCAGATCAGGGCCGTGATCGCCGCGGCGCACGAGCAGTTCCCGGGTTTCGTGTTCCGTCCGCTCGGGGCCGTCGACGGCCACCACGACACCGCGCGCTTCGGCTGGGAGCTGGTGAACGAGAACGACGGCACGGCACCGGTGGCCGGTTTTGACGTGGTCACGCTCAGTGAGGACGGCCGGATCCGGCAGGTCCTGGGCTTCCTGGACCGGGCGCCGACCGGGGCCTGAGCCGGCGTCCACGATGAGTTTCCGCGCTCGCGGCGGTCTCCTGAGCAGGAGACCACCGCGAGCGGAGGACCGCCATGGGTACGACCGTACGGCTGGACGTGGAGTTCACCGCCGTCCTGCGCAGGAGCATGAACAAGGGCGGCTGGACCTATGTGGTCTGGCCCGACTCCGCCAGGTTCTTCGGCACCAGAGGGCTCGTCAAGGTCCGCGGGACGGTCGACGGGCATCCGTTCCGGAGTTCCTTCATGGCCCTGGGGGACGGCACGCACAAGCTCCCCGTGAAGGCCGACGTCCGCGAGGCGATCGGCAAGGGTGAGGGGGACGCGGTGTGCGTCCGCCTCACCGAGCGCGTCACCGGGTGACGACGATGCCGGTCACCGATTGACGACGATGTCGCTCACTGGTTGACGATCGCGTCGATCCGGGCCAGTTCCTCGGCGTCGAAGTCCAGGTTGCCGATGGCGCCGACGCAGTCCTCGACCTGCCGCGGGCTGCTCGCGCCGATCAGCGCGGAGGTCACCCGGCCGCCGCGCAGCACCCAGGACAGGGCGAGCTGGGCGAGGGTCTGGCCGCGGCCCTTGGCGACCTCGTCGAGGGCGCGCAGCCTGCCGACCAGGTCCTCGGTGACCGCGTCCGAGTTCAGGAACGGGCTGTCGCTCGCGGCCCTGGACCCCTCGGGGATGCCGTCGAGGTAGCGGCCGGTGAGCAGGCCCTGCTCCAGCGGGGAGAAGACGATGGAGCCGACCTGGAGCTCGTCGAGCGCGTCCAGGACGCCCTCGGTCTCCGGGCGGCGGTCGAGCATCGAGTAGCGCGGCTGGTGGATGAGGAGCGGGGTGCCAAGCTCGTCGAGGATCCGGGCGGCCTCCCGGGTCTGCTCCGCCGAGTAGTTGGAGATGCCGACGTACAGCGCCTTGCCCTGCTGGACCGCGGAGTGCAGGGCCCCCATCGTCTCCTCCAGCGGAGTCTCCGGGTCCGGGCGGTGCGAGTAGAAGATGTCGACGTAGTCCAGGCCCATCCGGGCCAGGGACTGGTCCAGCGACGACAGCAGGTACTTGCGCGAACCCCACTCGCCGTACGGGCCGGGCCACATCAGATAGCCGGCCTTGGTGGAGATGACCAGCTCGTCGCGGTAGGACGCGAAGTCCTCCTTCAGCGCCTCGCCGAACGCCGACTCGGCGGCGCCGGGCGGCGGGCCGTAGTTGTTGGCCAGGTCGAAGTGGGTGACGCCGAGGTCGAAGGCGCGGCGCAGGATGGCGCGCTGGGTCGCCACGGGCCGGTCGGGCCCGAAGTTGTGCCACAGGCCGAGCGACAGCGCGGGGAGCTTCAGGCCGCTGCGGCCGCTGCGGCGGTACGGCATGTCGGCGTAGCGGTCGGGGTGTGCGGTGTACAACGCGACTCCAGAGGGGTTGGCACACTGTCTACCTTCACCACTCTTTCCCGAGCGGCGGCAGCAGTCCAACAGAAGAATCCGATGGAATTGTGCGGCTACGATTCTCAATCATGGAACTGCGCCACCTCCAGCACTTCGTCGCCGTCGCCGAGGACCAGCACTTCACCCGGGCCGCGGAACGGCTGCTGGTGTCCCAGTCGGGCCTGTCCGCCTCGATCCGGGCCCTGGAGCGGGAACTGCGGGCACCCCTGTTCGTACGGACGACCCGCCGGGTGACCCTCACGGAGGCGGGCCGCGCGCTGCTCGTCGAGGCGGAGCGCATCCTCGCGCAGGTGCGCTCGGCGCACGAGGCGGTGGCCGCCGTGCAGGGCGTGCTGCGCGGGACGCTGGCGCTGGGCACCGAGCAGTGCATCGCCGGGGTGCATGTGGCGGGGCTCCTTGCCGCCTTCCGGCGCCGGCACCCGGACGTCGAAATCCGGCTGCGGCAGGCCGGTTCGGGCGCGCTGGCCGAGGAGGTGGCGGCGGGCCGGCTGGACCTGGCCTTCGCCTACCGCACCCAGGACGACACCGACCAGTTGCGGTCGGTGGCCCTGACCGGCGAGCCGATGACCGTGCTGTGCCATCCCAGCCACCGGCTGGCCACGGCCGGCCCGGCGGTGCTCCCGGCGGACCTCGGCGGGGAGGTGTTCGTCGACTTCCACCCGGACTGGGGCCCGCGCCGCACGACCGACTCGGCCTTCGCCGCGGCAGGCGTGCGGCGCACGGTCGCGCTGGAGGTCAACGACGTGCACAGCCTCCTCGACCTGGTCGACGAGAACCTCGGCATCGCCGTCGTACCCCGTCACTTCCGCCACAAGCGGCCCTCGCTCACCGCACTCGCGCTCAAGGACACGGACGAGGCCGCGTACGAGACGGTCGCCCTGCTGCCGCCCGAAACGGCCACGAGCCCGGCGGCCCGGGCGCTGGTCACCCTCCTCGAAACAGGGGGCCTGACATCACCCCCGGAGGGGGTCCACCCCTCCTGACCTCGGCTTCCCGTCGGCGCAGACTCGTGGATGTCCACGAACGACGACGGGGAGTACGAAGATGGCGGAACACACACGGCGTACGGTGCTGCGCGGCGCGGCGGGCCTCGCGGCAGCGGGCGCGCTGACGGGAACGGCGACCCGGCAGGCGGCGGCGGCAACAGCAGCAGAAAACCCAGCGGATCGTCACTACCCGTTCCTGGAGGGCGCGTTCGCCCCGGTCACCGAGGAACTCACGGCCTTCGACCTGCCGGTCACCGGCCGTGTCCCGCGCGAGCTGAACGGCCGTTTCCTGCGCAACGGCCCGAACGTCCTGGGCCTGGAGGATCCGCGCGCCCATCACTGGATGCTCGGCGACGGCATGGTGCACGGCGTACGGCTGCGGGACGGACGCGCCGAGTGGTACCGCAACCGCTGGGTGCGCTCCTCCCAGGTGACGGCGAAGCTCGGCGAGTCCTACCCGGGCCCGGTGCCGCCGGACGACTTCGCCTGCAACACGCATGTGATCCCCTACCGGGGACGGATCCTCGCGCTCCAGGAGAGCGGCCCGCTGCCGTACGAGCTGGACGGCGAGCTCAACACGGTGGGCGCCTACGACTTCCGGGGCACGCTGGAGGGCGCGTTCACCGCGCACACCAAGTACGACACGCACGCGGGCGAGTTGCACGCGATCACCTACTACCCGACCTGGGACCACGTCCGGCATCTGGTCGTGGACCCCACCGGCCGGGTCGCCCGCACCACCCGGATCCCGGTGCGGGACGCGCCGATGATGCACGACTTCGCGCTCACCGCGAAGCATGTGGTCGTCTTCGACATCCCGGTCACCTTCGATCCGGCGGCCGCCGAGGCCGGCGCCCTGGTGCCGTACGTCTGGAACCGGGAACACCCGGCCCGGGTGGGGGTGATGCCCCGGTCCGGGGGCGAGGTCCGCTGGTTCGGCGTCGACCCGGTGTTCTACTCGCACACGCTCAACGCGTACGACGAGGGTGATTCCGTGGTGATCGACCTGACGACGTATCCGGCGCCGTTCGACGTGGCCGGGCAGCACACGGACGGACCGCACGCGGTGGGCACCGCGAGGCTCGAACGCTGGACGGTCGACCTGCGCCACGGCCATGTCCGCAGGCGCACCCTCGACGACCGGCCGCAGGAATTCCCGCGCGTCAACGAGGAACTGGTCTCCCGCCGGCACCGTTACGGCTACTCGGCGGCGGCCGCCGAGATGTCACTGGCGTATCTGGCCGGGGACGGCCATCCACCGGACCACGCCTTCTCCAACGCCCTCCTCAAGCACGACTTCGCGCGCGGCACGGCCCAGGTCCACCGGCTGCCCAGGGGCGCGGCCGCGGGCGAGGCGGTGTTCGTGCCCGGCGAACACGCGGCCCAGGAGGACGACGGTTTCACGCTCGCCTATGTCCACAACCCCGACCGCGGCGCCGCCGACCTGCTGATCCTCGCCGCACAGGACTTCAGCGGCGAGCCGCTGGCGCGGATCCACCTGCCGGGACGGGTGCCGCTGGGGTTCCACGGAAGCTGGGTTCCGGACGCATGACGACCCGCGATGGACGATCGTGGTCACATGCATGCAAGGGACATCCTCATCGACGGCTTCAGCCGCATCCAGGAAGAAGTCCACGCCGCTCTCGACGGCCTCGACCCCGACCTGCTCAACAAACCCCCGGCCCCCGGCGCCAACTCCATCACCTGGCTGGTCTGGCACCTCACCCGGATCCAGGACGACCATGTCGCCGACGCCTTCGACCTCGACCAGGTGTGGCTGGCCCAGGGCTGGGAGAAGCGTTTCGGCCTCGACCTGCCGCCCCGTGACCACGGGTACGGCCATACGCCCGCGAAGGTCGCGAAGGTCACAGTGGACTCCGGCGACCTGCTGACCGGCTACTACGACGCGGTGCACGAGCAGACCCTGGGTGTGCTGCGCGAACTCCCCGCCAAGGACCTCGAACGGGTCGTGGACACCCGCTGGGATCCGCCGGTCACGCTGGGCGTACGGCTGGTGAGCGTCCTGTCCGACGACCTTCAGCACGTCGGACAGGCCGCCTATGTGCGGGGACTGTTTCAGAGCACGGAGGCGTAACCCGGCAGGACGACGTCCTCGATGAGGGCCCGGCGCTCGTCGAACGGGATGAACGCGCTCTTCACGGCGTTCACCGTGACCGTGCGCAGGTCCTCGGCCGTCCAGCCGGCCTCCTCGACCAGCAGGGACATCTCCCGGGTCATCGTCGTACCGGAGACCAGCCGGTTGTCGGTGTTGAGGGTGACCCGGAAGCCCAGCTCCTTCAGCGCGGTGATCGGGTGCTCGGCGATGGAGGTGGCGCAGCCGGTCTGGAGGTTGGAGGTGGGGCACATCTCCAGGGCGATCCGGCGGTCGCGCACCCAGCTCGCCAGACGGCCGAGCTTGTCGCCGGCGATGTCCTCGGTGATGCGCACACCGTGCCCGATGCGCTGGGCGCCGCACACCTGGATCGCCTGGTGGATGCTGGCCAGGCCGTGCGCCTCACCGGCGTGGATGGTGAAGGGCACGCTCTCGCGGCGCAGGTGCTCGAAGGCGGCGAGGTGGTCGGCGGGCGGGAAGCCGTCCTCGGCGCCGGCGATGTCGAAGCCGACGACACCGGCGTCCCGGTAGGTGACGGCCAGCGCGGCGGCCTCGCCGACCCGGTCGAACATCCGCATCCCGCAGAGCAGGGTGCCGACCCGGACGGGCGTGCCGGCGGCAGCGGCCTTCGCCATACCGGCGGCGAGCCCCTCCTGCACGCTCTCCACGACCTCGACCAGCGTGAGCCCGCCCTTGACGTTCAGCTCCGGGGCGTAGCGAACCTCGCCGTACACCACACCGTCGGCGGCGAGGTCGAGGACGTACTCCTCGGCGACACGCCGCAGCCCCTCCTCGGTCTGCATGACGGCGAGGGTGTGCTCGAAGGTGGCTATGTACCGGACCAGGTCACCGGAGTTGGCGGCCTCGAAGTACCAGGCGGCCAGCTCGTCCGGATCGGTGGTGGGCAGGGTGTGACCGACCTCGGCGGCGAGCTCGACGAGGGTGGCGGGGCGCAGTCCGCCGTCGAGGTGGTCGTGCAGGACGGCCTTGGGGAGGCGGCGGATCACATCGGCGTCTACGCGCGTAGCGGTCATGGCGGAGGTTTCCTCGGCGGGTGGTTCCGGTTGATCGGTCAGGCGGCGGGCTGGAGCAGGTCCCAGCGGTTGCCGTACAGGTCCTGGAAGACGGCGACGGTGCCGTACGGCTCGTGCCGCGGCTCCTCCAGGAAGGTCACGCCGGCGGCGGTCATCCGGGCGTGGTCACGGGCGAAGTCGTCGGTGTGCAGGAAGAAGCCGACCCGCCCGCCGGTCTGGTCGCCGACCCGGGCGCGCTGCTCGTCGCCCTTGGCGCGGGCGAGCAGCAGTCCGGTGCCGTGCCCCTCCGTCCCTGGCTCCACGACGACCCAACGGGACCCGTCGGACCGCGGCGCGTCCTCGACCAGCCGGAACCCGAGAGCCTCGGTGTAGAAGCGGATCGCCTCGTCGTAGTCGCCGACGACGAGAGTGACCAGGGCGACGCGTCGCATGGGGGCCTTTCGGTGGAGCGGTTAGCGGGAGAGGTTATACGTAAAACGTAGCCAACGCCAGTCGCTGTTCACGAAGGATCTGGCCGGCCGCCCCGACCCGGCGCCGCACCCGGCGCCGGCGGCGGCGATGCATACCGAGCACCGCGGAGAACGGCAGCTCGAGCGGCCCGGCGAGGACGAACGCGCCGAGCGCGGTCGGGAGCAGCCCGCGAGGACGACAGCCGAGGCGGTGATCACCGAGCGCGGCGGTGGGCGCCGGCCGGTCCGGGGCCCACCGCGAGAGCGCCCGGCGGCACGAACGGCACCAGCAGGGGCAGGATCAGCGGTGCGGTCATGACGCCCCGGGCTGCTCGCCGGCTTCCAGCAGACTCCGCAGGACACGCTCGTCGTCGGGGCTGAGCTGGGCGACGAAGCGGGCGAGTACGGTCTCTCGGTCGCTGTCGCGGTCGAGTTCGCTGTGCATGCGCTTCGCGGTCAGGCCCTGCGCGTCCTGGACGGGGAAGTAGGCGAAACCGCGCCCCTGGCGGTGCCGCTCCACGACACCCTTGTCGTGCAGCCGAGCGAGTATCGTCGTCACGGTGGTGCGAGCCAGGTCCGCGCCGAGGCTGCGCTGGACCTGTCCTGGGGTCCGGGGCACACCGGCGGCCCAGAGCGCGGCCATGACGCTCGCCTCCAGTTCACCGGCGGGGCGGCGTTCGTCCTTCGCGTCGGCCATGGAAGCTTCCTCACCCCTGCTTCCTCCACAGTCCGGCAGATCGTCTACGACAGCGTAGTCGGACGGGCGGCGCCGGGCGGTACCGCAGACCTAGGACGCGCGCCCGAGGTGTGCGGCGGATGTGGCCGGTAGTTTCGCGGCCATGAAGATCACGAATGCCGTCCGCTCTCCCGAGCGGCGCAAGCGCGACGTACTGTCCCGGCTGGAACGGGAGACGGACGTCTGGGTGGCCACGGCGGACGCCGCCGGGCTGCCGTGTCTCGTGCCGCTCTGGTTCGTCTGGCACGGGGAGGCGGTGTGGGTGTCCACCCGGATCACCAGCCCGACCGGCCGCAATCTGCGGGACGGCGGCCGGGCCAGGCTCGCGCTCGGCGACACAGGGGATGTCGTCCTGCTCGACGGGGAGGTGACCGTCTTCTCCTCGGCCGACGTACCGGGGCCGGCGGCCGAGGCGCTGCGGGCGAAGACGGGCTGGGACCCGCGCGGGGACAGCCCGTCGTACGCCTGGTTCCGGCTCCGGCCGTACGCGGTGGAGGCGTGGCACGGGGAGCAGGAGCTGCGCGGTCGGCATCTGATGCGGGACGGGGTCTGGACGGCCTGAGGGGCCTGAGGACCGTCAGACCGCCCCGGTGTGCAGGGCGTTCAGCCGGGACAGCTCCGCTTCGGTGAACCGGATGGTGCCCGCCGCCACGTTCTCGGCCAGGTGGTCCGGGTTGCCGGTGCCGGGGATGGCGAGGACGTGTGGACCCTGGTGCAGGGTCCAGGCGAGGCGGATCTGCGCGGGACTGGCCTCGTGTGCGCGGGCGATGGCGAGGACGGCGTCGTCGTGGTCCTCGGTGGCGCCACGCGCCCCGGCCTCGCCCGCGACGGCGAAGAACGGTACGAAGGCGATGCCGCGTTCGCCGCAGAGGCGGACCAGTTCGTCGGTGGCCGCATCCCGCATGTCGAGTCCCCAACGGTTCTGCACGCACACCACGGGGGCGATGGCCAGCGCCTCGTCCAGATGGCGCGGTTCGACGTCGGAGACGCCGAGGTGCCGGACCAGACCTGCCTCACGAAGTTCGGCGAGGGCGCCGAAGTGCTCGGCGATCGATTCCTGGCCCATCCGGCGGAGGTTGACGACGTCGAGGTGGTCGCGGCCGAGCTGGCGCAGGTTCTCCTCGACGTGACCGCGCAGCTGGTCGGGCCGGGCGGAGGTGGCCCACTCGCCGCAGTAGTCGCGGTAGGGGCCGACCTTGGTGACGATGACCAGGTCGTCGGGGTACGGGGACAGCGCGGTGTTGATGAGTTCGTTGGCCGAGCGCAGGGGGGAGAAGTAGAAAGCCGCAGTGTCGATGTGGTTCACGCCGAGCTCTACGGCCTTGCGCAGTACGGCGATCGAGCGGGTGCGGTCGCTCGGTGTGCCGTGGTGGAAGGCGGCGCTGCCCGTCAGCCGCATCGCGCCGAAGCCGAGACGGTGGACAGGCAGGTCGCCGAGTTTCCAGGTGCCGGAGGCGTCCGCGGTGATCGTTTCGGAGGTCATCGACGGAGTCTGGCACACGGCACCTGACAGGGGGGTCAGCAATAGAGGTTGTTGCCCGCCGCCACACCGAGGATCTGCGTGAACTTCTGGTAGGCGCTGACCCGGCTCTGCACCTGTGCCGGGTTCTTGCCGTCGCACTCCAGGGAGCCGTTGATGCTGCGGATGGTCTGGCCGAAGCCGGCCTGGGTGACCATGGCGTTGTGGCCGGTCATGGCGCCGGGGCCGGTCTGGGTGTTCCAGTACCAGAGGCCGGTCTTCCAGGCGACGGAGGAGTTGTTCTCGACCTGCCAGGGGTTGTTGAGGAGGTCGATGCCTAGCGCGTCGCCGGCCGCCTTGTAGTTGAAGTTCCAGCTGAGCTGGATGGGGCCGCGCCCGTAGTAGGCGGACTGTCCGGCGGGGCAGCCGTACCACTGGCTCCAGTCGCAGTACGTCGGGTAGTTGGCGGTGTTCTGCTCGACGATGTAGACCAGTCCGCCGGTCTCGTGGCTGACGTTGGCGAGGAAGGCGGCGGCCTCCTGCTTCTTGACGGTGTCGCTGCCGGTGTTGGCGAAGGCCGGGTAGGCGCTGAGCGCGGCGGTGAGGCCGCTGTAGCTGTAGAAGGAATTCCGGTTCGGGAACATCTGGTTGAACTGCGCCTCACTGACGACGAAGCCGGCGGCGGAGGCTGTGGGGGCCGCCTGGAGCACCAGGGCGGAGCCGCCTATGGCGAGCGAGGTCAGGAGTGCGGCGATACGGCGCCTCGACACGGATCAACTCCTTTGCGGAGCACGGCCGCACCCCACTAGGGGGAGCGGCCGCGGTGGGGGGTGTGAGGCACACTCAACTGCTTTGGTCTGTACCAGTCAAGGGTGTAGACCAGTCATTCGGAAGTCGATCTTCGGCCAGTGGTTTTCGCAATTGCGCCCGGAAACCGGCACGTCCGGCTCCCGGTGGCCGCCCGACAGGACAGCGGTCGGGCCCGGCAGCGTGTCGACGCTGCCGGGCCCGGGGAGTTGAGGGGTCAGCTCAGCGGCTTCGCGAGGACCGCCTTGCGGTGACTGAACGTCTCGATGGAGTAGCGGCCGTGGTAGCTGCCCATGCCGCTCTCCCCCACCCCGCCGAACGGCAGGTCGGAGACGGTGAGATGGGCGACCGGGAGGCCGAGGCCGAGACCGCCGGAGGAGGTCTCGGCGGCGATCCGGTCCCGGGTGTCACCGGATTCGCTGAAGACGTAGAGCGCGAGGGGCTTGTCGCGGTCGTTGATGAAGCCGATCGCGCCGTCCAGGTCCGGGACGGTGACGATGGGCAGGATCGGGCCGAAGATCTCCTCCTGCATCACCGGTGACGCCGGGGCCACGTCGGCGAGCACGGTGGGCGCGATGTACTTGGCGGCGCGGTCGGTGTCGCCGCCCACGGCCACCCGGCCCGAGCCGAGCAGTCCGCTGAGCCGGTCGAAGTGCCGCTCGTTGACGATCCGGCCGTACTCACCGGACTCCTTGGGCTCCGTGCCGTACACCGTCCGGACGGCCTCGACCAGGGCGGTCTCCAGGGCGGCGGCCGTCTCGGGATCGGTCAGGACGTAGTCGGGGGCGACACAGGTCTGCCCCGCGTTGAGGAACTTGCCGCGTACCAGCCGGTCCGCGACCACCGCGAGGTCGACATCCCGGTCGACGAACGCCGGGGACTTGCCGCCGAGTTCGAGGGCGACCGGGGTGAGGTGCTCGGCGGCGGCGCGCATGACGATACGGCCGACCACGCCGTTGCCGGTGTAGAAGATGTGGTCGAAGCGTTCGGCGAGCAGGGCCGTGGTCTCCGGGACACCGCCCTCGACGACGGCGACGGCCTCGGTGTCGAGATAGGCCGGGAGCAGCCGGGCCAGTGCGGCCGAGGTCGCCGGGGCCAGCTCGCTCGGCTTGGCGACGACCGCGTTGCCCGCGGCGAGGGCGCCGGCCATCGGGGCGAGCAGCAGCTGGGCGGGGTAGTTCCACGGGGCGATGACGAGGACGACGCCGAGCGGGTCGTACTGCGTCCAGGCGGTCGCGTCGCCGCCCAGGTGCGCCGGGACGGGGGCGGACTCCGGGCGCAGCCACTCCTCCAGGTGGTCGAGGCTGTGGTCGATCTCCCGGACGGTGAAGTCGATCTCCGTGCGGCGGGCCTCACCGGCGTTCTTGCCCAGGTCCGCGTGGAGGGCGGCGGCCAGCTCGTCGCCGCGCTCCGTGAGCAGGGCGCGCAGCCGGCGCAGCTGACCGGTGCGCCACTCGACGGGCTTGGTGCGGCCGGTACGGGAAGGTGGCGCGCAGTCTGGCCACGACGTCGGCGGGCTGCTCGGGGGTGGACTGGTTCACGGATGCCTCGCTGGTGGTGCGTACAGGCCTTACGGCCCGGCTGAGTGTCGAACAGACGGATGCATATTGCAACCTTTCATGGGCCGAAGTAAATTCCGCCACCGCGGAACCACTTTCCGAAGTTCCCGCACCCCCTGCTGTCGTGGACACACCGATCAGGCCGAGAGCTCGGCGCGCCGCCGCAGAAGGTACGCCCGTTCGGGCAGCCCGTCGGCAAGCTCGATGGCAGTGTCGTACTCCCCCACCGCCTCGTCGTCACGGCCGAGGCGGCGCAGCAGGTCGGCCCGGACGGCGTGCAGGACGTGATAGAGGTCGAGGTCGAGTGCGTCGACCAGGTCGAGGGCCTTGCCGGGCCCCTCGACCTCGGCCACCGCGACCGCCCGGTTCAGCGCGACCACCGGAGACCGGTCGACGGCCATGAGCTGGTCGTACAGCCGCAGGATCTGCCCCCAGTCGGTGGCCTCGGCGGTCCGTGCGTCACTGTGCACGGCGTTGATCGCGGCCTGGATCTGGTACGGCCCCGGGCGGTTGCGGCGCAGACACCGCCGTACCAGGTCCTGTCCCTCCCCGATCAGCTCCCGGTCCCACAGCCCGCGGTCCTGCTCGGGCAGCGCCACCGGCTCACCGCCCGCCGGCCTCCGCGCGGGCCGCCGGGCCTCGACCAGCAGCATCAGCGCCAGCAGCCCGGCGACCTCGGGCTCGTCCGGCATCAGCCCGTACAGCAGCCGCCCCAGGCGTACGGCCTCCACGCACAGCTGGGGATCGCCGCCGTACCCCTCGTTGAAGATCAGGTAGACGACGGCCAGCACACCGCTGAGCCGCTCGGGCAGGTCGGCGTCCTTCGGCACCCGGTAGGGGATGCCCGCGTCGCGGATCTTGGCCTTGGCCCGGACCAGACGCTGGGCCAGGGTCGGCTCGGGCACCAGGAAGGCGCGGGCGATCTGGGCGGTGCCGAGCCCGCCCAGCAGGCGCAGGGTGAGGGCGACCCTGGCCTGCGAGCGCGGGGTGGCAGCAGGTGAAGATCAGCCGGAGCCGTTCGTCGCGCACGGGCCCTCCTCGGCCGGTGGGTCGGGTGCGTACAGCCGGACGGCCTCGGCGTGCCGGGCGTCCCGGGACGACTCACGGCGCAGCCGGTCGACCGCGCGGTTGCGGGCGGTGGTGATGATCCACCCGGCCGGGCTCGGGGGCACCCCGCTCTCCGGCCATCTGTCCAGTGCCGTGGCGAAGGCGTCCTGAACCGCTTCCTCGGCGAGGTCGATGTCGCCGAGGAAGCGGACGAGTACGGAGACCGCGCGTCCGTACTCGGCACGGAAGACGGCCTCCACGTCGGCGGCATCCGCCATCAGAACCGGTCCACGAAGGGCCGCACCTCGATCGGCAGCCGGGTGGCCAGGGCGGCCTTGCGTCCCCACTCCAGGGCGGCGTCCAGGTCCTCCGCCCGGATCAGACTGATCCCGCCGAGGTACTCCTTGCCCTCGGCGTAGGGCCCGTCGGTGACCAGCACGTCGCCGTCCTTCGGGCGCAGCATCGTGGCCGTCTCCGGTCCGTGCAGTCCGCCGGAGAAGACCCAGGCGCCGGCCGCGCGCAGCTCGTCGTTGAACGCCCCGACATCGCGCATGATCGTGGCCATCTCATCCGGCGGGGGCGGAGTGCCGTCGGCCGGCTGGACCACGCTGAGCAGGTAGTGCTTCATGACGTTCTCCTCGTTCGTCGTGGGGTGTGCTCGCCTTCTACACGAACGGCGGGCCCCCGGATCGACACCCCACCCCGCACAGTCGAAAGAATCCCGTCCATGACCATCTCCGCACATCCGCTCGTCACCCGCGCCCGGGAACTCGCCGACGGCCTCCTCTCCCCCGCCGCGGAACGCGTCGACCAGGAGGGCGTCCCGGTGAGCCACATCGAGGCGATCAGGCGCTCGGGCCTGCTCGGCGTGAACGCGCCGGTGGAGTACGGCGGCTCCGCGGCGCCCGCGGCCGTCGTACGCGAGACGGCGGAGATCCTGGCCGGGGCCTGCTGCTCGACGTGGTTCGTGCAGACGCAGCACCACACGCCGGTACTGACCCTGGCGAAGGCCGAACTCCCGGTGCGAGACCGTCTGTTGGGCCCGCTGGCCCGGGGTGAGCTGCTGTCCGGGGTGGCGTACGCGCATCTGCGTTCGTACCCGCGTGTCCCCGTGCGCGTCCGGCGGGCAGGAGCCGTCTGGCGCTTCCACGGCACCGTCCCCTGGTACACCGGCTGGGGCCTGAACGACGTCATGCTGCTGGCCGGGGTGACCGAGGACGACGAGGCCCTGTTCGCCTTCGTCGAGGCACGGGAGCAGCCGGGCCTGCGCCCGTCGGAGCCGATGCGCCTGGCCGCGCTCACCGCCTCCCGGACGGTGTCCCTGGACCTGGACGGCCTGCGGGTACCGAAGGACGCGGTCGCGCTCCGGATGCCGTACGAGGACTGGGCGGCGACGGACCGCCCCAAGACCCTCAACACCAGCCCGGCCGTCTTCGGGATCACGGAGGCGGCCCTGGCCCTGGTGGACGAGGAGTACGCGGCTGCGCTGCGGGCCCGTGCCGGCGAGATCCGCCGCCGGGCCTACGCGCTCGCGGACCATCCGGTACCGCGGGAGCACGCGCAGGAGCGGCTGGCGCTGCGGGCGGAGGCGTTCACGCTGATGCGTACGGCCACCACGGCGGCCGTGGTGACGGGAGGCGGCCGGGCGCTGACCGTCACCGAACGCGCCCAACGCCTGGCCCGGGAGGCCCTGTTCCTCCTGGTCCAGGGTCAGACCGCCGAATCACGCACGGCACATCTGGAGCGGCTCGCGGGACCCCGCTGAGCCGGTCTCCGCGCCGCGACGCCCAGGTCCTGCGGGTGACCGTGCGGTCGGTGTCGGCCCGGGCGCCGCGCCAAAGCCTCACCCACGCAGACGGGTCATCGCCGGATCGAACAACGGCTCCTCGGCCACCACAGCCTCCACTCGCCGGTCGAAGTAGCCGATGTGCACTGTTGTGCCGGGCACCGCCAGCTCCGCCGGCAGCCACGCGTACGCGATGCCCTTGCCGACCGTGTAACCGTAGGCCGCGCTGGTGACGTAACCGACCGCGCGCTCGCCGTCGTACACCGGTTCCTTGCCCATGACGACGGCCCGTGGGTCGTCGATGGTGAGGCAGCTCAGCCGGCGGCGCACATCCGTCCTGCGCCGCTCCAGCGCGGCCTTGCCGACGAAGTCGCCCTTGTCCAGCCTGACGGCGAAGCCGACGCCGGCCTCGTAGGGGTCGTGTTCGTAGGTCATGTCGGTTCCGAAGGAGCGGTAACCCTTCTCCAGCCGAAGGCTGTTGAAGGCGCCCCGCCCGGCTATGACGCCGCCGAGCGGTTCGGCCGCCCGCCACAGGGTGTCCCAGAGTTTCGCGCCCTGGTCGGCGGTGGTGTACAGCTCCCAGCCGAGTTCGCCGACGTACGACAGCCGCATCGCGGTGACCGGCACCGAGCCGACGTAGGCGGGCTGGGCGCGGAAGTACTTGAGGCCCTCGTTGGAGAAGTCCTGGTCGGTGAGCGGCTGGAGGACCTCGCGGGCGAGCGGGCCCCACAGGCCGATGCAGCACGTGCCGGGGGTGATGTCGCGGACCTGAACCCCGCCGTCGACGGGGAGGTGGCGGGTGAGCCAGTCGAGGTCCAGGTTGCCGTTGGCGCCGACCTGGAAGAGGTCGCGGGCGAGGCGGGCGACGGTGATGTCACTGCGGATGCCGCCGTCGTGGTCGAGGAGCAGGGTGTACGTCACCGAGCCGACGGACTTGGCGACCTTCCCGGTGACCAGGCCCTCCAGGAAGTCGGCGGCACCGGGCCCGGAGACCTCCAGGCGCTTGAGGGCGGTCATGTCGTACATCGCGACCGTCTCGCGGGTGACCTGGGCCTCGGCGCCGACGACGGGCGACCAGTACCGCGCGGCCCAGTCGTCCGGGGTGGGGATGGCGCGGCCTTCGACCAGGCCGGCGTTGGCCTCGTACCACTGGGGCCGTTCCCAGCCGTTAGCCTCCAGGAAGAACGCGCCGTGTTCCTGCTGACGGGCGTAGAAGGGGCTGGTGCGGATCGGGCGGGGCTTCCCGCTCGGCTGGAGGGGGTGGAGGATGTCGTAGACCTCCACGAAGTTCTGGCAGTCGCGGGCCAGGATGTACTCCGGGGCGAGCTGGTGCGGCTCGAAGCGGTTGATGTCGCACTCGTGCAGGTCGAAGGACGAGCAGTGGCCGTCCACCAGCCATTCGGCGACGGCCCGGCCGACGCCCGCTGAGTGGGTGACCCAGACGGCCTCGGCGACCCAGAAGCCCTTGACGTCCGCGGACTCGCCGAGCAGCGGGTAGCCGTCGGTGGTGAAGGAGAACAGGCCGTTGATGCCCTCCTCGACCTTGGCCTCGCGGGTCGCGGGGAGCAGTGACCGGGTCTCGGTCCAGGCGTCCTCGAAGTCCTCCTCGGTGAACTTCAGGACCGAGGGCATCTGGTCGGCCTCGTCGACGGACAGGATGTCGTCCGCGGAGACGGGCATCGGGCGGTGGCCGTAGGAACCGATGCCGAGGCCGTCGAAGCGGTCGCGGTAGTAGAGGTCGGCGTCCTGGTGGCGCAGGATCGGGCGGACGGCCTCCTCGGTCTGGCCGGCGAGCGCGGGGACCGGGCCGGTCCAGGCGAGCTGGTGGGCGAGCGGGGTGAGCGGCAGGTTCATGCCGACCATGCGGGCGATCTTCGGGCCCCAGATGCCGGCGCAGCACACCACGATGTCGGCGGGGATCTCGCCCTGATCGGTCAGCACACCGGTGACGCGGCCATCGCTCCTGCGTACGTCGAGGACTTCGTGACGGCCGAGGAAGCGGACGCCGCGCTCGCCGGCCCGGCGGATCTGGGCCTCCACGGCGAGCACGGCCTTGGCGATGCCGTCGGTGGGGACGAGTAGGCCGCCGAGGACCCGGTCCGGGTTCACCAGCGGGTGCTGTTCGACGCACTCCTCGGGGGTGAGGATCCGCGCTTCGATGCCCCAGGCGGTGATCCAGCCGTGGCGGCGGTGGAGTTCGGTGAGGCGCTCGGGGGTGGTGGCGACTTCGAGGCCGCCGACCTGGAGGAAACAGGGCCGGCCGTCGACGTCGAGGGAGCAGAACTTCTCGACGGTATAGCGGGCCAGTTCCGTCATGGTCTTCGACGGGTTGGTCTGGAAGACCAGGCCGGGGGCGTGCGAGGAGGAGCCTCCGGTGGCCGGGAGGGGGCCCTGGTCGACCACGGTCACCTCGGTCCAGCCGCGCGCGGAGATCTCGTCCGCGAGGGCGGCTCCCACGACGCCCGCTCCGATGATGACCACTCGGGGTCCCGCCATCGCCCAACCTCCGAACTTGAGACCGGTGCAGTTGCCTTGTGCGCAACGTGATTCAGGTTGCGCAACTCAATGTGCCTGTCGTCGAGGAGGGGTGTCAAGGGGTCCGGTGACGTCGGAGAACAGGCCGGGAAACGGCCGGAATCCAGCCGTACGAACGGCAACGCCCGGCGGGCGGTGCGCACAAGCTGCGCACCGCCCGCCGGGCGTACTGGACCGGCCGTTTCGCGCCCCCGCTACTTCAACCAGGCGTCGACCTTGTCGCGGTTGGCGTCGACCCACTTCTTGGCCGCCGCGTCGTCCGGCATCTTGTCCACCGCGATGTACTTGGCCACGGTGTTCTGGTCGTCGTTGGTCCAGTTGAACTTCTTCACCAGGTCGTACGCCGGACTGCCCGACTTGGCGAAGCTCGCGCTGACGATCTTGTCCAGGTCGTAGACGGGGTAGTCGCAGGCGACCTTCGCCGCGTCGGCGTCGCAGCCCGTCGTGTACTTGGGCAGGTCCACCTTCACCAGCGGCACCTCGGAGAGGAACCACTGCGGTTCGTAGAAGTAGCCGATCAGCCACTGCTTGTTCTTCTCGGCCGTGCGGAAGGCCTGGATGAGCGCGGTCTCGCTGCCCGCGTACACCACCTTGAAGTTCAGCTTCAGGTTCGTCACCAGGGCGGCGTCGTTGGTGACGTACGACGGGTCGCCGTCGAGCAGTTGGCCCTTGCCACCCGACTCGGACGTCTTGAACTCGGTGGCGTACTTGTCGAGGTTCTGCCAGTTCGTGATGTCCGGGTGCGCCTTGGCGAGCCACGGTGGGACGTACCAGCCGATGATGCCCTTGTTGCCGGTGGACCCGGCCTCCACGGCCGTCTTCTGCCCGGTGATGTACTTCTTCTTGAGATCGTCGTGGCCCCAGTTCTCCAGGACGGCGTCCACCTCGCCGGTGCCGAAGCCCTGCCAGGCGATCTCCTCCTTGAGGTCCTTCTTCGCGACCGTGCAGCCGAGGTCGTGTTGGGCGACGTATGCGACGACCGCCGCGTCCGCCTCGTAGCCCACCCACGGGTTGACGGCCAGGTTGAAGGTGCCGCACTTGCCGTCCGCGGACTTCGAGCCGGCGGAACTGCTCTCGCCGACCTTCGCTCCGCCGCAGGCCGTGAGGGTGAGTCCGAGGACGGCCAGGCCGGCCGCGCCGGCTCGCCAGTGTTGTGCCATGGTGTCGCGCTCCTTATGCCCGGGTGCGTCGCGCCGCAGCCTGAGTGATCCGGTCGAACATGACTCCGAGCAGTACGATGGCGAGCCCCGCCGCCAGTCCCTTGCCGTACAGCTCACCCTGCGAGAAACCGGCCACGACGTCGTAGCCGAGGGCGCCCGCCCCTACCAGGCCGCCCACCACAACCATCGACAGCACATAGATCAGGCCCTGGTTGGTCGCGAGGGTCAGGGCGCCGCGTGCCATCGGCAGCTGGACCTTGGTGATGATCTGCCAGGTGTTGCACCCGGCCGAGGTGGCCGCCTCCACGGTGGACTCGGGCACGTTCCGCACCCCGTCCGCGATGATCTTGATCGCGACGGGCGCCGCGTAGACGACGGCCGCGACGATCGCCGTGAAGCGGGTCGCGCCGAAGAGCGCCAGGAACGGAACGAGATAGACGAACGGCGGCATGACCTGCGCGGCGTCCAGCGTGGGCCGGATCAGCCGGTCCGCCAGCGCGCTGCGGCCCATCCACACGCCGACGACGGCGCCGAGCAGCATCACCAGCACGGTGGCCACGGCGGTCGAGGCGAGGGTGGTCATGCTGTCCGACCACACGCCCGTGCCGACCAGCAGCCCGACGCACACGGCGGCCGTCGCCCCGGCCCACCGGCCGCCGATGACCGCGCCGAGCGCGACCAGGGTGGCGCCGACGAGCCACCACGGGGAGTCGGTGAGCAGCGTCTGGAACGGGTTGAGCAGGCCGTTGGTGAGGGCGTCCCGCAGGGCGTTGGTCAGACCCGAGAGATGGTCCTGGAGCCAGGTGGTCGCGGTGTCGGCGGCGCTCGCGATGTGGGAACCGACGGTGCCGTCGCCGGGGAACTCGGCCGCCCAGACGTAGGTGTGGGAGAGGTACACCAGGACGGCGGCCGCGATCCCGCCGGCCGCCAGCAGCGGGCGGCGCCACTTCAGGAACGGGCCGCCGGTGCGGCGGACTTCGGTGCGGACGGCGGCCGCAGTGGTGACGCGGTCGAGCACGATGGCCATGACGACGATGGCGAGTCCGGCGTTGAAGGCGGTGCCGACGTCGAGGGACTGCAGGGCCTGGACGACGGTCTTGCCGAGGCCGGGCGCGTCGATCAGGGCGGCGATGGTGACCATGGCCAGGGCGGCCATGATGGTCTGGTTGACGCCCATCACCACCGTGCGCCGGGACATCGGCAGCAGCACCTTCAGCAGTTGCTGCGTCCGTGTCGCGCCGAGCGAGTCGGCCGCCTCGACGGTCGCCTCGGGTACCGAGCGGATGGCGTGCGCGGTGATACGGATGGCGGGGGGTGCCGCGTAGATCACCGTGGTGATCACGGCGGAGGCCCCGCCGATGAGGAAGATCAGGGTCAGGGGGGCGAGGTAGACGAAGGTCGGCATCGTCTGCATGAAGTCCAGGAAGGGCGTCATGATCCGGTTGAACCGGTCGGAGAGTCCGGCCCAGACGCCCAGCGGGATGCCGATGAGCAGGGCCACCAGGACCGCCGACAGAGTAAGCGCCAGGGTGTCCATGCTCTCCTGCCACAGACCCTGCAACCCGAAGAACGTGAAGCCGGCCGCGGCCAGCAGCGCGACCCGCCAGTTGCCCACGGCCCAGGACACGTAACCGGCGAGTCCGACGACACCGAGCCAGCCGATCTGCGGGACCGGGCGGGAGCCGGCGGGCTGCGAGATCAGCGACTGGACGAAGGTCACCAGGTTGTCGATGGCCAGCCGGATCTCGTTGAAGAAGTAGAGGAAGAGCGGGTTGGAGTTGCGGTTGGCACCGATGCTGTCGTTGACGTCGTTCAGCCAGCGGTGCAGGCCGGTGAGGTCGGCGGCGGCCAGGGTCAGCGTCTGCCTGCCGCGCAGTACGGCGAAGAGCACCAGCCAGACGACCAGGATCGCCCCCACCACCATGGGACGGCTCACCTTGTGGCGCAGGGTGGTGACAGGCGCGGTCGCGTCGGCGACGGCGGCCGTCACGCGCCGCCCTCCTGTCCAGCGACGACGGCTCCGGCACGGGCTCCCGCACCCGCTGCTCCTGCACCGGCTGCTCCGGGGGCACTTGCTCCGGCACCGACGGCTCCCGCGACAACGGCGAGGATCTCCTCGTCGCCGACGATGCCGAGCAGCTTGCCGTTCTCGACCACCTTGACCGGCTTCTCGGCCGCGAGCACCGCCCGGGTGGCCTCGCGGACCACCACCTCCGGGCCCAACTCGGGTCCGTCCAGGGCATCTTCGGGAGTGGCGGGCCGCATGATCCAGCGCAGGGTGAGGACGTCGCCGCGCGGCACGTCCTTGACGAAGTCCCGTACGTAGTCGTCCGCCGGGGCGCCGACGAGTTCGTCGCCGGTGCCGCACTGGACCGTCCTGCCGTCCCGCATGATCAGGATGCGGTCGCCGAGCTTCAGTGCCTCGGAGAGGTCGTGGGTGATGAACACCATGGTCTTGCCGACCTCGTGGTGCAGACGGATGACCTCGCTCTGCATGTCACGGCGGATCAGCGGGTCGAGCGCGGAGAACGGCTCGTCGAAGAAGAGGACGTCGGGGTCGCCGGCGAGGGCGCGCGCGAGACCGACGCGTTGCTGCATACCGCCGGAGAGCTGGTCGGGGTAGGAGTTCTCGTATCCGGCGAGGCCCACCAGTTCGACGACCTCCATGGCCTTCCTGGTCCGTTCGGCCCTGCCCATGCCCCGGATCTCCAGGCCGAACGCGACGTTCTCGACGACCTTGCGGTGCGGCAGCAGACCGAAGTGCTGGAAGACCATGGAGAACTTGCTGCGCCGCAGCTCCCGCAGCCGCCGGGCGTCGGCGCCCCGGATGTCCTCGCCCTCGAAGACGACCTCCCCGGCGGTGGGTTCGATCAGTCGGGTCAGACATCGCACCAGGGTGGACTTGCCGGACCCGGACAGGCCCATGACGACGAAGACCTCGCCGGGCGACACCTCGAAGCTGACGTCCCGCACGGCGGCGGTGCAGCCGGTGCGGTCCATCAGCTCGCGGCGGGTCAGCCCGCACAACTCCTCGGAGCCCGGCACCTCGTCGGCCTTCGGCCCGAACACCTTCCACAGTCGGCGCACGGAGATGACCGGGGTGCGCTCCCCGGAGTCCTGGGACGTGTCGCGCCGCTGCGACACCTCGGTCTGCGCTGGGGTCATGATCGGCCTCTCTTCGGCGTCAGCCGCGGAACCAGTGCTGCGGCCGGGGTCGGATGTTCTGCCAGACGTGCTTGGGCTCCCGGTACTCGTCCAGGCCGGTCGGTCCCAGCTCGCGGCCCACGCCCGAGTGCCCGAAGCCACCCCATTCCGCCTGCGGCACATAGGGGTGGTAGTCGTTGATCCACACAGTGCCGTGGCGCAGCCTGCGGGCTACCCGCTGTGCCCTGCCCGCGTCCTGCGTCCAGACGGCGCCGGCGAGGCCGTACTCCGTGTCGTTGGCGATGCGGACGGCGTCGTCCTCGTCCTGGAAGCGCTCCACGGTGAGCACGGGCCCGAAGGACTCCTCGTGCACCACCCGCATGTCCTGCCGGCACTCGTCGAGGACGGTGGGCGGGTAGTAGAAGCCGTTCGCCAGCGCGGGGTCGTCGGGGCGCGCGCCGCCGCAGCGCAGTACGGCGCCCTCGGCGAGGCCGGCGGCGACATACGCCTCGACCTTCTCGCGGTGCTGTGCGGAGATCAGCGCCCCGGTCTCGGCCTCGGAGTCGAAGGGGCCGCCGAGGCGGATGAGCCTGGCGCGGCGCACGACCTCGTCGACGAAGGCGTCGTGGATCGCGTCCTCGACGATCAGCCGGGCGCCGGCCGAGCAGACCTGCCCGGAGTGGAGGAAGACGGCGGTGAGGGCGAAGTCGACGGCGCTGGCGAAGTCGGCGTCGGCGAAGACGACGTTGGGGTTCTTGCCGCCGAGTTCGAGGGCGACCTTCTTCACCGTGGCGGCGGCGGTGGCCATGAGGTGCCGGCCGGTGTGCAGTCCGCCGGTGAAGGACACCATGTCGACGCCCGGGTGCTCGGCGAGCGGTGCACCCGCCTCGGCGCCGGCGCCCAGCACGAGGTTGGCGGCGCCGGCCGCAAGGCCCGCTTCGGCAAGGGACTTCATCAGCAGGATCGCGGTGGAGGGGGTGAGCTCACTGGGCTTGAGGACGACGGTGTTGCCCGCGAGAAGGGCCGGGGCGACCTTCCACGAGGCTTGCAGCAGGGGGTAGTTCCAGGGGGTGATCAGTCCGCACACGCCGACGGGTTCGTAGGTGACCCGGCTGAGCGCGTCGTCGCGGCCGGTGTCGACCACCCGTCCGGCGTTGGTGCCGGCGATGCCGCCGTAGTAGCGGAAGCAGGAGACGACGTCGGCGATGTCGTACTCGCTCTCCACCAGCCGCTTGCCGGTGTCGAGGGATTCGGCGCGGGCGAATTCCTTGGCGTCGCGCTCGATGATGTCGGCGGTGCGCAGCAGCAGCGCGCCGCGTTCCCGCTCGGGGGTGTGCGGCCAGGGGCCGTCGTCGAAGGCGCGCCGGGCCGCGGCGATCGCGGCCTCGGTGTCGGGGCGGGTCGCCTCCGAGACCGTGGCGACGAGGGTGCCGTCCGCCGGACAGCGGATCTCGCGTTGGCCGCCGGCCACGGCCGTCCGCCATTCACCATCCACGTACAGATCTGCCACGGTCGCGCCCTTCGAGCCCGAAATCGTTGCGCATTGTGCATTGGTTTGCTTTTGGTGGCACACCCTGACGAACGGAGCGACCGCCGTCAAGAGGTCCGGGGAGAGTGCGCTACCCCGCCTGCTTCTGGGCGTCGCGGTGCCGGTAATAGGCGGCCTTGGACGGCGCCTGCGGCTCCTTGCCGAGGATGAGGTCGGCCGCCTTCTCGGCGATCATCATCACCGGGGCGTAGATGTTGCCGTTGGTGACGTACGGCATCACCGAGGCATCCACGACGCGCAGTCCGTCCACTCCGTGCACCCGCATGGTGAGCGGGTCGACGACCGACATCGCATCCGTGCCCATCTTGCAGGTGCAGGACGGGTGCAGGGCGGTCTCGCCGTCCCTGGCGACCCAGGCGAGGATCTCCTCGTCCGTCGCCACGGACGGACCGGGCGAGATCTCCCCGTCGTTGTAGGGGGCGAGGGCGGGCTGGTTGAGGAGTTCGCGGGCCACCCGGACCGCCTCGACCCACTCGCGGCGGTCCTGCTCGGTGGAGAGGTAGTTGAAGCGCAGCGCCGGGTGTTCGTGCGGGTCCCTGCTCCGGATCTTCACCGAGCCGAGGGCGTCGGAGTACATGGGCCCGACATGGACCTGGTAGCCGTGGCCGCCGGCGGGCACGGAGCCGTCGTAGCGGACCGCGACGGGCAGGAAGTGGAACATCAGGTTGGGGTAGTCCACGTCCTCGTTGCTGCGGCAGAAGCCGCCCGCCTCGAAGTGGTTGGTGGCGGCCGGTCCCCTGCGGAACAGCCACTGCAGGCCGATG
This sequence comes from Streptomyces sp. NPDC111744, assembly GCF_055634995.1. Classification (NCBI taxonomy): domain Bacteria; kingdom Bacillati; phylum Actinomycetota; class Actinomycetes; order Kitasatosporales; family Streptomycetaceae; genus Streptomyces; species Streptomyces sp. NPDC111744. The sequence continues at coordinate 105,374 of NZ_JBVKCG010000013.1, forward strand.
AACGGGGCCCGCCACTTCGCCAGGTACGGCTGTACGGAGACGGGCTGTTTGCAGGCGTACTGGATGTACACCTCCAGGTGGTCCTGGAGGTTCTCGCCGACGCCCGGCAGATCGTGGACGACGTCGACGCCGAGGGCGCGCAGTTCCCCGGCGTTGCCGACGCCCGAAAGCTGGAGCAGCTGCGGGGAGTTGATCGCGCCGCCGCACAGGATGACCTCCGCGGCCCGGACCTGCCGGAGGGCGCCCTTGCCCCGTTGGAACTCGACGCCGACGGCCTTTTTCCCCTCGAAGAGGACGCGGGTGACGAAGGCGCGGGTGGTGACGGTGAGGTTGGGCCGCTTCCTGGCGGGCTTCAGGTACGCCTTGGACGCGGACAGGCGCCGGCCGCGGTGCACGTTGCGGTCGAACTTGGCGAAGCCCTCCTGCCGGTAGCCGTTGACATCGTCGGTGGGTGCGTAGCCCGCCTCCTGGGTGGCCTTGAGGAAGGCGGAGAAGAGCGGGTTGGTGGCGGGGCCGCGTTCCAGGACGAGGGGGCCGTCGTGGCCGCGGAACTCGTCGTCGGGGTCGGCGGCCAGGCAGTTCTCCATGCGGCGGAAGTACGGCAGGCAGTGGGCGTAGTCCCAGGTCTCCATGCCGGGATCGGCGGCCCAACGCTCGTAGTCCATGGGGTTGCCGCGCTGGAAGATCATCCCGTTGATGCTGCTGGAGCCGCCCAGGACCTTGCCGCGGGCATGGTAGACACGGCGGCCGCCCATGTGGGGCTCCGGCTCGGACTCGTACTTCCAGTCGTAGAAACGGCTTCCGATGGGGTACGTCAACGCCGCGGGCATATGGATGAACACGTCCCACGGGTAGTCCGGGCGACCCGCCTCCAGCACCAGCACCCGGTTGCCGGGGTCGGCCGAGAGCCGGTTCGCCAGTGCGCTGCCGGCCGATCCGCCGCCGACGATGACGAAGTCGTACTGCAAGGGATCCATGCTGCCTCGTCTCGCTCGCGCCGTCGATGTGCGCGGCATGCTAGTACGGGTACCGCTATGCGCACTAGGTTGCGAACAACGCAACTTGTAAGATCCTTGTTCACATCGCGTTTCTTGGGTGCTGTTGTTTACTCCGCGTATAGTTCCGTTATGAGCAACTACAGTCCGGATACCGAAACGCACGGCTCATCTTCCGGCGGCGTGCAGTCCGTCGACCGCGCCATCAGCGTCCTGGAGATCCTCGCCCGGCGCGGCGAGGCGGGCGTGAGCGAGGTGGCCGCCGAGATCGACGTACACAAGTCGACCGCGTTCCGTCTGCTCGGCGCCCTGGAGGCGCGCGGTCTGGTGGAGCAGGCGGGCGAACGGGGCAAGTACGCGCTCGGCTTCGGCATCGTACGTCTGGCGGGCGCGGTCACCGGGCGTGTCGACGTCACCCAGCAGGGCCGGCAGGTGTGCGAGCGGCTGGCCGACGAGATCGGCGAAACGGTCAACATCGCGGTGATGCAGGAGCACTACGCGATCAACCTCTACCAGGTGCGCGGTACGGCCGCCGTCACCGCGCACAACTGGGTCGGCCAGCTGACCCCGCTGCACGCCACCTCCAGCGGCAAGATCATGCTGGCCCATCTGCCGGCGAAGGCACGGGCCGCGCTGGTCTCGGAGGGGGGCCTGAAGAAGCTCACGCCGCACACCATCTCCTCCAAGGCGAAGCTGGAGAAGAACCTCGCCGAGGCCCGGGAGCGCGGTTACGCCTGGACGCTGGAGGAGCTGGAGATCGGGCTGCACGCCATGGCCGCGCCGATCCGGGACCGGGAGGGCAAGGTCGTCGCGTCGATCAGCGCGTCCGGGCCGTCCTACCGGTTCACCGAGGAGCGTATGCACGAACTGGCTCCGGTGCTGGTCAAGGGCGCGGACGAGATCAGCCACCGCATGGGTTACCTGGGCTGAGCGCCCCGGGGACGACCGTCGTACGGCCCGCGTCCGCCTTCCCCGCGGGCCACGGGCGCCCTCTCTCCTTCACTCCGGCTGCCGGGTAGCGAGCCGCTCGTGGACCCAGTCGTGGAAGGCGCCGATGTGGTGCTCGCTGGGCACCAGCACTCCGCCCTTGGCGTACAGCCGTGAGCTCATCCCGGGCTGGGTGCGTTCGCAGGCGTCGAAGTCCTGGCGGTTGACCCGGTCGAAGAGTTCCACGGACCGGCTGACGTCCCTGCCGCTCTCCACGACGTGCGGAAGGTAGAGCCAGTCGCACTCGACGACCGTCCGGTCGACGGCCACCGGGTACATCCGGTGGAAGATCACGTGGTCGGGGACGAGGTTGATGAACACCTGCGGTTTCACGGTGATCGCGTAGTAGCGCCGGTCCTGGTCCGCGGCGACTCCGGGGATGCGGTCGAGCCCCTCGGAGCCGTCGACGGTGAAGCCCCGGATGTCCGTGCCGAACTCGGCGCCGTGGCCCACGTAGTACTGCGCCGCGTAACCGTCGGCGAACTCGGGCAGCACCTCGGTGAGTTCGGGGTGGATGGTGGCGCAGTGGTAGCACTCCATGAAGTTCTCGATGATGAGTTTCCAGTTCGCCCGCACGTCGTAGACGATCCGGCGGCCCACCGAGAGGTGGTCGATGTCGTAGTGCTCGATCGAGGCGGTGTCGCCCAGCCGCTCGACGACGGCCCCCATCACGTCCTCCTCGAAGGAGGGCGGGTCCTCCGCGAGGCACACCCACACATAGCCGAGCCACTCGCGTACGGCCACGCCCACCAGGCCGTACTCGGTACGGCCGACGTCGGGCATCCTGGTGAGGTTGGGTGCCGCCACCAGCTTGCCGTCGAGGTCGTAGGTCCAGGCGTGGTACGGGCACTGGAAGGCGCGCCTGACCTCGCCCGTGTCCTCGGTGCGGAGCTTTGCCCCGCGGTGCCGGCAGACGTTGAAGTAGGCGCGGACCGAACGGTCCCGGGCGCGGGTGACCAGGATGCTCTCCCGGCCCACGTCGACCGTGCGGAACGCGCCGGGCTTCGGCAGGTCCGCCGCGCGGGCGACGCAGAACCACATCGTCTCGAAGATGCGTTCCTGTTCCTGGGCGAAGATCCCGGGATCCGTGTAGGCGGAACCGGGGAGGGTGGCGATCAGGCTGTCCGGCAGGCTGGTCGAGGTCACGGTGCACTCCTCGGAGAACGTCGTGGATCGGTGGGACGGCGCGGGCGCCGGGTCAGGACGCGGTGGTGCCGAACTGCTTGCGCCAGCGCGTGAACAGGCGCGGCTGGTCCATCCCGAGCACGGCGACCGGGCGACCCGCCCGCCGGTAGACGGCGAGGAAGCGGCGGTTGTCGGTCGAGCCCTCCTCGACCGTCACCTCGTCGGCCCCGGCGGCGTGCCCGACGAACTGGATCCGCACGCCGTACTGGTCGGACCAGAAGTACGGCGGCCGGGGGACGCCCGGTTCCGTCGCCCCGTACGCGAGGAGCGCGGCGACGGCGGCGGCCGGCCGTTCGAGTGCGCCGGTCCAGTGCTCGACCCTGCGGTGGTCGCCGGTGTGCGGGTCGTACCAGTTGGCGCAGTCGCCCACGGCGACCACTCCGGCCACGCTGGTACGCCCGTCGGCACCGCACTTCACGCCGTTGTCGAGCACGACGCCGGAACCCTCCAGCCAATCGACGCAGGGGCGCGCCCCCACGCCGACGACGACGGTGTCGGCGGGCACACTGCGGCCGTCCTCCAGGAGTACAGCGTCCACCTGCCGCTCGCCGCTCAGCCCCTTGACCCCCACCCCGCACAACAGCCGTACCCCGTGGTCGGCGTGGAGGGCGGAGACCACGGCGCCCATGGCCTGTCCGAGCGGTCCGGCCAGCGGGGTCGGCGCCGCCTCGATCACGGTCACGTCGAGCCCGAGGGCGTACGCCGTGGAGGCGACCTCGGCGCCGACGAACCCGCCGCCGATCACCACAAGGCGGCCGCCCCGGGAAAGATCGCCCCGCAGGGCGCGGGCGTCGTCGAGGGTGCGCAGCACATGGACCCCGGCGAGGCCCTCGGTGCCGGGCAGGGTACGGGCGGCGGCCCCGGTCGCGACGACCACGCCGTCGGCGCGGACCTCCCGGCCGTCGGCGAGCCGGATCGCCCGTCCGGTGCGGTCGAGCCCGGTGGCGCGCGTCCCGAGCAGCCACTCCGCACGGAGTTCCTCGTCGTCCCGCTCCAGCGCCAGGTCCGCCTCGCCGAGGGTGCCGGCCAGGAACTCCTTGGACAACGGTGGTCTGTCGTACGGGCGATGAGGCTCTTCGCCGATGACGACCAGCCGGCCGTCGTACCCCCGCTGCCGCAGCGAGCGCGCGGCCGACAGACCGGCCAGCGAGGCGCCCACCACGGCCACCGTCCTCACGCCGCGCCTCCGGCGAGCCGGGCGGCGACGCACGGCGGCAGGTTGGGCGCGTCGGCGGACAGCCGGACGTAGACCGTGCCGTCCTCGACGACGACCTCGTGGGTGCGGACCGGACGCTTGGCCGGGGGTGCGTCCACGGCGCCGGTCCGCAGGTCGAACTTGGAGGCGTGCAGGGGGCATTCGACCTCGCGGCCCTCCAGCCAGCCGTCGGCGAGCGAGGCGTCCTGGTGGGTGCACGTGTCGTCGATGGCGAAGAGCTCGCCGTCCTCGGTGTGGAACACCGAGACAGGCGGGTCGATATCGAGCCGGTGAGCCTCGCCTCGCGGCAGATCCGCGAGACGGCACGCGGGAATCATCATGACACCTCGGTGCGTATAGCGAAACGGATTGCGATGAGCGCAACGTCAGTTTGGGGGCGGCTCCGAAGCGTTGTCAAGGCGTTCACCCGCCGGTCTGCGCGGGCCGCGACAGCGGCTCCCGGGCATGCCGAAGTGCCCACGAAAGCAAGGTTGAACAGGGAAAACAGGCGTCCCTTCGAATGCGACGACGCGGCCCTGGGAGCGGGGGGGGGGGGGGAGCGGTTCTCGGAGCGGGGGAGGGGGGTCATCGAGCGTATGGCGTCGGGGGGGGGGATTTGATCAGAGACCT
>NZ_JBVKCG010000013.1:110375-252941 GCF_055634995.1 Streptomyces sp. NPDC111744
GGGAAGGAGGAGAAGGGGTATTTGTGGGGGGGGGGGAGGGATGTGCATTGTGGGGGGGGGGGGAGGGTTTGGTGGGGGGGGCGGCTCCGTGTTTCCCCCCGGCCGCGTCGTCGCGGGGGTGCGGTCAGAGACCGCGGTCGACCCGTTCCCGGCTCGTCACAGGAGCACCACCGAGCGCAGGACGTCACCGTGGCGCATCCGCTCGAAGGCCTTCTCGACCTCGTCCAGGGCGATGGTCTCGGTGACGAAGGCGTCCAGGTCGATGCGGCCCTGAAGACAGAGGTCGATGAGCATCGGGAAGTCACGGGAGGGCAGACAGTCCCCGTACCAGGACGACTTGAGCGCCCCGCCCCGGCCGAAGACGTCCAGCAACGGCAGTTCCAGCTTCATCTCCGGGGTGGGGACGCCGACCAGCACGACGGTCCCGGCGAGGTCACGGGCGTAGAAGGCCTGCCGGTAGGTCTCCGGCCGCCCCACCGCCTCGATCACGACGTCGGCGCCGAATCCGCCGGTCAACTCCCGCACCGCTTCGATGGCGTCGGTCTCCTGGGAGTTGACCGTATGGGTGGCGCCGAGTTTCCGCGCCGTGTCCAGCTTGCGGTCGTCGATGTCCACCGCGATGATCCTCGCCGCCCCGGCCAGGTGCGAGCCGAGGACCGCGGCGGCGCCCACGCCGCCGCAGCCGATCACGGCGACGCTGTCGCCGCGTCCGACGCCGCCGGTGTTGAGGGCGGCGCCGATGCCGGCCATCACCCCGCAGCCGAGCAGTCCGGCGGCCGCCGCGGAGGCGCCCCGGTCGACCTTGGTGCACTGTCCGGCCGCCACCAGCGTCTTCTCGGCGAAGGCACCGATCCCGAGGGCAGGGGAGAGTTCCGTTCGGTCGGTCAACGTCATCTTCTGCCTGGCGTTGTGCGTGCTGAAGCAGTACCACGGCCGCCCGCGCAGACAGGCGCGGCACTGTCCGCACACGGCCCGCCAGTTGAGGATGACGAAGTCGCCGGGTGCCACGTCGGTGACCCCGTCACCGACCGCCTCGACGACCCCCGCCGCCTCGTGTCCCAGCAGGTACGGGAAGTCGTCGCCGATCCCGCCCTCCCGGTAGTGCAGATCGGTGTGGCAGACCCCGCAGGCCTCGACCTTGACCAGCGCCTCACCCGGCCCGGGATCGGGCACCACGATCGTCTCCAGGCCGACGGGGGCGCCCTTCCTCCGCGCGACGACGGCACGGACCTGCTGCGACATGGCCACTCCTCGGCTGACAGAGGGGCGAGACGTTGCCTATGGCGACACTCATCTCGCGTATCGCAACACAGCATCGCGGAGCCCGCAGCGGCGGTCAAGGACACCGCCGCATCGCGAAGTTCACCGCCGAGCCGATCGTGAGCCGGCCGGTGACCAGGACGTCAGTCGTCGTCCGGGCCCGGTACCACGACCAGGAAGGCGTCCGTCCGCAGATCCATCACGACCGTCGCGGGCTCACCCTCGGCGCGGCGCTCCGCCGCGTACTCCTCCGCCGGCCACGATCCCCGCGGAGCTCCGGCGGGGAAACGTTCCAACACCTTCGCGCTCATGGCGGCAAACACCTCCAGCGTCCTTCCTCCGGCCGGATCCGGCCTCTGTCCTGCGGTTCGTCTGCCCGTGATCGGCGCGGACATGCCCAAGGCCCCGGCCCCGGGTCCGCCCTCCGCCGCTCCCGGTCGACCGTGGTCGCCGAAGGGCAGACCATGGAATCCGCCGCATCCGAGACGGCGGCACACGGGGAAGTGATCTCCAGGAGGGCCCACGCGGAGGACGCAGAGCTGATGAACACTGACGACCACGCCCCCGGCCTGCGTTGCCTGGTGACCGGGGCGACCGGATACATCGGCGGCAGGCTGGTGCCGGAGCTGCTCGCCGACGGCCATCGGGTGCGCTGTCTGGCGCGCTCCCCCGGCAAGCTGCGCGACCACCCGTGGGCCGGGCAGGCAGAGGTGGTGCGGGGCGATGTCACGGACGCCGCCGACGTCGCCGAGGCCATGCGGGGCGTCGACGTGGCCTACTACCTGGTGCACGCGCTGGGCAGCGGCGACGACTTCGAGGCGACGGACCGGAGGGCGGCGCGGATCTTCGGCGAGGCGGCCCGGACCGCGGGGGTACGGCGCGTCGTCTACCTCGGCGGTCTGACGCCGTCGGGCGTGCCGGAGTCCGAGCTGTCGCCGCATCTGCGGTCGCGGGCCGAGGTGGGCCGGATCCTGCTGGACTCCGGGGTGCCCACGACCGTGCTGCGGGCCGCGGTCGTCATCGGTTCGGGCTCCGTCTCCTTCGAGATGTTGCGCTACCTCACGGAGCGTCTGCCGGTCATGGTCACCCCCAGCTGGGTGCGCGCCCGCATCCAGCCGGTGGCGGTCCGCGACGTGCTGCGGTATCTCGTCGGCAGCGCCCGGATGCCGGCCGGCGTCAGCCGGGCCTTCGACGTCGGCGGACCGGACGTCCTGACCTACCGCGACATGATGACGGGGTACGCGGCGGTCGCCGGACTGCCCCGCCGGCTCATCCTCCCCGTGCCGGTGCTGACCCCCGGCCTGTCCAGTCACTGGGTCGGGCTGGTCACCCCGGTTCCCGCGTCGATCGCCCGGCCGCTGACCGAGTCGCTGCGCCACGAGGTCGTCTGCCACGAGCACGACATCGCCCGGTACGTTCCGGATCCTCCCGGCCATCCGTTCGGCTTCGACGAGGCGGTACGGCTGGCCCTGCAGCGCATCCAGGACGCGCAGGTGACCACCCGCTGGTCCTCGGCGGCGGTGCCGGGCGCGCCCAGCGACCCGCTGCCCACCGACCCCGACTGGGCGGGCGGCAGCCTCTACACGGACCGACGGGAGCTGACCGTGGACGCCTCGCGGGAGGCCCTGTGGCGGGTGATCGAGGGGATCGGCGGGGACCACGGCTGGTACTCCTTCCCGCTGGCCTGGGCGGTACGGGGCGGCCTGGACCGGCTGGTGGGCGGGGTGGGGCTGCGCCGGGGGCGGCGCGACGCGGCGCGGCTGCGGGTCGGCGACTCGGTGGACTTCTGGCGGGTGGAGGAGATCGAGCCCGGCCGTCTGCTGCGCCTGCGCGCCGAGATGCGGCTGCCGGGTCTCGCCTGGCTGGAGATGTACGCCGACACGGATCCCGGGGGCCGCACCCGCTACCGCCAGCGCGCCCTGTTCCATCCGCACGGGCTGCTCGGCCACGCCTACTGGTGGAGTGTCTCCCCCTTCCACGCGGTCGTGTTCGGCGGCATGGCCCGCAACATCGCGCTGGCCGCGGCCCGCACCCCGATCACTCCGGCGAGGGAATTCACGCCCCGCGGGTGACGGCCGCATCCGCAGGGCCGCCCGGGCCGGAAGTACCTCACCGGCCGCCCGCCATTCGAATCCGGAGAAGCACCATGAACGTCTCGGTCGTCCTGTTCACCGCCGACCTGCGTCTGCACGACCATCCGCCGCTGCGGGCGGCCGCCGAGGCCCGCGAGGTGGTCCCGTTGTTCGTACTCGACACGGGTGTCATGGACGCCGGGTTCGCCGTGCCCAACCGGATGGCCTTCCTCGCCGACTGCCTGCGGGACCTCGACGGCGGTCTGCGCAAGCGGGGCGGGCGGCTGGTGGTGCGCTCCGGCGACGTCGTCGAGGAGGTGTGCAAGGTGGCCGCCGAGACGGACGCCGACGAGGTCCACCTGGCCGGCGACGTCAGCGCCTACGCCCAGCTGCGGGAGGGGCGGCTGCGCCGGGCGCTGGAGCCGGAGGGGCGGCGGCTGCACGTGCACGACACCGTGACCACCGCCGTGACCCCCGGCGACCTCACCCCGGCCTCCTCGGACCACTTCGCCGTCTTCACCCCGTACTTCCGCCAGTGGTCCGGAGTGCGGCTTCGGGACGCGCTGACCGCGCCGCGCACCGTGCGGGTCCCGGACGGGGTCGGCTCCGAGGACCTGCCCTCCCCCGCGGACCTCTCCGGAGTCTCCGAGGGCCTGGCGGCCGGCGGGGAGACCGCGGGCCGCAGGCGCATGTCGGCCTGGTTGCGCGACGGGATCGGCGCGTACGAGGACCGGCACGACGACCTGGCGGGCGACGCCACCTCCCGGCTCTCGCCCCATCTGCACTTCGGGACGGTCTCCCCCGTGGAACTGGTCCACCGGGCACGCACGGTGGGCGGGCCCGGCGCCGAGGCCTTCGTACGGCAGATCGCCTGGCGTGACTTCCACCGCCAGGTGCTCGCCGCCCGGCCCGCGGCCGCCACCGCCGACTACCGGACCAAACGCGACCGCTGGCGCTCCGAGTACGCCGCGCGCGAGGACATCGCGGCCTGGAAGCAGGGACGCACCGGATACCCGGTGATCGACGCGGCGATGCGCCAGCTGCGCCACGAGGGCTGGATGCACAACCGCGGCCGTCTGCTGGCCGCGAGTTTCCTCGCCAAGACCCTGTACGTCGACTGGCGCGTGGGCGCCCGCCACTTCCTGGACCTCCTGGTCGACGGTGACGTCGCCAACAACCAGCTCAACTGGCAGTGGATGGCGGGCACCGGCACCGACACCCGCCCCAACCGCGTCCTCAACCCCGTGACCCAGGCCAAGCGCTACGACCCCGACGGGGCGTACGTCCGCCGCTGGGTTCCCGAACTCGCCGCGGTCGACGGCCCGGCGGTGCATGAGCCCTGGAAGCTGCGGGGCCCGGACCGGGCCGGTCTCGACGGCTACCCGGACCAGGTGGTCGAGCTCTCCGAAGGCCTCGCCCGCTTCAAGCGGGCCCGCGCCCGCGAATGAGGGAAGGCCCCCGCGCACGGCCCGGCGGCCCCGACCCCCGGCGCGCAAGGTCGTGGTCATCGAGGCCAGGTCGGACTTCCGGCACCGGCACTTCCACCGGGCCAAGGCCCATCTCGCGCGGCCGAACTCGGCGACCGGGTGCGGTACGTGCGGGCCGAGACCTACCGCGAGGGACTCCGGCGGGCCTTCGCTGACAGCTCTGTGACGGTCCATCACCCCACCGCGCGGGCCGCCCTGCGGCTGCTGTCGGCCGCCGGGGTCGGGTCGGCCGGCCGACCGGAGCACTGCCCGGCGTCACGGTCCGGCCCGGGCGCGGATTCCTGGTCCCGCACAAGGCCTTCCGCGCCCGGGCGGACGGCCACGGCGGGCAGCGGCTGCGCCAGGAGGACTTCTACCGCTGGGTACGGCGCGGCCACGGAATCTTCGTGAACGGCGACGCCCCGGGCGGCGTCGGCCGTGCGCGACGGCGCACGCGTACGGGAACGACTTCCCGTTCACCGTGTACCCCGGATGCGGCGGCCGCTGCCCGGCCCTCCCCCGGGACCGACCGTCAGGCCGGTTCGCCGGACGGTCCCTCCCGGTACGCGGCGAGGATGTCGAGGGCGTGCTGCAGGCTCGGCGGCCGGAGCATCCCGCGGGCCGGGGAACCGGACCAGCCGGGTCCGCCCAGCACGACCAGGGGACGGCGGCGTGCGCCCTTCACCCCCCACTCGGTGTCGGCGACATGCCGGGCCAGCGGCAGGCTGGCCGTGGAGCGTGCCTGCGCCCACAGCACCACGGCCGACGGGCCCAGCCGGCGCACCGCCGCCGCGAGCGCCTCCGCCGGGACGGCGGCGCCGAACATGCGGGTGGGCAGGCGCAGTTCTCCCAGTCCGGCGTTGAGCGCCTCGATCGGCAGGGTGTGCTGCTCGCCGGGCACGCAGGCCAGGACGACGGGTCCGGCGCCCTGCCGGTCGGGCGGCGGGGTGCGGCGGCGCAGGGCGGTGGAGACATGCCAGGACAGCAGGTGCTCGACCTCGACGTAACGGTCTCCGGACGAGGCCCACTTGCGTCCGACGGCGTGCAGGGTCGGCACCATCACCTCGTGCCAGGCGACGGTGATGCCGTACTGCTCCACGGCGGCGGTCAGCAGTTCCTCGACGGCCGGGGCGTCCAGCCGTACCGCCGCACGGGCCAGCCCCCGGCACTCCTGGCGCACGTCGCCGAGCGGCAGCGCGCCGGCCGCGTGCGAAGGGCTGCGGTCCGGTGGCCGCACCGTCGCCCCGACCGTTCCCGGCGGTGCCTCGGCCGTCTCCCTGGCGGCCCGGGCCGCCTCGGCCGGCGGCACCCCCGACGAGGTCAGCCGGCACATCTCCTCGAGCACGGCCACATCGTGCGGGGACCAGCGGCGGTGCCGTCCGTCGGCGCGGACCGCGGGCCCGATGCCGTAGCGGCGGTCCCAGGAGCGGAGCGTGGTGGGCGACACCCCCAGCCGACGGGCCAGTGCGCCGGTCGTCAGGGGCACGTCCACCGCCTTCCCGGACCGTCCGGGCCGGTCCTGCGCCTCGCCGTGCGGGGATGGCCGGATCATGGCAGCGACTATACGACGCAGAAACGATGCGAGTTGATGGCCGGGTTCGGCGCCTCGGACGATGGCGGTGCCTGGGCCCGCGTCGGCGGCAGTCCCGAGTCCGCCCTTCCGGCAGCCGCCCGGCCGGGCCGAGTGTCCCCCCGCAGGGTCGTCGCGCGACGTGAGGAGCCGCCGTCATGAGCCCGCAGCACAGTGCCGTCCCGCCGGCGCCGACGGCGGAGTCCCGCACCGACGAGGAGCTCGCGCGCGGGCTCGTGGCGGGTGACGAGGACTGCCTGGCGGCGGCCTATCACCGCTGGTCGGCCCTGGTGCACACGCTGGCCTGGCGCTCCCTGGGCGACGCCAGGGAGGCGGAGGACGTCACCCAGCAGGTGTTCCTCGGGGTGTGGCGCGGGCGCCGGGGTTTCCGTCCGGAGCGCGGCTCGTTCGGCGGCTGGATCACGGGGATCACCAGGCGGAAGATCTCCGACGCGCTGACCGCCCGGACCCGTCGGCTCGCCCTGATCGCGTCGGCCGGCTCGTCGCTGGCCCTGGCCGATCCCGCGGCCCGGCAGCCCGACGCGGCCCTCGACCGGGTCATCGTCCTGCACGAGCTGGCCAAGCTGCCCGCCCCTCAGCAGCGGGTGCTCAGGCTGGCCTTCTACGAGGACCTCACCCACACCCAGATCGCGGAACGCACCGGCTGGCCGCTGGGCACGGTCAAAAGTCACGCCCGCCGTGGCCTGCACCGGCTGCACGGCCGTCTCCAGCAGGAGGCGGGCGGCTGAGCCCCATGCCACCACACCCCGCCCACGCCGGTACCCGCACCCCAGCCCTACACATAAAAGCGAAATAAGGGCAGAATGTGTGATAGCTGCTTATATCGCACGCATCAGCCGCAGTCAGGCCTGCACAGTCAAAGGAGACGACTCATGGCCAACGTCTCGCACGGCAGAAGCGACATAACGAGCCACCCCGATGTCGGAGAGATGCGGGAGCGCTACGACCGCATGCTCGGCGGTCGTGATGTGGCCCTCGTGGACGGACCGGTGTTCCTGCTCGGTCTGTACTGCGCGGCGTCCCCGTGGATCCTCCACTACACGGCCAGCCAGCCGGCACTGATGACCCACAACCTGATCATCGGCATAGCGATAGGCCTGCTGGCGCTGGGGTTCACCCGGGCTCCGGAGCGCATGTACGGCCTCAGCTGGGCCATGTGCGCCATGGGCCTCTGGATGATCATCGCGCCCTGGGTGGTCGGCCGCAGTCCGGACACGGGCGTCATCATCAACAACGTCGTCATCGGCGCACTGGCCTTCTGCCTCGGGCTGATGTGTGCCGCTTCGACGGCCCGGCGGACGCCTATGGCGTAGCCACACCGAGCTCCCCCTTTGAAGGGAGGCTGCGGGGTCGGTCCGGTGACGGCGGACCGGCCCCGCCGCGGGTCATCGGCCGGGTACCAGCCAGGGCTCCTGCGGGAGCGGGCTGCCGGTCTCGATGAGGGACTTCAGGTTGGAGAGTACGGCGGGCCAGCCGGCCGAGACGGCGCGCAGCTCGTCCTCGCCGTCCAGGTCCTCGTGGGTGACGGTGAGCCGGACGATGTCGGCGTGCCGCTGGATGTCGAAGGTGACCCGGGAGTGCCGGTCCGGCTCCCCTTCGTGCTCCGGCGCGGCCCAGCTGGTGACCAGCCGGGTCGGGCGCTCGCTCTCGACGACGGTGCCGACCACGTCGGCGATGCCGGAGCCGTCGGTGCGCACATGCTCCCAGCGGGAGCCGGGCCGCCAGTCGGAGACGTTGGAGTGCCCCCAGTAGACGGCGGTCAGGTCGGCGTCCGTGAGGGCGTCCCAGACCTTCTCGGGGGTGCTGGCGATGTAGGTGACGTAGACATAGCTGGGCTTGTCGCTCATGGCTTCCTCGGCTCGCCGCTTCAGGTCGCCGAGCGCGCGCAGCCGCGGGCGCTCGAACTTGTCGATCCACCGCTCCTGGATCTCGTGGAGCGGCACGGGGTTGAGGTAGTGCAGCTTCTCCCGCCCCCGCCGCACCGTGCTGATCAGGTTCGCGGCCTCCAGGACGGCCAGGTGCCCGGTCACCGACTGCCGGGTCATCGCGATGCGCTCGCACAGCTCGCCCAGCGTCTGCCCGTTCTGCTCGTGCAGCCGGTCGAGCAACCGTCTGCGCGTGTCGTCGGCCAGCGCCCTGAAGACCTGGTCCATTCCGCTGCCGTCCCCTGATCGCACACTCAACGTTATGCAGGCAACTACCTGCATGTCAACGTCGGCGGTGGGCGGCGCGCACTCATACCCCCAGATCGAACGAGATCCACACGTCCGGCGACAGCTCCGGCCGACCCGGGACCGGGCGGGGTTCCTCCGTCCACGAGTCGCCCGCGAGATCGGCCGCGACCCGCCGCCAGAAGGCGACGGCGCCGGGGTTCTCGTACTGGAACGCGATCTCCCAGCTGCCCGGATGCCGGGTGAGGACCTCGCGCACGGCACGCAGCCCGACGCCCGTCCGGCGTGCGCCTCGGGCCACGAAGAAGCTGTTGAGCACCCGCAGGGGTCCGCCCAGCCCCCGGACGAAGGCGAAGCCGACCGGATGCTCGCCCCGCACGAACAGATAGGGCGCCCAGTCGGGCGAGGAGAAGGCGTCCTCGACGCGCTCGCTACGGAACGTGCCGTCGGGGTTGGGCAGCAGCCGGCGGAACTCGGACAGATCGTGGCGGAACATCAGCCACAGCCGTTCGACGGCAGGGCGGTCCTCGATGGATGCCGGGCGGACGACGACGTCGGTTTCTGTGGTGTCGGACATGAAAAAAGCCTCACCCGACGGGAGTTGATGGCGCCGGGTGAGGCTGACGTGTGTTCCGGAGACTACACCGCGACCGGGCTCTCGGGCGCCAGATACTCCTCGCTGACCTCCTTGCGTCCGAACGGCCACACCTTCTCCAGGCGCGCCCAGATCAGGAACGCCACACAGCCGAGGGCGAGCCAGGCCAGGGACCACTCGACGGGGTGGCGGCCCGGGGAGTTTTTGTCGGCGTAGCCGTAGATCACGCACCAGCCGGCGAAGGCGATGATGCTCGGCACGGGGTAGAGCCACATGCGGTACGGCCGTTTCAGTGCCGGCTGGCGGCGGCGCAGCACCGTGAGCGCCACGATCTGGGCGAGCGCCTGCACGATCACCATCACGGTGGTGAGCAGCTGGATCAGCGTGGCCAGGTCGGTGTGGCGGCCGATCAGGAAGCCGACGGCGGTGATCACGCCCATGGTGGCAAGGCCCAGCATCGGGAAGCGGTGCTTGGGGTGGAGCTTCTCGTAGGGGCGGAAGAAGACCCGGTCCCGGGCCGCGTCGTACGGCACCCGGGAGCCGCCGAGCAGGCCGGTGAAGACCGAGGCGAACGCCGTGATCAGGATCAGGACGGTCACCGTGTCGGCGGCGCCCTTGCCCCAGGTCTTCTCCAGGACAGCCGAGGCGACCGAGGTCGAGGCGATGTCGTCCGGGTTCGTCATGCGGTGCCAGTCGATGACGCCGAGCGTGCCGATCTGCAGCAGCAGGTAGATCGCCATGATGCCGACGATCGAGAAGAGGATGGAGCGCGGCAGGATGCGGCCCGGGTCCTTGATCTCGGCGCCCATGTAGGCGGTGGTGTTGTAGCCGAGGTAGTCGTAGATGCCGATGGTCAGGCCCGCGGCGAAGCCGAGCCAGAAGTGGTCGCTGGTCAGGTCGAAGGCGTGCGCCGGGTAGGTGAAAGCGAGGTGCGGGCTGAAGTCGGAGGCCGCGGCGACGATCACCAGCAGCACCGAGGCGATCATCACCGTCCACATGACGGCGGTGATCCGGGCGATGTGCTCGATGCCCCGCCAGAGCAGGAGCACCACCAGGGCGATGATGCCGAGCCCGGTCAGGTCGCCCGAGGTCTGGCCGAGGCCGGGGGAGAGATAGCCCAGGTACTGGACGAAACCGACCACGCCCGTGGACATGATCAGCGGGATGAAGAGCATCGCCGTCCAGACGAAGAGGAACGGCATCAGGCGTCCGGTGCGGTACTGGAAGGCCTGGCGCAGATAGACGTAACTGCCGCCGGAGCCGGGCATCGCGGCGCCGAGCTCGGCCCAGACGAGGCCGTCGCAGAGCGCGAGCACGGCGCCTGCCACGAAGCCGATCACCGCCTGCGGGCCGCCGAACGCACCCACCATCAGCGGGATGGTCACGAACGGGCCGATGCCGCACATCTGGCTCATGTTGATGGCGGTGGCCTGGAACTGGCCGACGCGCCGGACGAAACCGCCTTCGGACGGCGGACTACCAGGACCGAGGGGACTACCGGGACTACCGGACATGGGGGCTCCTGAGCGAGGCGCTGGGGAAGAGGCGGGACGCGGACGACGGGCAGCGGCCGATTCGGCGGGATGGCCGATAAAGTTAAGGAGCCTTACTAGATGCGTCAAGTATGCGTCGGGAATCGGTGAGAATGGTGTGATGGCCGCCAGCGACGTCGTAGAGCAGCAGGAACAGCCCTGGAGCCGGCAGCGACTGCGCAGCACCAACGAGCGGCTGCTGCTGGACCGGCTGCGCCTGCTCGGTTCCGCCTCCCGTGCCCAACTCGCCCGTGAGACCGGGCTGTCGAAGCCGACGGTCTCCAGCGCGCTCGCGGCACTGGAGTCGGCGGCCCTGGTCCACGAGGTCGGCACCCACGCCCCGGAGCGCGGCCGCACGGCCGTGCTGTACGCGCCCGACCCGGCGGCCGGGTACGCGCTCGGCGTCGACGTGGGCCGCGGCTGGCTGCGGGTGGCGGTCGCCGACCTGGACGGCACCCTGGTCGCCCGCTCCGACGTGCGCAACCGGGCCCGTGGTTCGGGCGCCATGGCCGACCTGGTGGTCACCACCGCACGGCAGGTCGTAGCCAACTCGGGGGTGGATCCGGCCGAGGTGGTGCACGGAGTGGTGGGCACGCCCGGCGTCTACGACGAGCGGCAGCGGCGGGTGCGGTACGCGATGCATCTGCCGGGCTGGGGGCGCGCGGGACTGTTCGACCGGATGCACGACGAGCTGGGCATCCCGCTGGAGGTGCACAACGACGCCAATCTCGCGGCGCTGGGCGAGTACACGTACGGCGTCGGGGCGGGCAGCCGGCTGTTCGCGTACATCATGATCGGCACCGGTCTGGGGATGGGCGTCGTCAGCGAGGGGCGGCTGTTCACAGGGGCGCACGGGCTCGCCGGGGAGATCGGCTTCCTGCCGTGGCCCGGGCAGCAGCGCAAATCCGAGCGGCTGGAGGACGCGGTGTCGGGGGTGGCCGTGGTCGAGGCGGCGCGCCGGTTCGGGATGACCGGGCAGCTCACCGCGAAGGCCGTGTTCGACGCGGCCCGCCAGGGGGACCCCGCCGCCGTCGAGGCGGTACGGCTCGAGGGCGAGCGGATCGCGCACACGGTGGCGGCGGCCGCGGCCGTACTCGATCCCGACCTGGTGGTGCTGGGCGGCGGGGTAGGCCACAGCGTCGACCTGCTGCTGCGCCCGGTCCGGGACCATCTGCGCACGCTCACCCCGCTGCGCCCGAAGCTCGCGCCCAGCCGGCTCGGCGAGGACGCGGTGCTGCTCGGCGCGGTGGCCACGGCCCTGGGGACCGCCCGTGACCTGGTCTTCGAGCGCAGGTCGGCCACGTCCTGAATCCGGCGCCGCCAACTCGCGCGGGCGCCATGGTGATTGACACGGCCCTCTCAGGACCCTAGCTTGAGCCGAGTTAGTAAAGTTTCCTAACTTTACGAGCCTGGAGACCACCGTGTTCCCTCGCCGCCCCGGACACCGCCTCGCCACGGCCGCCGTGGCCCTGGGCCTGCTCTGTTCACTCAACACGAGCGCCTGGGCCGGGGCCCGCGACCCGGCCCACGGGCACACCCGGATCACCCGTGTGCCGTCCACCGCCGGGTCGCAGACCCCGCTGTCCGGCTACGCGATCCGGTCGACGGCCGACGTGAGCGACTCGGCGTCGGCGGTCTCCTCCCCCGGCTACCCGGCCAAGGGCTGGTATCCGGCGGGCGCCCGCTCCACGGTGCTGGCCGCGCTCCTGGCCGACGGTGCGTACCCCGACCCGTTCGTCTCCACCAATCTGCAGAAGATCCCCAAGTCGCCCTTCCAGGTGCCCTGGTGGTACCGCAGCGACTTCACCGTGACGGACACCTCGCAGCGCACCTATCTGGACTTCAGCGGGGTGATCTCGGCGGCGGACGTGTACGTCAACGGCCACCGGGTCGCGACGACCACCGACGTGACCGGCGCTTACACCCACCATGAGCTGGACGTCACCTCGCTGGTCGGGTCCGGGACGAACACGGTCGCCTTCCGTATCCAGCCCAACGACCCGGACAAGAACCTCACCATGGGCTGGATCGACTGGCTCCAGCCGCCCCCCGACCAGAACATGGGCATCGTCCGTGACGTCCTGGTCCGGCGCGGCGGCCCGGTGGCGCTGCGCGACGCGCACGTGGTGACCAAGCTCGCGGTGCCGTCCCTGGCGACGGCCGACCTGACGGTGAGGGCACAGGCCCGCAACGACTCCGACACGCCGGTCACGGCCGAGGTCTCCGGCACGGTCGCCGGAGTGGCCGTCACCCGGTCTGTCGCCCTCGCAGCCCACCAGACCAAGACCGTGACCTTCACCCCCGCCGACGTCCCGGACCTGCACCTCACGTCCCCGAAGGTGTGGTGGCCGGCCGGCATGGGCGGCCAGCCGCTCTACGACCTCGATCTCACCGCCTCCGTCGCCGGCACGGCGTCGGACACCGCGCACGAGAGCTTCGGCATCCGTGACGTCCAGGCACCGCTGAACTCCGACGGCGCCCGCCAGTACTCGATCAACGGCCGCAGGCTGCTGATCAAGGGCGGCGGCTGGTCACCGGACGAGTTCCTGCGCTGGGACCGGACCTATGTCGAGGACCGCCTGAAGTACGCGCTCGACCTCGGACTCAACGCCATCCGTCTGGAAGGCCATATCGAGCCCGACGAGTTCTTCGACATCGCCGACCGGTACGGCATCCTCACGCTGCCCGGCTGGGAGTGCTGCGACAAGTGGGAGGGCCAGGTCAACGGCGACGGCGAGCGCGGCGAGAAGTGGACGGCCGCCGACTACCCGGTGGCCCAGGCCTCCATGAGCGCCGAGGCCGCCCGGCTGCGGGACCATCCGAGCGTCGTCTCCTTCCTGATCGGCAGCGACTTCGCACCCGACGCGAAGATCGAGAAGACCTACCTGGACGCCCTGAAGGCGGCCGACTGGGCCACCCCCGTGGTCTCCGCCGCCTCCGACAACTCCACTCCGCAGCTGGGCAGTTCGGGCATGAAGATGACCGGCCCCTACGACTGGATCCCGCCGAACTACTGGTACGCCAAACGTGAGGGGGGCGCCACCGGCTTCAATTCCGAGACCAGCGCGGGCCCGGACATCCCCACCCTCGACACCCTGCGCCGCATGATGACCCCGGCCGAGCTGGACACCCTCTGGAAGAACCCGGACCTCAAGCAGTACCACCGCTCCCCGTCCCCGGTCTTCGGCACCCTCAAGATCTACGACGAGGCTCTCACCGGCCGCTACGGCGCCCCGAAGAGCCTCACCGACTACGTACGCAAGGCGCAGCTCGCCCAGTACGAGAACGTCCGCGCCCAGTACGAGGCGTACGGACGCAACCAGACCGACTCCTCGAAGCCGTCCACCGGGGTCGTCTACTGGATGTTCAACAGCGGCTGGACGTCCCTGCACTGGCAGCTGATGGACCGTTACCTCGACCAGGGCGGCGCCTACTTCGGCGCGAAGAAGGCCAACGAGCCCCTGCACATCCAGTACTCGTACGACGACCGCTCCGTGGCCGTGGTGAACAACCGGCACACCTCGGCGTCCCGGCTCACCGCGCGGGCGACGCTCTTCAACCCGGACGGCACCCAGAAGTACGACCAGAGCGTCACCGATGTCTCGGTCAGGGGCGACGGTGGGCACACCACCGCGCTCACCCTGCCGGCGTCGGTGAGCGGACTGTCGTCCACGTACCTGGCGCGGCTGGTCCTGACCGACGCGACGGGTAAGGAGGTGAGCCGCAACGTCTACTGGCTCTCCACCAAGCCGGACGCCCTGGACTGGGCGGGCACGGACTGGTATTACACGCCGACGACGAGCTACGCGGACCTGAAGGGGCTGACGTCGATGGCCCAGGTGCCGGTCACGGCCACGGCGTCGACCACGGCCGCGGACGGCATGGCGACCACCACGGTGACGGTCCGCAACACGGGCACGGACAGGACCCCATCCCTGCTGACGGACGTCCACTTGGTCGACGCGAACGGCAGGCCGGTGCTGCCGGTGCGCTGGTCGGACAACGAGGTCAGTCTGTGGCCGGGCGAGTCGGCGACCCTGACGGCCACCTACCGCATCGCCGACCTGCACGGCTCGCAGCCCCGGGTGCGGGTCTCCGGCTGGAACGCGGTGGAGCGGACGGTTCCGGCGGGGCTGCCGGAACCGTCCGCCCAGCTCAGCTCACGTTGAGCGCGGTGTCGTCGATGACGAAGGACGTCTGGAGGGTCGACCCCTCGACGCCGCTGAACTTGATCGTGGCCGTCGTGCCGGCCAGGGAGGAGACGTCAAAGCTCTTCAGGACGTATCCGGAGGCCGCGTTGAGGTTGGAGTACGTGGCCAGGGTGGTGGATCCGGCGGTCACCGTCAGCTTGTCGTAGGCGGTGCTGGTGGTGGTCTCCGCGGTGTCCACGTGCAGATAGAAGCTCAGGGTCGCGGAGCAGCCGGACGGGATGGTCACCGACTGGGACAGCGTGTCGGTGTGGGCCGATCCGTAGCCGTCGAGCCAGGCCTTGTAGGAGCCGGTGCGGGCGGCCTCGCTGGTGGAGTTGGTGATGACCCCGCTGCTGGCGGTCCAGGTGGTGTTTCCGGACTCGAAGCCGGGGTTGCCGAGCAGCTGGGTGGCGGTGCAGGTGCCGCCACCACCGCCACCGCCACCGCCTCCGCCTCCGCCGCTGCTGCTGCCGTTCCCGGCGAGCCAGGCGGTGGCGTTCAGGGCAAGGGCCGCGTTGGTGGCGCCGCTGTCGTTCCAGCCGTCGTACAGCGTGTTGCCGGACTGGCCGGTGCCGTCGTCGATGGGCGAGGAGTCGCCCCAGAAGGCGACCCGCCCGCTGCCGAAGGTGCTGGTGGCGACGAAGGCTCCGGTGTTGCCGGAGTAACCGCTGCGGTAGAGGAGGCCCTTGACGCTGGAGTTGTCGGAGGGCTTAAGGGTGGCGGTCGTACCGTCGGCGATCAGGCTCTTGGTGACGGTGCCGAACGAGCCGTGCAGCACGGGGTCGGTGCTGTCGCTGATCGCGGCCGGGTAGCCGGAGCTGACGTCGAGCGTGTCGACCGAGAGGCCGAACGGGTCGGTCGAGTCGACGCTGTTGTTCGTCATCAGGTCGTTGAAGATCTCGACCGCGTCGTAGCCGTCGTTGTTGCGGTCGGCGCCGGTGTGGTCGGAGATCATGAACAGACCGCCGCCGTTCTTCACGAAGTTCATGATCGCCGTCTTCTCGGCGGTCGTGAACAGCGTGTTCGGCTCGGGCAGCACCAGCGCGTCGAAGTTCGACAGGTCGGTGGTCGACGAACCGCCGTACGTCAGGGCGCTGGTGGCGGTCTTGAGGCTGTAGCTGCCGGTCTTCTGGAGAGCGACGCCCCATGACGAGAGGGCGCCGGTCCAGTCCGTCTCCGAGGACGGGGAGGAGTTCTGGGAGAGCGGGTCGGGCTTGCTGGTGGAGATGATCCAGTCCGCGTTGCCGGCCTCCTCGGCGTGGCCGTCGTCGAACAGGACGCGGTAGGTGGTGGCCGCGTGGGCGGGGGCGGCCGCGGTGCCGACCTGGAGGGCGGCTCCCGTGACGAGCAGGGCGAACCCGGCCAGGGCGGTGGTGATTCTATGGCGGGATCTGCTGGATCCAAGCATCCGGCGAACCTCCGTGAGGGGGTGGGGTAGAGGCGGTGCGGGCGCCAACTCTGCGCGCGTAGAACTCGTTTGAGATTTCTACACGCGTCGACTCGTTGAAAGGTACATGGCATGTCGGGTCGGTGAACAGAAAACCGCTGTAACAACCGGACGGGACTGCCGGCGGATTGAGCGGGCAGATTGGATTCCAGCGGAGTTCAGACGAAGAGGGGCGGACATGGAGATCTCGGGCATCATCAGTGCCATCATCATCGGTATCATCATCGGTGTGCTGGGGCGCCTGGTCGTCCCCGGCCGCCAGCACATCGGCATTCTGTTGACGATCGTCGTCGGCATCGTGGCGGCGCTGCTGGGGTCGGCGATCGCGGCCGGCTTCGGCGTGGCGGACACCAAGGGGCCGGACTGGATCGAGTGGTTCATCCAGATCGCACTGGCGGCGCTGGGCATCGCGGCGCTGGACCGGACCAGGGTGCGCCGGTAGCGGGAGCGGTCTGGTGGCCGAAGCGCGCCGACAGCTGGGAAGCGCCGCTCACATCGCGTAGATGTACGGCGTGGTCGTGCTCAGCGCGTGGAAACCCAGTCGCTCGAGGATCGGCCTGCTCATCGCAGAGGCGTCCACCTGCAGATACCGATAACCGTGAGTCGCGGCGGCACGGGCCCGATGGGCGACGAGGGCGCGATAGACACCGCGCCCCCGCCACCCCTCCACCGTGCCGCCGCCCCACAACCCGGCGAATCGCGTCCCCGGCACCAACTCCATACGAGCGGCACTCACCGGCTCGTCCCCCGCCAGGGCGACGACCGCGACCACGGTGTCGGGCTGCTCGGCGAGCCGCGCAAGCAACCAGTGCCGCAGCCGCGAACCGTCGGTGCCGAACGCCTTCTCGTGGACGTCCACCACGAGCTCGACGCCCACCGCGTCCGTGACGGTCACCACCCGCACGCCGTCCGGAAGTCCGGCGTCGACGGTCAGTCCGGCACCCTCGGCGATCATCAGCGTCTCCTCCGGCTCGGGCCGGAATCCGGCCTCGACAAGGCGCGTGCCCAGGTCCGGCGGGAGGTCGTGGCCGTACAGCTTCCACTCGAAGTCGCGGCCCAGCCCCCGGAAACGGTCGATCTGCTCGGCGATCGCACGATCCGCGGTCGCCCCGTCCAGGGCCGACCAGACAACGCCGTTCCATCCCTCACCGTCCGCCACCTGGCGTACTACGGAGCCCACGCGTTCGATACGCGCGCCGGGACCGTCGGGCCGGGCGCCCTCTCGCATGTCACGGTCGTACAGAGCGAGCACCGCTTGATGATCCATCAGAGCACTCCACCATCCACGCGCCCCCGGCGGCAACGCAATTACCCGGTCCCGCGCGGCCGCACGGCCGCCAGGTACGCGGCGAGCCGGTCCCGGTTGCGGGCCAGGCAGTCGATGCGGGCCTGGATGCGCTCGATGTGCCCGCTGAGCAGCGCCGCCGTCTCCGGGGTCACGCACTCCCGGGGCGGATGGATCTGGTCGGGGTCGGAGAGATACGGGAGGATCGCGCGGATCATCTCCGTGGTCAGCCCGGAGTCGAGCAGGCCGCGGATCCGCTGGACGTCCTGGACGGCGGCCTCGCCGTAGAACCGGTAGCCGTTGTCGGCGCGGTCGGGGTGGAGCAGGTCCTGTTCCTCGTAGTAGCGCAGCAGCCGCTGTTCCTGCTGCTCGGACACCAGGTGATGTACACGTACCTCGTGCCGTTCGCGCGGCATGCCGGGTTCGGCCAAGGGCGTACGGGCCTGCTGCTGGCGGTGTTCGGCACGGCCACCGTCGCCGGGATCTGGGTCACGGGCCTCCTGGTCGACCGGCATCCGCGGGCGACGGTGCTCACCGCGCTGGCGCTGTTCGCCTCCGTGCTGCTGGTGCTCGGCCGGTACGCCGGCACGCCCGCGGTGCTCGTGGGCGCCGTCGCCCTGTGGGGTGTGGCCTTCGGCGGGCACCGACCCTGATCCGGACGGCGCTGGTGGACGCCTCGGGACCCGCCGACGCCGAGGTGGCGACCTCGCTGCAGACCACCGTCTACAACACCGGCATCGCCGCAGGTTCCCTGGTCGGCGGCCTCGCCCTGGACCGGCTGGGCGCGGCAGCGCTGCCCTGGACCGCGCTGCCGCTGGTGTCGGCCGCGCTCGCGGTCGTCGTGCTGGGACGGCGGAACGCGTTCCCCGCCGGCCGGTACGGCAGGCGACGCGACCGCTCGTCCGCTCAGCCGAGTTCGAGCGTCGTCACCCCGAAGACCCGCTCCAGGGCGTAGTCGCGGACCGGGCCCGTGTACATGCGGGCGGTCTCGAAGGAGGGCGTGAATCCGGCCCCTTCGGCGAGGGCGACGCCCGCCGCGCTGGTCTCGGGCACGTCGACGGCGACCTGGCGGCCGGCCGCCTCGGCGACGAGGGCGGTGAACAGGGCGCGGGCGTCCTCGGCGGTGTCGGCGAACAGGGGGCCGATGCGCAGGCAGTCCTGGCCGGGGCGGATCACGCCGTAGCCGGTGAGTCGGTCGCCGTCACGGCGTACGAAGGCCCGGTGGCCAGTGCCTGTCAGCCAGGCGGCCACGAACCGCGGCCGGTCGGCCGGGCAGCAGGCGCTGTCGTACGCCGTGACGGCCGGCAGGTCGGCGGCGCGCGCCGGGCGGACGCCCTCGGGGATCTCGGCGGCCGGGGCGGAACCCACGAACCGGGCGGTGCGGTATGCCAGTTCGAAGCCCGACTGGCGGTAGTTGTCCTGCTGGGCCACCACGCCGTCGAGGCCGACTGTGCGGGTGCCGGCGTGGGCCAGTGCGGTCTTCCAGGTGGCGAGGCCGTGGCCGTGGCCGCGCAGGTCGGGGCGGACCAGGTACCAGCCCAGGAAGGCGTAGTCGGCGCTGTAGTTGACGACGGAGACGGCCGACACCGGTTCGCCGTCGATGCGGCCGATGAAGAACCCTTCGGGATCCTGGGCGAAGAAGGCGGGCACGTCCGACAGCCCCGGATTCCAGCCCTCGTCCGCTGCCCAGCCGCGGACCACCGGCCAGTCGTCGGGCGTGGCCTGGGTGACGACGAGGTCCTGGGGGGCCGGAGATGTCATCGATGCGCTCCATTCAGCGGCTGGTTCGGACGGGGGCGGCGACCGGCGCCACGTCCGCAGCATCCTTCCCGATCACCGGGCGTCGCACCACGCCGGGATCAAGCCGTCGCCATGCGCAACAAGCCACTTCGGTGCGCTTGTTGGCCGAGTCGGCGCACCGGGACCGGTGCACGGCGCAGGCCCCACCGGTCGGGGTCCGGTGGGGCCTGCAGGCACGTTTCTCGGCGCGCCGACCCGGTTGCGTGCCGGACGGTCAGCGCGTGCGGCCCGGCCCGAAGCGCCGGCGCAGCACGGTCCCGGTGAGCAGCAGCGCCGCACTGCCCGCGACGGCCGGGCCCGTGAGGTCCGTCCCGGTGTGGGCGAGCGTGGTCACCGCGGCCGGCGGCGGGGCGGGGTGCGTCCTGGGGCCGGGGTGGGTCTTGATCGGTGTGGGGGCGGGCGGCTCCGGGGTGTTCGGGTGGTCGCCGGAGGTGTTCACCGAGGTGTTGCCGGTGACCGGATTGAGTGCACCGACCACGTTCACGCTGTTGCCGCTGACGTTGACCGGGAGGTGGACCGGCAGCTGGATGCCGTTGCCGGAGATCACCCCGGGCGAGTCGGCCTCGGTGCCCTGCGCGGACGCGCCGCCGGTCGTGGCCGAGCCGCCGGGCGCGCCTTTGCCTGCGTCGCCGCCCTCGTTCGCGCAGGTGTTGCCGGCCGCCGGGTTCAGGAGCCCCACCACGTCCACGGTGTTCCCGCACACGTTCACCGGGACATGTACCGGCAACTGGATGCCATTACCGGAGATCACCCCGGGCGAACCGGCCGCGGTGCCGTCCGCGCCGGAGTCGGCCCAGCACGGAACCGCCACGGCCATCGCACCGGAGGCGGCGGCGACGGCGATCACACCGTTTCGGGTAACCCGTTTCATAGGTTCCCTGCCTTCCAGAAATTGATGCGGGCGCTCGCCCGCACCGGTTAAACCGTGAACGCACCATGTGAGTTATGGCCGATCGACATTTCACCCCATCGAGCGGCACTGATATCGAACTCGTGGCAAAATCGTGTAATGGGCCTGAAGCCGGTGATCGCGGCAGAATACGGCACCCCGCTCGGGCCGGCTCGCCGGGAGGCGTGCTCACCGGCGCCCGCTTATGGTGATCGAAAGCCCCGTTTCCGGTCCGCCACGGAGCGTCCTGGAGGCCCTCGATGCCGGCCATGCCCCGTACCCGGCCCGCCGTGCGACGCTGCGCCGGCGCCGGAGCCGTCGCGCTGGCCCTGCTCGGCGCGGGGCTGCCCGCGACCGCCGGGGCGAGCGGCAAGGAGCCGGACCTGACCCGTTTCTACCGGCAGAAGGCCCGCTGGACGGCGTGCAAGGACGTGGAGCTGCCCAAGGACATGCAGTGCGCCAAGGTGACCGTGCCGCTCGACTACGCGAACCCGGCCAAGGGCACCATCGACCTGGCGCTGTCCCGTTACCGGGCGACCGGGAAGTCCCGGGGCTCGGTGCTGCTGAACTTCGGCGGCCCCGGCGGCTCGGGCGTGAGCGGGCTCGGGCTCGGCGGCAAGGACTTCATGAGCCTGACCAACGGCTATGACGTGGTCGGCTTCGATCCGCGCGGGGTCGGCCGCTCCTCCCCTGTCAGCTGCGGCGACGGCCTGGACGAGTCCTCGGACGACGCGAGCTCCGACAAGCCCCCCGACATCGCCCATCCCCAGGCCCTGATGAAGATGCTCAAGCAGCTGACGGTCCGGTGCACCGAGAACTCCGGGCCCGTGCTGTCCCACATAGGCACGGTGAACGCCTCCCGGGACCTGGACGTCATCCGCCAGGCGCTCGGCGACAAGAAACTGAACTACCTGGGCTTCTCCTACGGCACCAAGCTCGGCGCGGTGTACGCGGCGCAGTTCCCGCACAAGGTGGGCCGGATGGCCCTGGACGGCGTGGACACACTGACCGAGTCACTGGCCGAGCAGGGGGTGGCGGGCGCCCAGGGACAGCAGACGGCGCTGGACGACTTCCTCGACTGGTGCGTCACCGACCTCGGGTGCCCGTTCGGGCAGGACCGGCGCAAGGCGGGGGACGCGGTCGTGGAGCTGGTGCGCTCGCTCGACGAGAACCCGGTCCCGTCCGACTTCGGCGGCCCCTTCTCCGGTCAGGACCTGGTGGGCGCCATCGGGCAGGGGCTGTACAGCAAGGAGCTGTGGCCGCTGCTGGAGCGGGCGCTGGCCTCCCTGATCGAGGACGGTGACACCCGGGGGGTGCAGAACGTCGCCTCCGGCGGCTACGCCCTCCCCGTCGGGCAGCGCCGTGGCATAGGGCTCGTGGACGGCGGCGACATCCCCGTGGACAACCTGTCGGCCGCCCTGATGGCGATCAGCTGCGCCGACGATCCCGACCGGCCGAGCGCCCGGCAGCTCACCCAGGATGTCGACCGGCTCTCCAAGGAGTACCAGCAGGCGTCGCCGGTCTTCGGCCGGTTCCGGCTCACCCAGGTGCTGCTGTGCTACGGCCGGCCGCGCGGCACGGACTTCATCCGCGACAAGGTGAAGAACGTATCGTCCGCCCCGATGCTGCTGGTGGGCACGCGCGGCGACCCGGCGACGCCGTACCGCTGGGCGATCGAGACGGCGAAGCGGCTCGGGCCGTCGGCCGTGGTGCTGGACAACAGGGACGACGGCCACACCGGGTACACGTCCTCCAAGTGCGTGCACGGCAAGGTCGACGACTTCCTGCTGTACGGCACGCTGCCGGCCGACGGCAGCTCCTGCCCGGCGGACGGCGACAGCCGCGGCGCCACCGCCGACTCGTCGGGCTGAGGCTCAGGTCCTGTCCGGCGGATCAAGTCGCAGGAAACGAGCGGTGCCTTATGTACGCCGGTGAGCGGAGTGTGGTGTGACGACAACGCGGCACGGGTGCGTGCCACACCCCGCGTCGGCGGCATGACCCGCCGGGCGGCCTTTAGGCGAGAGTGATTTCGGGGGCGTAGAGGTCGAGCCAGTGGGCCAGGTCGAGGGTGCGTTCCAGGCCGCGCCGGGCGACCTGGCTGCCCAGCCCGGTCCGGTGGGCCGCCCGCTCCGCCTTCTCGCGGTCGACGAGGTCGAAGACCCGGTGGTCGGGCCGGGTCAGCAGCTCCTTGACCTGCTCCTGGAGGGCCCGGCCGTACTCCGGGTCCTGGGTGGAGGGGTAGGGGCTCTTGACCCGGTCGTACACGGACTGCGGGAGGACGTCCCGGGTGGCCTCCCGGAGCAGGGTCTTCTCGCGGCCGTCGAAGGACTTCAGGGCCCAGGGCGCGTTGTAGACGTACTCGACCAGCCGGTGGTCGCAGAACGGCACCCGGACCTCCAGGCCGACGGCCATGCTCATCCGGTCCTTGCGGTCGAGCAGCATGCGCACGAAACGGGTGAGGTGGAGATAGCTCATCCGGCGCATCCGGAACTCGAAGTCGCTCTCGCCGTCGAGGCGCTGTACGCCGGTGACGGCGGAGCGGTAGCCGTCGGCGATGTACGACTCCAGGTCGAGGGACTTGGTGAGGTCGGTGCGCAGGACGTCGGTGTCGTCGCCGAAGTGCCGGCCGGACATGTACAGCCAGGGGAAGGTGTCGGCGGTGCGTGCTTCCTCGTCGAAGAACTGCAGGTAGCCACCGAACACCTCGTCGGCGGACTCCCCGGACAGCGCGACGGTGGACTGGTCGCGGACGGCCCGGAAGAGCAGCAGTAGGGAGGCGTCCATGTCCCCGAACCCGGCGGGCAGGTCGCGGGCCCGGATCACCCGCTCGCGGACGGCTGGGTCGGCGAGGCTGTTCACGTCCAGGACGATGTCCTGGTGGTCGGTGCGGGCGAGCCTGGCCACGTCGTGCACGAAGGGTGTGTCGGGGGTGCCGCGCAGTTCGTCGGCGACGAAGTTGTCGGCCTGGCCGACGAAGTCGACGGAGAAGCTGCGGACCTTCTCGCCCCGCGCGGCGAGTTGCCGGGCGGCCAGGGCCGTCATGGCCGAGGAGTCGAGGCCGCCGGAGAGCAGGGTGCAGCGGGGCACGTCGGCGACCAGCTGGCGGCGCACGATGTCGTCGAGGAGCTCGCGGACGGTGGCGACGGTGGTGTCACGGTCGTCGGAGTGCGGGCGGGTCTCCAGCCGCCAGTACGCCCGGGTGCGCAGTCCGTGGCGGTCGACGGTGACGACGGTGCCGGGTTCCACCTCGCGCATGCCCTCCCACACCGCGTGCCCGGGGGTCTTGACCATGGTGAACAGCTCGCGCAGTCCGTCGAGGCCGACCCGGGGGCGGACCAGCGGGTTCGCCAGGATCGCCTTCGGTTCCGAGCCGAACAGGACGCCGTCCGGGGTCGGGTACATGTAGAACGGCTTGATGCCCATGCGGTCGCGGATCATCACGAGCTTGTCGTGGCGGCCGTCCCAGACGGCGAAGGCGTACATGCCGTTCAGCCGCTCGGCGACGGTGTCGCCCCACTCCACATAGCCGCGGAGCACGACCTCGGTGTCGGAGTCGGTGGTGAACTCGTGGCCGCGGGCGGCGAGTTCGCGGCGCAGTTCGGTGAAGTTGTAGGCCTCGCCGGAGTAGACCATCGCGACGGTGCCGTCCGGGGTACGGACGGTCATGGGCTGGCGGCCGCCGGGCAGGTCGATGATCGCGAGCCGACGGTGGCCCAGGGCGGCGGGACCCTCGCTCCAGGTACCCCGGTCGTCGGGGCCGCGGCAGGCCATGGTCTCCGTCATTGCATCCAATGCGCGCTTCTCGGTGGTGAGGTCACGGTCGAAGGAGACCCAGCCGGTGATGCCACACATGCGTTACCTCCTGCTGCCGGTCTGCCGGACAGCCCGCGCCACCTGCGGCTCCACGACGGAGGCGATTGCCCGAGCGAACCACTTGTATTCAGCACCTACATAACGAGCGTGCGCCCGGGACCCGGCACGGTCAACCTGGCTGTAACACGAACGGCCGCCTCGGCCTCCGCTTTCGGCCGTGCTTTGCCCGCGCGAGGCCCGCGATCCGGCCTCACACCGGGCTCCGCCCGGCCGGAACACGCCAAGCGCAAAATGTTCCCCAAGCGGAACCGGCGCCGCGGTTTTCCTGGGCGCCGGTCACCTGTCGCTGTCGCGCCCTCGCGCTACGGCGCCGCCGTCAGGAACCGGTCCAGCGCCGCCGTCAGCTCGGCCGGCCGCTCCACGGGAAGCTCATGGCCCGCGTCGATGATCCGGACCACCGCGTCCGGGTAGGCCTTGGCCATCCGCAGCATCTGCCCCACCGGCAGCTGGATGTCGTGGTAGCCGTGCACCATCAGGGTGGGCGCGGCGATCTCCCCGGCCCGGTCGAGGACGTCGAAGGCCCGCATGGCGCCGTACAGCGTCATGACGACCTCGCGCGGGGTGGCCGCGGAGGCGCGGATGTACTCCCGTATCTCCTCGCGGGGATGACCGGGTGCGAAGGCGCGCTGGATGTTCGCGGCGACGAACAGCTTGAACGGCGCCAGGGTGGAGGCCGCCATCAGCAGACCACGGCCGCGGCTGTACGTCATCCGGCCGATGGAGTTGACCAGCACCATCCGCTCGACCCGCTCGGGACGGGTGAGCGCGAGGGTCTGGGAGATCATGCCGCCCATGGAGTGACCGACGGGGACGAAACGATCCACCTTGAGATGGTCGAGGAGGGCGACGACGTCCTCGGAGAGTTCGGCGATCGTCTTCACGCCGACCCCGGTGCTCTCGCCGTGACCGCGCAGGTCGAGGCGGATCACCCGGCGCAACTCGGCGAAGTGCGCCATCTGGTGGTCCCAGCGGTGCCGGTCGGCGGTCCAGCCGTGGATGAACACCAGGGGCGCGGCGGCGCCGTCCCGGGGGCCCTCGTCGTCGTACGTCAGCGCCGCTCCGTCGACTTCGAGCTGCGACATGGGGGCCTCCTGGGGCGTGATCCGGTTACTGCCGGGTACGGTAACCGGCCGCCCCGGCCACCGTCATCGGGAAGCCGGCCTCAACACGGTTACAGCGTGCGCCGGATGGCCGCCACGGTGGCCTCGGCGTCGTCCGCGGACACCGCGAGCCGCGCGAAGGGCGCGGACGGCTCCAACTCGACCAGGACGACCGGGCCGTGCTCGTGGACGGCGACGAAGTCCCGCCCGCCGGGGTGCTCCCAGGCGCCGACACAGAACCGGTCGGGCAGAAAGTGGCCGGGGTGCGGTTCACCGCGCAGCACCCGCCACCAGTCGGGCTCCACCGAGGCCGCGCGCACCTGCGCGAGCGGCACCCTGACCCGGCCACGGTGGGCGAGCAGCCGCTCCCGCCCGCCCAGGCGGACGACGACCTCGTCGCCTTCGACGGTCAGCCGGGCCATCACGCTCACCTCCACTGGGATAATTACCCCAAATGCCCCAATGGCGAATCGGCCCTATGGTGCTGATATGGAGCACGCACTCAGTCCTTCGACCCTCGCCGAGCTGCGCCGCCCGCGCCCTTACCCCGCCGTGTCCGTGCTGACGCCGACGCACCGCCGCGAGCCCGACAACGCCCAGGATCCCGTCCGGCTGCGCAATGTCGTGGCCGAGGCGAAGAAGCAGCTGGAAACCGATCCCGCGGTCACCCGGGAGCGGCGCAGCGACGTCTTCGACCAGCTCGACCGGGCCCTCGCCGAGATCGATCTGGCACATGCCGAGGACGGTCTGGTGATCTTCGCCGCGCCGGGTGAGCACCAGGTGTGGTCGCTGGCCCGCAGCGTGCCCGAGCGCGTGGTGCTCTCGGACACCTTCCTCACCCGCAACCTGGTCTCGGCCCAGGCCGCCGAGCGGCCGTTCTGGGTGCTGTCGATCTCGTCCGACCGCGTCACGCTGTGGAACGGCGGGGTCGACCGGGTCACCGAGAGCAAGGCCGGCGGCTTCCCGATGACCCGCAGCCAGGAGAACTTCGACGCCGAGCGGCTGCAGCGTATCGGCGACATGCCCAGCACCTTCCGCGACGAGGACACCAAGCGCTTCCTGCGGGACGCGGACACCATGATGGCCGCGCTGCTGCGTGAGGAGCCGAGGCGCCTCTACGTGACCGGCGAGCAGGCCGCGCTGTCCCTGTGGGAGGAGTTCGGCAACGTCACCAGGCACAGCATCCCCGTGCAGCACGGCGGCCTCACGCACGCCGGTCCGGAGGCCGTGTGGCAGGTGATCCGGCCGCTGCTGGAGGCGGACGCCCGCC
Organism: Streptomyces sp. NPDC111744; assembly: GCF_055634995.1. NCBI lineage: Bacteria > Bacillati > Actinomycetota > Actinomycetes > Kitasatosporales > Streptomycetaceae > Streptomyces > Streptomyces sp. NPDC111744. Next base: position 136,917 of record NZ_JBVKCG010000013.1, read on the forward strand.
GGAACACCGCGTCGGTGACCCGGGAACTGGAATCCGCGCGCGGTCACAGGACGTTCGCGGCCGGTGTCGACGAGGTCTGGCAGAGCGCCCGCGAGGGCCGCGTCCGGCTCCTGGCCGTCGAGGAGAACTACCGCACGGCCGTCCGTGACGACGGCGACCACCTGGTCCCGGCCGCGAGCGGCGACCTCGACGCCCGCGACGACATCGTGGACGAGATCGTCGAGCAGTGCCTGGAGACAGGCGCCGACGTCCGCTTCGTCCCGGACGGCACCCTGGGCGACGAGAACGGCATCGCCGGGGTGCTGCGCTACTGACGAACCTGCTCACTCGGCCGACGTCTAGGCTCGGAACGTGATCGTCGGCTGAGAGGGAGTGTGGGCGTGGCTGAGCTGCTGGGCGTCGCGGTACTGGGTGCCGGACACATGGGTGCGGACCACATACGACGGCTCGACCAGGTGGTGAGCGGTGCGAGGGTGGCGGCTGTCGCCGACCCCGACCTCGATCGCGCCAAGGAGGCGGTGGCCGGCCTTGACGGGGTCACCGTTCACGCGGATCCGCTGGCCGCCCTGGACGCACCCGGTGTCGAGGCCGTGCTGATCGCCTCCCCCGGCCCCGCGCACGAGGAGCCGCTGCTCGCGGCCTTCACGCGCGGGCTGCCGGTGCTGTGCGAGAAGCCCATGGTGCCGGACTCCACAGGTGCGCTGCGGGTGGTGGAGGCCGAAGCCGCGCTCGGACGCAGGCTGGCCCAGATCGGGTTCATGCGCCGCTACGACGCCGAGTACCGGCGCCTGAAGTCCCTGCTGGACGGCGGCGGCCTGGGCCGGCCGCTGATGCTGCACTGCACCCATCGCAACGTGTCCTCGCCGCCCGGTTTCACCAGCGCCATGCTGATCAACAGCTCGGTCTCGCACGAGATCGACGCGGCCCGCTGGCTGCTGGGCCAGGAGCTGACCGCGGTGACCGTGCTGCGCCCGCAGCCCTCCTCAGGTGCCCCCCAGGGGCTGCTCGACCCGCAACTGGTCCTCTTCGAGACCGACGGCGGCGCCCTCGTCGACGTCGAGGTCTTCGTCAACTGCGGCTTCGGCTACCAGGTGCGCTGCGAGGCGGTCTGCGAGCGGGGCAGCGCCCGGATCGGCGAGGACCACACCATGCTGGTCACCTCGGCCGGCGCCGCCCGCGAGGAGGTGCCGCAGGACTATCTGGTGCGGTTCGCCGACGCCTACGACCGCGAGGTGCAGTCCTGGGTGGACGCCACCCGCGAGGGGCGGGTGACCGGACCGAGCGTCTGGGACGGCTACGCGTCCTCCGTGGTCGCCGAGGCCGGGGTCCGGGCGCTGGAGTCCGGCGGCCGTACGACCGTCGCACTCGCCCCGCGCCCGCACCTGTACGCCGAAGGCGTCAGCCGCTGACGCTCGCGGAGCCCGTCTCCAGGTGACCGGTGAACCGGCGCGACCAGGTCGCGTCGGAGTCCACCGTGACCGTGAAGTCGTACCAGCCGCCCTGGTAGGCGACGGCGTTGAAGTAGTCCTCGACCGAGGCACCGGCCGCGACCGGGTACGTCCATGGGCCGTCGGTGCGGTAGTTGTTCGAGGTGATCGTGAACTTCACCGGCGCGGAACCCGAGTTGGTCAGCTTGAACCAGATGGCGAGCTTGCCAGTGCCGGGTTCAACGGCGTAACGGGTGCTCACCTCGGCGGACTTGCCGGCCTTGGTGGCGTCGCCCTGGAAGCGGCGCAGGAAGCGGTTGGGGCCGGCCATGGTCAGGTCGTACTTGCCGCCGCCGTAGCCCGTGCCGATGTTGAAGTAGTCCGAGGCGGTTCCGCCCGCGGCCACCGTGTACTGCCAGGGCGTCGTGTCCCGGTAGGCGTTCGGGTGGATGGAGAGGTGGGCTGCCCGGGTCGCCGGGGCGCCCTGGTTGGCCATGGAGAACCAGGCGAGGATCTTGCCGCCGGTCCCGAACTCCAGGTGGTCCAGGTACCCGTTGGGCTGGTAGGGCAGCGCGCGGGCCGGACGGGTGCCGGACTCCTGGGTGGGCAGGGCGTTGGTGGTGGGCACCGGGTTGGGCAGCGGGCCGCAGGTGGAGTAGCCGATCACGCTGGTCGCGGGCAGGGAGACGGCGCCGTAGACCGGGTTGGCGAAGTCGAAGACGCCGGTCAGGTCGCCGCTCACCGTGCGCCGCCAGGCGCTGATGTTGGGGCAGTTGGCGGGCCTGCCGAGGGCCGAGGTCCAGGTCTCCAGGAATCGGAGCACCGAGGTGTGCTCGAAGACCTCGGAGGAGACCCAGCCGCCGCGCGTCCAGGGCGAGATGACGATCATCGGGACGCGGAACCCGAAGCCGTAGGGCACGCCGTTCAGGAACTCACCGGCCGTGCCGGCAGGCGGCGCCGGGGGCGGGACGTGGTCGAAATAGCCGTCGTTCTCGTCGTAGTTGAGGAACAGGACGGTCGAGTTGAAGACGTCCTCGTCGGCGGCGAGCGCCTGGTAGACCAGGTTGACGAAGTGGGCACCGTCGCCGGGCGGGGCGTAGGGGTGCTCGGAGAACGCCTGGTTGGCGACCACCCAGGAGACCTGCGGAAGGGTGCCGGCGACGGCGTCGGCCCTGATGGCGGCGGCGATGTCGTCGGGGGTGGAGCCCGTCACCCTGGGGACGGAGGCCATGCCCCGGTCGTACAGCGGGTCGCCCGCCTTGGCGCCGGCGAAGTTCTTGAAGTAGGCGCAGCCGTTGTCCCCGTAGTTGTCCTGGGCGTTCTGGTAGACCTTCCAGGTCACCCCGGCGTTCTGCAGTGCCTCGGCGTAGTTCTGCCAGGTCAGTCCGGACTCGTCACCGCCGTCGTAGCTGGCGGAGTCGACCTTGCCGCTCCACAGGTAGGTGCGGTTGGGGCCGGTGGCGCTGAGGGTGGAGCAGAAGTAGGCGTCGCAGATCGTGTAGTTGTCGGCGAGCGCGTAGTGGAAGGAGATGTCGGAGCGGTCCAGATAGCCGAGCGACCGCACATTGCCGACTCCCGCGACCCAGTTGTCGAGGCGGCCCTTGTTCCAGGCGGAGTGCTGGGAGGACCAGGAGTGCGGCAGGTCGCCGTTGCACTGGGCGAGGGTCTCGCCGTCCTGACCGCCGGCGTCGGGGGTGGCGCTCAGCTTCCACGGGTACTGCCGGCCGGAGCCGTTGGGCTGGTTGAAGACCGGGTAGCCGCCGCTGAGGGTGATGCCGCTGCGGTCCGCGAAGCCGCGGACGCCCTTGAGGCGCCCGAAGTAGTGGTCGAAGCTGCGGTTCTCCTGCATCAGGACGACCACGTGCTTCACGTCCGAGATCGTGCCGGTCGCCGTGCTCCGGGCCGCGGCCGCCGTCCGTGGGCCGGCGGCACTTACCGCCATGCCCGCCGCCACGGAAGCGCCCAGTCCCACGAAGCCTCTTCGGCTGATCGGTGTCATTCGCCCCGTCCTCGTCACGGGTGTGCCCCTGTGGCACACCGCGCGCAAGGGTGCACGGGCCGTTCACCAAGGTCCAGGCCGGAGCGGTGAGGCGGGAGTGAACAAAAGTCAAAATACGCGTCGGTAGCGCCGGATCGCCCTCACACGCCCCCGAACAAGGTGCTCAGGCCCCGCTCCACGACCGCCTCGACGTCCTCCTCCCCCGGTGCCACCACCTCGTGGGTGCGCTGCAGGAAACGGAAGAGTGCCTGAGTGTCGAACTGGAGCAGGGCGAGCCCGTGCGGCGAGTGGAACTCCACGGCCGTACGGCCCCGGCCGCAGGGCCAGATGTGCACGTCCCCGCGTCCGGCGGGGACATCGAGGCCCTGGTCCAGCAGCGAGCGCGCGAAGGTCCAGGTGACCTCCTCCCCGCCGAGGGTGACCTCGGCGGGGAAGTCGACGAACACGGCCAGCGGATCACCGGAGGTGTACCGGAGCGTGGCGGGCACCGGGACCTCCTGGTCCTCGGCGGTGATCAGCCGGGCGCGGGCGGGTTGCTCGAAAGTGATGTCCATGCCTGTAGGACTCCACAGGTGCCCTTCGCATGACGCGAAATCCGGACAGAGTTTCAGCGGTTGGCCAAGACCGCGACACTGCGAACACAGGCGCGTCGAACAGTCGCCCGAGCGCTACACGGAAGGCCTTGAAGGTAGGCCAAGTCACGTAGTGCGCCTACGCCTTGCCCCACCCGGCCGCTACGTCTTTCATGGGGGTCCACCAGCCCGTGAAGACTCTGGCATATGTCAGAAGCACCACCGGATCGTGTGTTGCCAAATCCCTTACGGGGCGTCGCAGGCTGTGCCACAGTCGTAACCGGTCCCCCGCCCGTCCTGGCCGTACCGTCCCCCCATCGGAGTGCGTCATGCCGTCCCATGTCTCCGCGGACCGCCCCGCCGCCCAGCCGCCCGGGCGCGGCTCGGTCGAGGCGTTGATATCGCAGACGCGGCGGCTCAAGGGCGACGTGGACGCCGTACGGCGGGACACCCGGAGCGACGGTTCGGATCCCCGGGATCGCTGGCAGCGGGCGCTCTGCGACCTGGCGCTGCATCAACTCAACGATCTGGACGAGCACTTGGCGCAGCTGCGGGACGGCCCCGCGCCGCTGCCGCCCGGCCCGGACGCCGGGCTCGTGCACCCGTCGGCGCCGGTCGGTATTCCGCACGGTTCGCTGCTCAGCAGGGTCGGCAGCGCGGAGTGGAACCTCCTGACGGACGAGGCCAGTTGGTCCGGTGAGCTCTACCAGATCCTCGGCCGCGACCCGGCCGCGCCCGCGCTCACCCTCGACGAACTGCCCTCCCTGGTAGTGGACGAGGACCGGCCCGGGCTGACCGCGATGGTCACCGACTGTCTGGTCGACGCCAAGCCGATCGACGGCGAGTTCCGCGTCCTGCGGCCCGACGGACACGTGCGGACCGTGCACATGATGGGCGAGCCCGTGCTCGGCGGCGACGGCAGCACCGCCTCGATGTGGGCCGTGCTGCGGGACGTCAGCGAGCTGCGGCGCAGCCAGCGTACGGTGCGCGAGACCCGTGACTCGATGCGGTACCAGCACCGACAGGACCGGACGGAGCAGCGGCTCGCGGCCGAACTGCAGGAAGCCGTGCTGCCGCTGGGCCGCGGTGCGCTGCGGCTGCCGCGCCGGGGCCCGGGCGCCCTGGAAGCCGCCGCCCGTTACCTGCCGTCGGGCGCCGGTGCCCTGCTCGGGGGCGACTGGTACGACGCGCTGGAGCTGCCCGACGGCGACACCCTGCTCAGCGTCGGCGACCTCACCGGACACGGTGTCGCCGTCACCTCGGGCATGGCGATGCTGCTGGGCGCCGTACGCGGCATGGCGATGGCCGGCGCCGGGCCGGGGCAACTCATGTCCCTGCTGAACCAGTTGCTCGACGCCACCGTGCAACCCGCGCTGGGCAGCGCCGTCTGCTGCCGCTACCGCCCCCTGACCCGTACCCTGACCTGGGCACAGGCAGGACACCCCGCCCCGCTGCTGTTCCGCGGCGGGACAGGGTGCGTGCTGAGCGCGCCGGACGGCGTCCTGCTCGGCGCCACCTCGGGAGCCGGTTACGGGCAGGCCGAAGTGACCCTGGAACCCGGCGACCTGCTCCTGCTGCACACCGACGGACTGCTGCCCGGGCACAGCGCGGCGGACTCCCTGGACCGTCTCCTCGGCATGGCGCCGCGGTTCGGAGCGGCACGCACCGCCCACGAATGTGTCAGGACCGTGATCGAGGAGTTCGGCGAGACCGGGCGCGAGGACGAGGCCTGCGTGCTCATCGCCAAGGTGAGTGAATAAGGGCAGTCGGCGCCACCCGGATCAGTCGGCGCACGCGAGTCTGCCGGCGCGCGTCACAATGCGTACAGGCTCTTTATGCCTGTGCGCTGTTGTTCGTCCCCCTGCTCCTGGCCTTGGGCAGGACGAGCTTGATCTCCTCCCTCAGTTCCTGGATCTTCGGGTAGGTGGAGTATTCGGCGGTGAGCCGGTACATCTGGCGCAGCCGGTCCCAGGTGCGGTGGGAGGAGTTCGATCCCATCGACATCAGTGCCAACCGCGCGTAGCGGTCCGCCTGTTCGGGGTCGTCCGCGATGAAGCAGGCGGACGCCATGGACAGGAAGTCGAAGATCTTCGACCGCTGCCGGCCGTCGACCCTCAGCGCCAGAGCCTTCTCCGCGAAGTGCTGGGCGTGTACGGCCGCGCCCGGGTCGTGCTCGGCCAGCGTGCGGTAGGCCAGGGCCTGCATGCCGTACAGATCCTCTTCTTTGAACATCTGCATCCAGCTCGGCGGCGGCACGTCGCCCCGGTCGGAGACGAAGAGGTCCTCCGCCTGGCCGAGGGTGCGGCGCATCGCCTGGCCCCTGCCCATCGACGCCTGCGCCCAGGCCTCGATGGTGTAGAGCATCGCCCTGGTGCGTGGCAGCACCTCGTCGCCCGAGCCGGACTTGGCGAGCTTCATCAGGTCGAGCGCGTCGTCGGGCCGGCCGAGATGCACCATCTGGCGAGCCGCTCTGGAGAGCGCCTCGCCGGCACGCGGCCGGTCACCGCCCTCACGGGCCGCGTGGGCGGCGATGACGAAGTACTTCTGGGCCGTGGGCTCCAGGCCGACGTCGTGCGACATCCAGCCCGCGAGGACGGCGAGATTGGCGGCGACGCCCCACAGGCGCCGCTGGAGATGGTCGGGGTGGCGGTAGGCGAGCATGCCGCCCACCTCGTTGAGCTGTCCCACCACGGCCTTGCGCTGCAGCCCGCCGCCACGGGCCGCGTCCCAGGCGCGGAACACCTCGACGGAACGCTCCAGTTCCTCGATCTCCTCGGACCCGATGGGGGCGGCCTCGTAGCGGTCGAACCCAGCGGGGTCGGCGTGCAGAGGGTCGTCCAGGACGGGGGCGTCGGCCTTGAGCGTGGGGTCGGTGTGCAGCCAGTCGTGCATGGCGCTGCTGAGTACGGATCCCGCGGTGAGCGCGGCACCCGCGCCCACCAAGCCGCGTCGGTTGAGCATGAGGTCCATTCCCGTGAATTCGGTGAGGACCGCGGCGGTTCGTTCGGGCGCCCACGGCATGCCGTCGGGATGTTCCACGTTCCCGTCGTCCGACCGTTTTCCCGTACGCCCGTGCCGTACCAGACCGAGGTCCTCGATGGTCACGACACGGCCGAGACGCTCGGTGAACAGGGCCGCCAGCACCCGCGGCACCGGATCGCGCGGGATCTCTCCCGTGTCGATCCACCGCCGCACCCGCGAGGTGTCGGTCGCCAGCTGGGGGTGGCCCATGGCCGCCGCCTGCCGGTTGACCAGCCTCGCGAGTTCGCCCTTGGACCAGCCGGCCAGGCCGAACAGGTCCGAGAGACGGGTGTTGGATTGTCCGCTCACGTCAAGCCCCCAGGTTCTCGGCTGAGTTGACAGTAGCCCCGGGCCGGTTGCCGGGCGACTATTCGCCACGGTTCGCCAGGGTGCGCCAGATGGTGTGCCACTGGGCAACGGGTGTCAGGTAGGAACGCGCCACCCCGACCCGGTCACCACTCGACGGGCACACTCCCCAGGGTGTGTCCGGGCGGCCGGGCCGGGTGGGCGCCGAGGACCTCTCGCAGGACTTCTCAGGCAGGCACCGCAGGTACACGAAGGGATCTGTATCGCCCATGTACGCAGCATCGTCCTCCGTGTCCGCCCCGCCCCGGACGCTGCGCCCCCGCCCGGCGGGCAGCGGACCCTATCTCGACCCCGCCCGTACCGGGGCCGCCGTACCGGTCGTGGGCCGGCCACGGCGACCCGCGGGTCCAGGCACCCAACCGCTCAGCGGGAGACTCGACTTGTCCGGCCCCCAGGGCGCACAGCTGCGCACCGCGATCGCGTCGGTGCACCGGATCTGCCCGGAGTTCGCTCCGGTGCAGGTGCTGCGGCGCTCCGGGCGGTCCGTGATCCTCGTCGGGACGACGGGGCGCAGCACGGCCGTAGCGAAGTGTCTACTGGACCAATCCCCCGCCTGGGCGGAGCGGATCCGCCACGAAATAGCTGCATACCGCTCGTTCGTCCGGCACCGGCCGCCGATCCGGGCGCCGAGGCTGATCGCGGCGGACCCGGACAACTGCACGCTGGTGATCGAGCGGATGCCAGGGCGGGTGGCGGCGGTACAGCGCCACCCGGCGGAGGCTCCGCCCCGGGCGGACATCCGGGCCGCTCTCGGCGCGATCTGCCGGCTGAACGCGTGGCGACCTCCGGCGGGCACCTTCGACGCGCCCGTGGACTACGCGGCCCGTATCTCCCGGTACCACGAGCTGGGTCTGCTCACCGACCGGGACATGGGTGACCTGCAGAAGCTGCTGCACGGCATCGCGGTCGCGGCGGGCCGACAGGGAATGGGCCAGTTCTGCCACGGCGACGCCCTGCTCTCGAACATCCTGCTGTCGCCGGCCGGTCCAGTGCTGGTGGACTGGGAGCACGCGGGCTGGTATCTGCCGGGATACGACCTGGCGACGCTCTGGTCGGTTCTGGGGGACGCCCCGGTGGCGCGTCGTCAGATCAGCCAGATCGCCCAGTCGGCGGGGCCCGCGTCCCGGGACGCCTTCCTGGTGAACCTGATGCTGGTCCTCACCCGGGAGATCCGGACGTACGAGACCGCCGTGCAGCGTTCGATGCACGACGCGACCCCGGCGGCACCGGGTATGGCCCACCCGGGTGTCGCGCCGACCGGCGAGGAACAGCGGCTGTTGCTCCGGCGGCTGCACGACGACTGCCAGCTGGCCCGCCGGGCCGTGCGCGCGGCGGTCGGCACTCGCTGACGGGGACGAGAAATCCGCGGTGCGCTCAGGACAACTGCGCACCGCGGATTTCTCGGATTTCCCGGATGGCCGTACCGCTCACACTGGTGTACGCCACTGACGCCGCGCAGGCCGGGAGCCTCCCCCGCGAAACTCCCACGATCATCGTATGACATGGGAATTCTCCCTCCTCTGGGCATGATTGACGGATCGTCGGCCAGCCGGTACCACTGAGCCACGCTCAGCCCCGCACGCCCCGCCGCGCCCGATCGCCCCAGGAGGCCGTCTTGCGAGGATCCGTCACCGAGCCAGCGCCCACGCGCGGCGGCAGACATCTACGGAGGGCGGCCGGTGCCGTAGCCTCCGCGGCGCTGCTGTTGCCGTTGCTGGGCGCCGCTCCGCCCCCCGGCGAGACCGCGTCGTCCGCCGGACTGCTTCAGCGTGCGTTCGCGTCGGCCGCCACCGAGTACCACGTGCCGCAGAGCGTTCTGCTGGCTGTCTCCTATCTCCAGTCCCGCTGGGACACCCACGACGGCGCGCCGAGTGTGACGGGCGGCTACGGCCCGATGCACCTCACCGACGCGCGCACCGCGCTGGCCACCACCACCGAGCACTTCGCCGACGGCACCGAGGACGCCCGCGGCGACAGCGCCCGCCCGGCCCTGCACCCCAGCGTCAAGGTGCCGGCGACCTCCGCGCTCCCGGCCCGTCTCAAGACCCTCGTCCGGGCCGCCGGGCTGACCGGCATCCCGCCGGCGGAGCTGCGCACCGACCCGGCGGCGAACGTGGCCGGCGGCGCCGCCCTGCTCGCGGCCGCCCAGCAGTCCCTGCACCAGCCGCTCAGCGCCGACCCGGCCGACTGGTACGGCGCGATCGCCCGCTTCTCCGGCGCCGACGACACGGCGACCGCGGCGGCGTACGCGAACGACGTGTTCGACGTCCTCCGCACGGGCGAGGAGCGCACCACGGACGAGGGACAGGTGGTCGCCCTCGCCGCCCAGCCGGACCTGAAGGCCGACACCGCGCAGCTGAAGCTGACCGGGCTGCGCACGGTGGCGGCGGACGACACGGAATGCCCGACAACGGTGTCGTGCGAATGGATCCCGGCGCCCTACGAGCAGTTCGGGGACAACGACTACGGCAACCACGACGTCGGCGACCGGCCGGTCTCGCAGAGCATCAAGTACATCATCATCCATGACACGGAAGGCGCCTGGGACGGGACCATCAACCTGATCCAGGACCCGACCTATGTGTCCTGGAACTACACCGTCCGCTCGACCGACGGTCTGATCGCCCAGCACGTCAAGGCGAAGGACGTGGCCTGGCACGCGGGCAACTGGTACATCAACGCCAAGTCGATCGGCATCGAGCACGAGGGCTTCCTCGCCTCGCCGGACGCCTGGTACACGGAGGCGATGTACCGCTCGTCGGCGCGGCTGGTGAAGTACCTGACCGCCAAGTACGGCATCCCGCTGGACCGGCAGCACATCCTCGGCCACGACAACGTGCCGGGACCGACCACCTCCACGATCCCCGGGATGCACACCGACCCCGGCCCGTACTGGGACTGGCGGCACTACTTCGAGCTGCTGGAGCACCCCTTCAAGCGCACGGCGGGCAAGAAGGGCGGTCTGGTGACGATCCTGCCGGACTACGCCACGAACCAGCCGACGTACACGGGCTGTGTCACCAAGGGCCAGCCGTGCGCCGCGCACGGTTCCAGCGAGGTACGGCTGTACTCCGACCACGACGAGAGCTCGGCCCTGATCAAGGACATCGGTCGCGGTACGACACCGACGGCCGACGTGAACGACATCTCCTCGCGGGCCTCCACCGGCCAGCAGTACGCGGTGGCGGACACCTGGGGCGACTGGACGGCGATCTGGTACCTGGGGCAGAAGGCCTGGTTCAAGAACCCGGCGAAGGCGCCGACGGCGGTGACCGCCGCAGGGCTGGTGGTGACGCCGAAGGCGGGTCTGACCAGCGTCCCGGTGTACGGCCGTGCCTATCCGGAGGCGGCCGCGTACCCGTCCGGGGTACCTGCCCAGGCGGTGGCGGCGCTGCCGTACACCATTCCCGCGGGCCAGGAGTACGTGGTCGGTGACGAGGTGCCGGGCGAGTACTACTACGCGGTCACCTTCGACACCGCCTCGCACCAGGTGGTGGTCGGCAAGGACCTGTACTACGAGATCCAGTACGGCCACCGGGTCGCGTTCGTCCGCGCGGCCGACGTGACGGTGACGCCGGCCAGCCGGTGGGTCAGGAGGTAACCCTCGTCAGCCCTGCTGGAACAGCTCCGCCGGGAGCGGTTTCAGCAGGGCGTACAGGTCGTCCGTGATCGGGCGGTCCCAGGCGGCGATGGTCACGAGGACGCCGTCGCTGCGGTCGAACTGGACGCAGGAGATCCGGCTCTCGGAGAGCTTGAGCCGGCGCACGATCAGCAGGTTGTCGCCCTGCAGGACCGGCATGTCCTCGGTGCCCACGACGGTGACGTCCTCGTCGTTCTCCAGCGCCAGCAGGAGCTGGCCGACCTCGAAGGGGATCTCGTCCTCCGCGACCTCGCGGGCCGGGGAGCCCTCGGGGAGGTTGCCGATGATCATCGCGGGGCCGCGGCCGCCGAAGAGGTCGTAGCGCAGGAAGACGCCCTGGCAGGTGCCGTCGGGGGCGGGCAGCAGCCCGGCGCCGAGGTTGCCGGGCCAGTCGCCCGGGTCCATGGCCAGTACGTCGAAGTCGGGGCCGGCGGGAGTGGCGCTGCGGCGACGGAGGAACGACATGCGGTCCATGGTACGGGGCCGCGGGGCTTTCCCCACCGCCGCGCCTTCTGGGAGCGTCAGGAGAAGTGCACGTCGCTCAGGTCGATGCTCACCATGACGTGATCGTGGTCGGGACGTCCGTCGGGCCCGCGCAGATACGCGCGACGCCGGGCCGGGAACTTGATGCCGTCCCGTTCCTCGATGTCGGTGACGTACTGAGCGGCCGCGAAGCCGCCGGCGATGTCCACGTGGTAGTCGTGCCTTCTGAGGAGAAGGTCGTCCCCGAAGTAGAAGTCCTGGACCGTGCTGTGGCTAGCGAGGCCGTCCGGGAACGTGACCCGGAGACCGCGCCAGCGCTCGGTCGGGGATTCGGTCCACGGCTCCCCTTCCGCCACGGTCATGCCGTCCATGATCATGAAGAACGGTGTGGTCAGGTACGTCCACAGCGCGTAGCCGTTGAAATAGGCACGCTCCAGCGGATTCCCAGGGGGTGTCCAGGACGTGCCCCGAGAACGACTTGCGCGGGTTGAGACGCTCGGCCACGACCGTGCCGTCACTCCGCATGATCGCCACCCGGCCGGGCGTGAAGTCGGTGTGCTGGTCGGGGGAGCCGAAGGGGCTCACCGACGCGCGTTCCTCATGCAAGCTGACTGTCATTCGGCGCGGCTGGAGGTCCTGAGGCAGACCCTTGGACGCGAAGAGTTCGCCGTCGCTGACGATGGTGGCCGTCGCGGTCGTCAGCTGCTCCCACCGCTTGACGCCGCCGTGAGCGTCGAGAACCTCCGAGAGCAGGCCGCTCATTCTCCCTCCTCAGCCCGTGGGCGGACACGACCACGTTCCAACGAAACGCACCATCCCGCATCCCGTGCCGTCCGCGGTCGGCACAGGACACTACAAAGGTCGGCACAGGACACTACAAAGTCGCCGTCCCGGCCGCTGCCAGTCCGGCTCGTGCCTCGTCCGCCAGGCCGTCCGCCCCGCACTGTTCGGCTGTTTCCAGGCCCCTGCGGAGGTGGGCGGGGGCGTGGAGCGCTGTGCCCAGGGCTACCAGCGCGCACGCGAGTTCGTAGGCTGCCGGGGAGCGTTCCAGGTGGGTCACCGCCTCCTTCAGGTAGGTCAGGCGGTCCTGGCCGGTGGAGACCTCCGCCGCCGTGGCCAGGGCGCGGCGGGTGTGTCGTGGCTTTCGGCGCGGGCCAGGTGGAGCTGCCAGGGGCACCACGCCGGGTTGCGGATGCCGCGCGGTTCGAGGCGGCGACCCGCGGCCGCGAGCTCGGCCGCCGCGTCCTGGGGGAGGCCACGGGCGAGGAGCAGTTCACCGTGGACCGTCTGGACGTCGGGGAAGACCACGGCCGCCGGGAAGGGCTCGTGGAAGGAGTGGTCCTCGGCGAGCCGGGTCGCCTCGTCGGTACGGCCGCGGGCGAGGAGGGTCTGGACGAGGGTGCCGACCGCGTACCAGTGGACGGGGGTGCCGGGGCCGACGCGTTCGGCGAGGCGCAGTCCGGAGCGGACCAGGTCCTCGGCCTCGGCGAGGCGGCCGCGCCGGTAGCGGACGTAACCGAGGAGCGGTCTCGCCGATGCCGGCGCGGCCGGCGAAGGCCAGCACTGCGCCGAGCGGTCGGTCGGCCGGTGTGGCGCTGTCCACGCTCAGACCGGTGAGCTCGGCCAACGCCTCGTCCACGACAGCGAGTTCGCTCTCACGTTCGTAGAGCGTCCGTCGGTTGCGAAGGACCCGCTGTCCCATGACCACCCCCCGCCACGGTGATGTGCGAGCGCGGGGAGCGCGCGCACCGTGGCTTGCAGGCAGTTCAGCGTACGCTCGATGAGCGTGGTCCACCCCCTACTGACGGTTACTGACCCGAGGGTCTTGACGGGACACTTCAGGACTCTTCGGACGGCGACGGCGGGATCACCGCGACGGGGCCGGCCGCGTGCAGCAGGACGGCCTGGGTGACCGAGCCCATCATGCGGGCAGGGGCGAGCAGGCGCCTGCGGTGGCGGCCGACGACGACCAGTTCGGCGTCCTTGGAGGCGGCGACCAGGGCGCCGGCCGCGTCTCCGGGCAGCGCGAGCACCTCGGCGCGCACGTTCGGGTACTCCTTGAGGTGCGGGGCGAGAAAGCCCTCGGCGAGGGTGCGGGTCTCCTGCTCGACCTCGTCCTGGTCGACGGTCGGCGGGGCGAGCTCCCCGGCCGTGGCCCAGAACTGGACCGGCCACGGGTAGGCGGCGATCACCTGGAGCCGGGCGCCGCGCCACGTGGCCTCCGTGAAGCCGAAGGCGAGGGTGGCGTCGTCGGGGCTGTCCACGTCCACGCCGACGACGACCCGGGGCCCGGGCTGCGCGGGCAGCTCGTCGTGCACCTCCCGCCCCGGCCGGGGTACGACGACCACCGGGCACCGGGCGTCGCGGGCGGCGGCCATGCCGTTGGAGCCCAGGATCAGGCCGGCGAAGCCGCCGCGGCCCCGGGAGCCGAGCACCAGCAGCTGGGCGTCGGAGCCCAGTTCGGGCAGCAGCGCGGACGGAGCGCCCTCCAGGGCGACGTACTCGACGGCCGGGTAGTCGGCGACCGGTCCCACGGCGTCGGCGGCCAGCCGGTCGCGGACCTCGTCGAGGACGGGGTCGCCGGCCGCGTCGGGCTCCCCGGCGACCAGCACGTCCGGCTGCCCCCACGCGGCGTACTGGCGCACATGCACCACCCGCAGCGGCGCGGCCCGTCGGCGGGCCGCGTCAAGGGCCCAGTCCAGGGCGCGCAGGCTGTCGTCCGAACCGTCCACAGCCGCGATGACCGGCGCAGTGCTCATCGTTGCCCACCTCCGGAATACGACCTTCCTGTCCGGGGCCAGCCTGTCGCAGGCGGCGGCCCCGGAAGGGCGCTGCCGGTCACGTGTCCGGAAATCCTTGCGGAACACCCCCCGGTTCACCTCTCTGCCGCGGAACCGGGGGGAGGCGGCGCTCAGGTCAGGTCGAACTCGCCCTCCCGGGCCCCCGACACGAAGGCGCCCCATTCGGCGGGGGTGAAGATGAGGGAAGCGCTCTGCGGGCGGCCGCTGTTGCGCATCGCGATGAATCCCTCGACAAAGGCGATCTGGACATCCCCCAGGCCACGGCTGCTGGACTGCCACTCCGCCTCGCTGAGGTCCAGCTCCGGCTTGTCCCAGCCCAGTACCGACTGCTGCTGGATGGTGCTCTCGGCCACGTCCGTGCTCCTCCCGAATTCGTCGTCCGCGGCCAGCCTAGCTTTCGGTTCCGGCACTCAACAGGCCACGTGAAGGGGACCTTTCAGGAGTCGGGGGCCGCGGCGCCGACCAGCCACATCGAGAAGAACTGGGAGCCGCCGCCGTAGGCGTGCCCGAGCACCTTGCGGGCGCCGTCCACCTGGTGTTCTCCGGCCAGGCCACGCACCTGGAGGGCGGCCTCGGCGAAGCGGATCATGCCGGAGGCGCCGATCGGATTGGTGGAGAGGACACCGCCCGACATGTTGACGGGGAGGTCCCCGTCGAGTTCGGTGACGCCCGATTCGGTGAGTTTCCAGCCTTCGCCCTCCTCGGCGAAGCCGAGGTTCTCCAGCCACATGGGCTCGTACCACGAGAACGGTACGTACATCTCGACGGCGTCGATGTCCCGGCGCGGGTCCGCGACCCCGGCCTGGCGGTAGACGTCGGCCGCGCAGTCCTTGCCGGCCTGCGGCGAGACGGCGTCCTTGCCGGCGAACAGGGTGGGTTCGCTGCGCATGGCGCCGCCCAGCATCCAGGCGGGCGGTTTCGGGGAGCGGGCGGCTCCGGCCCGGTCGGTGAGGACCATGGCGCAGGCGCCGTCGGAGGAGGGGCAGGTCTCCGAGTAGCGGATGGGGTCCCACAACATGGGGGACGCCTGGACCTTCTCCAGAGTGATGTCGTGCTCGTGGAGGTGGGCGTAGGGGTTCTTGAGCGCGTTGCGGCGGTCCTTGTAGGCGACCAGCGAGCCGACCGTGTCGGGGGCGCCGGTACGCCGCATGTAGGCCCGCACATGGGGGGCGAAGAAACCGCCCGCGCCCGCCAGCAGCGGCTGCTGGAAGGGGATCGGCAGGGACAGTCCCCACATGGCGTTGGACTCGGACTGCTTTTCGAAGGCGAGGGTCAGCACGGTGGAGTGGACGCGGGCGGCGACCAGGTTGGCCGCGACGAGTGCCGTGGAGCCGCCGACGGACCCCGCCGTGTGGACCCGCAACATGGGCTTGCCGACCGCCCCGAGAGCGTCCGCCAGGTACAGCTCGGGCATCATCACGCCCTCGAAGAAGTCGGGTGCCTTGCCGATGACGACTGCGTCGACGTCGGCCCAGGCCAACTCGGCGTCGTCGAGGGCGCGTTGCGCGGCCTCCCGGACCAGTCCGGCGATCGACACGTCCCGCCGGGCCGCCACGTGCTTGGTCTGGCCGATCCCTACGACGGCCACGGGCTCCTTGCTCATCGCGGATCCCCTTCCTGAGAGGGGCTCTCCAGTGGGTCCCCTTCGAGTACGGCGACCAGGTTCTGCTGCAGACAGGGCCCCGAGGTGGCGTGGGCGAGGGCGCGGTCGGAGTCGCCGCGGTGGATGCGGGCGGCTGCCTCGCCGATGCGGATCAGCCCGGCGGCCATGATCGGGTTGGCGGCGAGGGCCCCGCCGGACGGGTTCACCCGTACGTCGTCGCCGAGCCGCAGCGCCCTGCGGAGGACGACCTCCTGCGAGCTGAACGGGGCGTGCAGCTCTGCGGTGTCGACGGGCCGTTCGAAGGCGCCGGCCCGCTCGGCGGCGAGCCGCGCGGACGGTGCGTCGGTCAGGTCGCGGACGCCGAGGCTGTGCGCCTCGATACGGTGGTCGATGCCCCGGATCCAGGCGGGCCGGGAGCACAGCTCGCGGGCCCGTTCCCCGGCCGCGAGGACCACCGCGGCGGCCCCGTCCCCGATGGGCGGGCAGTCGCCGGTGCGCAGCGGTCGTACGAGGTAGTCGCCCTGGGGCACCGGACCCCGCAACTGGGCATGGGAGTTGGCACCGGCGTCGGCCCGGCTGCGGGCGCCGACGGCGGCCAGCGCGGGCTCGTCGGTCTCGCCCGCGTCGATCAAGGCCTGTGCCTGGAGCGCGGCGAGGGCGACGGAGTCCGGCCAGAGGGGGGCCACGTAGTAGGGGTCGAGCTGGCGGGTGAGCACGTCCCGGACCGAGCCCGGTGAGGACTTGCCGTACGAGTAGACGAGTGCGGTGTCGGCGTCGCCGGTGAGCAGCTTGGTCCACGCCTCGTACAGCGCCCAGGCGCCGTCCATCTCGACGTGCGACTCGGAGATCGGCGGCCACGCGCCGACGCCGTCGAGGGCGAGGGTGAAGGAGAAGGCGCGGCCGGCCAGGTAGTCGCTGGAGCCGGAGCAGGTGAAGCCGATGTCGGCGGTGCGCAGACCGGTCTGCTGGAGTACGTCGTGCAGGACCGGCATGAGCATCTCCACCTCGGAGAGCTCCTCGCTGGTGCGCCGGTGGTCGGTCTGCGCGAAGGCGACGACGGCGATGTCCCGGGCGCCGGATGCTTCCTCCCTGGTCACAGCAGCTCCTTGTATGTCTCGTAGTCCGCGTCGGGTTCGCCGGTGGGCCGGTAGTGGTCGGGGTAGCGGGCCCCCTCGGTCCACACCGGCTCGACCCTGAGGCCCATCCGCACCTGGTCGTAGGGGATGCCGCCGATCCGGCCGTGCAGGGCGAGTCCGGCGCCGTCGAGGGCGATGTGCCCGTAGACGTACGGCACCTCGATGTCGAGGTTCTTCGCCTTGATGTTGACGATGCAGAAGGTGGTGACCGTGCCCCCGGGACCTACTTCGACCTGTTCTGATGTGGCCACCCCACATGTGGGGCACGCACCCCTCGGCGGGACGTACACCTTGCGGCAGGAGGGGCAGCGCTCGCCGTAGGTCCGCCGGGTGGAGAGGGCGTTGATGTAGGCGGACTGGGCGCGACCGGGCGAGTAGGTGTAGTCGAGGCGGGCGTGGGCGACGATGCCGTGCACGGCGTCCTCGAACTCGCCGCTGTGGCCGGTCGGTTCGGCCGCCGCGCCGTCGTACGGTTCGAAGCAGGCGATGTCGGTGATGGCCCCCGACCGCTCCGCGGCCCAGCGGATACGGACCCGCATGCCGGTGCGGACGGCATCGGGGCCAGGGGCGTCAAGGGCGTGCAGAAGGGCGGTGTCGGCGCCGTCGAGTCGGACCAGGACCCAGGCGAAGGGGGTGTCGAGGGGCTGGCCGCGGCGGGGTTCGTGGTTCCAGGCCCAGGTGGTGACGGTGCCGGTGGGGGCGACCTCGACCAGTTCGCGGATCTCCTCGGCGGTGACCGGGTCGTACTCGACGGGCGGGACGAGGGTGCGGCCGTCGCCGGTCCGCACGCCGAGGACGACTCGTTCGCGCAGGCCGGTGAGGAAGGCGCTCTGGACGGGTCCGAGGGAGCGAGTGAAGGGGAACTCGACGACGAGCGGGGCTTTGAGGACTTCGGGCATGCCCGGTCTCCTTCAGTGGCGCTTGTAGAGGGGCGGCCGCTTCTCCGCGAAGGCGCGGGCGCCTTCCTTCGCGTCGGCGGTGTCGAAGATCGGCCAGCCGCGTTTGAGTTCGGCGGCGAGCCCGTCGGTCTCGGTCAGCTCCGCGGTCTCGTACACGGAGGCCTTGACCGCCTCGACCGCCAGCGGGCCGCAGGCGTTGATCTGTTCGGCGATCTCCAGAGCCTTGTCGAGCGCGCCACCGTCCGGGACGACATGGCCGACGAGCCCGACGGAGGCGGCCTCGCGGGCGGTGTACGGCCGTCCGGTCAGCAGCATCTCCAGGGCGTGGGTGCGCGGGATCTGGCGTTGCAGGCGGACCGTCGAGCCGCCGATCGGGAAGAGCCCCCGTCTGACCTCGAAGAGCCCGAAGGTCGCGGACTCGCCCGCGACCCGGATGTCGGTGCCCTGGAGGATCTCGGTGCCGCCCGCGACGCAGTAACCCTCGACGGCGGCGATCACCGGTTTGCGTGGGCGATGATGACGGAGCATCGCCTTCCAGTGCAGGTCCGGGTCGGCCGTCAGCCGGTCGCGGAGGTGCTCGCCCGCCATGCCCTTTCCGGCCAGCGCCTTGAGGTCCATCCCGGCGCAGAAGGCGCCGCCGGCTCCGGTGAGCACGATCGAGCGGACCGTGTCGTCCTCGTCGGCCTCGATCCAGCCGTCGTACAGGCCGACGAGCATGGAGATCGACAGCGCGTTCTTCGCCTCGGGCCTGTTGAGCGTGAGCACCAGTGTGCCGCCCTCGCGCCGTACGGTGAGGTGTTCCGTCCCGCCCATGGACCTCTCCCCTCTGCCGGAACGAGAACAGGTTGCAGTAGGGCGGGAGGCACTTCAAGGGTTTTCTGACAGACAGTCAGATTTCTTCGCGCGAACCCTTCACACTTGCCGCGCCCTTTGCTCTGATGACCGGCGAACCGACAAGTGCGCCTTTCTTCGCCATGGTTGCCGGGGTCAGGAGGAGCGGTGGAGTACAACCTTGCCGATCTGTTCGAGTCGGTCGTCGACGTGGCCGCGGACCGCGAGGCGCTCGTGTACCTCGACCACCCCGGCACGGGCGCGGAGCGGCGGCTGACCTACGCGGAGCTTGACGCGGCCGCCAACCGCATCGGCCACCACCTGGTGGACAGTGGGATCCGCCCGGGCGAGCATCTCGGGCTTCACCTCTACAACGGGGTCGAGTACCTCCAGACGGTGCTCGGCTGCCTGAAGGCGCGGGTCGTACCGGTCAACGTCAACTACCGCTATGTAGAAGAGGAGTTGGTGTACCTCTACCAGGATGCCGACCTGGTCGCGCTGGTCTTCGACGCGGAGTTCGGCGACCGCGTGGCGGCGGCGCTGCCGCGGGCGGCGAAGCTGCGGCACCTGGTGCGGGTGGGCGAGCCGGACTCGGGCCCGAAGGCCGTGTCCTTCGCGGAGGCCGAGGCGGCGGGCTCGCCCGGGCGGGGCTTCGCGGCGCGCTCGGCGGACGACCAGTTCATCATCTACACCGGCGGCACCACCGGGATGCCCAAGGGTGTGATGTGGCGTCAGGAGGATCTGTTCTTCGCCGGGTTGGGCGGTGGTGCGCCGACCGGTGAGCCGGTGAAGCGGCCGCAGGAGCTGGCCGAGCGGGTCGCGGCGGGCGGCACCGGCATCACCTTCTTCCCCACTCCCCCGCTGATGCACGGCACGTCGACCCTCACGACGTTCATCGGCTTCAACTTCGGGCAACGGGTGGTGATCCACCGCAAGTTCGTGCCCGAGGAAGTGCTCCGGACCGTCGAGAAGGAGAAGGTCACCAGCATGTCCCTGGTCGGCGACGCGATGCTGCGCCCGCTGATCGACGCTCTGAGGGGGCCGCTGAAGGGCACCGACTGCTCCTCCATGTTCAGTGTCTCCTCCTCCGGTGCGATCCTCTCCGAGACGGTGCGCCGGCAGTTCAGCGAACTCGTCCCGAACTGCATGCTGCTCAACAACTTCGGATCCTCCGAGTCCGGCTTCAACGGCACCGCGACGAACGGCTCCGGGGCCGGCAGCCGGTTCCGCGTCCGCGTCAACTCCCGTACGCAGGTGGTCGACCCGGCCACCCACGAGCCGGTCGCGCCGGGCGAGATCGGCCGGGTCGCGCAGTGCGGCCATGTGCCGCTCGGCTACTACAACGACCCGCGGAAAACGGCCGAGACCTTCTTCGAGAAGGACGGCCGGCGCTGGGTGCTCCTCGGCGACATGGGAACAGTCGACGAGGACGGTGTCGTCACGGTGCTCGGCCGGGGCTCGCAGTGCATCAACACCGGGGGCGAGAAAGTCTACCCGGAGGAGGTCGAGCAGGCCCTGAAGTCCCATCCGGACGTGTACGACGCGTTGGTGGCCGGGGTGCCGGACGCCAAGTGGGGCAACCATGTGGCGGCCGTGGTGCAGCTGCGCGAGGGCGCCGTGCGGCCCTCTCTCACGGACATCCAGACCCACTGCCGTACCCAGCTGGCCGGATACAAGATCCCCCGTCAGCTGGTGATCACCGAGTCCATCCAGAGGTCGCCGAGCGGCAAGGCGGACTACCGGTGGGCGCGGGAGGTGGCGGTCGCCGCCGACCGGTAGGACGCACGGGTGTACCACCGCGGCGCGGCGGTCCGGGGGGCCGCACTCTGTGCGCACGATTCGACATGGATCACGCACACGGTGTCACGACGGCATCTGGGCGACGGCTCGGTCTCCGGGCCGATCCGGAAGGCGGGCAGGACCCGGCGGAGGTCTGGAAGGACACGGAGCGCGTGCGCACCGAGTACCGGGACTCCGTCGAGTACTCGCTGCGCAGCCTGTTCGGGTTCATACGGGGCTACGCCGACCAGGACACGGTCCTGGTGTTCCTCGGCGACCACCAGCCCCGCCCGGAGGTCGTCGCGGGCAGCCCGCGCAGGGACGTCCCGATCACGATCGTCGCCCATGACCGGAAGGTCCTGGCCCGGGTCGCCGGCGTTGGCTGGACGCCGGGTCTGAAGCCGGCCGGGGACGCCCCGATCTGGGCGATGAACCAGTTCCGCACGCGCTCCCTGAAGGCGTTCGGGCCGCGGGACTGAGCGCGGCTCAGGCGTCCAGGAAGCCGAGGGTACGGCGGACGAACCCTTCGGGGTCGTCGAGCCAGGGGTAGTGACCGGCGCCGGGGTGGACGGTGACCTCGGCGTTCGGGAAGGCCTCGGCGGCCCGCCGGGCCAGCGCCGGGCTGGGTCCGCCGTCGAGTTCGCCCGCGTACAGCAGGACGGGGGCGGTGAGGGCGCGCAGGGCGGTCCGGGTGGCGCCGGGTGTGAAGGCGCCTTCGGCGAAGTAGCGCTCGCCTGCCTCGTCGTTGGTCTGTTCCTCGGCGGCCGCGTCATGGGCCCGGGCGGTGTCGTCCCAACGGCCGTAGAAGAAGGGCATGAACGCCTCGTCGAAGTCCCCGGTGCCGGTGAGCCATGCCTCCAGCGCGGGGAACGCCTTGTCGAACCAGGGCTCCCCGGACCGCTGCCGGGCCGCCGTCAGCCGCTCCTCGGGCGTGGTCCTCAGGCCGAGCGCCGAGGGATTGCCGGTGATCAGCGCGAGCCGCCGCACCCGGTGCGGATGGGCCGCCGCGTACAGGATCGCCAGGCTCGCGCCCGCCGAGTGCGACAGTACGTCCATGTGGTCGAGCCCTATGTGGGCCCGCAACATCTCCACGTCGTCGACCTGCCGGTCACAGCGGTACGACGCGGGGTCGGCGGGCACCGCGGAGTCGCCGGTCCCCCGCAGATCGAGCAGGATCAGCCGGCGGTGGGCGGCCAGGCCGCCCAGGTCCCCGAGGTAGTCGGAGGCACGCATGGGGCCGCCCGGCACCACGACGAGCGGTTCGCCCTCCCCTCTGACCTGGTAGGCGAGGCGGGTCCCGTCCGCCGCGGTGAAGGTGGGCATGCCACTGATCATGGGGGACGGCGGCGCCGTATCGCAACGGAGTTCAAGGGGCCCCACCCGTGCGGGCGGCGGTGTCAGGCGTTCGGTCCCGGCTTGCTCACCCGGAACGCGAACTGTCCGCAGAAGGTGAGCTTGCGCGGGTTCACCAGGGCCCCGGAAGAACCCGGCCGTACCGCGCCCGCACCCGAGGTCGACCACCCGGTCCGGTGCCCGCGACGAGCTCATGGCCTCGTCGAGGTAGTAGCGGGAGGTGACCTGGCGGGCGTGGTCGTCAGGGATGCAGTCGTGCATGAGTTCACGGAGGGCCGACATGCACCCACGCTACGGAGGCGCCGTTCGCTGGGCCACGTCCAGGCGGGGGTTCGGGACGGCCGTCATCCCTTGGGACGAACGGGGCGGCGCGGACAGCTGTGCCGGGCGGCTGATGCCGGACAGGTCGCGGACGGCCACGCTGTTGCGGTCGGCGACCGTGCGGCCGAGCGCGTGGTACGGCCACAGTCCCCCGGCCTGGCGCCGGCTGCGCTCGTTCCACTCCATGGCCTCGGCGGCGCGGGCCCGGAAGAAGTTGAGCGCGTAGCCGCCGGAGTGGATCCGCAGCAGGAAGAACCCGCCGGGGTACTCCTTGGCGGCGCCGACCTCCTGGAGCGTCACCTGGGGGGCGAGAGGCACATGGGTGCGCTTGTTGCGGTGGGTGTGGCCGACATGGTGGAGGAACACACCGGGGGCGGCGGCATAGGCCCGGAGGATCGCGCGGGCCTGGCGGCGGCCGAGGCGCTGTGCGGGGCTCACCGGGAAGAGGGCGTCCCGGACGGTGAGCGGATGGTGTCCGAAGACCACGGTGGGCTGTTCCCGGTGGGCGCGCAACCGGCGCCGGAACCAGGACAGTTGCTCGGCGCCGAGGCCGCCCGCGTCGCCGCCGTTCCCGCGTTTGTCGTAGGTGTCGAGCCCGATGATCCGCAGTCCGCCCACGTCGTGCTCGAAGTAGCCGGGACCGTCCGGTGTACCGAAGGCGCGGCGGAAGGTGTCGCCCTCCTTCGCGTTGCGGTCGTGGTTGCCGCGGACGACGAAGTAGTCCCGCCGGTGGGTGCCGAAGCCGTCCAGGATCCGTCTGGCCTCCGCCAGGTCGCGCGGTCCGCCGCCGGCGGAGATGTCACCGGCCGCCAGCAGCAGGTCGGCCCCGCGGCTGCGGGCCTCGTCCACCACGGCGCGGCTCATCAGCTCCGGATAGGCGGTGAGTCCGGCCCCCTGTGCCACTCCGCGCAGGAAGGGCACACCGGCCACCAGACCGGCGACGGTCTCGCCGATGTGCAGGTCGTTGCAGAGGGCGAGGGAGAGCAGATGGCGGCCGGGCGGGGGCTGCGGGGTGGTGAAGGAGTAGGGGCCGCCGGGCGAGCCGAGGCCGTGCCGGGAGGTGCCGGCCGCGTTGCCGCGCACCAGGTGCAGCGCGGTGGGTGCGGCGGGCACGCCCCGGGAGCGGGCCTGGTAGTAGTAGGTCTGGTCCGGCTCCAGGCCGGTGAGCTCGACATGGTGGTGGGCGGTGGGCCGGTCCTCGCCCACGGTGCGGTTGAGGCGGGCGGGATGGGTGCCGTAGACGACCTCGCCCTCCGTGACGGCGGGCAGCATACGGCCGGTGCCGTCGTCGGTGCCGGGCAGGGCGGTGTGCCAGGTGATGACGGCGCGGTCCTCGGTGAGGGTGACCAGTTCCAGGTGGACGGCGGCGAGGAGGTGGGGGTGACGGGGCGCGGGGGCGGTGGCGGACCGGAGCAGAGCGGGTGCGAGCAGGAAACCGGAGCGCAGCATCTCGCAGGGGCCGGGTATGCCCGCGAGTGCGCCAAGGGGGACGGGGAGGCAGCAGCGCATGTCTGCTATGTGCACTCCCCCAGTGAACGGCGGACGTGGTACCGGAAGCCGCGCAAGGTATGGAACCAGACTTCTTGGATCCTCATGAGGCGTCACCGAACCGTTGCCGAAGCTCCCGCTTCAGGATCTTGCCGCTGGCGTTGCGGGGCAGCGAGTCCACGAACAGCACCCGCTTGGGTGCCTTGAAGGCGGGGATCTTCTCCTTCACATGGGCGATCAGCTCGGCCTCACCGACCTCGCCGTGCGCCACGACGACCGCCGTGACCGCCTCGATCCACCGCTCGTCGGGCAGGCCGATCACGGCGGCCTCCGCGACGGCCTCGTGGGTGTAGAGGGCGTCCTCGACCTGTCGTGAAGCGACCAGTACGCCACCGGAGTTGATGACGTCCTTCACCCGGTCGACGATGGTGAAGTAGCCGTGGGCGTCGCGCACCGCGAGGTCACCGGAGTGGAACCAGCCGTCCCGGAAGGCCTCCTGGGTCTCCTCGGGCTTCTCCCAGTACCCCTCGCACAACTGCGGTGACCGGTAGACGATTTCGCCGGGCGAGCCGTCGGGCACGTCCTCGCCGTCCTCGTCGACCACCCGCGCCTCCACGAACAGCACGGTACGGCCGCAGGAGTCCAGCCGCCCCTTGTGCTCCTCGGGCGCCAGCACGGTGGCCAGGGGCCCGATCTCGCTCTGCCCGAAGCAGTTGAACAGGGCCAGTTTCGGCAGCCGTTCACGGAGCCGCTCAAGGACGGGCACCGGCATGATCGACGCACCGTAGTAGGCCTTGCGCAGTCCGCCCAGGTCGCGGGAGGCGAAGTCGGGCCGGTTGGACAGCCCGATCCACACGGTGGGCGGCGCGAAGAGGCTGTCCACGCGTCCGGCCTCGATCAGGTCGAAGAGAGTGTCGCCGTCGGGGCCGTCCAGGACGATGTTGGTCGCGCCGACCGCCAGGTAGGGCAGCAGGAACACATGCATCTGGGCGGAGTGGTAGAGCGGCAGCGCGTGCGCGGGCCGGTCCCCGGCGCTCAAGTCGAGGGCGGCGATCGCGCTCAGGTACTCGTGCACCAGCGCCCGGTGGGTCATCATCGCGCCCTTGGGCAGCGCCGTCGTCCCCGAGGTGTACAGCAACTGCACCAGGTCCTCGGTACGCGGTTCGGGACCGTCGTACGGCGGCGCGGCCGCGAGCCGGGCGAGGAGCGAGCCGTCGGCGTCCCGCAGCGGCAGCACCCTCACCCCGTCCGGGAGATGACCGGCCAGACGTGGGTCGGCCAGCACCAGCGAGCTGCCCGACTGGCCGACGATGTAGGCGAGGTCGTCGCCGGTCAGGTTCTGGTTGACCGGCACATGCACCAGGCCGGCCCGGGCGCAGGCCAGGAAGGCGATCAGGTACGCGTCCGAGTTGTGCCCGTAGGTACCGACCCGGTCGCCGCGGGCGAGGCCCTGGTCGAGCAGTACGCTCGCCGCCCGGGAGACGGCGTCGTCGAGTTCCGCGTACGTCCACCGGCGCTCGCCGTACTCCAGCGCCACCCGCGCGGGGGTGCGCCGGGCGCTGCGCCGCAGTACCCCGTCAACCGTGCTGCCCTGTCCCTGCGTCATGACTCATGATCCTCGGCCCGTCGCCCAGGCAGGTCAAGCACCACGGAACCGCGCCCGCACACACCCGCGCTCAACCACATCTTCCTGCAACGACGTCGGGAGGCACAGACGTTTGCGTCCCCCGCGTTGAATTCCGCCCGCGCGCACGAAAGCTGAGCGCGTGCGGTCCCGTTCCCCATGGGGCGGGACCACACGTGAGTGACGCAGGGAAATCCCGGTTGATGCACAATGCATCAACAGTCGTTCAGAACATGGGGACTCTGCTTCAGCGTGCTTCCGTGCGCCCCTTTGGAGAAGGGTTTCGGGAAACCGAGAAACGTGAAACCTGGGCAGGACTCGTCTCGGACACCAAGTCCGGAGCACGTTCACTCATTTCACGTGTAGCACCGGGCAGGAGGTTTTCATGAACCGTGTCGTGCCTGAACAAAAACGAACATGGACGACAGGTACTGCTCCCGGCATATTCCCTCTCCTCGGTCACGGTATCGCCTTATACCGTCGGCCGCTTGCGTTTCTCAATTCTTTGCCCGCACACGGGGACCTGGTCGAGATACGGCTGGGCCCCCAGCGTGCCTGGATGGTGTGCCACCCGGAGCTGACCCACGAGGTGCTCATGGATCCGCACACCTTCGACAAGGGGGGCCCGCTCTACGACAGGCTCGGGAACCTGATGGGCGACGGTCTCGTCACCTGCCGCCAGCCGGCCCACCGGGACAAGCGCAGGCTGCTGCAACCGGCCTTCCGCCCCTCCCACGTCGCCGCCTACACGGACCTCGTCACCGAGGAGGCCGAGTCGGTGTGCGAGGCGTGGCAGGCGGGCGGGACCGTTCCCGTCACCGAGGCGATGATGACCCTCACGACCCGGGTGATCAGCCGGGTCCTGCTCTCCGACTCACTGGACGACACGACGACCGCCGAGGTGCGGGACTGTCTCGCGGACGTCGTCCGTGGCCTGTTCCTGCGCACGGTCGTCCCGGTCGACGCCCTCTTCCGCCTTCCGACCCCCGCCAACCGTCGTTATCGGCGCGCCCTCTCCCGTCTGCACGCGATCATCGACACGGCGATCGCGAAGCGCCGGCTCGGTACCGACCGTGACGACGTGCTCGGAACGCTGCTGGCGGCCGCGCGTGACGACGGCGGCGCAGCGGCGATAACCGACCAGGAGATCCACGATCACCTGATCACGCTCCTGCTCACCGGCGCCGAGACATCGGCACTGGCTCTGGCCGCGGTCTTCAACCTGCTGGCCCGCCATCCGGAGGCGGAGCGCCGCCTGCACGCCGAACTCGACGCCGTCCTCCCCGACGGCCGCCGGCCCGGCCCCGACGATCTGCCGCACCTCGTCCACACCCGGTGCGTCGTCTCCGAGACGCTGCGCCACTCCTCGCCCGGCTGGCTCTTCACCCGCGTCACCACCCGGGAGACGGAACTCGCCGGGTGCCGACTGCCCAAGGGAGCCACCGTGCTCTACAGCCCCTACCTCCTGCACCACGATCCGTCGTGGTTCCCCGACCCCGAGCGCTTCGACCCCGACCGCTGGCTGCCGGGGCGGCCCACCGCCGCACAGCGCCGCGCGACGATGCCGTTCTCCGCGGGCAACCGCAAATGCCTCGGCGACGAGTTCGCCATGGTGGAGGTCACCCTGGCGCTCGCGACCATCGCCGGCCGCCTGCGCCTGCGCCACCTGCCCGGCTCCGCCGAACAGCCACCGCGCCCCGCGATCACGCTGGGCCCGCGTTCCCTGGTCATGGCCTGCGAAGCCCGTTCCAGCATGCCTTCAGGCGCGGCGCCGCGAGCCGCAGCCGCCCCTCGCGTATCGGACTCCCGAACGGCAGGTGATCACGTTGTCGGCAACACATGAGGACATCACGGTCGGTGTACTGGACGAAACCCCGGCCGCCAACCTCCGGGACCTGATCGACGCCCACCTCCACATGCCCTTCCCCTTCCAGCGCAACCCCCATGAAGCCGAGGCCGCGGCCGGCGTCGACGCATGGCTGAGCAGGTGGGGCCTGACCGGCGAACCGGGTGTGGCGGAGATGATCGCTTATACTCGGCCGGCCGAACTCGCGTCCTACACCAGCCCGGCTGTGGACTGTGATCTCCTCCAGATCGTGGCCGCCCAGATCGCCTATCAGTTCGTTTTCGACGACCTTGCGGAGGACGTCGGGCGGTGTTCTCCGGGCAGGCTGCTGCCCATGCTGTGCGAGAGCGTTGCGATCTTGCGGGACGGCCAGCCTCCCAGCACTCCCCTCGGAGCGGCTCTGGCCGATCTCCACCGACAGGTCCGGGAACGGTGCACACCGGCACAGGCCGCGCGGTGGGCCTGGAAGAGCCGCGAGTACGTGCACGGGCTGCTGTACGAAGCGGTGGCCCAGGACGACCCCTTCCTCGTGCGCTCCGCGGACTGCACCTCCATACGGTCACTGACCGCGGGAGTCGAGCCGTTCTACCCGCTGTACGAGGCGGCCCAGCCCCTCGAAGTGCCGCTTGCCGAACTCCACCACCCCGATGTAGCACGACTCAGTCGGCTGTCGGCCGACGCGGCCGTGTGGACGGCCGACCTGTTCTCCGCTGTGAAGGAGCAGCGTGCGGGCGAAATGATCAACTTGGCCCTGGCGTGCCAGCGCGAACACCGATGCTCTCTGCAGACCGCCGTCCTCCGGGCCGTTCAGCAGATCAACGGCACGATCGAAGAGTTCCAGGAGCTCCGTCAAGCCATCGAACCGGAGTTGAGCGCCGCCGGTGTGGGTTACCTGGAGGGCATGATCGGCTGGATCCCCGGGTGTTACCACTGGTCCCGCACCGTGCCGCGCTACGCCGACGTGGTGTCGGTGCCCGCCGTCTCGTAGGGCACCTGAAGCGCCCGGCGACAGGGTCACCGGGACCCTATACCCGGAGATCGGACATTGTCCCTCCCGCAGTTCATGATTCACCCTATGGTGCCCAATCCGACCTGCCGTACCTGGTCTGGGCGTACGCTCGGCTCTCCTGGGCCGAACTACAGAAAGCGGTACGGCACATGGCAACGGAGCCGCGGCAACCGATCACTGACCAACCGACATTGATCGAGCGCCGACGGGAACTTCAAGCCCTCGATGCCGCGTTCCAGGAGCTGCGCCGCGCCACCGACGGCATGCCACGAGCGCGGCGCAAGGGACGGCTCGCCTTCACCGGGTCGGCCGGATTGGGCAAAACCGCACTCATCACCGAAGCTCGCGCCCGGGCCGCGGCACACGGGTTCACCGTACTGTCGGGCCGGGGCGGCGAGACGGAACAGGGTTCGGCGTTCCGCGTGGTACGCCAGTTGATGCAGCCCTCACTGGCGAGGATGAACGAGACCGAACTCCACGGCTTCCTGGGAAGTTGGTACGACACCGTCGCCGCCGTCCTCGGTCTCGAAGCGAAGGGGCCCGCCCCCGCGCCGGACCCGACAGGAGTCCGTGAAGGTCTCGACTGGGTCATGACGCGCCTGGCGGTGAGGAAGGCTCCGATCGTCCTGCTCCTGGACGACCTGCACTGGACGGACCTGGAGTCACTGAGCTGGCTCGCCTCCTTCGCGCCACGGGTCGACGACCTCCCCCTGCTGATCGTGGTCGCCTACCGGCCCGACGAGCTGCCGTCCGAGCCGACCGAACTGCGGACGCTCGTGGGAGATCACGGGGATCGCCCCCACAACCTTGCGCTGCTCACCCCCGATGGCGTGGCGAAGATCGTCAGGAACGAGATCGGAGAGGCAGCCGAGGACCAGTTCTGCAAGGAATGCTGGTCAGCCACCGGCGGGAGCCCCTTCGAGGCGGTGGAGCTCGCCATCGGACTCGCCGAACGGAAACTGAGCGGCACCGACGGCGACCTGCCCGCCATGCGTGAGCTGGCCGCGACGATCAAGGGCCCGGGACTGATCGAGCGTCTCGAACGACTCGGCACAACGACCGTCCGCTTCGCGCACACCGCGGCCGTACTGGGTTCGCCCTTCTCACCACAGGTCGCCGCGACCATCGCGGTGCTCGGCGAAGAAGCCGTCGCCGAGGCGACCGAGAAGTTGCGAACGGCCCGGATCCTGGCCGACGGCCACGGCCCCGAGGGTGAGCTCGAGTTCGTTCACCCTCTGATCGCCACGACCATCTACCGGTCCATCCGCACGGGATTCCGGACCGGTCTGCACAACGCCGCCGCGCAGGCCGTCCTGGCCGCGGGATACGGCCCCACCAAAGCCGCCCGGCACCTCCTGGAAGTCCCCTGCGACGACCGTCCCGAGACCGTCGCCTGTCTGCGCGAGGCCGCGCGCGAATACCTTCGCTCCGGGGCCACCGAGGCAGCCCGGCGTCTGCTGACCCGCGCGCTGCAAGAGCCACCCCTGCCCGAGGACCGTGCCGCGGTACTTCACGAACTCGCCTGCGCCACGTTCCTGATCGAACCCACTGCCACGGTGAGGCACCTGCGCCAAGCGCTGGCGCAGCCCCATGTCGACCCCGATCTGCGCGCCTCCATCGTCTATCGGCTGACGACGGCCATGGCCCACACCGATCAGCTGGCCGATGCCGTGACCGTGGCCGCCGAAGAGGCACGGCAGGCCACGAATCCGCGCGTCAAACTGCGGATGCAGGCCGATCAGTTCGTCTGGAGCATGGTCCGCCCCGACGACGGCGACTCGCCTGCCCGCTCCCGAACACTGGCCCGTCTGGCCGAGCAGTTGCCCGGTCGCAGCTTGGAGGAACGCTACATCCTGGGACTGCGGTCCTGGGATGCCGCCATGCGCGGCGAACCGAGGCAGACATCCCTCGCGTATGCCGGGAAGGCCCTGTGCGGCGGTATGAGCTGGACCGACGAGAACCGGGGGTTCGAGGTACCCGTCTCCGTCGCCCTGGTGTTCGTGTACGGGGACCAGCCGCAACGGGCCGAGGAGTTGTTCAGCAAAGGGATCGCCGAATGCGTGGCCAAGGGCTGGCACGGTTCCCACCTGGCCTTCGGCCAGACGATCGCCGGATACATCCGCTACCGCCGTGGCAGCCTGGCCGAAGCCGAGGACCTGGTGCGGGAGGGTCTGCGTATCGCCGACAAGGTGGACGGGGTGGTGGCCGCCCAGTGGTTCGGCGTGAGCATTCTCATCAAGACCCTGCTGGCCCGCGGGCGCATCGCCGAAGCACGTGCATTCGCCGACGAACACCACTTCGGTGAGGCACCCGTCAACGCCGTCATCTACCCAGACCCCCGCACCGTCTACGCGGAACTGCTCCTGGCGGAAGGACGGCATGCCGAGGCGGTGCTGCTGCTGTCCTCGGTCGGGGACTGGCTGGACGCTCGGGGCTGGCGCAACCCGGCCTGGTGCCCGTGGCAGCTGCGGCTCGCCTCCGCGCTCGCCCCAACCGCCCCCCAGGAGGCGGTCCATCACGCCCAGGAAGCCGTACGGCGCGCCCGGGAGTTCGGGGCCGCCTCCACCGTCGGTCAGGCCCTGCACACCCTCGCGGAGGTGACCGGTGGGCCCGCGGCCGTCGATCTGTACGCGGAGGCCGTCGACCACCTGGAGCAGTCGCCCGCCGCCTACGAACTCGCCCGCGCCCAGGTCGGCCACGGTGCCGCGCTGTCCCGCAACGGGCGGCTGCAGGAGGCCGCCGAACGGCTCTACCAGGGGCTGGAAGGTGCCGTCCACTGCGGGGCCGAGGCGCTCGCCGCCCGGGCCCGGGGGGAGCTCTCGACGGCCGGGCTGCGCCCGCTGCCGTTGCGCTATGTGCAGGCGGACACGCTGACCGCCAAGGAACTCCGTACCGCCGAACTGACCGTCCAGGGCCACCCGGTGGCCGTGGTCGCCAAGGAGCTGCGCCTCACCGAGCAGGGCGTTCGGCAGTTGCTGTCCCGCGTCTACCGCAAGATCGGCACCGACGCCGCCGGCCTCGCCGGGTTCCTGGAGGACCACCCTCACCGGCACCTCTGAGGCCGCCGGGGCTCACACCGGGCGGGTGCGGCCCTCCCAGTACGGGTCGCGCAGTCGCCGCTTGTACAGCTTGCCGTTGGGGTCGCGGGGCATCTCGGTGATGAAGTCGACGGTCTTGGGCCGTTTGTAGCCGGCGAGCTGTTCCGCGCAGTGGGCGAGGAGGGCCGCGGCGAGGTCGGGTCCCGGTTCGTGTCCCGGAGCGGGTTCGACGACGGCCTTGACCTCCTCGCCCCAGTCGTCGTGCGGGATGCCGAAGGCGGCGGCGTCGGCGACGGCGGGGTGGGAGAGGAGCGCGGACTCGATCTCGGCGGGGTAGATGTTGACCCCACCGGAGATGATCATGTCGATCTTGCGGTCGCGGAGGAAGAGGTAGCCGTCCTCGTCGAGGTAGCCGAGGTCGCCGACGGTGAAGAAGTCGCCGATGCGGTTCTTCCTCGTCTTGGCCTCGTCCTTGTGGTAGGAGAAGCCGCCGGTGTTCATCTTCATGTAGACGGTGCCGAGTTCACCGGGCGGCAGCCGGTTGCCGTCGTCGTCGAAGACCGCGAGTTCGCTGATGGGCCAGGCCTTGCCGACCGTACCGGGCTTCTTGAGCCAGTCCTCCGCGGTCGCGAAGGCGCCGCCGCCCTCGCTGGCCGCGTAGTACTCCTCCACGCTGGGGCCCCACCAGTCGAGCATCGCCCGTTTGACGTGGTCCGGGCAGGGGGCGGCGCCGTGGATGGCGTGCCGCATGGAGGAGACGTCATAGCGGGCGCGCACCTCCTCGGGGAGGGCGAGCAGGCGGTGGAACTGGGTGGGGACCATATGGGTGTGGGTGCAGTCGTGTGTGTCGATCAGGCGGAGCATCTCCTCGGGGGCCCACTTGTCCATGAGGACCAGGCGGTGGCCTATGTGGAGTGACGCGCCCGCGAACTGCAGTACGGCCGTGTGGTAGAGCGGCGAGCAGACCAGGTGGACGTTGTCGCCGAAGGGCCGGATGCCGAAGATACCGAGAAAGCCGCCGAGGTAGGCCTCCTCGGGGAGCCGGCCGGGCAGGGGGCGGCGGATGCCACGGGGGCGGCCGGTCGTACCCGAGGTGTAGTTCATGACCCAGCCGAGCTCGCGGTCCGCGGGCGCCGACTCGGGCTGTCCGTCGAGGAGTTCGGCATACGGCCTGAAGTCCTCGACCTCGCCGACGGCGTACCGGTGGGTGGCCGGGAGACCGGCCTCGTCGGCGGCGTGGCGGGCGGGACCGGCGAAGCGTTCGTGGGCGAGGAGCACCTTGGCACCGGAGTCGGAGACGATCCAGGCGATCTCAGGGCCGACGAAGTGGTGGTTGACGGGGACGAGGTAGAGGCCGGCCTGGGTGGCGGCCAGGTAGGCGGTGAAGAACTCGGGCCCGTTGGGCAGCACGGCCGCGAAGGCGTCGCCGCGCTCCAGGCCCGCGGCGCGCAGTCCGTGGACGAGCCGGTTGGCGGCGGCGTGCAGGCGGCCTGCGGTCCATTCCTCGCCGTCGGGTGCGACGAGCACCGTGCGGTCGGGTTCGCGGGCGGCCTGGGCCCAGAATCCGGCGGGGGGCGTGCTGGTCACTTGGCGCTCCTTCCGGCGATGCGGTTGATGCGGTCGACGGCCTGCTCGAAACCGCGGGTGAGGTCGTCGAAGACGGCCTGGACGCTGCGTTCACTGGTCATGCGGCCGACGATCTGACCGACGGGGGTGCCGAGCAGGGGCTCGACCTCGTACTTCTGGATACGGGTGACGGCCTCCGCGACGAGCAGGCCCTGCAGTGGCATGGGGAGAGCACCCGGGCCGTTCGGGTCGTCCCAGGCGTCGGTCCACTCGGTGCGCAGCTGACGTGCCGGTTTCCCGGTCAGGGCGCGGGAGCGGACCGTGTCGCCGGAGCCGGCGGCGAGCAGCTTGCGCGTCACCGCGGGCGAGGAGAGATCGGCTTCTGTGGTGGTCAGCCACATGGAGCCGAGCCACACACCCTGGGCGCCGAGACTGAGTGCGGCCGCCACCTGCCGTCCGCTGCCGATGCCGCCCGCCGCCAGCACGGGCAGCGGGGCGACGGCGTCGACGACCTCCGGGGTGAGCACCATGGTGGCGATCTCGCCGGTGTGACCGCCGGCCTCGTAGCCCTGCGCCACGACGACGTCGATGCCCGCGTCCCGATGCTTCACGGCGTGCCGGGCGCTGCCCGCGAGCGCGGCGACCAGGATGTCCTGGTCGTGGGCGCGGTCGATGACGTCGGCGGGCGGGGAGCCGAGGGCGTTGGCGAGCAGCCGGATGGGGTAGTCGAAGGCGACGTCGAGCTGGGTGCGGGCGACCTGCTCCATCCAGCCGGTGATCCGCCACCCCGACGCCTCGCCCTCGGCCAGCTCGGGCACCCCGTACTTGGCGAGGGTCTCCCGCACGAACTGCCGGTGTCCGTCCGGGATCATCGCCTCGACGTCGGCCTCGCTGACGCCTTCCACCTTCTTGGCGGGCATCACTACGTCGAGGCCGTACGGCTTCCCCTCCACATGCGCCTCGATCCAGTCGAGGTCGCGTTTGAGGTCGTCGGGGGCGGTGTAGCGGACCGCGCCGAGCACTCCGAGACCTCCGGCCCGGCTGATGGCCGCGGCGACGGCGGGGAACGGCGTGAAGCCGAAGACGGCGTGCTCGACTCCCAGGGTCTTGCTCAGCTCCGTCTGCATGGGCGCAGGATGCCGCAGTCGACCGACCGACGGAAGAGCTTTTCTGATGCGCCGTCAGATTTCTGCTTCGGCAGGTTTTCGCTCCGGCAGGAGTTTGCTTGGTCGGATTCTGTGGCGGACAACCGGGCCGGGCGAGCCGCCCGTCACTCCCCCTCCAGCACCGCCATCGCCGCGTTGTGCCCCGGTACCCCGCTCACCCCTCCCCCGCGCACCGCGCCCGCCCCGCACAGCAGGACGTTGGCGTGCCGGGTCTCGACGCCCCAGCGGCCGGTGCCGTCCTGGGCGTAGGGCCAGGAGAGGTCACGGTGGAAGATGTTGCCGCCGGGGAGTCGGAGGTCGCGTTCGAGGTCCAGGGGGGTCTTCGCCTCGATGCAGGGGCGGCCGTCCGCGTCGAGGGCGAGGCAGTCGACGAGGGGCTCGGCGAGATGGGCGTCGAGCTGGGCGACGGTGGACCTGAGGAGTTCGCCGCGTACGGCGTCGTTGTCGGCGGTGAAGAGCCGGGCTGGGGTGTGCAGGCCGAAGAGGGTGAGCGTCTGGTAGCCGCGTTCGACCAGGTCACGGCTGAGGATCGTGGGGTCGGTCAGGGAGTGGCAGTAGATCTCCGAGGGCGGGGCGGCGGGGAGCCGGCCGGCCGCCGCCTGGGCGTGGGCGGTGGCCAGCTGCTCGTAGCCCTCGGCGATGTGGAAGGTGCCGGAGAACGCCTCACGCGGGTCGACGGCGGTGTCCCGCAGCCGGGGCAGCCGCTTCAGCAGCATGTTCACCTTGAGCTGGGCGCCCTCGGCGGGCTCCGGTGCCGGGTCGCCGGTGAGGGCGGCGAGTTCCTGCGGGGCTGCGTTGACCAGGACGTGCCGGGCGGCGACGACCCCCTCGCCGTCGGCGGTGCGGTAGGCGACCTCGGCGGCCCGGCCGTCCGTCTCGATCCGTACCGCCTCGTGCCCGGTGGCGAGCACCGCGCCCGCCGAGCGCGCGGCCGCGGCCAGGGCGTCGGTGAGGGCGCCCATGCCGCCGACCGGCACGTCCCAGGCGCCCGTGCCGCCGCCGATGACGTGGTAGAGGAAGCAGCGGTTCTGCCGCAGCGAGGCGTCATGGGCGTCGGCGAACGTGCCGATCAGCGCGTCCGTGAGGACGATCCCGCGGACCAGGTCGTCCGTGAAGTTCTCCTCGATGGCGACCCCGATGGGCTCCTCGAACAGGGCCCGCCAGGCCTCCTTGTCGTCGATCCGGTGGCGCAGTTCCTCGCGCGAGGGCAGCGGCCCGGTGAGCGTGGGGAAGACGCGCTCGGCGACCCGGCCGGTCATGCCGTAGAACCGCTGCCAGGCCTGGTACTCCTTCTTGCCCCCGGTCAGCCTTTCGAACGCCTCGCGGATGCGCCGCTCGCCGCCGCCGACCAGCAGTCCGGTCGGCCGGCCGGCGCGCTCCACGGGGGTGTACGACGAGATGGTGCGGCCGCGGACACGGAAGTTCAGGCCCAGGTCGCGGACGATCTTCCTGGGCAGCAGGCTGACCAGGTAGGAGTAGCGTGACAGCCGCGCGTCCACACCGGTGAACGGGCGGGTCGAGACGGCGGCGCCACCGGTGCGGCCCAGCCGCTCCAGCACCAGCACGGTGCGGCCGGCCCTGGCCAGATAGGCCGCCGCGACCAGGCCGTTGTGGCCGCCGCCGACGATGATGGCGTCGTAGGTCCTGGATGCTTCGGTGGCAGGGGGCATGGTTCTTCGTAACACATGATGATCTGGCCAAGTAAGAGGCTTGCCGCAGGGCGGCCGTTCGGACAGCGCGGGTTGTGTGTGGCCGGTCGCACCCACGCGGCGGAGCCGCATTGTCACAGCCCCGCGCTCCTGATGTGGCGCGTTTCACAGGCGTCCGCCAGATGCTCGCTGTTGGCGTAGTACCGCCACACGGCGGTACAGCTGCACCGCCTCGACCCCTCGCCCCAGCTGCTCCAGGCAGTGCGCCTCGTCGTTCCGGCTGGCCAGCGTGTCCGGATGGTCCGGGCCGAGGACGCGCTCGCGCGCACTGGCAACGCGCCGATACTCGGTCAGTGCAGCCGCCCACCGTCCCAGCCACCCCAGGCTCACCGCGACCTCCCGGCGGCTGACCAGGGTGTCGGGGTGGTCGAGGCCGAGGACCCGCTCGCGGATGGCGCATACGTCGCGTGACTCGGCGAGGGCCTCCTCCCAGCGGGCGAGGCGGCCCAGGTTGACGCCGAGGCCGTGGCGGGCGCGCAGGGTCTCCGGGTGGGCGGGGCCCTGGACTCGGGTGCGGTCGTCGATCAGGGCGCGGTAGAGGGTGAGCGCGTCGGCGCTGCGGCCGAGGCGGCCGAGGCTGATGCCGACCTCGTAGCGGGCGGCGAGGGTGTCGGGATGGTCGGGTCCGAGGGTTCGGGAGCGTGCCTCGGCGACCTCGCGGTAGGTCCCCAGGGCCTCCTCCCAGCGTCCCAACTGACCCAGGGCGTAGGCGACCTCGTAGCGGGTGACCAGGGTGTCGGGGTGCTGCGGGCCGAGGACGCGAGTGCGGGCGTCGGCCACGTCGTGGGCCATGCGGTACGAGTCCTCCAGCCGGCCCAGCCTGCT
This sequence comes from Streptomyces sp. NPDC111744, assembly GCF_055634995.1. Classification (NCBI taxonomy): domain Bacteria; kingdom Bacillati; phylum Actinomycetota; class Actinomycetes; order Kitasatosporales; family Streptomycetaceae; genus Streptomyces; species Streptomyces sp. NPDC111744. Next base: position 173,419 of record NZ_JBVKCG010000013.1, read on the forward strand.
GAGGTTGAAGGCGAGGTTGTGGCGGCAGCGCAGGGTGTCGGGATGGTCCGGGCCCATCAGCCGTCGCCGGGCGGCGAGTACGGCCGTGTACACCTGGTGGGCTTCGAAGTGACGGCCCAACTGGCCCAGGACGTAGGCCATTTCCTGGCGGGCGGCGAGGGTGTCGGGGTGGTCGGCGCCGAGCACGTGCTCTCGGGCGCGGGCGACCTCGGTGTACTCGCGCAGGGCGTCGGTGGTGCGCCCGGTGCGGCTCAGGGTGAAGGCGATCTCGTAGCGGCTGGCGAGGGTGTCCGGGTGGTCGGGGCCGAGGAGGTGGACGCGCTCGGCGGCGACCGCGCGGTGGACCTCGCCGGCCTCGGTCCAGCGCCCGAGCCGCCCGAGACCGAGACCGGCGTTGTGCCGGCCGGCGAGGGCGGTGACGGTCTCCGGGTCGGGGGCGGGGACGGGCTGGGCGGCGCCGGTGGCCGGGCGGGCGATCCACTCCCCGGTCAGCCCGGCTCCGGGGTCGGGCGGGGTGCTGCGCAGGCCGGCGCCGGTCGCCTTGTGGCCGGTGGTCATGCCACGGGTCCAGGACGGCAGCCGGTGCTCACGGAACGCCGGTTCTGAGGGTTGGAGTTGGGGCTGCGCGGTGACGACGGTGGGGACGTACGTGGGTGTCGTACGCCCGGAGGCGATCCGGCGGACCAACTCCTCGGCGTCGTAGGGACGTTGCCCGGGCCGTTTGGCCAGCAGGTCCAGGATGACCTTCTCGAGCCAGCCCGGCAGTTCGGCGCGCCGGCCGCGGGGCGGCGCGGGTGGGGTGTCGCGGTGGCCGACGAGGACCGCCCAGGCGTCGTCCAGGTCGAAGGGCGGTGCCCCGGTGGCGATCTCGTACAGCACGCAGCCCAGGGAGTACAGGTCGCTGCGCTGGTCGACCTCGGCGCCGCCGATCTGTTCCGGTGACATGTAGTGCGGGGTGCCCATGGCGATGCCGGTGCCGGTCAGCCGGGAGGTGAAGCCGATGTCGTGGCCGAGGCGGGCGATGCCGAAGTCGCAGAGCTTCACCGTGCCGTCGGTGAGCCGCATGATGTTGGCGGGTTTCAGGTCCCGGTGCACGATGCCCTGCTGATGGGTGTAGGCGAGGGCGGCGGCGACCTGCTCGGCGATGTCGACGACGTCGCCGACGGGCAGCGGATGGTGCTTGTTCTCCTCCATGAGCTGGCTGAGGTCGCGGCCGTCCAGCAGTTCCATCACGAGGTAGAGGATGCCTTCGTGCTCGCCGAAGTCGTGGACGACGGTCACCCCGCGGTGCGAGAGGGCGGCGGCCACTCTCGCCTCACGGCGGAACCGTTCACGCAGGACGCGGGTGAACGCCTGGTCGTGGTGCGGGCCCAGCGGTTTGAGGCACTTCACGGCGACCTGCCGGCCGAGGGACTCGTCGCGGGCCCGCCAGACCTCGCCCATCCCGCCCCGTCCGATCAGGTCGAGCAGCCGGTACCGCCCCTGGACCAGCCTGGTGTCAGCCATCGCGCGCCGTCGCCCCCCGTCGCTACAGCCCCGCCCTCCCCAGGGGGTCGCCGTCAAGGTGCGGCCGTCGCGAACCGGCCCGTTCCATGACACACCCCCTGGTCGTCCAGTATGGCGGTCTAATACCCGACTTTGTACGGTGCCGGGCGCGCGTGGGGGCCGAGCCTCGCCATGGCGCGAAGGATGTGTTTGGGCGGGAGTTGCCAGCGCAGACGTGCGGGAACACAGCGCAACAGGGTGCCGGTGGCGCGCAGTCGACGGGTCACGACGGCGGGTTCGGGGGCCGGTCTGCCGTACAGCTCGTGGGCGTACGGCGGCAGGGAGGCGTACGCCAGGTGGGCCACGCGCCGCCACAGCACCTCGCGCGCCGGTGTCAGGAGCGGGTGCGTCGGAGGGCGGAGCAGAAAGTCGTCCACCGCGCGTGCGTCGGCTCCGACGGCGAGCCGCGGCCGCATCTGCTGGAAGTAGGCGGCCAGCTCCGCCCGGTCGGCCGGTACGGCGGCCGGGTCGAGGCCCACCAGGCGGGCGCTGACCCGGTGCTCGGCGAGGTAGCGGTCGGCCTGGGCGTCGGTGAGCGGGTAGCCGGAGCGGCGCAGGACGTGCAGATACGAGTCGATCTCGGCGCAGTGCACCCACAGCAGCAGCTCGGGTTCGTCCACGCCGTACCGCTCGCCGGTGTCCGGGTCGGTCGCGGCCAGCATGCTGTGGATCTTCCGCACCCGGGCCCCGGCCCGCTCGGCGGCCTCCGTCGTGCCGTAGGTCGTCGTGCCGACGAAGTTCGCGGTCCGCATCAGCCGGCCCCAGGCGTCCCGGCGGAAGTCCGAGTTCTCCATCACGCCGCGCACCGCGCGCGGGTGCAGGGCCTGCAGGTAGAGCGCGCGGATGCCGGCGACCCACATCATCGGGTCGCCGTGCAGCTGCCAGGTCACGGAGTCAGGGGTGAACAGTCCGGGGTCGCCGCCCATGACCGCAGGTGTGACCACAGCCATTGGTTGTCACCTCTTGTCGCCGTTGACCTGCGCTTTTGCCAACCAGCGGCGGCATCGCGCTGCGCCGGCTACCGAGCTTTCTTGGCACATTGGTACACGCCGACGGCTCCCAGCTCACGGCGTCCTCCGTACCCACGGCACCGCCGCGCGAATGAGGCACCGCTCTGCGATCAGTACCTGCCCAGATTGTCAGAGGATCATTCACTCGAAAGGGTAGTCATCCATCTCGCACGACGCGCACTGCCCAGACGTGCAGAGCTCAAGATCGGTTCACCAAGAGGCGACGCTCGGACCTGTGCCACTTGGCCCACAAGGCCGCCGACGAGATTGCCCGCCACATAGCACAGTCGCTCTGATCGACACCGCGGTCCGATGAGACGAGTTGCAGCATCAGGACACGTCTCACGATGATCAGGCGAATTTCCACCTCACCGCTTTGAACACAAGGCAGAGACATGCCGTCCAAGATCCTCCTGCGCGAGCCAGCGCCGATTGACACCTCCGCCTCCTGCCTGTGGTCGGACGTCTCTTCACTGTCCGACCTCGCACGCACACACGCGATTCCGGCAGAGGCTGTCGCCCAGCTCGTCATGCCGCCGGACTGGACCGCCCGGTGGACAACGGCTTGGCGCTTCGGAAGAACGCTGATCGGCGGCACAGTGAGGGACCTCCACCAGGTCGACGTGTTGTCCAGCGTTCCTGTGCGCCGATTCACCTGGCGCACGGACCAATGGCACCGACCAGGCCTCGAGTACCTGGTCAGCACGGACCGGCACCACGGATTCGAGAGCTATGAGGAGGAACTCCTGCTTCTGGCCGCCGACTTCTCTGGGTCGCTGGTGGAAGCCTTGGCTCAGCCCTTCAGGCTACGTTTCAACAGTGTTAGAGGGGCTGAGGAACACGTTCCCGACTTCCTGCTGTTGACGCAAACCATTCCGTTGCTCATCGATGTGCGTCCCGTTGGCCGGATTTCCTTCGAGGACGACGTCAAATTCGCCGCTTCCGCAGAAGTCGCGCTGGCGGCAGGCTGGAACTACGCCGTAGTCACAGGCTGGCATGACCATGTGGTGGGTTTGGTCGACACCTTGTCCGCAGGTCGGAGGCAGCTGTCGGACCCTTTGGGTTTGCAACAACAGTTGCTGTCTGCGGCCGCGGACGGCCCGCAGCCATTCTCGGCCCTGGTGGAGCGCTGCACCATCCCAGCAGTTGCCCGAGCGCAGGCAATCCATTTGTTGTGGCACCGTCGATTGGGCCTGGACATGTCGGGGCCGCTGATGGATCGGAGCACCGTACGTCTGTCCCCGGTGTCTGAAGCCGCGGCCCGGGTTCGGTGATGGTGGCCTCCACAGCGTGGGACCTCTCCGCGGGTAACGAATTCATTGTGAACGGCCTGCCCTGGACAGTGGAGACCTTCCACCCTGAGGTCGGCAAAGTCGTTCTCGTACGGCCCGAACACCAGCCGTGGCAGACCACCGTACGGCAGTTGATCCACCGCACGGATGTCCGCCAGTCCACCCGGACTCGCAAGGATCTGCCGGCGGCAAGCCGTGGGCGCCAGCCGAAGAGCATGCTCGACCTTCCCCCTGACAAGCAGCGGTTGGTGATGCTGCGCGTGGACCATCTACGAGAGGTGGATTCAGGATTTCGCAGTGGTGATCCCATGAAGGCGCTGCCGGGAGAGCCGAAGGCTCAGTACGACCCCGACTCCACCACGCTCACACAGCGCCGCCATGCGAAGGTACGGGAGTTGCGAAAGGACACTGTCGCTAACCCGGATCTGGCGGCAGAACAGAGGTTGGACAAGGTCAGCTACCGCACCCTGGTCCGCTGGGATCTCGACCGACGTCGATTCGGGCCGGCGGGGTGCGCCGATGACCGCTGGCTGCGGGAGGCAACCGGGCGTCACATCTCGAGCGCGGTGCGCGAGGCGATCTTCGCTGTGCGCCATGAAACCCTGCACCGTTCCAAGCTCACCGCCAAGGACCGTGAACGCCTGATCCATCAGTACGTGCGGGAGGAGTTCGGAGAGGAGGAGAAGGTACCGAGCTACGAAACACTTCGCGTCGTGTGGCGCGAGTGGTTCGGCTCCTCGGGGGCCCGTCAGCGTTATGCGGTGTCGGCGGCCAGAGCCCAGGCAGTGGCTACGGGCCGACACGTGGTGGTGAGCCGCCCTGGTCAGGTGGTCGCGCTCGACACAACGGTCCTGCCGGTGAAGGTACGCGAAACAGTATTCGGTGATCCGGTTTCGGTGCACCTTACTTTGGCCCTGGATGTCTACACACATTCGATTGTCGCTTTCCGGCTCACTCTGGTTTCGGACACCTCCGTCGACATTGCCATGATCCTGCGTGATGTCATGATGCCGTTGCCCATGCGACCCGACTGGGGCGACGAAATGGAGTGGGCGTACCCCGGGGTGCCCAGCACAGTTGTGGCCGGTTTCGCCGGTGGTAAAGTCGCCGGCCTGCCGTTCTTCTCGCCCGAGACGGTGACGACGGACCACGGTTCGGTCTACAAGAATCACCATCTGATCGAGGTACAGCGGGTGATCGGAGCGAACATCCGCCCGAGCCGGGTGCTGCGACCGCCGGACAAGCAGGCCGTGGAGCGGACGTTCGGCGCTATTCAGTCCCTGCTGTTCCGAATCCTTCCAGGCTTTCAAGGGATCGACAGTGCCGACCGAGGCGTCGACCCAGAAGGCGACGCATGCCTCACGGTTGCCGAGATGGAGCATCTCATTGCCACATGGATCGTGAAGATCTGGCAGAACCGCAGGTTCGGGTCATATGCACCGAGTTGGGACCCATCAGGTGACCACAGTCCGAACTCCTTGTTCGCATCCTCCATGGCACAGGGAGGGTTCGCCCTTCAGATCCCGCCAGCAGATCTCTACTACCGCCTGTTGCCCACACACCGCGTGACGATCCACGGTCGACGAGGCGTGAAAATCAGAAATCTTTGGTACGACGGCCCTGCCTTGGACGAGTGGCGTTTCCGCCTCTCTGGCCGGGGCGGGGTTGCCAAGAACAAATATGTGTTCCACCGGGATCCGCGTGACCCCTGCTTTGTTTACTTCCAGGATCCGCTGACCCATGAGTGGCACCAACTGCGCTGGGTCGGCCTCCCGGAGGAGGGGCGCATGCCTGCTTTCAGCGACGCCCGAGTGCGTCAGGTCATGCGTGATCTACGCAAGCAAGGTCTCACACCGAAGTCCGACAAGGACCTGTTGCCTCTCTTGCTGGACCTGATCGGAGGCAAGGTGCCTGTGGAGCATTGGCCGACTCGGCTCACGAAATCTCAGAGAGTGGAACACGCCCGCGAGGTTTCCCAGGCCTCTGCAGCTGCCGCGGACAGGCCCAAACCGATGCCCATGGACGACGCCACTGACTTGCGTGTTCCCCGCCAGGCTGAACCGGCCGACAATGTCGTCGAATTGCGCTGGCGTCAACGTGTCGAACAGGGCCAAGCAGCCATCGATACGGAGCGCCAACGCAGGCGCGAAGCGGGAGACCACGAGCCACATGTGCCCTCTACGCTCGGCCAGCGCTTGCGCGGAACCAGCCTCATGGACCTCCTCGACGACGAGTCCGACGCCGGCACCCCACCAGAAGGGCGAGCATGACTGCTCTCGCCAAGCCCAGCTCTGACTCTGCCGCCTTCCTTCCCGGCCCTCCGATCGACCGTACTCGCGTCGAAGGCTGGCAGCGGTGGGTCCGGACCCGAGAGTCGTTCGAGTCGGCCCCGGTCCTTGATCGGAGCCAGTACTCGAACATGTCTCCCCGCCGGCGCCGGATTCACGACCTCCACCGTCTGGCCACTCACAGCAGTCTGCCGGTTCTCAGCACTCCGATGAGCGATGCGGTGGCGTGGTTGGTGAAGGCTCGGATCGAGGACGGTGCCTACAGTCACAAAGCCGGCATCCGCACGGGTGTCATGGTCAACGGGGGCGGTGCGCAAGGAAAGACGGAAACCGTGTGCGAAGCCCTGGCGGCGTTCGAGGCTGAATGGCTGGAGGTGAACGAGTACATGAACCCAGAGGCCATGGCCGGGACCAGGGACCTGCTGGCTCCGGTCGCGTACGTCCGGTGTCCTGTGAAGGCCACTCCTGTGTCCACCTGCCAGCGCATCCTCGACTTCTACGGCGAGGACTACAAGAACATGCGGCAGGAGGACCTGATCCGCACCGTCAACGCCGCTATCTCCGCACATGCCACAAAGGCCCTCGTGATCGACGACATCACTCGGCTCAAGCTGCACCGCGAAAGCGACCAGGATGTCCTGGACCTGCTGTTGGAGGTGATGAGCATGTCCGTCACCCTGATCCTCGTGGGGGTCGGCATCCCCGTCTCCGGACTGCTACGTCGCGGCCGCTTCGACCCTGTCCGTAAGCAATGGATCATCCCGCCGGTCAGGGACCGTGGGCGCAGCCCCAACCCGGAGGCAGCAACGCAACACGAGCGGCGCTTCGAGATGATCGAACTGGAAGCCTTCAGCTACGATTCCCCCGCACAGATCAATGCCTGGGTCGACCACCTTGCAGCTCTGGAACAGAGCTTGAGGCTTCTGACCGATACCTCGGGCATGCTGAGCGGTGGTGCCATGCCGGAATACCTCTTCGGCCGAACCAACGGAGTGGTCGGACTGCTGGAGAAGCTCATCCAGCGTGGATGCCGGCTCGCCATCGAGGACGGCTGTGAGCGGCTGGACACGGGGCTGCTGAACCGCTGCCGGGTCAGCCCTACGGACCTGCCCGACCTCGACGCAGAATCCGGTGAGCAGCCGACGATTCCTCCGATCCAGAATCCTCCCAAGAAGAGAGCGAAGGGCAGGAACAGCGTCTTCGACGACTCCGGTCCAGCGGAGTCTGCTGGATGACGGCGACGGCGCATCGTCCCCTCGCGCGTAGCCTTGATCCATTGCCGGGCGAGTCCTTGAGCGGATTTACCCTCAGGCTGGCCTACCGGCTGGACATCACGCCTCACCGTGTGGCGACCCTATGCGGTCTGGAGTGCCGAAGCGATGGCGTCCCGCAGGATCAATTGCGCGGACTCAGCCCAGATGTAGCCCAGCGCCTCGCGACGGCCGCACAGTTGACAGTGCCTGAGACACACGCCTTGACGCTCGAGGCAATCGCCCGCGCCTATTCGCCACTGGCCAAACTGCGTGCCGGTGGCGACCGCACGAGAAGCAAGTCGAACATTGACTGGGCCGTGAATCCCGTGAGTCGGTACTGTCCCGATTGCCTGAAGGGAGATGCCAGTCCGGTTCAAGATGCCTTCGGTGGCGCTTGGCAGCTCCGTTGGCACCTTCCTGTCGTATTCGCCTGCACAAAGCATCAATGCCTCCTTGAACATACCTGTCCGCATTGCGCGCAACCACTGAGTGGGCGGGTCGTCAGACGCTACGTCCTCTTCCAATCACCACATGTCAGCGGATTGCATCCGGCACAGTGCCGAAGCCAGGCACTCGGTGTGGCTCGTCGCCACCACGGCCCTGCCACACCTTGCGCCGCTCGACTGGACACCCCGAGGACTCCGACCGCCGCCCTCTCTGCGGAGGACTTGGCTCGAACCCTCCGGCTGCAGGAGCGCTTGGACCACCGACTGGCGCCGGACACGCCGAGCAAGGAGTACAGCGGCGACGGGCAGGATACCTACTTTTCCGACCTGGTTCTCACAGCAAAGCTGATCACACTGAGCTGGCCACTCGGCGCGTCACTGCTGCCCTCGTCCCCTCTGATGGATCTCGTCGATCAATGCGCCGCTCCGCCTTCGCACTCCTCGGAAGCCCTGCAAGCACAACGCAGCGCGCCGCACCGTGCCGCTTGCTCTGCGGCCCTCCTTCTTGCCGCAGCAACGGCACTCGGTGACCGGGACTTGGCCTCCCTACGGGAGCGAGTCGAACCCCTGGCCCGAGCGGTCTACCGGCGGTCCACCTCGACCGGGAACAAATTGTTCCGCAAGAGCGATGCCTCCGCGGTACTGCTTCGAGCTACCGCTCCGCGCGTCTACGGAGTCCAGAAAAGATGCGCCCTTAGGACGACCCCTTGTTTGTATGGTTACCGCGTTGAGGAGATTCCACCACTACTCCTCAGAGACTGGTACGAAACCCATCTCCGACCGTTAACCCAGCATTTCACCGAGATCACGGGGCGCTTCGAGCGTCACCTCAGGTGGGCCGGTTCACTTCGGCTCGCCGAATTGGTCACTGGGCAAGGCTGGCGCGCATGCGCTCCTGCCTTGGGGATCCCAGAGAGAAGCGCAATGCGGACGATGAACGTGTTGGGCCAGCAGATGACCGACGCCGGCTTGTGGCCCGTCTTCGAGTCAGCCATCGATGATGTCGCGTTGCTGCTGCACAACCAGGATCGCCGAGTCGACTACTCCAATCGCCGCCGCTTAACCTCAAACTGGCGTCTTTCGCATGGTCAGTGGATGCGGATTTGTGCGGACATCAGCGGGCTTGAAGAGCGTGGCGCCTCAGGCGATCCGTGCGTCGGCGAGGCCATCATCTGGAGTTGGGCCAACGAGGCCAGTTACCTTCACAGCCCGACCGTGACCCGGCGACGCTCCATGTGTCAGGTGCCCGACCGAATCACCGACGAGATCGGAAGCATTATCCGCCGTCAGCGACCGAGCTTTGTGGCGCTGTCTCGGCGGCTGAAGCTCTATGCAGATCGGCTAAGCCAAGCCTGCGATCGAGGAGCCCTGCATGCTGACATGCCGACAACAGCTGACGCCCTGCTCAACAGCGCCTACCAGTGCGTTCCCATCCGATGACCGTACGCCCACTGGCACGTGGCCTCACACCGCTGCCCGAGGAGTCCTTGCCCGGGCTCGTACTCCGACTGGCCTGTCGCCTGGAGCGTTCACCGGCCAGAATCGCAGAGCTGTGCGGTCTCAGTCACCGTCAGAACCGTCTGCCAGCAGAGTACCTCTTGGCCTTGCCCACGAGCCGTGCCGAGGAGTTCGCACGCGTCACCCGTCTGAACATAGATGAGGCCCACGCCCTGACCCTCTCCTCTCTCGCCGACTCATACCCTCCACTGGCCTCCGTTCGGCTCGATGGCAACCGCAATGCCACCGCTGCTCGAAATTCGTGGGCGGCAAACCTCTCCAGCCGCTACTGCCCCGCCTGCCTCTCTGGAGACGAAAGTACAGTTCAACGCCTCTACGGAGGTCCGTGGAAGCTGCGTTGGCACCTTCCGGTGTCCTTCGCGTGCACCACGCACCGGTGCCTGCTCGTCCACACCTGCCCGCGCTGCCGTGGCCTGCCCAACCAGCCCGCGACTACCGAGCGCCAAGGGCTGATCATGCAGCGCACCGTCAGCGGACTGCACCCCGCCCAGTGCCGGCACCTTGCTCCGCCCGCACTCGGAGGGCAGGGCCCGCGAGCTTCCCTGTGCTCGGCGCGCTTTGACCAGGGCTTTCGGGCTACCGCAGTGACGGACTCCGATCTTCTTACACTGCTGGCCCTGCAACACCGTATCGATCAGCACCTGACACTTCACCGCGATGCGTCGCATTCACATCCGGATCCTCTGGACCGCTACTTCTTCCCGGATCTCATCGTCGCCGCGCATCTCATTCGACTCAGCTGGCCCGACGGTACCTGCTTCGCGCCCTCCGGGCCGCTGGCCGACCTGATCGACCACCACCTGGTCTCCGCCGCCGTCCAACGCCACCGATACGCACCCGGGCAGCGCGCCGGCAGCACTTGGCCCGCACCCGAGGATCCTGCGGAGTGCGCCGCGCTGCTGGTTGCCGCGCATGCCCTACTCGTCGGCGAAGATCACGGGGCTTCCGGCCTGGTCGATCGTGTCCAACCGCTCGCTGCCGCCGCTTACGGCCGCAGTGCCGCAAATATCGGCGCGGCGTTGCGGCGAATGGATGTCTCCCCTGACCTGGCGCGAGCCCTCGCTTGCCGGTCCGACGGTTTCTATCGGGCCGGTGGCCGCCGCCAGGCAAAACAGCAGGTTCCTTCGCGACGGTGTCGTTTCGGGATCCAGCACGTGCCGGCTCTCCTTCCGGAGACGTGGCTACACGAACACTTCAGCGACCTGCTGTCCTTGTCGGAACATCCCAGCGATGGGAAGGTGCGGCATCTGCGTCGGGTCGCCTCACTCAAGCTGGCGGAGATGAGTGCCGGCGGCACCTGGCCGGAGTGCGCGAAGAAGCTTCAAATCCCGTGGCGAACTGCTCAGCAGTCCCTCAGGGTGGTCAAGAATGCACTTACCGAGAGCAACCTCTGGCCCGCCTTCGATGAGGCGATGGAGAGCCTCGCCCGCCAGTTGGATGCCAGCTCTGATCGCGTCGACTATCGGAGTCGCCGTGCGCTCCTCGAACCATGGCAGTTGTCGGACACTGACTGGGCTCAGCTGTGCCACGGCCTCAGCCGCTTCCGACGAGGGATCAACTCGCCCAACGAGGAGACCGCGACCGCCCTCATCTGGGCGCAGGTGACTCAAGGCGATCATCTTCACAGCCCCGTGCTGAGTGCCCTACGCCAGTCTGGCCAAAGCACTCATCGACTCGTCGCATCGATCAGCCAGCTCCGTACACCAGCAAATCGCAAGGGCGCCAAACTGGAACTGCTGTGCCGTCTCGAAGCCTACGCAGTTCGTCTGGCCGCTATCTCCGACCAGCAAGGGACTTCGGCAGCATCCACCTCCAGCAGACTCGCGGGAAGCGAGATCACAGGGTGAACGGACCCTCCGCGCTTTGGCGACCCTGAGAGGCGTCGACGGCACTCGCCTCCGGCACACCAGCTGCCACGTCGAACACCCGCTTCGGTTCCAGCAAAGCCCTGCTGCACGCGGGGTGTTCACCGTCTCATCAGCCTGCCAACATCTATTTGTCTCGGTCCGAGGGCTTGGTGGGGGTCTCGCGTGACGTCTGTGCAGAACAATGATCAGCGGCTGCTCGACCGCATCCTGGAGGACCAGCACCGCAAGCTGGCGCCGGACAAGAGCAGGGACGACTTCTTCACCTTCTTCTCCGCCGACAAGGCCTTGCAGGACTGGGACCTCGACAACGACGAGATCTTGGACGGCATCGTCGATGGGGCGCACGACTGCGGCATCGACGGCATCTGGACCTTCGTGGACGAGCGCTACATCACCGCCGACGCGCATCAGTTCCTCTCCTCGCGCGCGAGCAAGATCGAGTTGGTGATCCTGCAGGCGAAGAACTCGTCGGGCTACCAGGAGTCCGTGATCGAGAAGCTGCACTTCCACCTGCCCACCCTCTTGGACATGAGCAGGGACGAAGACGACCTGGTCGCCCATACCAACGCCAAACTGCTTGAACGCACGAGGCGCTTCCTGCACATCCTCGAGGAGTTGGCGTCCTCGTTCCCGCAGGTTCGCATCAAGGTGATCTACGCCAACAAGTCGGCTGAGACCCCTCACCCGAACGTCAAGGCGAAGGGAGACCGACTCCGGAGAGAGCTTTCGAAGATCACCTCCGACACCAGCGCAGATCTGGAGTACCTCAATGCCGCTGATTTGCGGGAACGGACCGCTCGTGGGGCCAAAGCGGTCGCACAGTTGGTGTTCACCGAGACCCCGATGAGCACGTCCCTCGGGGAGGGGTACGTGTGTCTGGCGCGGCTTGACGAGTACTACCGTTTCATCACCTCCGAGAACGAGGCACTGCGGCTGGAGCTGTTCGAGTCGAACGTCCGCGACTACGCGGGGTCCACGTCGGTGAACAACGCCATCGGCGAGACACTCAAGTCCGCCACGGGCGAGGACTTCTGGTGGTTCAACAACGGTGTCACCGTCGTGGGCGACGCCGCCCAGATCGCCGGCAAGAAGATCGTCGTCAAGGACCCGCAGATCGTCAACGGGCTGCAAACCAGCCATGAGATCTACAGCTACTTCCAGAACGGCGGCCACCACCGCGACCGGTCCCTCCTGGTCAAAATCGTGGTGGCGCCTGAGTCAGGCACCGCTCGTGATCGCATCATCCGGGCGACCAACAGCCAGACCCAGCTGCCGGCCGGCGCCCTGCGAGCAACCGAATCCATCCAGAAGGACATCGAGGAAAGCCTCAACCATGCGGGCGGTTACTACTACGAGCGCCGTGCCAGCTACTACCGCAACCTCGGTTTTCCACTCGACCGCGTCGTCAGCATGGCCCGGCTCGCACGCGAGTTCACCGCTTTCGTCCTGCGCGAGCCACACACCGCGCTACGGCACTCGGACGCTCTGCTCCTCGACGACCAGCACTACGCCCGGATCTTCTCGCCACGCCACGACCTGGACATCTACCGTCTCAGCCTCGACGTCCACACCCGACTGCGAACCTTCCTGACCCGGTACGCCGAAGACCGGCCCCTACTGGGCGACTCTGTGGAGAACTGGCTCCACCCACTCGCCGCAATGTCGGCGTACACCCTCACACGGCTACGGCAGCCCACGCCACGGGACCTTCTGAACATCGATCTCGATCACCTGAGTGACGACCTCATGTCCCGCATGACGGGCACTCTCGAGCAGAGTTTCAAAGGTGTCTTGCGTCGCAGCAAGGCTGGTGGAGTCGACCGCATCGCCCGTACCGCCGACTTCACCACCAAGATCCGCCAGGCGGTCGTGTCTCAAGGTCGTTATCACATCGAAGGCTGAATAGCTGATCGTGATGCCCTACGGGAGTATGGCTGTCTACCTTCAGGCTCGTTTCACTGATCGCGTACAACGCCCCGTTCATCACGGCACCCGCGGAAAGCCTCTCGTCCACGGCTGTCACCTCCCGATCAGTGCCGACCGGGCCGAGGAACGTCGCCAGTGGTTTTCGCCAGGACGGTCAGGCGGCGGTGGTACTCGTCCTCGTCGATCTCGCCTCGGGCGAAGCGTTCGGCAAGGATCTGCTCAGGGGTGGGGTCGAGCGGCCGGGTGTCGGCATGGTCGCTGCTCCCTCCTGGCCTCGTCAAAGCGCGGTACAGAAGGACGCCCAAGGCGATGATCACCGCCCAAAAGAAGATCATGCCGGCTGACATGGCGAACCAGCCCCATCCGCCGACGTCGTGGTCGTACCAGAACATTGGTGGCTCATCCCCTTCGGACGCCGGGAGCAATACGCCCGGTGCCTGCTGCTTTGGAGTGCCCGCTCCTTAGGTTCACTCGGGTCACAGAGCATGTCATGGGTCGGTGAGGCCAACGCGAGGGGCCGATGGGACCTCATCGCATCGAGGGTGCTCGGGGCGTGTCGCAGCGGACGACCGCGATAGCGCGAACAGGGTTGGTATGGCCCTGGTGGCAGGGCCACTCGTCCCCTGTCGCGGGGCCAGCGCGCCGGGATGTGATGGACGGGGATCAGGCTTCATGCAGCAATGCCGGACGGACAGAGGTGGCCATGAACCGCTCCGCCTTCATCACACGGCTGCGCTCCCTGACCGTGGCCGTCGCCTCGGAATGGCTGGAGCCCGCCCTTCTGGCCGTCACGGCGGCGGCCTTGACTGCAGGGGGTGCTGCCTGGCTCGCCGGTGACGAGGGCCTCGCCGACCTCATGTGGGGTCTGGGCACCTTGGCCGCGGTCCTACCGGCGGTGGGCTGGGTGCTCACCGCACTTCGTCACGGCCGTGCTGGCGTCGACCTGATCGCGGTTCTCGCTCTCGGTGGCACCCTCGCCGTCCATGAATACCTGGCCGGTGCGCTGATCGCGCTGATGCTGGCCACCGGTCGCACCCTGGAGGCGGCAGCCCAGCGGCGCGCCTCGCACGATCTGCGTGCGCTGCTGGAGCGTGCGCCCCGCTCGGCGCGCCGCCGCACAGCGGCCGGCGTCGCCACGGTTCCGCTGGCCGAAGTCGCCGTAGGGGACCTGCTCGTCGTAGGCCCTGGCGAGGTCGTCCCGGTCGACGGGCGGGTAGAGGGCGCCGTGGCCAGCCTCGACGAGTCCGTGCTCACCGGCGAGTCCCTGCACGTCGAACGGGCGGCGGGTGACACGGTCCGCAGCGGGGTGGTCAACGCCGGCCACGCCTTCGAGCTGCGGGCCACGGCAGCCGAGCAGGACAGTACCTACGCCGGAATCGTGCGTCTGGCCAGGCAGGCCGGGGCCGAGTCCGCACCCGTGGTCCGGCTGGCCGACCGCTACGCGGCCTGGTTCCTGCCCCTCACCCTCACGGTGGCGGGACTGGCATGGCTGCTCAGTGGCTCGGCGGTCCGAGCGGTCGCGGTGCTGGTGGTCGCCACCCCCTGTCCGCTGCTGCTGGCCGCTCCGGTGGCCATCGTCTCCGGAATCTCCCGCGCCTCACGCCTGGGAGTCGTCATGCGCGACGGTGGCGCCCTGGAGAACCTGGGCCGGGCCCGCACCCTGCTGCTCGACAAGACCGGCACCCTCACCCGCGGCCGCCCTCACGTCCTCGACGTGGTTGCCGCACCGGGGTGGCAGCCTGCGGAGGTGCTGAGGCAGGCCGCGTCGCTGGACCAGTACTCCCCTCATGTTCTGGCCGAGGCGATCGTCGGCGCCGCGCAGGAGCGGAAGCTGGTCCTGTCGGTGCCGTCCGACGTCACGGAGGAACCCGGCCGAGGTGCTTCAGGCACCGTGGACGGGCACCGGGTGTCCGTCGGCCGCATCGACGCGTCCGGCGCCCGCCCGGCCTGGGCGAGGGCGGTGGACAACCGGGCGCTTCTCGACGGCGCGGCCGTCGCCTGGCTGACCGTCGACGCATGTTCGGTAGGTGCGGTGCTGCTCCGGGATCCCCTCCGCCCCGACGCCCCGCGCACCCTGCGCCACCTGCGGGCCGCGGGCATCGAGCGGCTGATGATGCTGACGGGCGACCGCGCGGAGCCGGCAGCCGAGGCGGGCGCCGTCCTCGGCCTGGACGACGTCCGCTCCGGGCTCGACCCCGCTGGCAAGGTCGCCGTCGTACGGGCCGAACGAGAACGCGCGGTCACCGTCATGGTGGGCGACGGCGTGAACGACGCGCCGGCGCTGGCCGCCGCGGACATCGGTGTGGCGATGGGGGCCCGCGGTTCCACCGCCTCCTCGGAGGCTGCCGACATCGTGCTGACCACCGATCGCGTGGACCGGCTCGTCGACGCCGTCTTCATCGCCGTACGGGCCCGGCGGATCGCTGTGCAGAGTGCTCTGGGCGGAATGGCGATGTCCTTGGCCGCGATGGCCGCCGCCGCCTTCGGCCTCCTACCACCCGCCGGCGGCGCCCTCCTCCAGGAGGCCATCGACGTGGCGGTCATCCTGAACGCCCTGCGCGCGCTGCGCACGGATCAGGCCACACGGCCGGCGCTGGCCCCCGCCGCCGAGGCGCTCATCCAACGCTTCGCCTCGGAACACAACGACCTCCAGGATGTGCTCGAAGCGGTGCACAGCGCGGCCGACCGCCTCTCCGACCGCCCCGGCCCACAGGCTCTGGCGGCCGTCGAGGAGGCGCACCGGCTGCTCACCGATCGGCTGCTGCCTCACGAGTACGCCGAGGAGCACGAGCTCTACCCCGCCATCGCCCCCGCGCTCGGCGGCCCGGAGGCCACGGCCACCATGAGCCGGGCCCACACCGAGATCGAACGCCTCTCCCGCCGCATCGCCACCCACCTGCAGCTGGCCCGCGCCGAAGGCGGCCTGTCCCCTGGCCAGCTCGACGACCTGCGTTCCTGCCTGTACGGGCTGCACACCGTCCTTCGCTTGCACTTCACGCAGGAGGAGGAGAGCTATTTCTCGCTGGCCCAGTGAGATCCGGCAAGGGTTTGTGCCGGAGCGCTCCGCACCGGAGGGCCATTCGGCCCGCGCGGTGCCCGGTCAGCCCCTGTGCCACCGGGCCCCCGCCGCCGGACGCTGAACGCGGGATCCTCCGGAGGGAGAGTTCGTGATGACCGGCATCCAGGAAGCCCCGGTGCATGCCCTGGTGGCCGACGGAACCACAGTCCGCATACGGCAGGCGGGTCCGGCTGATCATGCACAGGTGCAGCAGCTGTACGAGGCGATGTCACCACAGAACCTGCGGTTGCGGTTCTTCTCCGTCAGCCCGTCCTCCGCCCGGCAGGCCGTCGAGCGGGTGGCCAAGGGCGGCCGCCCCGGGTACCGCGCGCTGGCCGCTGAGTACGACGGGCGGCTAGTGGGGCTGGCCGAGTACGAGGTGCTGCCGGGCGACAGCACGGCGGAGATCTCGGTGGCCGTAGCCGACGGCTGGCATCACCGTGGTGTGGCAACCCTCCTGCTGGAACACCTCGCGGACGCCGCGCGTACGGCGGGCATCACCGCGTTCAGCGCCGACGCCCTGGCCGAGAACCACGACGTGCTGAAGGTCTTCCACGACCTGGGGCTGCGCGTCACGCGCCACTTCGACGGGCCGGAGGTGCACTGCTCGGTCGAACTCACGGAGGACGAGACCTACTTGAGCGCGGTCGAAGCCCGGGGTCGGTTGGCCGACGTCATCAGTTTGCAGCCGCTGCTGCGGCCCCGGACGGTCGCCGTGATCGGCGCGGGCCCCAGGCCAGGGTCGGTCGGGCGCGCCATCCTGCGGAACATTCAGAACGGTTCCTACACCGGGCGGCTGTTCGCCGTGCATCCGGAGGCCGCCGCGATTGCCGGGGTGCACGCCTGCCGGTCCGTCGCCGACCTGCCGCAGGTGCCCGAGCTGGCCGTGATCGCCCTACCGGCCGCATCCGTTTCCCAGGTGGCCGAAGAGTGCGGGAGGATCGGCGTGCGCGCCCTGCTCGTGGTGTCCGCGGGCCTGGACACACACGAGAGCAGCGCACTGATGGACGCGTGCCGACGCCACGGCATGCGGCTCGTCGGCCCGAACTGCCTGGGCCTGGCCAACACCGAGGACGACGTCCACCTGGACGCCACCTTCGCCGCCCGGCACCCCGGACCAGGCACCGCCGGGGTGGCCGTGCAGTCCGGCGGTGTCGGCATCGCGCTGCTGGATGGGCTGGCCCGGCTGGGCATCGGGGTGTCGACCTTCGTCTCGCTCGGCGACAAGTACGACGTCAGCGGCAACGACATGCTCCAGTGGTGGGAGAGCGACGGGCACACCGACCTGGCGCTGCTGCACCTGGAGTCCTTCGGCAACCCCCGCGCCTTCTCGCGCACCGCCCGCCGGGTAGCCCGGACCATGCCCGTGCTGACCGTGGACGCAGGCCGCTCCGAGGCCGGGCGGCGGGCCGCAGCCTCGCACACCGCGGCGGCGGCCACCCCGACCATGACCCGGCAGGCCCTGTTCACCCAGGCCGGCATCACCGCCACCCGCACGATCGGTGAACTCCTGGACACCGCCGCCCTGGTGCATGCCCAGCCGCTGCCCCACGGTACGAAGGTCGCCGTCGTCAGCAACGCGGGCGGGGCCGGTGTCCTGGCCGCCGACGCGTGCGTGGACGCCGGACTGGTGATCCCGCCAGTCGCCGCCGACCTGGTGGACGAACTCCTCGCCCTGCTGCCCGACGGCGCCACCGCGACCAACCCCGTGGACGTCACTGCGGCCGTCGGCGAGGAGCAACTACAGGCATGCATCAGCCTTTTGGCCCGGCACGGCGCTGTCGACTCCGTCCTCGTGAGCCTGGTCCCCACGGCGGTCGCCACGGCCACCAGAGAAGACCTGGTACGCGCCCTGACCTCGGCCCCTGGCCCGCTCGCCCGCCCCGTCGTCGCGGTGCTCCCCGCGCAAGCGGCCCGCGTCGAGCTGCTGCCTACCGTCGGCAGGGGCACCTTGCCCGCGTACTCCGACGGCGAGGACGCCGCCCACGCCTTGGCCCACGCCGCAACGCGCGCCGACTGGCTCGCCCGACAGCCGGGCGCCGTACCGCAGTTGCCGGACGTGGAAACCGTACGCGCGAAGGACCTGGCCACCGCCTACCTGGAGGCCCATCCGGAGGGCGGCTGGCTCGACCCTCAGACCACGGCCGTGCTCCTGGGCTGCTACGGCATCCGACAGATCCCTTGGGTATGGGCCCGGGACGAGGATGAGGCGGTCGCAGCGGCCGAACGGCTCGCCGGACCGGACGGACGCGTGGTCATGAAGGCCTACTGGCCGGGTCTGGTCCACAAGAGCGAGCAACACGCCCTCCACCTCGACCTGCAGAACGCCTCACAGGTCAGGGCCGCCCACCGCGATCTGGTCACCCGATTCGGCGACCGGATGACCGGAGTGGTCGTCCAGCCGCTCGCCGAGCGCGGCACCGAACTGTTCGCCGGAGTCGTCCAGGACGAGGTTTTCGGACCCCTCGTGGTGTTCGGCCTCGGCGGTACGGCGACCGAACTGCTCGCCGACCACGCCGCCCGGCTCGCCCCGCTGACCGACCTGGACGTGTACGACCTGCTCACCTCCCCACGCTGCTCTCCCCTGCTGTTCGGCTACGCCGGCAGCCCTGCCGTCGACCTCGGCCACCTGGAGCAACTCCTGCACCGCCTCTCCAGGATGGCCGCGGACCTTCCCCAGCTGGCGGAGGCCGACCTCAACCCTGTGCTGGCCGGGCCACACGGCGTCACCACCCTCGACGCTCGCGTACGGCTGGTTCCGCGCCGGCCCCACGACCCGTACCTGCGCCGACTTCGCTGACCGGGCCACGACCATTGCAAAGGAGGACGGCCATGAAGACGACGAAGATCGGTGCCGTCATGAGCGGCGACGTCGTCACCGCCCAGTACGACACCCCGTTCAAGGACGTCGTCCGACTCTTGCGTGACCACGGCATCAGCGGGTTGCCCGTGATCGACGAGGACGACAAGGTCATCGGGGTCGTCTCCGAGACCGATCTGATGCAGCGCCAGGCGCGGTCGAGTGAAACCGGCGGCCGTCTCAACGTCTGGGCGTGCAAGCACCGGCGTCGTACACGCGAGAGTTTCGCACGGAGCCGGGCTCGTACGGCCCGCGGAATCATGTCGGCACCCGCGGTGACGGTGCGTGCCGAAGCCGGCCTGCCGGAGGCCGCCCGGCTGATGGCTCGGCACGGCATCGAACGTCTGCCGGTGGTCGACGAGGAGGACTGGCTCGTCGGCATCGTCACCCACCGCGAGTTGCTCCAGGTCTTCCTGCGCAGCGACGACGAGATCCGGCGGGCTGTGCAGCGCCAGGTGCTCGTCGACGCACTCTGGCTCGACCCGCACACCGTGGACGTGGCCGTCTGCGAAGGTGTGGTCACTCTCTCCGGGCAACTGGAACGCCACAGCGATGCCGCCGTCTCCGTCGCCATCACTCGGCGCATCGACGGCGTCGTGGACGTGGTCGACGACCTCACCTACCGCTTCGCGACAGGCACGGGAAGGCCGCCGGCCCGGCCGCACACGGGGTGGCCGACGACTGGCTGCGCCGGTTGTGAGAAGTCCTCCAGGCTGTGAGCGGTCGGTGCGGCGGCTGCGCCGTCCGCCTCATGGGGCCATTGGGCCGGTCAACTCAGGCGCGGAGTCTCAGGACCTGCGGACGCCGTCGGGGCGGCACCTGCCGTACTGAGAGTTCCACTGGCGTGTGACGGGACCCGGGCCGATGACCGGCCGGGTCCCGTCGCGTGCATGCTCAGCGAACGAGCACATGCTCCCCAGAACGCGGTACGACCGCCGTCGATCCCAGTTGGCGGTCGATGCGGTCGCGGAGTGCTACGGCCGCGTCCGGTTCGCCGTGCACCAAATACGTCGTGTGCGGTGCTGTGGCCCCGCGCAGCCAGCCGATGATCTGGCCGGCATCGGCATGCGCCGAGAAGTGCGGTACGTCGGCCACCGTCGCCCTGACCGGAACGTACTCACCGAACATCTTCGGCACCCGGGCGTCGTCGACGAGGTCCCGGGCGCGTGTGCCTTGCGCGGCGAAGCCGACCACGACCACCGCGTTGCGTGGATCGGGCAGAACGCGGCGCAGGTGGTGCAGGACACGGCCGCCGGTGGCCATGCCCGAGGCGGAGACAATGATCGCCGGGCCGCCGGAGCGGCTGATGTCAATGGATTCCTGAACGGTGCGCACGGCAAGGAACGGCTCGGGGCTGAGGGCGACAGTGCCCTCCGCGGTGATCTCGGGGCGGAGTTCCGGGGCTCTGGTCAGGAGGGCGTCCCGGTAGACGTCCAGGGCGGCCAGTGCCATGGGGCTGTCGACATAGACGGGAACGGAGACCGGTAGGCGGCCCGCGTGGCGCAGTTGAGCCAGTTCGTGCAGGACGACCTCGGTGCGGTCCAGAGCGAACGCCGGGATGACGACGGTGCCGCCGCGGGCGAGCGTCCGGTTCAGCACGCCGGCGAACCGGGCCCGGCCCCCCTCCTGCTCGTGCTGCCGGTCGCCGTACGTCGACTCCACGAGCAGCACGTCTGCGCCGGAGAAGGGCTCCGGCGGGAGCAGGAGGGGGTGGCCGGGGCGGCCGAGGTCGCCGCTGACAGCGACGGTGTGACCGTCCTCCAGGGTGAGGTGCGCCCATGCCGAGCCGAGGATGTGGCCGGCGGGATGCAGCGTCAGCCGGGTTCCGGTGGCCAGGCCGGTCTCGGTGCCGGTCGGGACCGGGTCGAGGAGTTTGAGGGTGCGGTCCACGTCGGAGTCGTCGTACAGGGGCTGCGCAGGCCGGTGTCTGGACCAGCCGTGCTCGTTGGCGTGCTGAGCGGCCTCCATCTGCAGCTTCGCGCTGTCGCGCAGCACGATCTCCATGAGGCGGGCGCTGAACTCCGTCGTCACGACCCGGCCGCGGAAGCCGTGGCGGACCAGCCGCGGCAGGAAGCCGCAGTGGTCCAGGTGGGCATGCGTGATCGCGACGGCCTCGATGTCCCCCGCGTCGCAGGGCAAGCCGCGCCAGTTGCGTCGGCGAAGGTCGGCGAGACCCTGGAAGAGACCGCAGTCGACCAGGACCCGGGCGTGGTCGCTCTCTACCAGGAACTTGCTGCCGGTGACCGTGCCGACGCCGCCGAGGAAGGTGAGCAGCGCGGGCCGGGGCCGTACGGCCGGCAGGGCCGCGGAGTCATGAAGGGCGGTTGTCATGTCATCGGGCTCCTCGCGATTGCCGCCGCATCGGGGCCGATCGGCCCTGGTGGGCCAGCGGTCTCGGTGGTGTGCTGGTAGTGGCGGGAAGGACCCGTAGGAGACGCGGAGAAGCGGCCGGCAGCCGCGTACCGCGCAATCGGGATCCGCGAGAAGCGGGACACGAACCCTTCCCGTCCAGTCATGCCATGGCCACGCCATCGGCCCCACGCGCCGCAGCGACCCTGTGCCGGACGATCTCGTCCTCGACTCGCCTCGCGAGGACGTCCACCACTGCGTTGACGGGTGGAGACAGCCCTGGTCCGAGCGAGGTGTCGGCGGCCTCGACGGCGTACGCCACCAGCTGACCAGGCAGCCGGTTCACCTCCCAGGCCACTTCGACGGCCTCGCCGAGTCCGCGAGCAACCATGGCGTTCGGCCGGTCCAGTTGGCGGGCGTCCAGCTCCAGGCGGTGGATGCGGCCGGGGTTCCCCGGTCGGATATGCGCGGCCTCCAGGACGACGGTCAGGTCCGTGTGTTCCCACAACCGGATCAGCCGTCCCGGATCGAGGTCGCACTCCGCGAGTACGGTGCCCGGCGGGAAAGGCCTCTCCAGCGCCCGCTCCCGAAGGCGGGACAGCACCGCCCGGCCGACCCCCTCGTCGTGCCGGGACGGGTCACCGACCGCGATGACGGCGATGCGCGTGGAGACGCTCATGATCGTTCTCCCTCCACTGCGAGTGCGTCCAGCGTGCGTGGACCGGCGGTCGGGGCGCATGAGCCGAAGAGGCCCGACAAGGGGCCAGGGCGGCCCTTTCGGGTGTGCGGCACCGGCTCGGTTCGGGTGGTGGATGGGCATCGGCCGGGCGACACCCCGCGCGGCATGAGCCGAAGGGCCCACGGCCGGGTCCGGGCGGCCCGTGGTACCGGCTCCCGAAGTCGCGCACGCTGGGATCGACAGCCCCATGAAGGGAGCCGGTGCGATGACCTCCGCAACCACCATTAGCACGGCGCTTGAGCCCGTGCACCGCGAAAGGCTGATGCGCCTCGCCCGCGAGGTCTCCTTCGAGGCCGGGACCCGCCTGTTCGAGGAGGGCCGACACGCCGACCGGTTCTGGATCGTACGCACCGGAACCGTCGCCCTCGATCTGCATGTGCCCGGCCGCCGACCGGCCGTCGTCGAGTCGCTCGGGCACGGCGAGCTGGTCGGCTGGTCCTGGCACTTCCCGCCGCATCTCTGGCACCTGGGCGCCGAGGCGATGACCCCGGTGCGGGCCTGGGAGTTCGACGCCGAGGCGGTCCGCACGATGTGCGCCGCGGACCCCACGTTCGGCCGGACTATAGCGGTGTGGGTGGGACGCGTGGCCGCCCAGCGGCTGCACGCCACCCGGGTCCGGCTGCTCGACCTGTACGCCCCCTACGGCAGCGGTGACCTTTTGTGACCGCGCGCACGCTCCGTCCGGCCGAACGGCCCTGGGAGGAAAGCATGGACAGCAGCCCGCACCAGGTGAGCGACGTGATGACGCATGCCGTCGTCGCGGTGGGCCGCAAGGCCCTGTTCAAGGACATCGTCGAACGCATGGAGCAGTGGAAGGTCAGTGCCCTTCCCGTGCTGGAGGGCGACGGGCGGGTGATCGGGGTGGTCTCCGAGGCCGACCTGCTGCCCAAGGAGGAGTTCCGGGACAGCGACCCGGACCGGTTCACCCAACTGCGCCGGCTGCCCGACCTGGCTAAGGCCGGGGCGGTGTCCGCCGAGGAGTTGATGAGCACCCCGGCCGTCACCGTCCACGGAGACGCCACGCTCGCCGAGGCGGCACGGATCATGGCCTTGCGGCATGTCAAACGGCTGCCCGTGGTGAATGCCGAGGGCGTCCTCGAAGGCGTCGTCAGTCGCGGGGATCTGCTGAAGGTGTTCCTGCGTCCCGACAACGACCTGGCGGACGAGATCCGGCGCGACATCGTCGACGTTCTCTTCCCAGCCCCGGTCGAGCCCGTCCACATCATCGTCAGCGACGGCGTCGCGACCCTGACGGGACGCGTCGGGGACGCTGCACGGATTCCACTGACCGCGCGCCTCGTCCAGGGTGTGGAAGGGGTCGTGGGCGTGGACTGCCGGCTTACCGCCGCCGGCTCCGACGCCGGGTGACGCCTTCAGCGCGCACCCGATCGGCGTTCGGTGATGCGTCCGACCGCCCAGCTCACTCGACGGTGGGGCTGGGCCTTCGCTGCGGCGTGAGACCGAGCCCTCGTGGGACTGAGCCTTTGGCGGTGCTGCTGCCGAGCCTCTTGCCGCCGGCGTTGCCGATCAACCTCTGCCGCCGCTCCGCTTCCGCCACTCAGGTCCGACCTGCTCCCACTCCTCCTCCCACTCGGCCAGGCGCCGCCGAAGGAGCCGCGTACGGATCAGCCAGCCGCCGGCCCAGACCGTTGCACCGGCTGGCGGAGCCACGAGGACGCCGGTCAGAACCACCTGCAGCGTTGCCCCTGTCCCGCTGGGAGGCGGGGAGACGATCCGGCCGGTATGGTCCGTCCACACGGTGAGCCTGCTGCCCACGGGGGAGCCCGGGAAGATCTTCGCCTGGCCGATGTGCACCTTGCCGACCGCGTCCGTCCAGCGCACGGCGGCCCACACCCGGCCGTCCTCGTACCCACTGACGCCGGGCGGGGCCTTCGCCGCGCCGTCGGTGAGTACGGCGGACACGGCGTGCACCTGAGCGCGCGGGGCGGCGAACGCCGAGTCCGTCGCCTGCGCCGCCACCACGCCCGCGAGCACTCCTCCGAGGAGAGCCAGGGTCCAAGTGACAAGCACGATCCAGGCCTCGACGACGTCGCTTGTGCCGCTTCAGCGGGTTGTGCCGCCAGCGCCACAGCCGCACTCGTGCCACGGTCGTAGGAGGTGTCCGTGCCATCGGCCGCCCCTCCTTCGGCATGCGGTCGGCGTCCGTCAGGCAGGGGCCCACCGTTGCGGGTCCGGCAGGTCCGGGGCGAGGTCCGGATGGCGGGGCGGACCGCTGAGCGCACAGTGCACGTCCACCACGCCCGCGACAGCCCGCGCGAGGCGGGCGGCGAGCGGAATCAGAGCAGTTTCGTGGACCCGGCCGGTGAGAGTCACGACACCGTCGCGCACCTCGATCCGGATCGCTTCGGCGTGTGCACCGAAGAGCCTCTCGGCGACCTCGCACCGGACGTCCTCGGCGATGTCCGGATCGTCGCGCAGGAAGACCTTGAGCAGGTCGGACCGGCTGACGATGCCCTGCAGAGTGCCGTCGGCGCCGACCACCGGCAGTCGCTTGACCCTCCTGCGAGCCATGACGCGAGCGGCGCGGGCGAGGGTGGCGTCGGCCGTCACAGCGACAGCTGGAGCGGTCATCAGCTCACCGGCGGTCACCGCGTCCGCCTTGCGGCCCTCCTGCCCGTACCGGCCCACGTCGCCCTCGCTGTACTCCTCCTTGGGCAGTAGATCGGCCTCGGAGACGATGCCGACGACGCGTCCACCGTCGTCCAGCACGGGGAGGGCGCTGACCCTCCACTCCTGCATGGTCCGCACGATGTCCTTGAAGGCCGCCCCCGTGCGCAGGGCGACGACCCTGCGGGTCATCACATCGTTCACGACGGTGGGAGTGCCCTTCATGGCGTCCTCCGGGGGCTGGGTACCGTTCTACGACACCTTCAGGCTGCGCCGACGAGCGGTCGCGGGACATGGGCCGAGTGGCCCGTCCCTGGGCCCCTTGCCCGTGTGGTCCGTCAGCGCGGACCTGCCAGACTCCGCCCCCGTGCCGGGGAATGTCCGCTCTCCTATGTGCCGGGCAGGGGCACCCGCCACTGCAGTCTGGCACCGCCCCCGTCGGGGCTGGACACGTCGGCACCGCCCCCGTCGGGGCTGGACACATCGAGGTGCCCGCCCAGCTGCTCCGCGCGCTCGGCGATGTTGCGCAGCCCGCTGTGCCGGCCGTCAGGCGGGATTCCCACACCGTTGTCGGCGATCGTGAGAGTGACCTCCCGGCCGTCGGTCGTCAGGGCGACCTGGGCCCTGTCGGCATGGGCATGGCGGGCGATGTTGGTGAGGGCCTCGGAGAGGACGGCCACGATGTTGTCGGCGATTTGAGACGGGACGTCGGTGTCGAGCAGGCCCTCGATGCGCACGCTGGGCGTGAAACCCAGCATCGGGGTTTTCTCGCCGACGACGTCTACGACCCGGGCCCGCAGCCCGGCGTCGACGGCGCTCGCACGGGCGCGCAGCGCGAAGATGGTCGAACGGATGATCTTGATGGTCTCGTCCAGGTCGTCCACGGCCCGCAGCACCCGCTCGGCGGCCTCGGGATGCTCGATGAAGCGGCCGGCGCTCTGCAGCGTCATGCCCGTCGCGAAGAGCCGCTGGATGGCAAGGTCGTGCAGGTCCCGGGCGATCCGGTCGCGATCCTGGAGAACGGCGATCTGTTCTGCGTCCTTGCGGCGCTCGGCCAGTTCCATCGCGATCGCGGCCTGCGCGGCGAAGCCCTGCAGTTTCTGGGTCTCCTCGCCCAAGAAAACCGGCGCGCCGGTCTCGCGGGCCACCAGCACCACGCCGCGCACGCCGCCGTCCCGGGTGCCGATGGGGACGGCCACGGCGGGGCCCAACCCGTGGAAGCGCGGCGGATCTGGGGAGATCCTCTCGTCCTGCTGCACGTCGTCGCTGGTGACCGGCTCGGCAGCGGAGAAGGCAAGCCCCATGAGAGTTTTGGACAGGGGCAGCACCAGCCCCCGATGTGCCTCCGCGTCCACACCCACGGCGATCTCCACTGTGAGGGACTCGGTGGCCGCCATGGGCATCGCCACCGCCGCCAGAGCCGACCCCATGATCTCGCGTGCCCGTTCGGCAATCAGTTTCAGCGCCTCGGCGCGTTCGCTGCCCGACATCAGACTGTGGGTGATCTCGGCGTTCGCCAGCAGCCAGCGCTCGCGCAGCCTGGACTCCTCGTACAGCCGGGCATTGTCGATCGCCACACCGGCCGCCACGGCCAGCGTGGACAGCACCGACTCGTCCTCCTCGTCGAACTGCACCCCGCCACGCTTTTCGGTCAGGTACAGATTGCCGAAGACCTGACCGCGGACGCGGATGGGAACGCCCAGAAAGCTGTTCATCGGCGGATGGCGGGCCGGGAAGCCGTACGAGGCCGGGTGCTGGGAGATCTTCTCCAGTCGAAGCGGCTCCGGGTGTCGGATCACCTCTCCGAGGATGCCGTGGCCCTCGGGGAAGGAGCCGATCTCGGCGATCTGCTCCTCGGTCACTCCGACGGTGAGAAAGGCCGAGAGGGAGCTGCCGCCGGGTCCGATGACGCCGAGGGCGGCGTATTCGGCGTCGACGAGCACGGCAGCTGCCTCAACGATGGAGTGCAGTGCCTGTTCAAGGTCCAGTTCGCGGCCGACGGAGAGCACCGCCTCCAGCAGGCTGTGCACCCGGTCCTGAGTGCCGCGGGCCGCGTCGATCCGGGCCTGCAGCTCCTCCAGCAGCTCGTCGAGTTTGAGCTGCGGCAGTCGTACACGGGGCTCTTCTGCGCCTGCCACGCCGCTCCTCCATGTCCCCTCGCACACGAGTCCGGACTGTCGCGGTCACTGCCCACGCTACCCGTCCTCTGCGGACGCAGGCAGCGCGGCCGTACCAGTGGCCCGAATCCGACTCCCCACGTGGGAGCGGGCCGCATCCTCGCCACTCAGGGCCGGTCGGCCCACGTCGTGGGACGGAGGGCACCTGCCCCGGCGCGGCACTTTCTTCCAGGCTGGGAAGCACAAGACCTCGGAGCCCAGGAGTGGCGTCATGGTCCGTTATGTGTACGACTTCCAGGACGGTGGCCGCGACCTGGCCGGCCTGCTCGGCGGCAAGGGCGCGAACCTGGCCGAGATGACCCGGCTGGGACTGCCCGTACCGCCGGGATTCATCGTCTCCACTGAAGCCTGCCGCGCGTTCCTGGCCACCGGCGAGGAACCCAAGGGCATGTCCGCGGAGGTCTCCCGGCACCTTTCGGCGCTGGAGACGGGTGTCGGGCGGCTGCTCGGGCAGGGGGACGACCCGCTGCTGGTGTCCGTCCGCTCCGGGGCCCGCTTCTCGATGCCCGGCATGATGGAGACGGTTCTCGACATCGGCCTCAACGACGACTCCGTGCTCGGCCTGGCCAAGGTGTCCGGCAGCGAGCGCTTCGCCTGGGAGTCCTACCGCCGGCTCGTCCACATGTACGGCAGCACGGTGATGGGGGTCGATCCGGCCCTGTTCGACGAGGCCATGACCCTGCTGAAGGACGCCCGCGAAGCCCCCGACGATCTCCATCTCGACGCGAGCGACCTCGCATGGCTGGTGGAGACGTACAAGAGCCTGATCCGGGACGAGACCGGCCGCGACTTCCCTCAGTCCCCCGCCCAGCAGCTCCAGCAGGCGATTCTCGCCGTCTTCCGGTCCTGGAACGCCGAACGCGCCGTGCTGTACCGGCGGCGCGAGCGCATCCCGGACGACCTGGGAACGGCCGTCACCGTGCAGCGCATGGTGTTCGGCAACCTCGGCCCCGACTCGGGCAGCGGCGTCGCCTTCACCCGTGACCCGGCCACCGGGCGCCCCGGCCTGTACGGCGACTACCTGCCGAACGCCCGGGGCGAGGACGTCGTGTCGGGCGTGCGGGACGCCGTACCGCTGGCCGAGCTGGAACAGCTGGACCCACGCTCGTACCGGCAACTGCGCGATCACGCACAGACGCTGGAACGGCATTACCGCGACCTGTGCGACATCGAGTTCACCATCGAGCGTGGAACGCTGTGGATGCTGCAGACCCGGGTGGGCAAGCGCACCGCCGAGGCCGCCTTCGCCATCGCCACCGAGCTGGTGCAGGAAGGTCTCATTGGTTCCGACGAGGGCCTGGCGCGGGTGAGTGGTGACGGGCTGGCCCGGCTGATGTTCCCGCGCTTCGAGACCACCGCCACCGGTGAGACGCTTGCCCGCGGTGTGCCGGCCTCGCCGGGCGCCGCGGTGGGCGCGGCCGTGTTCGACTCCGCGGAGGCCGTACAGCGCGCCGCGGCCGACGAGAAGGTTGTACTCGTCCGCGAGGAGACGACGCCCGACGACCTGCCCGGGATGGTGGCCGCGCAGGCGGTGCTGACGGGCCGCGGCGGCAAGACCAGCCACGCGGCCGTTGTCGCCCGTGGCATGGGCAAGGTGTGCGTGTGCGGGGCGCAGGACATCACCGTCAACGCGCAGGCACGGCGTTTCACCGCCCGTGACGGCATTGTCGTCGAGGAGGGCACCGTCATCTCGGTCGACGGTTCCACCGGTGACGTGTTCCTCGGGGCAGTCCCGTTGGTCGCGTCGGCCACCATGCGCTACTTGGAGAGCGGTGAGCAGGCCGACAGCATGGTCTGCGCGGTGGCCCGGGCGCTGGACCACGCCGACTCGGTACGGCGCTTGGAGGTGCGGGCCAACGCCGACACCCCCGAAGACGCTGCCCGGGCCCGGAGGTTCGGGGCACAGGGGGTCGGGCTGTGCCGCACCGAGCACATGTTCCTCGGCGAGCGGCGCAAGCTGGTCGAGGCGATGATCCTCGCCCGTACGGATGCCGACCGCGACCGCGCGCTGGCGGCTCTGCTGCCGCTCCAGCGGCGGGACTTCACGGGCATCCTTGAGGCGATGGACGGCTTTCCGGTCACCATCCGGCTGCTCGACCCGCCGCTGCACGAGTTCCTGCCCGACCGCACCGACCTGGCCGTCCGTATCGCCGCCGCCGAGGCCACGGGTCAACAACCGGAGGCGCACCACGTGGAGTTGCTGGCAGCGGTGAACCGGATGCACGAGGAGAACCCGATGCTCGGCCTGCGTGGCGTGCGGCTCGGCCTGGTGGTTCCTGGTCTGGTCGCGATGCAGGTCCGGGCGATCGCCGAAGCGGTCGTAGAGCGCACGCGAGCGGGTGGCTCTCCGCATGCGGAGATCATGGTGCCGCTTGTCGGTGCCGTCGAGGAACTGCGGCTCGCCCGCGAGGAGGTGGTCCGCGTTCTGACCGAGGTCGGTGAGGAGACCGGCACCCCTGTCCACTGTCCTGTCGGCACGATGATCGAACTGCCCCGTGCGGCGCTCACGGCCGGCCGGATCGCCGAGGAGGCGGAGTTCTTCTCCTTCGGCACCAACGATCTCACCCAGACCACATGGGGCTTCTCCCGGGACGACGTGGAGGCCGCGTTCTTCTCGGCCTACTTGGACAAGGGCGTCTTCGCCGCATCGCCGTTCGAGACGCTCGACCGGGAGGGGGTGGGCCGACTGGTCCGGATCGCCGTCGAGGAGGGCCGTGCGGCCCGCCCGGACCTCGAGACCGGCGTCTGCGGCGAACACGGTGGCGATCCGGAGTCGATCCACTTCTTCCATGAGGTCGGCCTGGACTATGTCTCCTGCTCGCCGTTCCGGGTCCCGGTGGCCCGTCTTGAGGCGGGCCGGGCGGCCTTGGCGGACATGGACACGAGTGACAGCAGGTGAGGGGGGTGCACGGTCCCTTCATCGGCATGGGCCCGACTGGCAGCGGAAGGGAGGCACGTGATGGCAGCCGGTGAGTTGCGAGCACATCGGCGCATCGACCTCGACGACGCCGAGGCGCTGCGGTTGCTCGGCAGCGTGTCGCTGGGAAGGATCGTCTTCACCCGGCAGGCGCTGCCCACCGTCCGCCCGGTCAACCACGTCCTGGACGACGGGGACATCGTCATCCGTACCCACGAGGGTGCTGCGCTCACGTCTCACGCGCAGGAAGTCGAGAGCACGGGCGTCGTCGTCGCGTACGAGGCCGATGCCATCGACCCGGACACCCACCTCGGCTGGAGCGTGGTCGTCACTGGGTACGCCCAGCTGGTGACCGACCCGGTTGAACTGGAGCGTATCCGTGGGCTGCTGCAACCTTGGGTGCCAATGGAACCGATGGACCAGGCGGTGCGCATTCGCCCCGAACTGGTCACCGGTGTCCTCCTCACCGAGACGGGGGCGCGGCAACCGGCTGACAGCTGACGTGCAGTTACATACGCGGCAGAGGCGGTACGAGTGTCGAGCCACTCGTACCGCCTCTGCTGGGATAGAGCAGCAGCCGCTCACACGGTGATCCGGCGTCCCGTGACCATGCCGGAGTCGATTCGCATCCACCGTTCGCGGTGTCCGCCCGCCCATGGCTTGCTGTGTGCCTTCTCGTCGTACCGGCGCTGCTGCCGTGGGTTCAGCACCACCCGCCCGACGCCGTGCACCAGGACGCTCCAGCGCTGGCTGAACGCGTCGTCGATGCGGTCGACCTCGAAGGCCACCTGGCGGCCGTCGGCCAGCGCCGACGTGGCGCCGGTAGCGGTCCGGAAGACGATCGCACCATCCACAACGCTGTAGTTGACCGGCACGATCTCCGGCCCGGAACTCGTGGACACCGCGAGCCGCCCGACTCCGTGCGACCCCAGCAGTGCCTGGCACTCGACAGCGCTCAATTCGGTGAAGCGGGGGTCACGGGCGGCGCAACCGGGTCCGGGTGACACGTCGACCGCGCCGCCGGTCAGCTCGGTCACGGTGGTTTCCAACGCCTCGGCCAGCCGGTGCAGCACGCCAGAGCCGGGGGCGGCACCGGGATGTTCTTCCAGGTATCGGTGGTAGCCGGCGGCCATGCCGGCGCGGGCGGCCGTCTACCTTCGTGTCAGACCGAGTCGGGCCCGCTGGGTAGCCAGGCGGCGGCCCAGGTCGCCCAGTGGCGCCTCCGTCGCGACATGCGCGCTCGTCTGTTCGGTCATGGCCGTCGTGTCCTTCTCGATCAGGCCGCGGGAACGGCCACTTCCGCGTGCTGCTCCCCGCCCAGCACCACTTTCAGCGCGCCGGTCTCGGCGGCCTTGGAGAAGACGTCGTACGCCTCTTCCATGCGGTTCAGCGGGAAGGTGTGAGTGACCAGCTGCCCGGTCCGCAGCCGGCCGGCCGCGGCCATCCGCAGCAGGGTCGGGGTGGAGTAGGTGTCCACCAGACCGGTCGTGATCGTCACGTTCTTGATCCACAGGTCTTCGAGGTGGAGCGTGGCGGGCTTGCCGTGCACGCCTACGTTGGCGACATGCCCGCCAGGACGGACCATGCGGGTGCACAGCTCGAAGCTCTCCGGCACGCCGACCGCCTCGATGACCACATCGGCTCCGAGCCCGCCGGTGAGGTCGGCGACCAGCTGGCCGGGTGCCTCGTGCACGTCGGCTACCGCGTCGGCACCAAGCCGATGCGCAGCCTCCAGACGGGCCGGAGCCAGGTCGACGGCAATGACCCGCTCGGGCGAGAACAGCCGAGCCGTGGCGATGGCCGCAAGTCCGATCGGCCCGGCGCCGACGATGGCCACGGTGTCCCCCGGACGCACATGCCCGTTGAGGACGCCCACCTCGTAGGACGTCGGGAAGATGTCCGCGAACAGGACGGCTTCCTCGCTGGGCACGGCGGCGGGCAGCGGGTGGACGGACAGGTCGGCGTGAGGCACGCGGACGTACTCGGCTTGGGTGCCGTCGACGAGGTGGCCGAGGATCCAGCCTCCGCCGCCCCGGCACTGTCCGTAGGAGCCGTCCCGGCAGAACCGGCACCGTCCGCAGGAGGTGATGCAGGAGAGCAGCACCCGGTCGCCGGGCCGTACGGTGCGCACATCGCTGCCGACCTCGACGATCTCGCCGACCGCCTCATGACCGAGTATGGTGCCGGGACGGACCTCCGAAACGTCGCCCTTGAGGATGTGCAGGTCCGTCCCGCAGATTGTCACGACGCCGACCTTCACAATCGCGTCGGTCGGTTCCTTGACGGCTGGGTCCGGAACGTCCTGCCAGGAGGCCTGTCCGGGACCGTGGAAGACGAAGCCTTTCATCGCGCTCCTCACCCTGTTGTCTGCTGCGGGACCCGCGTTCCGGCGCGTACGACGAGGGACGCGGGCCGGCTCCGGCACGGTGCCGGGAAGCGCCCCGCACGTTCAGCCTGGGCGGTCCGCAGGAGGTCGCGCTTGGGCCTTCCGGCCCTTGTACTCAGCCGGACGGTGCCCAATGGCTCACCGACCCGTGGCAGGGCGGCTTCGGTAACGCAACGGGGCGCGACGGACCCACATCACTTGCAGCGGCCTTTGGGCGTCGCCCTCAAGAGCCCAATAGGGACCAATGGGCCCTACCAGCGCGTGATAGGGGTCCGGGCGGCCTTTCACCGAGCCCCGTCGGCCCCTGTGAGCACGGCCCCGCCGGAGCCACCGTCGAAGGAGGCACCACGATGAGGAGGTGTTCCGTCATGAGCACCACGAAGCGGCTGTGGCGGTGGCGGAGCAATCCGCTGCGGCGGCACGAGGACATCGTCGAGGCCTGGGTCGTCCTGACTGTCTGGGTGATAGTCGCCTTTGCCGGCGCCGTCGCCGGACTGGTGACGGCCCGCAGCGCCGAGCATGAGTTCGCGGAGCAGCGCGCCCACAGGCACGCCGTTCGAGCGGTCCTTGTCGCCGAGGCGCCACACGGCGTCACCGCGGACCGGCAGACAGACGGCCGTGTCCGGGGCTCCGTGCGCTGGGCGGCTCCCGACGGCACCCCTCGTAGTGGGCAGACGCTGGTCGACGGCGGCCTGAAGGCCGGAGCCTCGGTGACCGTCTGGCAGGACGACCAGGGCCGGCTCGCGCTCTCACAGCCGACGGGCCGTGCCGAAGGGCACGTCGAGGCCGCCCTCTTCGGTGCCGCGGCCGCCCTCGCCGTCGCGGCTCCGGTCTTCGGTGCGGGCGCTTTCGCACGGGCACGGCTCGACCGGCGTCGCATGGCCCGCTGGGACCAGGAGTGGGATCTGGTGGGACCGCAGTGGGGCCCGAAGACGGGTTGCAACGTACCCCCGAGAGCTGCGCACCCCGCCCCCACCGAGCGCGCACCCGGCCCTCGGTACGCAAGCTGGAGGATGAGGCGAGGTTCATGAACGAGACGCTGTCCCTCGGTCGGATCGCCGGCGTGCGGGTCGGCCTGCACTGGAGCGTCCTGGTCATCGTCGTCCTGGTGACGGTCGCTCTCGCGCGTGGTGAATTCCCTGCCGCCCATCCGGGCTACTCCGCCGTGCAGTACTGGGCGCTGGCCCTGCTGGCCGCGGTCGTCTTCCTCGTCTCGCTGCTGGCGCACGAGCTGGCGCACGCCGTGGTCGCCCGCCGCAACGGCGTGCAGGTCGACGGCATCACCCTGTGGATGCTGGGCGGCGCGGCGCGCCTGCACAGCGAGGCCGCGACCCCGGCCGCGGAGCTGCGCATCGCCGCCGTGGGCCCGCTCACCAGTCTGCTGGCCGGTGGCGCCCTCGCGGGCGTTGCCGCCGGGCTGGACGCGTGCACGCGTCCGGGCTCGTGGTCGAGGCGGTCGCCTGGCTGTCCGCGATCAATATCTTGCTGGCCGTCTTCAACGCGATGCCCGCCGCCCCACTCGACGGGGGACGGCTGCTGCGGGCGTACCTGTGGCATCGCACCGGCGACCGACTGCGGGCCACCCGCGGCGCCTCGGCTGCGGGCCGGGCGCTGGGCTGGTTCCTGGTGGTGACCGGCTTCGCGGCCGTGCTGTTCGCGCACAATCTGTCCGGCCTGTGGCCCGCGCTGATCGGCTGGTTCCTCATCAGCGCGGCGACCGCGGAGGCTCGCCAGGCCGAGATGCGGAGCGTGCTGGGCGGTGTCCCGGTCAGCCGCGTCATGACCCCGAATCCGGTCACGGTTCCGGACACGGCGACACTCGCTGACTTCCTGGCCGAGGGGCCTTTCGGCCACTACCGCCACTCAGCCTTCCCGGTGCTGGCGGCAGGTGGCTCGGTGGTCGGTCTGCTCACCGTGCGGCGTGTCGAGTTGGCGCCGGCTCAGGGCCGCGTAAGCACGACGGTCGGCCAGGTGATGCGTCCTCTCGCCGACGTCGTCATCGCCGCGCCCGAGGAGCCGGTGCTCGATCTGTTCCCCCGGCTGGAGGCGAGCCCCGTCCGCCGTGCGGTGGTCCTGGACGAAGGACGCCTCGTCGGCATCCTCACCGTCGCCGACATCACCCGGGCCCTGGCCTGGCCGGCCGAGCCCACGCAGACCCTGCCACGGAGCACCGACCCACACCTGACGAAGGAGGCATCATGACGGACACGACCTTGGCCACCGGACGGACCACCGCACTGCCCGAGGGCCACGTCGAGGTATGCCACCTGGGAGGCTGTGCGTTCAAGGTCGACGTACGGGGACACGCCCTCGTCATCGACCAGCCTGTCGAGGCAGGGGGGCGGCGACCGCGGCCCGACGCCCGTCGAGGTTCTCATCGTGTCGCTCGCCTCGTGTGTCGCCTACTACGCGGGGCGCTTCCTGGAGCGCCATCACATCGACCGCCAACGGTTGCGTGTGTCGGCGGACTTCACGATGGCCGACGACCGGCCGGCCCGCGTCGCCGCTGTCCGTATGCGGATTTTTCTGTCGGAGGGACTGAGCGAGGCGAGGCTCCAGGCGCTGCGCGCCGTGGTCGACCACTGCACGGTGCACAGCACACTGCGTCAACCACCG
This sequence comes from Streptomyces sp. NPDC111744, assembly GCF_055634995.1. Lineage (NCBI taxonomy): Bacteria > Bacillati > Actinomycetota > Actinomycetes > Kitasatosporales > Streptomycetaceae > Streptomyces > Streptomyces sp. NPDC111744. The sequence continues at coordinate 208,295 of NZ_JBVKCG010000013.1, forward strand.
CAGGTGACGATCGAGTTCGGCTGACGCGACCGGGAGAGCCATCCGTGGCAGTCCCGGCCCGTGTCAGGCCCAGAGACAGCCTCATCGGTCATCCTGCGCCTGTGCCGCTCGCTGTCACAGCTGGGGGGCGGAGGAGGTCGTAGGCCCAGGCCGCCAAAGTGGTGGGGGTGGTGGTGTACGGGGTTCGCGGTTGTCCGGGACGAAGCCGTCCCGCAGACCGGTCGACATCCCGACAACCGCTTCGACCAGGCCGTCGGTCATCCCGGATACGCGCAGCAGTTTCCGCATCGCGTCGTCGCCGACGCGCTCGACGCGCACCGGACGGCCGGTGGCGGCGGACACGATCGCGGCGGCCTGCGGCCAGGTGAGGTCTGCTGGCCCGTGGAGGCCTGTACGCAGCGTCCGGACCAGGCGGTCGACAGCAGCCGTGTCACGGCGACCTCCGCGATGTCGCGCGGCGCGACCGATGCCAGAGGCTGGTCCAAGGGCAGGATCACGGGGACGAAGCCGGTCCGCACGGCATCGAGCTGTAGCTCGAGGTTGGTGAAGAAGTAGCCGCACCCGCAGGTGTGTGACCGAGGCACCGAGGGTGTCGAGGGCGAGCTCGGTGCCCGCGAGGCCGTCGATCTCACCGGCTCCGCGCCGCTTTTCGGCACCGACGCTGCTCTGGAACACTGTCCGCTTGATGCCGTTCGCCTTGACGGCGCTCACCACGCTCGCCGTAGCCGGCTCGTAGTCCGCGAGTGGATTCTCGCCCGTAGACGGGGGTCCACCCTGAACAGAGCTTCCGTCCCGGCCGTGGCGGCGACGACCGCCTCCACGTCGCGCTGGTCGACCGCGACGGCATCCACCTCGTTGCGGACGTCGGGATGAAGCCGGCCGGGATCACGCGCCAGCACGAGTGGGCGTATCCCGGCTCTCAGGAGCATGGGGACGACGTGTCGTCCGACGTTACCGGTGGGCGTCGTGACTGCGATACGCATGGCTCGGTGTCCCTTCGGCGGTTTCCCACGCGACACTCCGAGCGATTCCGGACACCCCATGTCCCCTATCGCGATGCGTTTCCCTCTGGGTGCCGACCAAGCGGGCGCGGGCGGACCGGCAGACCGCAGGCCCGAGAGAGATTGCAAGAAAGACTGCACTCTGCGCTCATCATCGAGCCCGCCTTGGCCGTGCGGAGGTGCTGTGATCGGTGAGGTCGAACGGTGCCGGCAGAGCGGGCTGGCTCTGTCCGCGAGAACGGACAGCGAATGTTCGCCGGTTTGGGAGGCAGTCGACCCGGTGAACGAATCGAAATGTTCACGGGTTTCGACAGCAGCTTCAGCACCGCAGAGACTGCTGCCGAGGGTGCTCGACCGCCAAGATCGCTGGGTGTCTATGGTCGCGTTCCATGACGAGGACCACTCCACCGCGCCCGCTTGATGTCGAGGTGCTCTTCCAGGAACTGGCTGCCTACCGGGGTACGACGACGCGGCTCCACCCGCGACCGGGCAGCCCGCAGACTTCTGACAGCTCGGTGGGTGGTCCGATGCTGTGGCCGGCGAACGAGCCGTGGCCGGTGTGCGGTGAGGCCCACGGCCGGGGGCGAGGTCGGCGCCCGGCCGATATCCACCGCTACCGGCGGATCCTGGCTGCCGCGTGGGCTCGGGAACAGAGCCCGGGCCCGACGGAGGAGGAACGGGAGCTGCTGGCCGAGCTGTACCTGGAGCACCGGCTCTCCGAGGCGTCGGAGACGGATCCGCTGCCGATGATCGGCCTGGCCCAGCTGTACCGGCGCGATGTCCCGGACCTGCCGCAGGGGCCGAAGGAATGCGACCTGTTCCAGGTGTTCTGGTGCCCCTTCGATGCGCACGGCCCGAGCCGGTACGACCTGAATCTGCATCTGCGCTGGCGGCGGTCGTGGGAAGTCGCGGACGTGTTGACCGTTCCCCCGCAGCCGTTGGTCGCCGGGTCCGCTGGGTTCGTGCCCGAGCCCTGCGTCCTGCAACCGGAGCAGGTGACCACCTACCCGTTCGCCGGCCTCCTGCCCGAGGCTGTGCGCCCGACTCGACGCCTGGGAGGAAGCCCAGGAAGAGCAGGCCGAGCAGGAGGCCGACGAGAACGCGGCCGATCCGGTCTACTACCAGTACGACCTGTCCATCCCGCCCGGCTGGCGCGTCGGCGGCTTCGCCTCCTGGCACGCCACCGACCCGTACCCCATGGACTGCCAGACCTGCCGCGCGCCGATGCACCTACTGCTGACCATCGACAGCTCGGAGTGGGACGGCGGCAGCGGCAGCTGGAAACCGTTTGAGGATCGAGACCTGCCCGCCCATCGGTCTGCCACCCCCACCGAAGTCGTCGTGGGCCGATTCGGCGAGCTGAACGTCTTTGTCTGCCCCACCGATCTCAACCATCCGCACCGCTGGAACATCCAGTAGCGCTGGCGGCGCCCCACGCCCGGCTCGGCACCCGATCCTCGGTGAACTCGGGTGCTGTCGCTTCTCATGAACATCGAACACGACTCGCCGCCGACGCCTCCCAAACTCGTTTACAGGTGCTGTCGGTTCTCGTGAACAAAACCAGCGGGCAGAGCGGTGACCGCCGCCCGTGCGGGGCGGGCTCAGGCAGGCTCCGGTACCACGGCCACCGGGCAGGCCGCGTGGTGGAGCACCCCGTGGGCAACGCGGCCGAGTTGGAGCCCGAAGTGACCCTGGCGGCGCCGGGCGCCGACGACCAACAGGTCGCCTTCACGGGACACCGCCAGCAGGGCGTCGCGGGCGAAGCCCTCGATCGTACGGCGGTGCACCTGCAGACCGGCCGGGGTGTCCCGCAGCGCCTCCTCCACCGTTTCCGCAGCTTGCCGCTCTTGCAGGTGGGCCGGTTCTCCGACGATCAGCGGATGCGGACGGGGCTCGTGCAGCGGTCGACGCCAGGCCCGCACAGCCTCCAGCGGGACCTCGCGCAGCAGAGCCTCCTCGACCGCGAAACGTACGGCAGCCGAGCCTGCCTGCTTCTCGCTCACCCCCAGGACGATGCGACCGCGTGCACCGGAGCGGTTGTCGTGGCTGCCGCGCACGACGACCAGCGGGCAGTGCGCGTGCCCGGCCACCGTGACGCTCACGGAGCCGAGCAGTGCCTCGGTCACACCGCTGCGGCCTCGGCAGCCCAGGGCCATGGCGAGGGCGCTGTGGGTCTCCCGGATCAGGCCGTACCCGGCTTCCTCGGGCAGCACGTCTGTGGTGACCTTCACGCCTGGCTGCCGCTGACGGGCGCGCCGTTCGGCGGTCTCTACGATGTCCTCGGCCATCACCTCCTCCGAGGGCTTGCCGAGGTCGTGGGCGAAGGATGCGCCTTCGTAGCGCTCCCAGAGCGAGGCGTACACCAGTCGGAGTGACGCCCCGCGCAGGGCCGCCTCGTCGGCAGCCCACTCCACTGCTCTCATGCTCGGCTCGGAGCCGTCGACACCGACGACGATCGGGAGGTCCACGGGCTCGCCAAAGGCCCGTGCGGCTGATGCCTTCATGGGGTCTCCTCCTCGGGGCGACGGCTCAGCTGTGCGCGACGACCGCGATGGGGGCGGTGATGTGGTGCAGGGCCGAGTGCGTGACATGGCCGATGTGGGCGCCGAAGGAGCCGGTGCGGATGCGCCGGCCGACGACCACCAGGGAGGCGTCACGGGAATCGTTGACGAGGACTTGGGCGGCGTTGCCGCACCGGCTCGCCTCGATGACCTCGACGTCCGGGAACTTCTGCCGCCAGGGACGCAGCACCTTGCTCAGGAGGGAGGCCTGTCCGCGCTCGAGCGTGTCGTAGAGTTCGGCGTCACCGGGGAAGCGGTAGAAGGAGGTGGGCGGTTCAGGCCAGGCGTGGACCGCCCGTAGAGCAGCTTTCCGGCGAGCTGCTGCGTCGAAGGCGAATTCCAGCAGCGTGTCGTCCGGCTGATCGATGTCGAGGCCCAGTACGACGGGACGGAACGGCGCCGCAGCGGACGGTACGCCCGCCGGGTCCATCCTGTGCTCGTCAGCGGCCTGCTCCTCCGCGCGCACCAGCACCACCGGGCGCTCGGCGCGGGCCACGATCCCCAGACTCACCGAGCCGACCATGAACCCCTGCAGTCCACCGAGCGCTCGCGAGCCCAGCACCAGCAGTTCGGCGAAGCCTGCCGCCTCACAGAGGACGTCGGCCACGGTCCCCGTGAGCTGCTCGGTGATCACCTCGATGCCCGGGTGGCGCAGCCGGATCCCTTCCGCGGACTCGTGTGTCAACTGCTCGGCCCAGTGCTGGTAACGGTCGAGGTCCAGCAACGGGGTCCGGGCGGCGTACCGGGGCGTCGGCTCCTGGACATGCACGATCTTCAGGGGCAGGCCACGCAGCAGCGCTTCGCGAGCCGCCCACTCGGCTGCGGCCCGGCTTTCGGGCGAGTCGTCGAGGCCGACGGTGACGGTGCGGGACATCGTCTCCACCTCCGGGTGAGAGAGGGTTCCGCTATCAGCGTGGCGCCGCAGCGCCGGCCGCATCAGGGGCCACACGGCCCGTTCGGGGACCGACCGACCCTCAGCAGTGCGGTAGCCGGACGGGCCATCCAGGGGCCGGGCGGCCCTGGCCCGCCTGCAGCCTGTCGGCACACCCTGAAAAAAGCCGGACACCCCATCGAGGCCCCTGTGGAGTCACCATGTACGGCACCCCGCACACCGTCAGCGATGTCATGACCCAGACGGTCGCCGCCGTCGGCCGACGGGCCCCCTTCAAGGAGATCGTGCAGTTGATGCAGGACTGGCAGGTCAGCGCCCTGCCCGTGATCGAGGGCGAGGGCCGGGTGGTCGGAGTCGTCTCCGAGGCCGACCTCCTGCCCAAGGAGGAGCTCCGGGACGACCCCGATGTGGGCTATCTGCAACTGCGTCAGCCCGTCGACGTGGCCAAGGCCGCCGCCCTCACCGCAGGAGACTTGATGTCCTCCCCCGCCGTCACGGTCCGGGCCGCCGCCACGCTCGCCGAGGCCGCACGCATCATGGCGCGAGAGGGGGTCAAGAGGCTGCCCGTGGTGGACGAAGCCGGGCTGTTGGCGGGCGTCGTCAGCCGGGCCGACCTGCTCAAGGTCTTCCTGCGCGACGACGAGGACATCGCCGAGGAGGTCCGACACGAGATCGCCTCGTACCTCTTCCCGCCGCCGTCGTCGACCGTCCAGGTGGAGGTGCACGACGGTGTCGTGACACTCACCGGGCGGGTCGGCGACACTGCCCTCGTTCCTGTGGCCGCGCGGCTGGTGAGGGGCGTCGAAGGAGTGGTGGACGTGGGGTTCGACCTCGCGCAGGACGGTAGGACGCAGTAGCTGGAGTGCATACCGCTGCCGGGTGACTGGGGCCGAACGGCCCTGGTGCGATGGGCATCGTCAGGTGATGATCGACGTCTAGGACATTCGGCAGTGTGCCACGTCTGCGGAATCGAGGTCGCCATGGCCGAGACACGCACCTTCACCGAGCAGAACCCCATCCGTGTGTTCCTGCTCGACGACCACGAGGTCGTACGACGCGGCCTGACCGACCTCCTCGACGCCGAACCGGACATCTCCGTGGTCGGCGACGCGGACACCGCCGAACACGCGCTCACCCGGGGCCCCGCTCTGCGACCGCACGTAGCCGTGCTCGACGTCCGCCTGCCCGACGGCGACGGCATCACGGTCTGCCGCGAGCTGCGAGACCGGATGCCGGAACTGGCATGCCTGATGCTGACCTCCTTCGACGACGAGGAGGCCCTACTGGACGCGATCATGGCCGGGGCGGCCGGATATGTGCTGAAGCAGATCAAGGGCTCCGACCTCGTGTCGGCGGTGCGTACCGTCGCTTCGGGGCAGTCGATGCTGGACCCGGCGACGACCGCCCGGCTCATGCGATCCCTACGGGCCGACCCGGCCGAGGTGCCGTCGCTGCCCCCTGAACTGGCCGGCCTCTCGCCCCGAGAACGCGACATTCTCGCGCTGATCGGCGACGGTCTGACCAACCGCGAGATCGGCAAGAAGCTGTACTTGTCGGAGAAGACCGTCAAGAACCACATCTCACGGCTGCTGGCCAAACTGGGCGTGCAGCGCCGCGTCCAGGCGGCGGTCCTCGCCTCCCACTTGGACCAGCACGAATCCGGCCCGCACGACTCCCACGAAGTCAAGGATCGTTCTTCCCGCTGAGGGCGGCCGGGGATCAGGGCCGGTAATCAGGCGGCAGTGAGCAGGTTCTTCACCTCGACCACGTCGGAGATCTCCTCGACCTCCGCCACCAGCCGGGCCATCGCCGCCGAGGGCATCCGCCCGGTCAGCTCCACAATGCCGCCGTGCACGGCCACTTCCATGTTTTCCCGGTCGCCCGGGGGGCAGCACGCTGCGATCGTTGCCTCGACCTCCGTCCGGATACCGGCGTCGTCCCTGATGAGCGACTGCAGCAGCGCATCACGGCGCACAACGCCCACCAGGCGGCCATCGCGGTCGGTGACAGGCATCCGCTTCAGCCGGGACAGCGCGGCGAGCCAGGCCGCCTCGGCAACAGTCGCGCCCGGGAGCACAGTGATCGCGGGACTTGTCATCAGGTCGGCGGCCAGGTCGCCACGAGCCTTGCCATGAATCCGGCGCTCACGCAGCCTGCCGATGGGGCCGGGCCGGTGACCGGATGCCTCGAAGGCGACCTTGGCCAGCAGGTCGGACTCCGAGACGACGCCGACCACATGGTCATCGGCATTCACGACCGGGAGCGCGCCAGCGTGCACGCGCGCCAGCGAGCGGGCGATGTCGCGGTACGGCAGGTCTTCGCGCAGGGAGGCGGCGGGCACGTCCATCACGTCCCGCACCAGAGGCAGTCCCGGTTCGGGCGCGGATACGGACTGCGGCGTGAGCGGGGCGGACGGCGGTGCGGGCCGGGCCGTAGCGCTCGGTGGAGTCGTCGGAGCCTGCGCTTCTGTACCTGCATGCTTGGCGGCGGCGGTGGCCACGGCACCCAGGTAGCGGAGCAGGGTGTCCTGCCGTGCTGTTTCGCCGGGGCTCCAGGGGCGGGCGGGCACATCCCGCCGGGCTTCGGCCTTCGCGGAGAAGTTCTCGTGCTCGTTCACGGCGGCCTCCTGACTGATGTCGAGTTGCCTACCGTCCCAGTCTTTCGCTCTCGCTGCCCGAGCCAAGAGCCGAACGGCCCTGGTGGAACGGCGTGACGGTCCTATCCGGTGCGGGCCGGAACGGCAACGGTGAGACTGGAGGAGCAGCCGACCCGGAGGAGGCCGCCGATGAGCTTGCGGGACTTCCTGGAGCGGTTCCGTCCGGCGGGCACGCCCGGAGCGTCCGCCACCGGCGTGCCCGCCGACCGTACGGCCGAACGCGCCGCGGAACTGGAGCCCTCCCTCGCCCGGCTCGCAAGCGTTCAGCAGGAGGCGGCGCAGATCCGGGCCGCCGCTGAGCAGGAAGCCGAGGCCCTGCGGCAGAACGCCGCGCGAGAGGCGGCACGGATGGTGGATGCCGCGCGGGAGCACGCTCACGAGCTTCGCCGGCAGACCGCAGAACCCCTCCTGCGGGCGGCGCAGCAAGAGGCGGACGCCCTCCGCGCCGCCGGAGACCGCACTGCCTCGGCGATCCGCGAGCGGGCCCCGGAGCGTATGCCCCACCTGGTGGATCTCGCCGTGGCCGACGCCCTGCGCCTGACAGGCGGAGAGCGAGATGAGCCATGAGTGCCGGGTGGGTCGCCGGAGCGGTGCGCGCAAAGGCCCTCGTCGGCCGGTATCCGGGCACCGACGGGGCGCGGGATATCGCACGTGGTCCGACGCTCCACGACGCCGTGCAACGCCTGGCGACCACGCCCTACGCGAGATACGTGCGGATGTCTGCGAACGACGTGCGCCAGGCCCAGCGGGCGGTGTCCGCCACCCTGCTGTGGCATCTGCGGGTACTGGCCGGCTGGCTGCCCCGGGGCGGCGCACGCCTGCTGGTTCCGCTCGCCGCCGGCTTCGAGATCGCCAACGTGGCCTCGCGGCTGCCCACACCGGACGGGCGCCGCGCGGAGGCTCTGGAGCCCTATCGGCTGGGGGCGCTGGAGACCGCCTGGCGAAGTCTGAAACGCGCAGGGACACCCGCTGAGACACGGACCGCGCTCACCGCCTCGCCTTGGGGCGACCCGGGCGGTGACACGCCGTGGGCCCTGGTCACCGGCATGCGGATGGCCGCGGCACGCCGCACCGCTGTCGCCGTACAGCCCGCGCGCCGCTGGGCCCAGGGGCGCGCCGTCCTGCTGGCAGCTCGTGAACTGTTCGTACACCACCGCTCTCTTCCGGAGCCCGTATTGCGCGATGCGGCCCGGCTGCTCGGGACGCGGGCGACGGCCGCCGCCACATACCAGGAGTTCCGTGAGCGTCTGCCCTCGTCCGCGGGTTGGGCCCTGAAGGACATCAACGAGCCGGGTGAGCTGTGGCTGGCGGAGGCCCGCTGGTGGCGGACGGTGCAGGCTGACGGCACGGCGCTGCTGCGTGAAGGCCGGTACGGGCCCCGGGTGGTCGTCGGTGCAGTGGCGCTACTGTCCGTGGACGCATGGCGGGTGCGGGCGGCGCTGGAGTCGGCGGCGCGCGGGGGACGGCCGGGGGAGGTGTTCGATGCCCTGGTCTGAGGCGGTGACGCCGGTCCGGATGCGCCGCGTGGCGGTGGTCGTGCCGCAGGCGGCCCTGCGGGACGCTCTGGTGCGGATCGCCGAGGAGGGCTGCGTGGAGCTGGACCGCGCCGAGGAAGCGGCTCCGGGGGCGGCGGCCGCGCGACTGCAGCGGGTGCGGGGGCGGGGCGCAACAACCGGCCCTGAAAGCGCCGCGACAGCAGTTCTGTCCTCCGCCGCGCCCGATCTCGACCTGCTCGAACGCCGTGAAAACGTCGCACTGCTGGCGGGCGAGGCCCAGTTGGAGGAGCGCGCGGAGGGCGCGGTACGGCAGGGAGAGGTGGCCGCGCTCGCCGGGTGGTGCCCGGCCGCCGAGGTATCCCGCGTCGCGGGACGCCTGGCCGCTGCGGGAGGCGCGCTGCTGCCGCTGCCGTCCCCGCACGGGACCGATCCGCCGACGCTGCTGCGGCCGGGCCGGGCCACCTCCTTCACGCCGCTGGTGACGACGTACGGGACACCCCCCTACGCAGACGTCGATCCCTCGTGGCCGGCGGGCCTCGCCTACGTCGCGATGTTCGGGATCATGTTCGGCGACGTGGGGCACGGGGCACTGCTGGTACTCGGCGCGATCGCGTTGCGCCTCGGGTGGCCCCGCCGGTTGGCCGGGCTGGGCCGGTTGTGGCCGTTCCTCGCGGGTGCGGGCGTCGCCTCCATGGCGGCGGGTGCCGCCTACGGCGAGTTCTTCGGGCCGACGGGCCTGCTGCCGGTGCTGTGGCTGAGCCCGCTGGAGAGTCCTGCCCGTCTGCTGGCCGCCGCCGTGGTGTTCGGTGCCGGTCTGCTGGCCCTCGCACACGCCGCCGGAGCGGTGAACCGGGTGCGTGAGGGCGGCTGGGGCTCGGGGCTGTACGCGGCGTCGGGCTGTGCCGGGCTGCTGTTCTACCTGGGCCTCGCTCTGGCCGCGGCGGGCCTGGTGCTACACAGGCAGGCTCCGGCCGTGGCCGGAGCCGCTCTCGCCGTCACCGGGCTGGCGCTGGTGGGGTTCGGCCTGTTCCGGGCCACTGCGGGCGGCGGCGCGGGACTCGCCGAGACGGTGGTGCGGCTGTTCGACGTCGTCGTACGGACCGGCACCAACACCCTGTCGTTCGCCCGGCTGGCCGCCTTCGGCCTGACCCATGCCGCCCTCGCGGATCTTGTGTGGCGCGGTACCACCGGCCTGGCCGGGCGTGGCGCCGCCGGGGTCGCGGGCGCCGCCCTGCTGTTCGTCGTGGGCACGGCCGTCTCCTTCGGCCTGGAAGCCCTGGTGGGCGGCGTGCAGGCGCTGCGGCTGGAGTTCTACGAACTCTTCTCCCGGCTCTTCGAGACCGAGGGCCGACCGTTCCGTCCCTGGCACGTTCCCCCGGCGGAGCCTGCCGATCCCGCTACGAAGGTGATCCCATGCTCACCTGGCTGATCGTCCTGCCGGTCCTCGTGGCGGTGCTCGGCGCCGTCCGGCTGCTGCGGCGGCGCCGCACCAGACATGCCTTCCGCTGGCTCCTGGCCACGAACATCGCCCTGCTGGGCGGCGCTCTCGTCGTCCTCGCCACGGCGTTGGCAGGTCCGGCGCAGGCCTCGGCGCAGGCCGCCGCGTCCGGTGGGGTCAACGGATCCGCCTTGATCGGGGCGGCCATCGCTGTGGCCGGCGCGTCGATGGGAGCCGCGATCGCCGTCGCCTACACGGGTGCCGCGGCGCTGGCCGCGTTGAGCGAGCGACCGGAGATGTTCGGCCGGGCGATGGTGATCGTCGGTCTGGCGGAGGGCATCGCGGTGTACGGGCTGGTGGTCGCGATCCTGCTGATCGGAAAGGGATGACGATGGCTACCGTGGCCGCTATCGGCACACGGACCAGCGTGTCCGGTCTGGCGCTGGCCGGGGTCGACGTCCTCGTCGCGGAGGACCCGGACGCCGTCCGCAGTGCCTGGCGGACGCTGCCCGGCACGGTCGGTCTGGTGATCCTCACGGTCGAGGCCGCCGAAGCGCTGGGCGGCGCGACGACGGCGCCGAACCCGTCCCGGCCGCTGACGGTGGTGATGCCCGGATGACCGCGCCTGTCGACGCCCTGAGCCCCGTCCGCGCCGAGTTGCTGCGCGCGGCACGGGCCTCCGCCGACGCCGTGCGGGACCGCGCGCAGGCCGACGCGGAGGAAACCCTGCGCTCAGCCCGCGCCACGGCCGAGGCAGTGCTCGCACGGGCCCGGGACCTCGGCAGAGCCGACGGTGCCGCCGAGGCGGCTCGGGAACGGGTGCGGGCGGTCCAGTGCGTCTGGGCAGCAGAACTGGCCGCCAGGGCCGAGGTCTACGTGGCTCTCAGGGCTGCGGTCCGCGCGGGTGTGCGAAGGAAGTTCATGGAAGACTCGTCTCTGCGGGCGCGCTGCGCGGAGGCGGCACGAAAGCTGTTGGGCCCGCAGGCGAGGGTCACGGCAGCCTCGGAGGGCGGGGTGACGGCCGAGGTGCCCGGCCGCCGGGTCGACCTGTCGGCGGAAGCCCTCGCCGATCGTGCCCTAAACCGGCTGGGCGTCCGGGCCGAGACGTTGTGGGAGCCGGCATGACCAGCTCCGGCAACCCTTCATCGGACTCGTCGGACAGGCACACGCTTCCGCAGATCACGCCCGGCGCTCCGCCGGACGGCGCGGACTGCCCACGGATCCTTCGTGTCGCCGGCCCCCTCGTGGAGATCACCTGCCCGCCCACGGTGGCCATGCACGACCTGGTCGTGCTGGGTGCCGCCCGGATGCCGGGCGAGGTGGTCGCCATCCAGGGCGACACGGCCACCATCGAGGCGTACGAGTACACCGGCGGACTTGCGCCCGGGCACCCAGCGGAGCCCCAGGGCCGCCCCCTGTCGGTGCGGCTCGCACCAGATCTGCTCGGCGGCGTGTTCGACGGGCTGCTGCGTCCTCTGGCCGGCATCGGCGACCTTCTCACGGCGAGCGGACCGTCAGCAGGTGAACCGGACCGACGCACCTGGTCGTTCACACCGCAAGTGGCTGAGGGAGAGCCGGTCGCGGCCGGTGACGTCCTCGGGGAGATCGGCGCGGGCGTGCCGCTGCGACTCCTGGTGCCTCCGGACGTGTCGGGTGAGGTGACTTGGGTCGCGGCGGCGGGTGATCACCCCTCGAACGGTGTGCTCGCCGTGGTGGGCGGCCGGGAAGTGAGGATGGCGCAGTCCTGGCCGGTGCGCAGACCGCGACCCGTCGCGCGGCGGTTGCCGGCGGACGTGCCCCTGAACACCGGGCAGCGCGCCGTCGACCTGCTCTTCCCGGTGGCACGTGGCAGCACCGTCGCCGTGCCCGGCGGCTTCGGCACCGGCAAGACCATGCTGCTGCAGCAGATCGCCAAGTGGTGCGACGCCGACGTCATCGTCTACGTCGGCTGCGGTGAGCGCGGCAACGAGATGGCGGACGTCATCGAGGAGTTGGCGGAGCTGACCGACCCGCGGACCGGGGGCCGTCTGGCCGAACGGACCGTGACGATCGCGAACACCTCCAACATGCCGATGATGGCCCGCGAGGCCGGCGTGCACACGGGTGCGACGGTCGCCGAGTACTTCCGCGACATGGGCCTCGACGTCGTTCTGATCGCCGACTCGACCTCCCGATGGGCGGAGGCACTGCGCGAGTTCGCCTCCCGTATGGGCGAACTCCCCGCCGAGGAGGGCTATCCGGCGGGGCTCGCCTCCCAACTGGCGGCGTTCTACGAGCGGGCCGCCGCCGTGCGCACCCTCGGCGGCGCGACCGGCTCGGTCACGGTGATCGGCGCGGTGTCTCCACCGGGCGGTGACCGCACCGAGCCCGTCACCGCGCACACCGAGCGTTTCGTGCGCTGCCTGTGGAGCCTGGACCGCGATCTCGCCTACGCACGCCACTATCCTGCGGTGTCCTGGTCGGAGTCCTTCTCCCGGGACGCCGCCACGCTGACCGCCGCCCACACCCAGGCCGGTGACACCGAGTGGGCCGAGCGGCGTGGTCGTGTGGCGCGGCAGCTGGGGGAGGCGGACCGGCTGGCCGACCTAGTCGAACTGGTCGGCATCACGGCGCTGCCACCCCGGGAACGGATCAGTGTGCTCGCCGGACGGCTGCTGCGTGAGGCCGCGATCCAGCAGAACGCGTTGTCCCCGGCGGACGCCTACAGCGCGCCCGAGAAGACGGCGGCCCTGGTGCAGGCCGTGCTGACGGTCATCGACCGCTGCGTGGAACTGGTGGACTCTGGCATCCCCGCAGATGCCGTCGAAGCGGTCGACTTCACCCCGCTGCTGCGGGCGCGCGAGACGGCGGGTCCCGCCGAGACCGCTCCGGTGGCCACAGCCCGCGACACCGTGCTGGCCCGGCTCAAGGAGAGGGCATGACCGGCGGCGTGGGCATCGAGTACACGGGGGTGCGGGAGTTGCGCGGTCCGCTCCTCTTCGTCGAGGGAGTGAGCGGGGTCGGCTGGGACGAGTTCGCCACGATCGTCCTCGGCTCCGGTGAGCGACGGCACGGCCTCGTCCTGGACGTGGACCGCGACATCGCGGTGGTGCAGGTCTTGGAGGACACGGCTGGCATGAACCGCACCGGCACCCGTGTCGCCTTCTCGGGGACGCCGTTGCGGATACCGGTCGGTGCCGGGTGGCTGGGACGGGCGTGCAACGGCCGGGGCGACCCAACCGATGGCGGGCCACCGGTGCTCGGCGGATCGTACGCGGAGGTCGCCGGCGCGCCGATCAACCCGGTACGCCGGGAACCGCCGAACGAGGCGGTACTCACCGGTGTGGGCGCCGTGGACGTGCTCACCACGCTGGTGCGGGGCCAGAAGCTGCCGGTGTTCTCGGCGGCCGGGCTGCCGCACCTGGAACTGGCCGTGCAGATCGCCGCTCAGGCGTCGTGCGGAGATGAGCCGTTCGCCGTCGTGTTCGCCGGCATGGGACTCACCCATGCCGACACGGCGTTCGTCCGCGAGGGGCTGGCGGCCCGCTCGGCTGCGAGGGAACTGGTTCTGCTCCTCAACACCGCCGACGACCCGGTGATCGAACGGCTGCTCACCCCGCGACTCGCCCTGACCGCAGCCGAGCACCTCGCGTTCACCGAGGGCCGTCACGTCCTGGTGGTCATGACGGACATGACGGCCTACGCGGAGGCGCTGCGTGAGGTGTCCGCCGCGCGTGGCGAGATTCCGGCCCGCCGGGCCTATCCCGGATACCTCTACAGCGACCTCGCGTCCCTCTACGAACGCTGTGGCCGCATCAGAGGTCGGCCCGGGTCGGTGACCATCCTTCCCGTTCTCACCATGCCCGCGGGCGACATCACCCACCCCGTCCCGGACCTCACCGGCTACATCACGGAGGGTCAGATCGTGCTGAGCGCCGAGATGCAGGCAGCAGGTACCTACCCGCCCGTAGATCCGCTGGCCTCGCTGTCGCGACTGATGCGCAAGGGAACCGGAGCCGGACGCACCCGCGCGGACCATCCCGCCGTCGCGGCGCAGTTGATCGCCGCGCTGGCCCGGTCCCGGCAGGTGCGAGAGCTCGCCGACCTGATCGGACGCTCGGCACTCAGCCCGACCGATCTGCACCATCTGGAGCTGGAGGACGCCTTCCGGCACCGGTTCCTGGCGCAAGGCACCGACGAGAACCGGTCGCTGGACGACTCCCTGGACCGGGCCTGGGAGGTGCTGCTGACCCTGCCGCGCAGCCAGCTCGGCATGCTCCCGGCCGACCTGCTCGACGCCCACGCCCCGCCGCAGGACCAGGAGGCACGATGAGTCCGCGGGCACGCCGGATCCCGGCGGGACGCGCCGGGCGCCTGCGGCTGCGTCGCAGCCTCGCCACGGCGGTTCGCGGAGCGGACCTCCTGGAACGCAAACTCCGGCTCCTGCTGGACCGGGAGCACACGGCACGGCAAGCGGCCGAGGACGCGGACCGGGTGTGGCAACAGAGGCTGGCCGAGGCGGAATCGTGGCTCGTGCGAGGAGTGCTGCTCGGCGGCGAAAGCGCACTGGCCGAGGCGGCACCGGCCGGGCCGGCGCGCGTCGACGTCCAGTGGGGCGCGCTGATGGGCGTGCGCCACCCGGCGGCGGTCACCTGGACGGACCCCGCCCGCTCCCCTGGGGAACAGACACCGCCCAACACCGCCCTCGCGCACGCCGAGACGGCCTATCGTGCAGCCGCCCGTGCCGCGGCGGAACTCGCCGCCCACCAGGCGGCCGCCGAGCTTCTGGCCGCCGAGGCCGTAGGGACCCGGCAGCGGGTCCGCGCCCTGCGCCGGCATTGGATCCCTCGGCTGCAGGACGAACTGGCCGTAGCAGAGCTGGCGTTGGAGGAGGCGGAGCGCGAAGAAGCGGTACGGCGACGTTGGGCCGCCGGGCACGGCGGCACCTGAGCATTTCGCGCGACCGGCGGCGGATGGCGGGCCCAGGGGCCCGCCATCCGCCGCCGGTTCGGCATCAGTTCCCATGCCGGATCTCCACGTGCTTCGCCTCCGCCTTCTCGGCCCCCAGACCCACGCTGACGGTCAGCATGCCGTCGGTGTAGTCGGCCTTGACGTCGTCCTCGTCGGCGCCCGGCGGCAGCGTGACGCTGCGGCTCATCGCGCCGTACCGGATCTCGCCGTGGTTCTTCGTGACATCATTCTCGGTGCGTTCGGCCTGGACGGTGAGGATGCCGTCGCTGATGAAGACGTCGATGTCTTCGGGCGACATGCCCGGCAGCTCCGCCCGCATCACATAGCGGCCGTCCTCCGTGTAGTCCTCGATCCGGACCGTGTACAGGTCCCCCATCGTGGGCATCGCGAACCGGGCCGGAAGGTTCTCGAACCAGTCCGACGTCTCCGGGAGCGCGAACCAAGGAACCAAGACACTCGGCGGCGATCACCATGTCCGACGTCACCACCACTGACCTCTACGAAGTGACCATGGCCATGTCCTACCTGCGGGAGGGCATGCGGGCCCCGGCCGGCTTCAGCCTCTTCGTCCGCGACCTTCCACCGGGCCGGGGCTTCCTGGTCGCCGCGGGTCTGGAGTCCGCCCTGGACTTCCTGGCCCACTACCGTGTGGAGCGGGACGACGTCGAGGAGTTCGCGAACGCCCTGCACCGGCCTGTCGGGGATCTGGAACCGCTCCTCGGACTCTCCTTCGAGGGTGAGGTGCGCGCCGTACCGGAGGGCCGTGTGGTGTTCGCCGGTGAGCCGCTGCTGGAGGTGACCGCCCCGCTCCCACAGGCCCAGCTCGTCGAGACGTACCTGCTGAACCAGCTGTGCCACCAGACGGTGGTCGCGTCAAAGGCGGCGCGCTGTGTCCTGGCCGCGGCCGGACGGCCGGTCGTGGACTTCTCGCTGCGCCGCACGCACGGCCCGTGGGCAGGCCTGCAGGCCGCCCGTCTGGGCGCCCTGGTGGGGTTCGCGGGTACGAGCAACGTGGCCGCGGCGACGGCCCTCGACATCCCGGCCTCGGGCACCATGGCGCATTCCTACATCGAGGCGTTCCCCGGCGGGGAGGAGGCCTTCCGTGCATTCGCGCACGCCCACCCCGGCCCCGTCACCTTCCTCGTCGACACCTACGACACCGAGCAGGGCGTACGCATCGCCGCCCGAGTCCTGGCCGAACTCCGGCGCGGACCTGGCTGCGCGATCCGCCTGGACAGCGGTGACCTCAACGCGCTCGCGCGCCGGTCACGCGCCATCCTGGACGCCGCCGGACTGGCCGACGTACGGATCGTGGCCAGCGGTGGACTCGACGAGTACGGCGTGGACCGTCTGGTACGCGCCGGCGCCCCGATCGATGTGTACGCGGTGGGCACGAAGGTGGGTGTGGCAGCGGACGCCCCCTACTTGGACGCCGCATACAAGCTCGTCGAGTACGACGGCCGGCCCGTGATGAAACTGTCCTCGGCGAAGGTCACGGCCCCGGGCCGCAAGCAGGTCTTCCGCCGCGCCGGGCGGCCCGACGTGATCGCCCTGGCCGGGGAAGAGCCTCCGGATTCCGCTCAGCCACTGTTGCGCACGGTCATGCGCGGTGGGCGGCGGACCTGGTCGCCGGACCACTGGCAGGACGCACGCAAGCGATTCCGTGAGGACCTCGCCGCTCTGCCCGCCCCGGCACTCCGGATCAAAGACCCCGAACCAGTTCCGCCGGTATGGTCCGAGGCTCTGGCGCGGCTGACCGCCTCGGTGCGCGCCGACATCGAAGCCCGACTGCGCCCGGAGGGGCGCGTCGCACCCTCGGACACGGCGGTTTCCCGCTCCGGCCCACTCTCGGCGCACACACACTGACCGGTCCCCCCACAAGCGGAGGGTCGACAGGGCCGCCACGGGGACCAATGGCCCCTGGCAGGCCGACAGTGCCGAAGACTTCCATGGAATCGGCGGCGGCATTCCCTCCGCGCCACCGCAGGGAGGAGGCGAGGGTGATGTCCGCTCCCGCACCACTGAAGAAGAACGACCAGGCCGTACGGGCCACCGGCCCCGAGGCCACAGGCGCCTCGATGCGCGCACGCGTCGGCGACGAGATCGTCGTACGGGGAACCACGGCCGGAGTCATCGCACGAGATGGCGAGATCGTCGGCCTCCACGACCCGGACGGCAGCCCGCCCTACGACGTGCGGTGGGCCGACAGCGGACGGGTGACCCTGTACTTCCCGGGTCCTGACGCCTACATCCGCCATCTGGTGACGGGAGACGGCCATGTCCCGGCTCGTTGACCGCCGGCCGATCGTGGTGGGCCTCGATCCTGATCCCGGCCATCGGATGGCGCTGGCCTGGGCGGCCGACGAGGCCGCCCGTCGGCGGTTGCCGTTGCGCCTGGTCCATGTCGAGGGCGTGCCCACCAGGGGCTACCGCGGGCGGGAAGTCCCACCGTCGTGGGAGGAATGGAACGAGGCGCTGCACAAAGCCGGCCAGCAGGTGCTGGAGGAGGCCGCGGGCTTCGTCGCGGCCCGGCACCCACATCTTGAGGTGGACGTTCTGCTCGCGGAGGGTGAACCGGTGTGGGTGCTGCGCGAGCAGAGTCGCGGCGCCGCCGCCGTAGTGCTGGGATCACGGCACCTGAGCCGCAGGCAGGAGGTGTTCGGCTCGCACTCGGTGGCCCTGCCGGTCATGGCCCATACGCGCTGTCCCCTGGTGGTCGTCCCCGAGCCGGAACACATCACCCAGGAGCCGGCGTACTTCGTCGTCGGCGTCGACGGCAGCGAACACTCCGCTACCGCGGTCGACGTGGCGTTCGAGGAGGCGGCCCTGCGCGGCGCCGAGCTACGGGCCCTGCTCGTCTGGGAGCCCGGACCGCTCCGGATCTTCGACGAGTACGAGCCGCAGCAGGAGTGCCGCCGCCTGCTCTCCGAGATCGTGGCAGGCCGCCACGCCCGCTTCCCCGAGGTCGACCTGCGTCACGAAGTGGTCCTCGGACATACCGTCAAAGTTCTCACCGATGCCTCGGCACATGCGCTGGGGCTGGTGGTGGGGACCCGGGGCCGTGGGGGCTTCACCGGCATGTTGCTGGGCTCGGTCAGCCAAGGCGTGCTGCACCACGCCACTTGCCCTGTCATCGCCGTCCCGACGCCTGAGTGAATCCCAGGACCCTCACGAAGGGGAGCCGCCGTGACCGCAGAACCTCTCGACGTGAACACCGTCACCGCACTCGTGGCGGACGCCGCCGCAGCGCCCTCGCTGCACAACGCGCAGCCCTGGACCTTCCGCTACCTGCGGGACATCGGAGTCCTCCGCCTCTATGCCGACCTGGAGCGCACCCTGCCACGAACGGACCCGGACAATCGGGGAACTCGCGCAGCGCCGGGCCTTGGCCCTGAGCGGACACGACCGCCGGTGTTCCGGAGTCGATGGCGTAGCGGCCGGGGTCGCGTAGTGCGAACAGGTCGTGGTCGCACATGGCGTCGGGGAAGTCGAACGCCGCCACCCAGCGGACGGTTTCCAGGGCGTCATCACGGGCTTGACGCAGCCGTTCCGCCAGCGGGCGGAGTTCGTCCGGTGCCGGTGTCCGGTAGAAGCCGCCGATCCGGACGTTGACCGGGTGGATGGGGCGGCCGCCGAGTTGTTCGAGGATCGCGTTGCCGGTCTGTTTGATGCGCAGGCCTCGTTCGACGGCGGCGCTCTGGTCGCGGGCGAGTTCCACGACGTCCGCGCGCCCGAGGAAGTCCGGAGCGTGCAGCAGGTAGATGTGCAGGGCGTGGCTCTCGATCCACTCGCCGCAGTACAGCAGGCGCCGCAGGTCTGCGAGAGGGCCGTCCACCGTGACCCCGCAGGCGTCCTCGATCGCCCGGCAGGCGCTCATCTGGTAGGCGACCGGGCAGATGCCGCAGATACGAGCGGTGATGTCGGGAGGCTCAGTGTGGCCCCGGCCGGTCAGGAAGGACTCGAAGAAGCGCGGTGGTTCGTAGATGCGCAGCCGCGTCTCGGCGACCGTGTCACCCTCGACGCGTAGGTGGAGAGCGGCCTCGCCTTCCACCCTGGCCAGCGCGTCCAGTCGCAGGACGCGGGTTCCGCGATCGTTCATGCGAGCCTTTCCGGGCGGAGGTCCGTCAGGCCGGAGGGCTCTGCTGCTGCTCCTCGGCCGCGAGGTCGGGTACGGGGGCATATTCCGGCGACGCGGCGTTGAAGGTGCGGAAGACACGCTGGATGTCTCGCTCGCTCATCCCGTCGCTGCGCAACTGCGCGACCATGGAGCGCAGATTGGGCTTGCTCGACGGTCCGAAGCAGCCGTAGCACCCGCGTCCGTAGGCGGGGCAGATGGCGCCGCAGCCGGCGTGTGTCACCGGGCCGAGACAGGGGGTGCCGTGGGCCACGGTGATGCAGGTGGTGCCGCGCCTCTTGCACTCGAAGCAGACGCTGTGGTTCGAGATCTGGGGTTTGCGTCCGGCCAGGTAGGCGTTGATGACTTCGAGGAGCTGGCGGCGGTCGATGGGGCATCCGCGCAGTTCGAAGTCGACCGGAACGTGGGCCGAGATAGGTGTCGAGGTCTCCAGCGTGGCGATGTACTCCGGCCGGGCGTAGACCGCGGCGAGGAAGTCGTCGACGTCGGCGAAGTTGCGCAGTGCCTGGATGCCGCCCGCGGTGGCGCAGGCTCCGGTGGTCACCAGATAGCGGGAGATGCGGCGGACGTGCTGGATGCGCTCGGCGTCCTCTGCGGTGGTGATCGAGCCTTCGACCAGGGAGAGGTCGTACGGCCCTCGGCCCTCCAGCCGCGCGCGGCCCCCTTCGGCGCCCTCGGCCGGGGTCATCTCAAGGAAGTGGTCGATCCGGACGCGCTCGGTGAGGCCGAGCAGCTCGTCCTCGCAGTCGAGGAGGGTCAGCTGACAGCCGTCGCAGGAGGCGAACTTCCACACGGCGAGCGTCGGCCGTGTGCGAATGACCGGGCCGAGTTCGGTGACCATGTCACAACTCCCTCACGAGGAGCAGGTCTGCCACACGGTCGTAGCCGACGACCGGCCCGTCCCGGCACAGCAGGAGTGGTCCGAGTTGGCAGTGGCCGCAATGGCCGGTGGCGCAGTGCATGTTCCGTTCCAAGGACACCTGGACGCGGTGCGGGACCAGTCCGCGGGTCACGAGATCGCGTGCGGTGTGTCGCATCATCACCTCGGGTCCGCACACCAGCGCGCAGGTCCGTTCGGGGTGCAGGTCGAGGCGGTCGAGGAGGGTGGTGACCACGCCCACCGCGCCCTGCCAACCCGGACCGGGGCGGTCGACGGTCAGCTCCACCCGGGCCGGGCCGCGCCAGCTTTCGATCTCGTCCCGGAAGACAAGGTCGACAGGGGTGCGGGCACCCATCAGGACGGCGAGCCGACCGTACGCGGCCGGCCGGTCCAGGACCGTGTGCACGACCGGCCGCAGCGGGGCCAGCCCGATGCCGCCGGCGACCACCAGTACGTCATGGCCGGCGGCCGCTTCGAGGTCCCAGCCGGTGCCGTACGGCCCGCTGAGACCGACGCTGTCACCAGGGCGCAGCCGGTACAACGCGGTCGAGACCGCGCCCACCGCGCGCACGGTGTGCACAAGACCCCCGTGGCGGCCGCGCAGGGCACTGGCCGAGACCGGCACCTCACCGACCCCGAAGGCGTAAATCATCGCGAACTGACCCGGTGAGAAGGGTGAGAGTGCTTCTCCAGCCGATACCAGCTCGATCGACCGGGTGTCGGCGGTCTCGGCCCAGGCATCGGCGACACGGTACGGCAGCGGGGGCGGCACGGTGGTCATCCCTCCTCCGGCTCCGCTGCCGTTACGCCGGGCTGTGTCCAGTCGTGCAGGGCGGCCGCTTCCTCGGTGATGTCGATGCCGACCGGGCACCACACGATGCAACGTCCGCAGCCCACGCAGCCGGATGAGCCGAACTGGTCGTACCAGGTGCCGAGTTTGTGGGTCATCCACTGCCGGTAGCGACTGCGCGAGGAGGCGCGGACCGGGCCGCCGTGCAGCTGGGAGAAGTCCAGGTCGAAGCACGAATCCCACAACCGCCACCGCTCCGCGTGGTCACCGGTGAGGTCCGTGACGTCCTCGGTGGTGGTGCAGAAGCAGGTGGGACACACCATGGTGCAGTTGCCGCAGGTCAGGCACCGCCCGGCGACGTCGTCCCAGCGGGGCGCGTCGAGCGTTCCGGCCATCAGCTCCCGCAGGTCGGCCTCGGGCATGGTCCGTCCCATACGATCCGCAGCGGCTGTGACGTCAGCGTGAGCCTTCTCCCGGGTTTCGGGGTCGGCCGGACGAGCGGGCAGCTCGGCCAGAATCCCTGCTCCTTCCTCGCTGCCGCTGCGGACCCAGAATCGGTGCCCGTCCGCATCCACCACTTCGGTCATCACCAGGTCATAACCGGGGCCGGCAGCGGGTCCGGTGCCCATCGAGACACAAAAGCACGTGGCGCCGGGCTCCGTGCACTCCACCACGATCAACAGTGCCCCGGAGCGCCGCCCCGTATAGACAGGATCTCGGTATGCCCCACCAGTGAGCACTCGGTCCTGGATGGCGATGGCCCGCAGATCGCAGGGGCGCACACCGAGGAAGGCATACCGAGGAGGCGCGGCTTGGTCGGGCGTGAGGACCAGCTCCCCCTCCACCCGGTCGGCGCTCCACTCCCTCACCCGCGCCGGATGCAGGAAGGACTTCCACGACTGGGGCCCCGCCGCGTTCGCGAAGGCCGCGCCGTCCGACCGCTCCCGCAGCCGGTACCGCCCGGCCTCCAGCTCCACGCCCCATCCGTACGGCAACTCGTCGGCCGACCGCAGCTCCGCCAGCACGATCGCACCTTCCCGGGCCGTGGGGCCGATCACGGTGAAGCCGCGCCGGACCAGCACGTCCACAAGCGCGGCCATGCCGTCCTTTCCCATCACGAGCCCCTCGGACGCGGGGGCCGGGACGGCGTTCACATCGGTGTCGGCACTCATGACCGACCTCCTTCAGCACGGCGGACGGCACATCGGACCCTGTCGTCCCCTTCAGGCCCACGACCGCAGCTTCAACGGTACGGCGTCGCGCCGACAGAGCCACATGGGCACGGCCGCGGGGGCCCTTTGGTCCCTGACCTCAGACGAGCCGACACCGTGATCTCGGGCGAGCGTCGGAGGTGCCTCCACGACGATCAGCACGCTCGGCCGTGGGGTGACAGGAAGTAGGTGTGCCCCTCCCGCCCCCACTCCCCGTACTCGGGCATCAGACCGGCGTCCATCACCCGCAGGCAGGGGCGGCCGATGTGCGCGTAGACCAGGCGTCCGATCCGGTTCCTGGCCGCTTCTGCGCCGACTTCCCGCACGGGAGGGTGCCCGCCCACTCCACCGCGGAAGCGGATGGGCGGTCCCAGGCGGAGGCTTCCAGAACATCAGGTCCGCGTCCGCCGCCCAGGCCGGGAAGATCCAGAACTCCGGCGCTCACACCACCGTCCCCACGCTTCCCTCCATCCGGTAACCGCACGTCGGGTGAGAGGTGTGCAAGACCGGCAGCGCCCTGATGCGCAGTGCCCTGATGCGCAGCTCACCGAGGTCCGCGTCCGTCATACGCGGCTCCAGTCCTCGCTCGGCGGCGAGACATCCCACGGCGGAGCGGAGTTCGGCGTGGTCGTCGGTGACGAGCCAGGCGTCCAGCCGGCCCTCGGGCGGCTCCGCCCCGGGACCGCCGTCGAACGCGACACGATGACGCCACAGACGACCAACAACCCGGCCGGCGCAAAGCGCGGGGAGGCCATGGCGCCCACGCCCAGCAGCGTGAACCGGAGCCGAGGCCCCATGGCCGTTCACCTCCCGGAGAGGCTGGTCCGGCCATCGTCTCAGCAAGCCACAGGCGTGGACCGGAGCCGTCCGGCCACGGACGGGGGCCGTTCGACCCAGTGCGGACGGAACGGACCGGACGGATGGTCGAAGAAGGCCCGAAGGAAGGAGGGGCCGCCATGCCATGGGAGACCATCCGGAAGGACACCCCGCCGCTCGTCGTCCCCAATCTGCGCGACTACGACGAGGAGTGCGCGGACTTCTCGTGGCAGGCGGCGGGGAGCAGGCTGCAGGGGCTGCCCGGCGGACGGGGACTGAACATCGCCCACGAGGCCGCGGACCGGCAGGTGGCATCTGGCCGTGCGACTGCGGTCGCGTTGCGCTGTGTCGGGCGGGACGATTCCGTGACCTCCACGACCTACGGGGATCTGGCCCGCTCGACGGCGCAATTCGCCAACGTGCTCCGCGGCCTCGGTATCGGTCACGGCGACCGGGTCGTGACGCTACTGGGGCGCTGCCCAGAGCTGTACACCGTGGTCCTCGGTACGCTGAAGAACACCAGTGTCCTCTGCCCGCTGTTCTCCGCCTTCGGACCGGACCCGGTCTTCCAGCGGATGACGCTGAGCGACGCACAGGTGCTGGTCACCACGGCGGACCTGTACCGCAGGAAGGTCGCCGGACGACGCCAGGCCCTGGCCGCCCTGCGCCATGTACTGATCGTCGGCGACGGGGCCGACGACCTGCCTGACACCCTGTCCCTCGACGCGCTGATGGCCGACGCTGCCGACACCTTCACGATTCCGCCGACCTCACCGCACGACATGGCCCTGCTGCACTTCACGAGCGGCACGACGGGCATTCCCAAGGGCGCGGTGCACGTGCACCAGGCGGCCGTCGCCCACTACATGACCGCGCTGTACGCCCTCGACCTGCACCCGGACGACGTGTTCTGGTGCACTGCCGACCCGGGCTGGGTGACCGGGATGTCCTACGGGATCATCGCCCCGCTCATGCACGGCGTGACGGTCGTGGTGGACGAGGGCGAATACGACGCCCGCCGCTGGTACCGGATCCTCGCCGAACAGCGGGTGAGCGTCTGGTACACGGCGCCGACGGCCCTGCGCATGCTGATGCGCACGACGTCGAGGACCGGGCCGTACGACCTGCCCCGCTCGTTTGACCTGAGCGCGCTGCGGTTCATCGCGTCGGTCGGCGAGCCGCTCAATCCGGAGGCGGTGGTGTGGGGGCGGGACGTTCTCGGACTGCCGGTGCACGACAACTGGTGGCAGACCGAGACCGGCGCCATCATGATCGCCAATTTCGCTGCCTGCGACATCCGTCCCGGTTCGATGGGGCGCCCCCTGCCCGGTGTGGAGGCGGCGGTACTGCGGCGCGGCGAGGACGGCCGGGCCGAGGTCGCAGAGGGACGCGTCACCGTACTGGAAGAGCCCGGAGTGGAGGGAGAACTGGCGCTCCGGCCCGGCTGGCCGTCCATGTTCCGCGGTTACTTGCACGACGAGCCACGCACCGCGGCGGCCTTTGCGGACGGCTGGTACCTCACCGGTGACCTCGTACGACGCGACACCGACGGCTGGTACTGGTTCGTCGGGCGCGCCGACGACGTCATCAAGTCGGCGGGCCACCTCATCGGGCCTTTCGAAGTCGAGAGCGCCCTGATGGAGCACCCGGCAGTCGCCGAGTCCGGCGTCATCGGCCGCCCCGATCCCGTCGCCGGGAACATCGTGAAGGCCTTCGTCACCCTGCGGCCGGGCTTCGATGCGACCAGCGCGATGCGGCAGGAATTGCTGGCCTTCGCCAGGCGCCGGCTGGGCCCGGCCGTGGCGCCCCGCGAGATCGCCTTCGACCAGCACCTGCCGCACACCCGCAGCGGCAAGGTCATGCGCCGCCTGCTACGGGCCCGTGAACTCGGACTGCCCGAGGGTGACATCTCCACCCTGGAGGACTCCACCCTGGAGGCGTCCTCCTCCGCGCCGAGAACGGAGCAGCCCGCATGAGTGCTACCCACACCCCTCGCTCACCGCGCACCGCCTCCCGTCCGAACCGTCAAGCTTCCGGGCACCGGCTGGCCCTGCTGGAGTCGATGCTGCGCATCCGCCGGTTCGAGGAGCGCTGCGTGGAGCTGTACAGCGCCGCCCGCATCCGGGGTTTCATGCACCTCTACATCGGCGAGGAAGCCGTGGCCATCGGCGTGACCGAGGCACTCACAGCCGACGACGCGGTCGTGTCGACTTACCGCGAACACGGGCACGCACTCGCCCGCGGGGTTCCGGCCGAGGCGATCATGGCGGAGATGTTCGGCAAGGTGACCGGCTGTAGCCGCGGCCGTGGCGGCTCGATGCACCTTTTCGACGCCGGCCGCCGCTTCTACGGCGGCAACGCGATCGTCGGCGGTGGGCTCCCGCTCTCGGCCGGCCTCGCCCTCGCCGACCGCATGACCGGCCGCAATCGTGTCACCTGCTGCTTCTTCGGCGACGGCGCCTTTGCCGAGGGCGAGTTCCACGAGACCGCCAACCTCGCCGCGCTGTGGGGGCTGCCGCTGCTGCTGGTCTGCGAGAACAACCTGTACGCGATGGGCACCGCCCTGGCCCGGCACCAGGCCCAGACCGACCTCGCGCTGCGTGCCGCCGGGTACGGCATGGTCTCCTGGGCCGTCGACGGCATGGACGTCTTCGCCGTGGAGGACGCCGCCCGCCGGGCGGCCGAAGGCGTACGCGCCGGAACCGGACCGCACTTCCTGGAGATGCGCACGTACCGCTTCCGCGCCCACTCCATGTACGACCCCGACCGCTACCGCGACAAGACCGAGATCGAGCACTGGAAGGAACGCGACCCGGTCGAAGGGCTCGCCCGGCGACTGCGGGAGGCGAAGGAGCTGACCGACAAGGCCCGCACCGCCCTGGAGGACCGCCTGGCCGCCGAGATCGACCGCGCCGTCGAGGCCGCCGATCAGGCTCCCGAGGAACCCGTCGAGGATCTGCTGAAGTACGTCACCAGCCCGGAGGCGAGCCGGCCATGACCGCCACCCGCACGCGTACCGCCGGACCCGCCGCGCCCGACGACCGGAAGACGACCTATCGGGAGGCGATGCGCGAGGCCCTGCGCGAAGCGCTGCGCACGGACGAGCGAGTGTTCCTGATGGGTGAGGACGTGGGCCGGTACGGCGGCTGCTTCGGCGTCAGTCTCGGACTGTTGGAGGAGTTCGGGCCCGAACGGATCCGCGACGCCCCGCTGTCCGAGTCGGCGTTCGTCGGAGCCGGCATCGGCGCGGCCCTGGCGGGCATGCGCCCGATCGTCGAGATCATGACGGTCAACTTCAGCCTGCTGGCCCTCGACCAGATCCTCAACAACGCGGCGACCCTGTTGCACATGTCGGGCGGCCAGCTGCCCGTGCCGATCGTGATCCGGATGACCACGGGCGCGGGACGCCAGCTCGCGGCCCAGCATTCGCACAGCCTGGAGGGCTGGTACGCGCACATCCCCGGCCTGCGGGTGCTCGCCCCGGCTACCCTCACCGACGCCCGCTACATGCTGGCCCCCGCGCTCGCCGACCCGGACCCGGTGCTGATTTTCGAGCACGGCAGCCTGTACAACGTCTCGGGTGAGCTACCCGCCGACGCGGGGCCGGTCGACATCGACAACGCGGTCGTCCGCCGAGCCGGTACGGACGTCTCCCTGATCACCTACGGGGGCTCACTGCCGAAGGCCCTGGCCGCGGCCGGCGACCTCGCGAGCGGCGGCATCAGCGCGGAGGTCGTCGACCTGCGCACCCTGCGTCCCTTGGACGACGCCACCATCGGCGAGTCGGTGACGCGCACCCATCGTGCCGTCGTAATCGACGAGGGCTGGCGCACCGGCAGCCTCGCCGCGGAGATCTCGGCACGTCTGACGGAACAGCACTTCTACGACCTCGATGCCCCCGTCGAGCGGGTGTGCAGCGCCGAGGTGCCCATGCCGTACGCGCGCAGGCTGGAGGAGGCGGCGCTGCCCCAGGTGGACGGAGTCGTCGCTGCCGCGCATCGCGCCGTAGGCGAACCGGTGCCGACCGGAGCCGGCACGCCGGAGCGGCCGCCGGTCAGCGGGAGGTCGGGCTGAGATGACCGCGTTCACCATGCCCTCACTAGGCGCGGACATGGAAGAGGGACTCCTGCAGGAGTGGCTCGTGAGCCCCGGTGACCGCGTGCACAAGGGCGACGTCGTGGCCGTCGTGGAGACGGACAAGGCTGCCATCGAGGTCGAGTGTTTCGAGTCCGGGACCGTGGGACGGCTGCTCGTTGCGCCGGGCGCCCGGGTTCCGGTGGGGACGCCGCTCGCGGTGATCGAAGGCGAAGCCGCCTCCGGCGTGCCGGCAGGCGCCCCCGGGGAGCCGGTGGCAGCCGGACCGAGCGAGCCCGTCGGTGAGGCTCAGCCGCCCCCGACGCCTGCACGCGCGAAGGCCGACCAGGAACCGGCCGCCCGGCACGAGCGCCCGCAGCCTCGGCCGAAGGCGGCCCGCAAGCCCGAGCACGCCTCCAAGCCGGCACAAGCCGAGCCCCGGAAGCAGCCGGCCAGGCAGCACGTGCAAGCGCTGCCGGAGCCATCCGCCGCAGCCTCCTCGGTGACCGGCGCCGGGCCCCTCGTACGGCACCTGGCGGAGCACCGGGGTGTAGACCTGACGACTCTGCACGGCACCGGGCCGGGCGGACGCATCACCCGTGCCGACGTGGAGCACGCCGCGCCGCCTCTCACGTCCAGGGTCCGCGCCACACCGTACGCACGGCGCCTCGCCCACGACCTCGGCATCGACCTGAGAGCGGTGCGGGGCACCGGCGACGGCGGAGCCGTGCGGGCGGCGGACGTGCACACAGGCGCCGGGGCCGAGCGGCCGGATCGGGGCCCGCGTGACGGCGAGCAGCGCCCGCCCGCGGGCGTCGCGATCCACAGCCGCCCGGAGGAACGTACGGACGCCATGCGCCGTGCCATCGCCGACCTCATGAGCCGCTCCAAACGGGAGATCCCGCACTACTACCTGTCCACCGCCATTGATCTCGCGGCGGCCGAGGAATGGCTGCGCAGGATCAACCGCGGTCGTCCGCCCGCCGACCGCCTCGTGCCCGCGGCTCTGCTCCTCAAAGCCGCCGCCCTGGCAGCTCGCGAGGTGCCCACTCTCAACGGCTACTGGCGGAACGACGGATTCGTCCCGGCTTCTGAGATCAACCTGGCCGTCGCGGTGTCGCTCCGGCAGGGCGGACTGCTCGCGCCGGTGATCCACCGCGCCGACACCCTGCCGCCCGACGCCCTCATGGTCCGCCTCAAGGACCTTGTCCAACGAGCCCGCCGCGGACGGCTGCGCGGGAGCGAGACGACGGGCGCCACTCTGACCGTCACCAACCTGGGCGACCAGGGCGTAGAGGCGGTGTTCGGGGTCATACACCCGCCCCAGGTGGCCCTGGTCGGCTTCGGAGCGGTCGTCGAGCGGCCCTGGGCCGCGAGCGGCATGGTCGGCGTACGTCCGGTGGTGACCGCGACCTTGGCCGCCGACCACCGGGCCACGGACGGAGCCGTGGGAGCGCGCTACCTCACGGCGGTCGACCGCCTGTTGCAGAAACCCGAGAAGCTGTGAGTCAGATGAAGCCCTTGAACAACGCGGAGGCTCTGACGGTGATCAAGGAGTCGATCACACAGATCATCCCAGACGCCGACTTCACTCTGGTTGGACCGGACGACAAGTTCCGCGACGTGCTCGACCTGGATTCGCTCGATTTCCTCAGCTTGATCGAACTGCTGTCCGAGCGCACCGGAGCCCGTATCGACGAGGAAGACTACCCGGAGCTGACCACGCTGTCCGACGCGGCGCGGTTCCTGGTCGGCAGGACTGCTGCCGACCGGTCATGACCGCGCCTCGCGTCGCACGACGGCGGCGTGGCAGTGCGCATGGTGCGGCCCGCCGACCGAGCCCAGCGCCAGTCCCGCGAGGCCACACCACCCCACCCGCACGCTCGCAGCGCCCGGAACTCATCCGGGGGTCGAGTCGGGGTGCAGGACGACTTTGAGGGCTCCTGTGCTGGGGCCGCACGCGAACACCTCGTACGCGTCCTCCATCCGGTCCATATCGAAGGTGTGGGTGACCAGCCGTGAGACGGGCAGATGTCCGAACCTCATCAGCTCCAGCAGCCATGATGTGGAGGACGTGTCCACCTGGCCCGTGCTGATCGTCACGTTCTTGCGCCACAGGGACTCGAGGTGGAGCGTCGCCGGCTTGCCGTGCGTGCCGATGTTGGCGATGTGCCCTCCCGTGCGGACGGCGCGCGTGCACAGCACGAAGCCGTCCGGGTCGCCCGACGCCTCGATGACCACGTCTGCGCCCGGCCCCTCGGACAGGTCAGTGATCATCTTCCCCGGCGATTCAGCGACATCCGCCCCCACCCGGGCAGCGGTCGGTCCACGACGATGATCCTGCGCGGTGAGTACAGCCGCGCAAGAACCACGGCGGCGAGCCCGACGGGGCCCGCGCCCACCACGACGACGGTGTCTCCCGGGCAGACGTGTCCATTGCGCACTCCGACCTCGTAGGCGGTCGGAAGGAGTTCGGCGAGCAGCACCGCGTCATCCAGCGCGAGGTCGTAGGGTCGCCGGGTGGTGGAGTGGTCGGCGAAGGGCACGCGCACCGACTCGGCCTGGGTGCCGTTGACCAGATTCCCCAGCATCCATCCGCCTCCGCCACGGCACTGCCCGTACCTGGTGTCGCGGCACTCCCTGCAGTGACCGCAGGCGGAGACGGACGACACGATCACCTGATCACCGGGGCGCAGGTGGTGGACCTGGCTACCGATCTCCTTGACCTCGCCGACAGCCTCGTGGCCAAGTACCGTCCCCGGTTTCACCTCGGGGAAGTCTCCCCGCCGGATGTGGAGATCAGTGCCGCACACAGTGGTGGCGTCGACGCGCACGATCGCGTCGGTCGCCTCCTCGATCACGGGATCGGGAACGGTATCCCAGGAGGTGTGTGCAGGGCCGTGGTAGACGAGCGCTCGCACCGAACTCACTCCTCGCTCCCCCACCTCCACGGTCACCCCCACAGTGCCCCCGGGCAACACGGACGCGCGTGTGCCTCAGTCCGGCTCCATGTACGGACGGCGGAAGACTGGGGCCTGACCGGTTCCCCTCGGGCGTACGGCCGTCAGCGCCCGAGAGACGGCGGATTCCAGCGCGCCACTGGTGTCGACCGGGACGGCTTCGGGCCACGGCGCTTCCCTCGCGGCCATGGCACCGGCGACCTCGGGGCTCGCGTCGGAGGCGCCGGGGGCGCGCGTGATCAGGCGGGCCGCCGACACATCACCCGGCACATGGCAGTGCAGGGCCACCAGGTCGGCGCTGGTGCACTCGGCCGCCCGCACCGCTGCCTCACGCTGGGTGGCGTCGGACCAGGTGGCGTCGAGGACGACGGACTCGCCGGACGACAGCAGAACGGCTGCGTGGTCGAGCAGGGCGGCATAGGTCCTCGCCGTCCACTCGGGTGTGTACAGCCCTTCGCCGTAGCTGGTGGCCGCGGACCGCTCGGCCGGGATGCCCGCCAGCTCCTTGCGGATGCGGTCGCTGCTGAGCAGGGTGACTCCCAGCCGGTCGGCGAGGGCTCCGGAGAGGGTGGACTTCCCGCTGCCCGGCAGTCCGCCGACGAGGGTGAGGCAGACAGCCGAGCTGCGCAGGTGGCGCAGTGCCACGGTGGCAAGCCGCCGCGACGCCGCTTCCGCGCCGGGCGCGCCCTGGCGGGCCTGGATCAGCGAGACTTTGGCACGGACGAAGGCTCGGTAGGCGACGTAGTGGTGCCACAGGGAAGGAGGCGCGGGGTCCGCTGAGTACTCGCCGTACCGGGCGAGGAAGTACGCCGCGGCCTCCGGAGCGCCGAGCTGTTCCAGGTCCATGGCGAGGAAGGCGGCGTCGTCCAGGCCGTCGACGTAGCGGAGGCGATCGTCGAACTCCAGGCAGTCCAGGACCCGGGGGCCGTCATCGAGGCAGAACACGTCCTCGGCGAGCAGGTCGCCGTGGCCGTCGACCACCCGTCCCTGCTCGATACGGCTGTCGAACAGCCGCTTGCGACCGGCGAGATAGCGGCGCACCAGCCGCTCGATATCCGTCAGGCAGTCGGGTACGACTCCCACCGCCGCCAGCGCGTGCAGCTGCGCGAAGCTCGCCTCCCAACGCGCCGACAGCGCGTCTCGCGTGCCCTGTTCGTCCACATCGCGGCCACGGGGTGCGGCCGCGTGCCACGCTGCCAGGTGGCGGGCGACAGTCCGAAGGATGTCGTCCACGGCATCCCCTGCTCGTACGAGACGGGAGAGGCGGCGGTCCTCCGGCATGCGGCGCATCACCACGACCGGTTCAGGCACCTCGGCATCGGGGCTGCGGAACTCACCCAGACCCACGTAGACGTCGGGGGCGAACCGGCGGTTGAGGGTGATTTCGCGCTCGCATGCGGCCCGGCGTGCCGCGACCGTGGTGTAGTCCAGGAATCCCAGATCGACCGGCTTCTTGAGCTTGTAGGCCCGATCGCCGACGAAGAACAGCGTCGCTGTGTGGGTCTCGCACACCCCGGCGCGCGGGAGCGGCTCGTTGTCGTGCCTGGCGGCCGACTGAAGCGCGGACGCGTCGGCCCGAGACGCGCGAAGGCTGGACTCCGTCATGAGGAACGGCGGCGACGGGGAAGCGCCCGTGATTTGTGTCGTCTCCGTCTCCGAGTCGGCGGCCCGGAAGGCGGCGGCCAAACACCCAGACGGACTGTGAGCCCTACGGTGACGACTGGTGGCATGGCGACGGCCTCCGTCTCGTACGAAGCTGGAGGGGGCGGCGGACGAGTCCGACCGGGTGAACGGTCCGCACGTCACCTGCATACCGGGCGCTAGGCGTATCTCCCATTCGAGGATCCCCTGGTCCTCACCGCGGCGCATGTGGGGCCGCGGCGGAGGGGACCGGAGCCGTGTGATCCGGCGCGAGAGGAGACAGGCGCGGTGACGATTCCCCTGGTGGTGGGCGTCGACGGATCCGAGGCGAGCCTGGAGGCGGTCGACTGGGCCGCCTCCGAGGCAGCCCGGCACGGGGTTCCGCTCCATCTGCTGCACGCGACGGCCGGAGAGCAGGAAACGTCCCACGTGATCAGCGCCGCCTCCGCGCGCGCCAGGGGGAGCGCTCCAGCGGTCCGGTTGTCCAGCGAGGTGTCACACGAGGACGCGGCTTCAGCACTGGTCGGCAAGGGGCGCAATGCCTTCGCGCTGGTCCTGGGGTCCAGGGGACTCGGAGACCTAGCCGACATGCTCTTGGGCTCGGTCAGCCTCGCTGTGGCGGCACGCGCCGACTGTCCGGTTGTCGTGGTTCGCGGCTCCCCGGAGCATCACGCTGCCCATTTCGGAAACGTGGTCGTGGGCATCGAGGACGGGGAAGGCAGCGGTACGGCCGTCGACTTCGCGTTGCGCGAGGCGAATGTGCGAGGCTGCCGGCTCGTGGCGGTGCATGCCTGGAGTGCACCGTCCGGTGCTTGTACGACCCCACAGGCCCCGTCGTGGTTCCTGGAAGCCCACCGTCGCCCGCCGGCTCAGGTTCTCGACGACGCTCTGCGCCACCCCGCTGAAAGGTATGGGGACGCGGCGGTGAGCCGAAGACTGATCGAGAAACCGGCGCGCCCGGCGCTGCTGGAAGCCGCGTCGACGGCGGATCTGCTGGTCGTGGGCGCCCGTCGACGACTTGGGCATCCGGGCCTGCAGCTCGGCCTGATCAACCACGCACTGCTGCATCACGCACCGTGTCCCGTCGCCGTCGTCCCTCAGATGTGACCGCCCCGCCACGAGGGGAACGGGACGCAGTCGGCTTCCAGGGCCGGTCGCCGGTTCGACAGGGACTTTCGGCCCTGTGGCCGAGGAGCGGCGTCGTCTGATCGTGGAAAGACCGGGGGACCGCCCAGTGGCCGACTGGATGCCATCCACGTGGCTTCCAGCCATCCCGCCCATCCGGTGCGGTCACCTGGAGCGCCGCTGCTCGGACTGCAGCAGCGCGCTGCACACAGGCAAGGAGAGAACGATGTCGCACACCGGACAGTGGAGCGTGCGTCTCCACCTCTTCGAAGACGACGACGGGACAACGAAGGCACACGTCACGCTGGCCACCGGCACCACGGCGCTCACCGGGCATGGAACCGCGCACTGCAATCCGGTGGACACGAACGTGCCGTAGATCGGCGACGAACTGGCGGCAGGAAGGGCCATGCACGACCTCGCCCACCAACTCCTGAACGCCGCCGAACGCGACGTCCAGGGCATGGCGGCGTCCCGTCCCAGCATTCCTCAGACCGCTGAACGGCCCGCGTGAACTCCGATGGTTCGTGGGAAGACAAGCAAGGGGGAGAGCCTGCGCTCGCAGCCCGGGCCGGGGGTTTCATCCGGCCGCGGCTCAAGTGTCGGTGGACGCATCCCGGGAACCGTCCTTCTGGTAGGAGAGATTCCCGGACACCGACACCACGCCGTCGACGCCACGGCACAACTGCTCGATGACGGGGATCAGACTGCTGTACTCGACGGTGCCGGCGAGCGTCACCCGCCCGTCGCGCACCTCCGCGCTCACGTCCCGTGGATCGAGTCCCAAGGTGCGCCGCAGCAGATCGCCGGTGATCTCCTCGCGGATGGCCTCGTCACGGCGGAGGAAGACCCGCAGCAGATCACCGCGGCTGACGATGCCCAGCAGCCGGTCCGTCTCGTCCACCACAGGCAGTCGTTTGACGTGCTGGGCCTCCATGAGTCGGGCGGCCTCGACCACGGTCCACTCGGGACGTGCGCAGACCGCGGGAGCGGACATCAGTTCCTCGGCACGAGAGCCCTCGGCCTTGGCCCGTTCCCAGGCCTCCAGGTGCGGGACGGGCGTCCTGCCCGAGGGGTCGGCCTGGTCGGCGCTCTTTCGGAGCAGGTCGGCCTCGGACACCACACCCAGCGGACGGTCCAGCTCGTCCACCACGGGCACGGCGGTGACGTCGTTCTCTTCCAGCAGTCTGACGAGCTCCTTGAACGGCGTGTCACGCCGTGCCCGGACGACGTCCCGGCTCATGAGCTCCTCGACCGTTCGGTGGTGCATGTCGCCTCCCGGGAACATGCCGCCCAGCTCGTGGAGACGGGGCAGCCGCCCCGTGCGGCGGTGCGGCCCGCGTGGCAGGTTGGATACAGCACCATTCTGAGGAGAGGGCGGCGATCATGCGAGCTCACCTCGGCGATCAACTCGTCGTCGAAAGTCCGGCGACCGGCGCCGCCAGGCGCGACGGCGAAATCGTCGGACTGCACCACGAGGACGGAACACCCCCTTACGACGTGCGCTGGTCGGACACGGACGAAGTGACGCTCGTGTTCCCGGGGCCCGACGCCCACATCCACCATCTGGGACATGAACAACCCGTGGCCACACGCGAGCCCCTGCCCGACACACACGAAGCGGAGACCGTGTTCACCGCTCCGCGGTCGACCAGAGCGACCAATCCTGGCGACATCGGACGGCGCGTGGGGGTCGAACGCCGACGGCAAGGGCTGAGCCTGGTAGAAGCGGCCCGCCGTGCCATGATGTCGCCCGACTACCTCGCCTACCTGGAGGGGCAGCCCGCCGACCCGAGCCTTGCGACTCTCATCCGGCTGGCCGACGCCCTCGGCACCACAGTCGCCGCACTCCGTGGCGGAGGCATGGATCTTCCCCCCGGTCAGGGCCACGCACTGCTGCACCCCGAGCTGCGGGACCTGGCCCCGGAAGAGTGCCGCACCCTGCTGTCCACGCATGGTGTGGGTCGCGTCGCGGTGTCGGCGTCCGACGGCCGCCCGGCGGTCGTCCCGGTCAACTACGAGATCGTCGCCGACGCCATCGTCTTCCGGACCGCTCCCGACTCCGTGGCGGCCGCGGCAGCTGAGACAGAAGTCGCTTTCGAGGTCGACCACGTG
Source organism: Streptomyces sp. NPDC111744 (assembly GCF_055634995.1). Lineage (NCBI taxonomy): Bacteria > Bacillati > Actinomycetota > Actinomycetes > Kitasatosporales > Streptomycetaceae > Streptomyces > Streptomyces sp. NPDC111744. The sequence goes on from NZ_JBVKCG010000013.1 coordinate 243,036, forward strand.
GACGACGCCATGAGCCAGGGCTGGAGCGTTCTCGCCGTCGGCCCCGCAAGCGTCGTGACGGAGCCGGAGGCAGTACACAGGCTCACCCAGCACGCGCACACCACCCCCTGGGCCGGCGGCGAGCGCGAGATGTGGGTGTCGATCCGGCCCACAAGCCTCACGGGCCGCCGGATAACTCCGGCTGATCAGTAGACAGCCGCGGTTTACCCGCCCTGTGAGGTGAACCGGAGCGCCAACCAACACCCACGGGGTCACTCGGCCGGGCAGGTTCCCACCGGGCGGGAGTCCTCCCCACTGAGCTGCGACTCGACACCCACCACGCCCTCGATGCCATGGACGAGGCGCTCGGCGACCCAGATGAGCGAAGTGTCGTGGACGGGCCCGCGGAGCGTGACGATCCCGTCCCCCACGGACACGTGGATGGCATGAGCGTGCATGGGGAACAGGTAGGACACCACCGTGCGGCGGACCTCCTCCTCGATGTCCTCGTCCGACCGCAGGAACACCTTCAGCAGGTCGCCACGGCTGACGACGCCACGCAGCCGATCCGCGTCGTCGACCACGGGCAACCGTTTGACGTGGTGTACCGCCATGCGGCGGGCCGCCTGGGTGAGGGTGTCGTTCGGTCGGACCGTGACAGCGGGCGTGCTCATCACCTCCTCGGCGGTCATGCCCTCCGCCTTGGCCAGGTCGGACCGGCGTTGGATCCGCTCGAAGTGGGACAGCTCGCGGTCCCGGAACTCCTCCTTGAGCAGCAGATCGGCCTCGGACACCACACCGACGACCCGCCCTTCGCCACTGACGACCGGCACGGCACTCACATGGCGCTCGTCCATGACCCGCACGAGCTCCTTGAAGCGCGCGTCACGCCCGACGGCGACAGCGGGCGCGGTCATCACATCGCTCACGATGTGCGGAACAGCGACAGGCATGCCCTGAGTCCTTGAAAGGTTCCGGAGGGGGTTGGCTCGGCCACTGCCTCCAGCTTCACGGCGAGCGCACCCACCGCAAATCGGCCGGCGACCGACCAGTCCGGCCCGGTGGCGTGTCGCGGCGCCGAGCAGGCAGTGCGACGGTATTCACAGGGGCTCACGGCAGTCCGGCGGCAAAGGCGGTGACGGCGATGGACCTCCCACTGGTCGTAGGCGTCGACGGGTCGGACTCCAGTCTGACGGCGGTCGACTGGGCCGTGGACGAGGCGGCACGGTACGGGCTGCCGCTTCGCCTCATCCATGCCTCCCTGTGGGAGGTGTACGAGGGCGCCCAGCCGTCCTTCACCACGGACCGCCCGGCCGAGGAAGTCATGGCCGAGCACATCATCGCGTCCTGCGTGGAGCGGGCCCGGCGCCGCAACCCCGAGGTGAAGGTCTCGGGTGAGGTACTGGCCGAGGACGCCGTGTCCGCGCTGCTGCAGGCGGCCCCCGAGGCGTTCGCGCTGGTCACGGGCTCACGCGGGCGAGGCGAGATCGCCGGGATGCTCCTCGGATCCGTCAGCCTCGCGGTCGCGGCCCGCGCCGTCTGCCCGGTCGTCGTGGTCCGTGGCGCGGATCCGAACCGCCGGGGAGCCCTCGGCCGCATCGTCGTGGGTGTTGGTGACTCGACCGGCAGCGCGGCGGCGGTACGGTTCGCCGTCCGCGAGGCGGAGGTGCGCGGCTGCGCCCTGACGGCCGTACGGGCCTGGCGCAACCCGTCGCAGGAGCCCGTGGACCACATGCTGATCGCGGACGACGCTGCCCGGCTGCGCGAGGAGCGGGCTTCCACCGGCCTCGACGACGCACTACGTGAGGCCGTACGGGAGCACCCTCAGGTGGATGTCCGACGTCAGCCGCTCGAAGGCCCCGCCCACCGGATTCTCCTGAAGGCGTCAGCCGAAGCCGACATGATCGTCGTCGGCGCCCAGCGACGACACGGACACTTCGGTCTGCAACTCGGCAGGACCGCCCACGCCCTCCTGCACCACTCGGAATGCCCGGTCGTCGTCGTTCCGCAACCGGTCTGAGACTCGCCGCACGTACTTGGGCTTCCAGGGCCTCCGGAGGATAGGAAGGTGACGGATGCCGGAGTGGATGTGGGAGTGGAAGGGCTACGACCCCGCCGCCGAGCGCTTGCGCGAATCCCTCTGCACCCTCGGCAACGGTTACTTCGCCACTCGGGGCGCGCTGCCAGAGCGCCGGGCCGGCCTGGTGCACTACCCGGCGACCTATGTGGCCGGCTGCTACAACCGCGTGGAGTCGACCGTGGCGGGGCGGCGCGTGGTGAACGAGGATCTGGTCAACCTCCCCAACTGGCTGCTTCTCCGATGCCGTCTGCGCCGCGCCGAGGGAGCGTGGGGCCCGTGGATCTCTCCCAGCACGCACACGCTCCTGGACCACAAGCACACCCTGGATCTGCGCCGCGGCACGCTCACCCGATCCTTCCGGCACCGGATGGGCGAGAGGGGTACGCTCAGCGTCGAGCAGATCCGCCTGGTGCACATGGGGGACCCACACCTGGCCGCGCTGCGCACGGTCATCACGGCCGAGGACTGGTCAGGCGAGATCGAGATCGAAAGCTCGATCGACGGCGAGGTGATCAACGGCAACGTGCACCGTTACCGCGCCCTCAACCGCCACCATGTGACCCATGTGCGCACCGGCACCCACGAACCCCACACGGTCTGGCTGACCTGCCGGACCAGCACGTCGGACATCTCCGTCGCCCTGGCCGCCCGGACGACGGTCATCGCCGACGGGGCTCCAGCCTTGTCGGTGCTCCGTCCGGCCCGCCAACGCGCGGTCCACCGTCTGATGATCCCCTTCTCATCAGGCCGACCCATCACCGTGGACAAGACCGTGGCCCTTCACACCTCGCGGGACACGGCGATCAGCGACCCGCTCGGCGAAGCGGTCGACCGGGTGACCACAGCACCGGACTTCCCCGCGCTCCTGGACTCCCATACCGCCGCGTGGGAACGGCTGTGGCGGCGCGCCGACCTCCAGGTGCCCGGCGAAGCCGGCCGCATCCTGCGCTTCCACCTCTTCCACATCCTGCAGACGCTGTCACCGAACACAGCGGACCTTGACGTAGGGGCTCCAGCTCGGGGCCTGCACGGCGAGGCGTACCGGGGCCATGTGTTCTGGGACGAGCTCTTCGTCCTGCCCTATCTCAACTTGCACTTCCCTGAGGTCTCACGATCCTTGTTGAACTACCGCTACCAGCGGCTCCCGCGCGCCTGCCGAACGGCGACCGCGACCGGCCGGGCGGGGGCGATGTACCCGTGGCAGAGCGGCAGCGACGGCCGTGAGGAGTCCCAGGAGTGGCATCTCAACCCGGCCTCGGGCCGCTGGCTGCCGGACCACTCCCGCCTCCAGCACCACGTGGGTTCGGCGATCGCCTACAACGTCTGGCAGTACTGCGAGGCCACCGGCGACACGGAGTACCTCCACACCAGGGGCGCGGAGATGCTGCTGCAGATCTCCCGCTTCTGGGCCGACCTCGCCGCCTTCGACCCCGACAGGGGCCGCTACCGAATTCGCGGTGTCGTCGGCCCCGACGAGTACCACGACGGCTACCCGGGTGCCACCCTGCCGGGACTGGACGACAACGCCTACACCAATGTCACCGCGGCCTGGGTCCTCACCCGCACCCTGGAGCTCCTACGGCGCCTTCCCACATGGCGCCGCGAGGAACTGTGCGACCGGCTCCGGCTGACCGCCGACGAACTGCTGAAGTGGGAGGAGGTCTCCCGACGGTTGCGAGTGCCGTTCCACCACGGCGTCATCAGCCAGTTCGAGGGCTACGACGACCTCGCCGAGCTGGACTGGGACGTCTACCGGGCGCGCTACAGCACCATCCGCAGGCTGGACCGGATCCTGGAAGCCGAGGGCGACACGGCCAACCGCTACAAGGCGTCCAAGCAGGCCGACGTTCTGATGCTCGGCTACCTGTTCTCACCCGCCGAGCTGCGAGCCCTGTTCCGTCGTCTCGGGTACGACCTGGACGACGACATCTGGCGCAGAACCGTGGACTACTACCTGCAGCGCACCAGTCATGGCTCCACCCTCAGCGAACTCGTCCACGGCTTCGTCCTCGCCAGGGCCAGACGGGCCGAGGCATGGCAGTACGTCCATGAAGCCCTGAAGGCGGACGTCGCCGACATCCAGGGCGGCACAACCGGCGAGGGCATCCATCTGGGCGCCATGGCCGGGACGCTGGACCTGGTCCAGCGTGGCCTGACGGGGCTGGAGACGCGCGAGGACGCCCTGTGGCTCGACCCGGTGCCGCTCCCGGCGCTCTCCGAGTACGGGTTCACGATGCACTATCGCGGTCACTGGGGCGTGGGCATACGCCGCCGGAGCGGGCAGCTGGAGATCAGCGTGCCGGACTCGGAGGAGTCGCCGATTCGGGTGATGCTGGCCGATCGGGCGGTGACCATCGCGCCTGGGGAAACCTGCTCCCTCGTAGTGCCGGACCTCGCCCAGACGGCTCGTCACGCTACTCCTGACCGCGCCTGTTAGCCGACGCCGGCATCGGCGTTCTACTGCTGCCTGAAGCGGTTCCAGCCCTGCCATGAGGTCGCTCCAGGAGATTTCACGATGGCGAAGTGGTGGCATCTCTGCCGCCCCTCGAGCGGCTGACTCGAAGGCGCAGGGCCAGAATCGCCATATAGCCGAGCAGTGCCACTAGGCCAGCCATGAACAGACCAAAGACGGTGTCCCCCATGGTGCTGGTCAAGTCCTTCGGTGCCGTACTCATGATGAACAGCGGCACGACCACGCCAACCACCGTGAAGAAACTCAGAATTCCGAGGCCCAAGCCGAGCCCCTTCGGTTTGACGATCGCTTCACGGGCCTGTCTCAGCCGCGCAACCTCGCCCACAAGATCTTCCAATTGCTGTTGCGACCGCTCCTCCTGGGCTTTCAGCGCATCTCGTCGAATACCGCGCTGCAACATCAGCGTCTCGGAAAGGCTCGGCCTCGTCATCATCGCGGGGAGATGGCGAAAGCCAAGGCCGGGCAAGTTGTGACTTCTCACGGGAGGCGCCGTGAGCTGCCAGAACTTGATCTCCCACGCGTCCTCAATCTCGATCTGAAGCTCGGGGTGGCTTCGACGAAGGTCATCCCAACTGGATGGCTCGGCCGCCTCGTCGGAGGACAGCAACGCCCTGCAGGCCGCCTCGGCTCGTGTCAACTCCTCGGCCACCACGGCGGCGTGATGTTCGATTTCTTCGTCTTGCAAGGCCGAGTACCGTCTTACCTCACGAAGTCCAGCGGCGTCGAGCACACCGTTGTCGACGGCCACGATCACCTCTCTGCTGAAGAAGCGGTCAAGGTCGAAGGACAGCCGTTTCCGGCGAGCTGCCTCCGCCCGCGTCTTCACGGCCTCGAGCCGTGCCTCGGCATCAGTCAGGACGCGCTGGGCCCCTTCTTGCTCGGAACCCAGAGTCACGAATCTGGCGACGAGAAGGCCGCCCACGATGGCGACAAGGGCTGAACTGGCGGTCGTGATAGTGGACAGGAACGGAGCAGGCTCCGTCGGCACACTTGGCATAGCGAACAACCTACGGCCATTCGGCGAAAACGATGCCCCAGGATGGACCGGCGACAGCAGGGGGAGCGACTGACAGCGGTACGCCTGATCCGAAATCCAGCCCCCGTGAGAGCTTGGCGTCCAAGGGCTTCGTCCCGAGCAGGGCAGTCCTCCTGCTCACCCTGCAACAGCCGGATGGTTCTTGATCCACGCGAGTCCGCCCAAGTCGAGTCGGGACCGGGCGCGGGTGACCGCAACGTAAGCGAGGCGTGCGTCGGCTTCGTTCACGGGCTCGGGGATCGGACGCCCAGAGGCGTCCTGCTGGTCGGAGTCCGGGGGCGGCGGGAAGTCATCGCCGATTCTCACTCGGGGCCATTCACGCCCCTTCGCCTTGTGCGCGGTGGAAACGACGACGTCCGCCTGGTCTTCGTCGGTCAGTGCATTGACGGCAGCGATGACGGCCTCTGGACCATGAGTGTCCACGAGTTCCACGAACGGCTGCAGATCCCGGCCGGCAGGATCGTATTGCGCGTAGTCCTGCAACTCGCCCCACGAGGAGAAGAGGAACAACTCCGGGTGGGAGGTGGGGCGGCCGTCCTTGAGCGCCCTGGCGGCGATCGCGAGCGAGACGAGTGTTTCCCCACCTCGCGACAGTGCGACACGGCGTCCGGCCGCAAGCAGCCGCAGCACCTCCGTCATGGCCCCGATGTTGGTGCGACAGAGCACGGCGTCCGGATGTGCGACGTGGCCGATTTCCGTCGGGATCGCTTCGGTGCCTGTCAACCGGATCGATGCTCCGGCCAGGCTGAGCCACGTGTTGGCCTGATCGGCGAGAAGGGGGCCGAACCGGAAGGACCGGGTCAGGCTGAGGCGGGTGGCATCGAAGCCGGTCATCACATCACGTGCCCCACGCCAGCCATAGATGGCTTGAGCGGAGTCGCCGACCATTACCAGCTGGGCATGGGCCCCCTGAGCTGTGAACACCTGCTCCACCACCGAGTTGGTGTCCTGTGCCTCGTCCAGGAGAAGGAAGTCACCATCGATCCTGGGGTCGGTGAGCGCCCACATTTTCAGATAGTGGTCGTGCTCGAAACGGACAACACCGTGCTCGGGATTCTGCAGATCCCCCCACGCCTTCCCGGCGAAGGGTACGACGATCTCGGCAAGCTCAGCGTGATCGTCCGGCTCTTCCAAACCCCGGAGGCTCGGCACGTGCCGGAAATCCACGGTGCGATCGGCGGAGTGACAGAAGCGTGTCACTGTGCGCAACACGGCGTGGGACAACGTCCTCTGGCTGACATCACGGTCACCGATCCGGACCGGTCCGTCGATGCCGAGCGCCTGGCCGCTCTTCCAGGCGGGCTGACGGGGGCCTCTAAGGCGGTGAGCGAAACGATGCCCAAGAGCGGCGTAGGCCATGGCGTGGGCGGTCTTGCACGTCACCGACCGCGGAAACCGGCTGGAAGCCTCATGGGCGACATCCCTGTTGAAGGCAAGGAAGCGGCCGCGGCTACGGGCGCTCGCGGCAAGCAGGGCCAGCGTGCTGGTCTTTCCGGTGCCAGCGCCTGCCTGTAGCACGAGATGGTGACCCTGCCGAAAGGCTTCGACGGCCTGAGCCTGTTCGTCGGTGGGCGTGTGCATTCGGACTCCGAAAGAGACAGGAACAGGTGGATGTGCCGCAGGTTTCAGACGGTGGGCCACGGTGCCCAAGCCGGTGGCTTGGGCACCGTGGCCTGAGGTGCATGCCGTGCGGCTCCGAATCGTCGCGAGCAGCTCACCAGGCAGAGCTAGTGACGGCCCGGCTGACGTCGTGGGTGAGCGCCCCGCTGTGGATGCCGAACACGAGTGGGCAGCCGACGGTAGATGTGCGTGTGGTGCAGGAGAGGATCGAAGGGCTCCCACTCGGCCATCACCAGGTCAGCTGCCGCAGTGGCAGCAGCGTGGGCGCTGCAACGCTGAGCGCGCCAGCGCAACTGTTCGCTGTACGGCAGGTGGGTGAGGTCGTACAACGCCATGATCTCGGAGGGCAAGGCAAGTTGTTCCTGCCTGGCTGTGGCCGGCACCAGGGTCCACCTGCCGGCAAGGGCGCCCTGGGTGAGGAGCCGCTGAGGGCAACGACCGCGGTGACGCGTCTGGGCAACGCATTGGATCTCTTCTACCGGCTGGGCGGCCAGATAGCGGATGTACAGAAGCTGCACAACGGGTCGTGCAGGTCGGCACGCTTCCGGCGTCTGTGCAGGACCCGGTTCTGAGGCGGAGGGAGTGAACGCGCCGGAGTCGATCAGGCGGCGTGTGTTGACAGCCAGTGCCCGCCGCAAGCCCGACAGCCCTGAATGATTGGCAGTGACTCCAGTGGAGGCAGGGCAGACGGCGGCATGGGCGATGCGGCACCAAGGTCTGCCGTCTCCGGCGGGATGGGCGAGGCCTGAACTGACATGCCAGCGGAGCTTGTCAGGCACGTTGGCTGACGGAAGTTCTTCGGGATGCAGGCACGCGAATCGTTCGTCACTGCGGCGATACCACTCGATCGCGTTGCCGCATGCGCGGCAACGGTCGCGCTGAGCACAGCGAAGAAGCCGGGTGGGGCTGTCAGCAGCGACGCGCAGCGAACGCCGCCTGTGGTCGGCCGTGGAGCTGCCGTCCCAGTGGCGTCGGGGAGCAGATGAAGAGCTCATGAGCGCGAAGGTGCCAAGCGACACGCCATGGAGGCGATGACCGGGCCGCCTTCATCCACCGAATGGCCTCTATTATGGCAACAAGGGTTCGACACCTCGACCAAGAATGCGAGTCGCGTCATCCGTGCGGGTGGAAGCCGTGTCGACCCTGAAGCGGCCGTCAGCCACCACCGCTCGTCGGGGGCTCGTGCCCGTGACACAGGGCGCCGAACAGCTCGTCAAGCGGGGTGCTCAGCGCGTGGGCCAGGGCGTGCCACGTCTTGAGGGTCCCAATGGTGCGACCCTGCTCGATCTCGATGAGGGTCCTTCTGGCCAGCCCACTGCGAGCGGCCAGCTCGTCATAGCTCCACCCCCGCGCCGCCCGTAGCCGAGCGAGCTCCAGGCGCAGGGCCTCGAAGTCCGGCTCGGGCGGGAAGATCGTCACCTGACCATCCGACGGTGCAGCACCCTGCCCTGTCAGTGCAGACCTCTGCCCTATTTCCGACAGCGCGACGCTCGGCGAGAGGGCAGGGGTCTGCACTACCGTGTGCCGCCGAACCCGGCCGACGGGGACCAGCGCGGAAAGGGCAGGAGGAACGCGCGCGCCATGAGGCTCTGCTCTGCTCAGTCCGGTGTACGGCGTACGTGGACGGTTGAACTGCGCCCGCAGCCCGGCGGGCCCGTCCTCGTTTGTCAGCAGTGCGCCCACGGCGGACGGCGACTCATCGGCTCCAAAGCGCGGACTCAGGCCCTGGCTCATCTAGCTCTGCACGCGCGGCGAAATCCACTTCCCGTACATCTGCGGACATGTCAGTGCCAGGAGCGGGGCTGTACGTGGCACTCCCGGCACCGGGGCTGCCACGGACCAATCCAGCTCCTGCTGATCCGCGAGCGCGGTGGACGCCTGTGGCGCCTCACCGACGCGTGCGTCGCATGCGCCGCTGCTACGTCGCAGGCGTCCATCGTCCCCGAAACGGTCCTCGTCCCCGCCGCCCCACCGCAGAGGCAGGAACCCGCGCGCCGGCGCCGCACCCGAGCGCCTGACAGTCGAACACGGGTGCGGGAGATGCTCAACTACCTTGCCGCTGCCCTGCCCGCCGATGTGGGAGCTGACGCCCGGTTGATCGCCCTGCAGTGCGCACTTCGCATGAACGACGCAGCTCAAACGAGGCTGCCTTACGGAGTGCTTCGAAGCCTTCGCCTTGGAGCCGCTGCAGATGCATGGCATGAGCTCACCCAAGCCGGGTGGCTGCGCCCGCTCGCGTCCGGCGAACGCGCAGTGGAGGTTCGGATGGTTGACGTCGCCCTGCTCGCGCAGCATCCCGCCCGTCCTGACCGGCTACAGGCCGCAGACTGGGCGCTGCGCACCGCCTGCCGTGCTCGTCCGGGCTCGGACTCTCTTTCCATGCTCGTCACCCTGTGCCTGGCGAGTCACTGCCCCCCTGGCGAGCACAGTGGGACCGCCGAGACAGAGCAAATCACGTGGGAATGCGGGATCCCCCTTCATGCACTCCACGGCACCCTTGACCACCTGAAGAGAACACACGTCCTGAAGTACTGGGGTGCAGACCAGGTGGCTGACGATTTGCGATGGACACTGACGCCATCAGTCGTGGTCCGGTGAGCACCCGGAGCACATCCCCCGCCGCGAGCAATGCTCATTACCTGTGGATCGGCTCGGGAGGGCACACGCGGAGGGCGTACCTTCCCGAGTGATCGATTGACTGGTATCGAGTAGGCCCGC